>NZ_CP014835.1:1525000-2182100 GCF_001598035.1 Streptococcus halotolerans | reverse complement strand
TACGTCACTGGAGAGAACAGCAACGCCATTGATACTAGCTGCTTGAATGATTTCTTCCTGAACTGTCAAACCACGAGATATAATAATAGCAGGTGTCTGAGGTTTTAACATCTCACTCAAGACCTGAAAGCGGTTATGAGCCGTCATGGCATTTAAATAGGACCATTCTTTCATCCCTACCAATTGCACACGCTCAGGGGCATAGTAATCAAAATAACCTGTCATTTCAAGACCGGGTCTTAAAATATCTGAAGTCGTTATTTTTTTAGCCAGTAATGCGTCATCACCATAGATAATATCACACTTGATTTTATCTACCAGCATTTGAACGGTAACAGACATAAGTTCTCCTTAACTAAAAGCTTTATTTCAGAACATTATATCATATTTTCACCTAAAAGTAAGCGCTCACCTACTTTCAGAAAAAGGATTGCCATTTCTCAGAAAGTAAAACTAGTCAGCTAGAAATGATGACAAAACGATCTTGTCTCCTCTTATCTTTATCAATCGGTTGATCTTACTATTTATCTTCAAAACAAGATAACTAAACTGCTAAAAGTGATAGCTCGGCCTCTTATGAGCTAACTATGCTTAAAGGGCTCTTTGGCAGACTTACCAATACCAACCATCATTATCAGAATCAACCGATCTAGCGTTTTTACGGCGACGTTTGCTGCTGCCAAAACGGTCTCTTTCGGTGTCTTCTTTATAAGGTAAAAAGATAGCTAGCACAATATAGATAAAAATTGGAAACTGTGCAAATAAACAAGATATTACAAAAAGTGCTCTTACCAAATTAAGATCCCAATTGAACTTATCTGATAGACCGGCAAGTACTCCTGCCAACACTCGTCCACGTTTCAATCGATAAAATTGATCCTCCATCATACTCTCCTTTTGACCATTAATCTGGTCCTGTATTTTCACAATATAAGTATAAATCAAAGCAGAAAAAAACAAATCAGCCTTACGACTGATTTGCAGTATTTTCCTCATTTAACCTACCTCGGCACTGACCACAACGGTACTTTCTTAGGTCAATCCGTCGTCTGCGCGGGTAGACTTGTCCACAATTTTGGCAAGTATAACGATGTCTATAGGTAACTTCTTGAAGCTTAGGTGCGAAGCGAAGTCCATCGACTTGCTTTAATAACTGTTTAAAGTCCCGATCTTGGTGTTTGTACCCTCTTCCCTGAAAATAAAGATGATAATGGCACAATTCATGGCGCACAATCTGTCGAAAAATTGCTTTCCCATATACCTCCAAGTGTTTAGGGTTGAAATCCAGATGACCATCACTGGGGAAGAATCGGCCTCCTGTCGTTCTCAGACGCTTATTCCAGTAAGCTTGATGACGAAAGTGCCAACCAAAGTCTTCCAGTGAGACCTGTTTAACGAAATCAGTTAGATTCACGAGGATCTACCAAAGAAAGGTTAATTTTATCACGCTCAGGATCAAGTTTTGATACCCAGACCGTCACAATATCACCGACGGAAACGACTTGGCTTGGATGTTTGACAAAGGACTTAGACATTTGTGAAATGTGGATAAGACCATCATCGTGAAGGCCAATATCAACGAAAGCCCCAAAATCCACAACATTACGGACAGTTCCTTGTAACTTCTGACCAATGGTCAAATCCTTGATATCAAGAACATCTTGACGAAGAACCGGAGCCTCAAAGTCATCTCGGAGATCACGACCAGGTTTGAGAAGGTCTTGAACGATGTCTTTCAGCGTTTCTTGGCCAAGCTCCAGCTGCTTAGCTGTATCAGCAATAGTTAAAGCTTGTAATTTAGCCTTTGCAGAATCATCCAAATCTTGGATATCAAGCTGTTCAAAGAGAGCCTTAACAGCGCCATAACTTTCTGGGTGCACCCCTGTATTGTCAAGGACATTCTTTGCATTTGGAATACGGAGGAAACCTGCCGCCTGTTCAAAGGCTTTAGCCCCAAGACGAGGAACCTTTTTAATTTCCGAACGAGATGCAATCGCACCATTTTCTTCACGGTATTTGACAATGTTTTCAGATATGGTCTTATTAAGTCCTGAGACATGAGCCAAGAGAGCTGGACTTGCTGTGTTGACATTGACACCAACTTGGTTAACCACGGTATCCACTACAAAATCAAGATTTTCTGCTAGTTTTTTCTGACTAACATCGTGTTGGTATTGACCAACACCGATGGATTTGGGATCAATTTTTACCAATTCCGCTAGCGGATCTTGGAGGCGACGTGCAATGGAAATAGCCGAACGTTTTTCAACCGTTAAATCAGGAAATTCATGGCGAGCTAGTTCTGAAGCTGAATAGACAGACGCACCAGACTCATTCACAATAACATAAGAAACGTGTGGATAATCTTTAAGAACCTCTGCGACAAAAGCTTCGCTTTCACGGCTAGCTGTTCCATTACCAATGGCAATGATTTCAATAGCATAAGTTTGGATAAGCTCTGCCAACTCGTTTTTAGCAGCTGCTATCTTTGCTTGACTTGCCGGTGGTACTGGGTAAATAACATGTGTTGTCATTAACTTTCCTGTCTGATCAACAACCGCTAATTTTGCCCCTGTACGAAAGGCAGGATCAAAACCAAGAACCACTTTGCCTTTTAGTGGCGATACCAACAGCAGATTACGAAGGTTTTCTGAAAAGAGATTAATGGCACCATCTTCGGCACTTTCTGTTAATTCTGTGCGAATACGACGCTCCATGGCCGGAACAATTTTTTTCTTACAAGCGTCTTGAACAATCTTACGAATGTAATCATTTTTTTCCTTGAATCGAGCTTCATAGAAACGCAGCATTTTCTCAATATTGTGCTCAAAACTAACTTTTAGGATTCCCAATTTTTCACCACGGTTAAGAGCAAGAACACGATAACCCTGAATGGTTTCCACAGCCTCCTCAAAATCATAATAGATTTGAAAGATTTGCTTATCGTCAGCTTCTGAATCTTTGAGTTGAGACCTCAATTGGCTATGAGCCCAAATCTCACTATAAGTCCATGAGCGCAGTTTATTATCGTCTGACAAGGCCTCTACTAAGATATCGCAAGCACCTGCTAGGGCTTTTTCGGCTGTTTCAAAGCCATCAGTGATAAAGCTCTCTGCTTCCTTTTCGAGATTGGGAATATTTTGTAATACAAGTCGGGCCAATGGGAATAACCCTGCTTCACGCGCAACAGTCGCCTTGGTACGGCGTTTTTCCTTATAAGGTAAATAAAGTTCCTCAACATCAGCTAATTTTCCAGCTGCCTGGATAGCTTGACGAAGTTGATCGGTTAACTTACCTTGTTCCTCAATTTTGGCAAGAACGGTCTCTTTTCGATCCGATAGAGCTGTCAAGGACTTATCCAAATCGATAATAGCTTTGATTTGAACTTCATCAAGGTTGCCTGTTTTTTCTTTCCGGTAACGAGCAATAAAAGGAATAGTATTTCCTTCTGCCGTCAAGGCTAAAACTTGTTCAATTTGCTGACTGTTTAACCCCAATTCTTGGGTAATTTTACTAAGATTTTGATTTTCCATAACTCCATTATTATAGCTTAAATAGCGTCATTTTACTAGGTCAATAGAAAGGGTAATAGACCATATGCATGAAAAAATGCATGTAACTGTGTTCTAGATACATACATTTTTCGAGATAATGTCATCACATTTGCACGAAAGTCGAATCATCCCTCATTTTCAAAGATATGATGACACCTGTCTTCATAGGTTGGGCGTGAAAGAGAACGGTACTCCATCTCTCAGAAAAGAAGGCACAATGACTTTTTGATACGATTGGAACTTGTTACTAGCTGTTTCCTTGATTTGTTGAATGCTCTTACTAAGTTTTAAACCAGTAACCGTCTTTATTAGCGGTAAGCTGTTATCGTTTCTCTGCCAAATTGTTGCCAGATGATACCTACCACGAGCCCCACTAAGGCGGGCAAGATCCAACCCATCCCTAGTTCAAAAAATGGCAACACTTTTGCAGCAAAGCTAATGATTCCTTGAACTGGCGCTAGATTATGGATGAGTGCTGGTGTTGCATTTAATCCATCTACAATAGCTGCTAAGAGGGTAAACACAATCACAGAACGGTAAACTTTTTGTGATAAAGGTAACCAAGCCGACGCAATTCCCAGTAACATCAATACAATGGCTAAAGGATAAATAAACATCAAAACTGGGAGTGATAACTGGATGATTTGTGTCAAACCAACATTTGCAATAATAGCTGGTAGAATTGAGAAAATCATCAAATAAAAGCCATAAGGTTTGCTTGGGAAAAGTTCGTTAAAGGTTTCTGAACAAGCTGTTGCCAATCCGATACACGTTTTAAAACAACCGAGAAAAACGATAAGCGCAAGCATAATGCTGCCAAAAGCACCAAGATAATGAGCTGTTATTTGTCCCAGTGCAATTCCACCATTTTCACTGATGTCAAAACCACCTAGACTTGTGGTTCCTGCATAGGCAAGTAGCGTATAGATGAGCCCCATAAGTCCCATAGCTATCAAGCCTGATTTTGTCATCTCAATGGCAAGTGATTTTGGTTGAGTAATTCCCTTTTGCTTAAGAGCGGTAATGACAACAATACCAAAAGCCAAGCCAGCCAAAACGTCAAGTGTATTGTAACCCTCAATAAAACCTTTTAAAAAAGGAGCAGACTGGTAGGCTTGGCCTACTACCGCAGTTTTGACGGTTCCTAGTGGACTGAAGATCACAAAGAGGAGGACAACACCCAGGACCAATAAGAAGGCTGGATTGATGTATTTTCCAATAATATCAATCAATTTACCAGGTTTTTTTGATAGCAGATAAGCTAAACCAAAGAAGATCACTGAATAAATAGCCAGCGCTGGTGTCTTCATTCCCTCGCTTAAAAAAGGAGCAAACGCAATTTCAAACGACGTTGTAGCCAATCGCGGCATTGCAAAAAAAGGACCAATCACTAAATATAATGCAATAGTGAAGAAGTAGGCAAACGGTTTAGCAACGCGACTTGCTAAATGAAAGACACCCTCTCCTCCTGAAAGGCCGATTGCCATAATACTGAGAAAAGGAAAGCCGATAGCTGTCAATAAAAACCCTAAATTGGCTGACCAAATACTTGCTCCTGCTTCTTGCCCCATATGAACTGGGAAAATCAGATTACCAGCTCCAAATAAGATACCGAAAAGCATTGAGCCAATGAAAAATGAATCTTTTCGTGATAGCGTTTGTTTCACATGAATTCCTCCTAAATCAAAATTGTGCTTATTATATCATGAAAACAAATGTGAAAACAAGACTATTTTTCAAAAAAATGCAAATTTTCTAAATTTTATATCAAACTAAGATAGAGACACCTAAAAATAAAAAAATAGAAGCAGCCTCAAATGCACCAAATTGAGATACTTCTATTCTTTTTCCTTAAACGATGGGCTAGTCGAAAGCTTTAACTAACTTTTTTGGAGATTACACGCTTACTTCTCTACTCATATTCGTGGTACTCATGGGGATTTTGCCCCTCGATACGGCCCTCTTCCCCTTTGTCCAAATCAAAAATAGTTTGCATGTCCTCCTCACTGAGCTCAAAATCAAAAATGTTCGCATTTTCACGTTGATGAGCTGACTGAGAAGCTTTAACAACATTGATAACGCCACGTTGGTAGTTCCAACGCAGAATCACTTGAGTTGTCGATTTGCCATATTTTTTAGCCAATTTTTCCAGTGTGTCATTTTCTTTCACATCACTAATGTGCCGCCCTGTCGGACTCCAAGCCTCAGAAGAGATCCCCAATTCTTGATGATAAGCATGTAATTGGTCATTGTTAAAATAAGGAGACATTTCAATCTGATTTACAGCGGGGACAATACCTGTTTCTTTAATAATGTTATCTAAGTGTTCTTTTTCAAAATTCGAAACCCCAATGGTTTTGATGAAGCCAAGCTTTTGGGCATCAACAAGGGCTTGCCAGGCTTCCACATAAAGCCCATCCTTAGGATTCGGCCAATGAATAAGGTATTCATCCATATACGTTAGTCCTAAGCGAGCTAGTTGCTCTTGGATACTGAGCATCGCATCATCATATTTATGAAACATACCAGGTAACTTGGAGGTGATAATAAATTCTGAACGAGGTATTCCTGATTCACGAATAGCTTGGCCCACGATACCTTCGTTATGGTAATTGGTTGACGTATCGATGGAACGGTAGCCATTTTTTATAGCCTCTAAAATCGCTAGTTTACCAACTTGTCCCTTGATATGTACCGTTCCAAATTTGATAACTGGTACTTCTTGTCCATCTCTGAGTATCACTTTAGGGATTTGTGTCATGTCTTTTCTCCTTGTCTTCAACGTTTGCTAACATTGTAACAAATAAAAGATGAAAAGAAAAAGAAAAGACTATACTTTTTATCTCGAAGCGCTGTCTTAGTTCACATGATAAAAGGTAAAAACCTGAGCTAAAACTCAGATCAAGTTTCGACTCCATTCATTTTAAAAGAGTTACTGTCTGAAATAATAGCTCATTTTCCTTTAAAATAGTCTCGAACAAGGGGAGCTACTTCTTCACCGTAGAGACGAATAGCTTCCAATACATCTTCATGAGGCATGGATCCAATTGGCAAATGTAGCATGAAACGATCGAGCCCAAGCGCTTCAATCAGCCCAATAATTTTGGTGGCAACATGCTCTGGATCACCGACAAACATTGCACCATCTGGGCCGACTTGTTGCAAGTAAGTCTCATAAGTCATCGATGACCAGTGTGGACGGTCCTTACCGATATTATCCGTTTCAGTCTTGGTTGGGTAGTAATAATGGTCAATAGCTGATTGGGTATCCTTTTCAATCCACCCCCAAGAATGAGCAGCCATTTTCATTTGACTCAAGTCATGACCATGTCGACTAGCTATTTCACGATAAATAGCAGCTAACTGACCAAAAGCTTTAGGATTGCCACCAATTGTCGCATAGGCAATAGGTAGACCACGCTCCGCAATTTTTATTGTTGAATCCAAATTGCCACCTGTCGCTACCCAAATCGGAAAGTCTTCTTGTGTCGCTCTTGGATAGACAAAAGCTTTTTCCACCGTTTGGGTATGTTTACCTGTCCAACTTAGTTCAGTATTGTCACGTATCTTAGTAAGCATATCCAGCTTCTCATCAAATAGGTCATCGTAATCGTGTAAATCGTAACCAAAGAGTGGGAAGGATTCAGTAAATGAGCCACGTCCAACCATGATTTCCGCACGCCCTTTTGATAGGGCATCAATAGTTGCAAACTGTTGATAAACACGAACAGGATCATTGGAAGACAAAATCGTAACTGCACTTGAAAGGCGAATACGCTTAGTATTTACCGCACCAGCTGCTAAAACAATCTCCGGCGCCGAAACAGCAAAATCGTCACGATGGTGTTCACCAATGGCGTAAATATCCAAACCGACCTTGTCAGCTAACTCAATTTCCTCTACTAAGTTTCGAATACGTTGAGCGTGACTCAAGAGTTCACCCGTTTTTTCCAAAGGAGTTGTTTCACCAAAACTTGTTATTCCTAGTTCAATCGTCATTAATCAGACCTCGATTCTTTGTTCTGAGATTATTTTATTACTAGTTAGTTGTATTTTCAAGAAAATTGTTTTGAATAAGTCTCTATTCAATATACTATCTCTCTCATTACAAAATATTATCAGAATATTCAGAACAACAGCCGGGGATTCATTCCTAAAAGCGAAACGATGCTAAAATGCATCGCAGACTAAAACAAGGGAAAAGTCTTCAAGAAAAAGTAATGAGACAATACTTTTCTGAGTTACTTAACAAAAACCTAGTGAATATGCAAAACATGTTATATCCAAAATAGACTGTTCTTGTTACATGATGCTAAAAATTCTAAAAACACTAACAAGCCTCTTGTTATGTGTTCCTTTGGAAATCTTTTAGAAGACTTGTTCATCACAACATCCCTTTTACCAACGTTTCTGTTTTTTAGTTTTAATAGCAAGAAAAAAAGATTGGAGAAAATGCTCTAAATGAACTCTTCTTCAATCTAATAGAACTATTTTCTCTGTCAATGAGATCTGTTTCTTGATTGGCTAGACAAGCTAACGTACTCATCTGCTAGAAAAAGAACAAGAATTGCCTATCAATAGGATTCGCCATCACTACTGTCCAGAACAATTTCTCCAAAATCAAGTAATCAGGTAAGTCATAAATCTCTCAGGTGTGTCATTTCTTACGTTCAAAACGACTCCTTAATTGCTTTAAAAGGGTATTTCCGGAAATCACCAGTCAAACACTTGATGATACATCGGTAGCCTTACCTTAGCAAACTAGCTAATGACTGAGCCAACATCTGTGGTGCCGCTAGATGACCGCGCTCAACACTAGGATATTTAGCCAACCAAGATCCAAAATCAACAACCGACTTAGGGGCTTCATAACGATGACAAATCAGATACAGAGAAATCGATTGGCTAAGCCGCGCTGCAATTGCCGAAAAATCGCGCTTCGTTTTGGCCTTCTCTAACTCAGATGCACAATTCTCAACTAATAGGTATAACTCATGTTCTTCTTATACCTGATGATCGTTCATCACTTTCACCAATTTATCTTGCAATTCTGTCTTTAAATTCTCCATCATTAGTTTCCCCTTCTTCAACGAGTTGGTATTCTTTTTGAAACGTTTTTTCAGAAATGACACGATGATTGGTGACATCAAGATAATCACCTGGATAGGCCAAGACATACATCCCGTAACCACCAAATCCACCTGCCATCGTACCAACAGCGCCTGTTTTAGCATTTTCAATGGCTGATGGTTGTAAAGCAGCCATCAAAATCCTCACATGATTATCAACCCAAACCATGATGTTTTTATCAAAAGCTTCTTGAACCCAGTCTGGATAAGGTTCCATTCGATTAACTTTCCAAATCAAAACAGGTTCATTTCTATATAAAATCGCCACCTGAAATCTCCTAAAATTATTTACCAAGCCCCCATAAACCTATGCTCATCAATCCCTTGGCGATATTTGAGTATTTTTCACCACGATAGGCAATCTCACGATAAAGTCTGGCAACATTTGGAGATAATTTTTTATAGTCTTTAAGCTTGTTTACTGACAGCTGTCGCAAATCCTCCGCAAGCCGCATCACACTAATTTGGTAGTCACTACCACGTTCCAATTCGGACATAAAGGCTCGTAAAATATCTCTTTCTTCCTGACTGACTGATGGGTCTAAAATCAGATCATAAATCCTAATCAACATTTGTTCGCTATCATTAGTCATTGATTTATCTCCTATACACTCATTTTGTCTTGTTCCATAAGTATATCACCAATAAACAGGATTTGTTAACAAAATCCTAAACAGTCATTTAACTTTCCTGAATGGTAAACATTTACCGTTTAAGATGATAAGAAGACCATTTGGAATTTTGGAAAATCTTGACAAGAACATTATCTTCTTCCGCAGGCGTGTCATCCACTTTTCAATCTTTTTTATCAAAATAAACGAGTAAAGAGGCTAATAAAGTAACAATTGATAACATATTTGTCGTTTGTTTTGATAACGATAGTTGATAGAAAACTAAAAAGAATAAAAAGGTGTTAGATGATGAACTTTTTTCTATAAATAGCATGACTAGTCGTAAAAACAATTATAGAAGATGATAAAACTATAAAAACTGTGTAAGTCATTTAATTTGCCTTATATGCTATATAGACACTACTTGAAACCAAGGCACCCAAGACATAAACTTGCCAGTTATTTTTCTGTCTTCAATACCTGAAAGCATTTTAGATATGTGTCTTTGGTGGAACATTCCGCGTTCCAGCTGCTACTATTAATATCCATAACGAATGTGCGATAAAGTCCTTATTTTCTTTAAAATATCAGCCTGATTCTTTGTCAAAGAAATATTGTTTTCACTTATCATTTTTGAGACTGATACATTTAATCGACTTAAGATAAAAGGGATAGATGATTTTTCCTCATCTAGTTCCTTTTTATAGGACACAAGTAATTGTTCTAATTGCTTAGTATTAGGACTGTTTTTTAAATCTAAAATTAAATCCTGAATTAATTCTGAAGCCTTATTTTTTCGCTCCTTCCCTCCTGAAAACCATTTAACGATACTCAAATTTACATCCTCCATTATAGATCGATTTATCTCATAACCGATTTTCTATGACTATTACTTAAGCTGAAATAAAGACATAGCTAACATCTGTAAAGTAGCTAATTTACCTCTTTCTTTATGAGGTCCTTTAACAATTTTCCTCGCAAACTCTATGACTTCTTTAAGAGCTCTGTATTGATATGTTAAAAGATAAAAGGACAAGTCGTTACTTAACCATGCTAAGCCAGAATATCCCTGATTCTCTATATCTTTTTTAATTTTTAGATTATCTTGTTTAATTTAATCAATCATAACTTACGCTATCATTTACACAACTTACTTGACACTACCAATCATTTTTAATATCAAATAATGATAAAAGTGAAAACATTAGTGTCAATAATAAAAGAAAGCGATTATGTCCTCCCAAATACCCTAAAGAGGTTGCTAGGGCTACTAGTGGAATAATAAGGTTGTTACTCTTGCCATTAATCAGTGAATAAATAATTCTCAAAAAATTAACAATAAACAGAGCGACGATACTTAATTCATTAATTTGCAGCATAGGTCAGTCCACCACAGATGACTGCTCCACCTACACCACCAACTACTGCTCCCCATACACCAAAAGACTTTTCATACTTTATGCCAGTAGCCGCACAACCTGTCGCTGATATGACAACATCCCCTGCTTTGTTTCCTCCAGTGATTACTCCCAGAGCTGCTTCATCGATAGTCAAAAATTCTTCACTCATCAAATCGTCTCCTTTTTAAAATCCACCTGTTGCACTAGTAGCTGCAGCCCATGCAGATCCAATTACTTTTGCACCAATATATCCACATGCTGGCGTAGCAACAACTGTTCCGGAACAAATTGCAGCACCTAAAGCATATCCAGCTGAAATTGAGCCATCAAGCCTAAGAACATTACTAGCCCAATTATTCTTTCCACCTTCGATATTTGAAAGCATTTCTGCTTCTATATTTTCAAACTGTTCTAGTGTATTTGTATTCATTTTGAATACCTCCTATTTTTATTGTAACTCACATTTAGTTATTTTTTATTAAAATCCTGAATGGTCATTGAATTGTCCTAAATGGGAAAATTCTACCGTTCGAGAAGGAGTCTGATAATAAAATCAATTGCATAGTAAATTAAACTAAGAACCAATTTTATATTTACCACACACTGTCAATAATTGAGTGACTAATAAAATTGAGATAACTTATTTAGGTGTAATTTTCTTATAAATGATGAGATTAACTAAGTAGATAAGGAGGAATAGCCCCCAATGTATGAAACTATATATACCAAAAGTTTCTCTAATATAATAAATGAAAGGTGCCGAAACTAGTATTTGTATAGCAATTATAAGTATTTTTTTCATAAATATTTCCTTCAATAACACCTAATTACTGGAGCTGGATTCCAAGCAGAAGGATAACTACAAGTAGGTGGTTTAACTGGCCCCTTGCTACCACTTTTTATCCCCTCTCCAATCACACAAAAAATATCAAATACTGAACAAACTTTCCCACCGACAATAGTTTCTAATTCTGCTGATTGTAATTCTACCTGTCTCATTTTACTTATTCCTTCCTATTATTTAATATTAATACAGTGCCATTGTTTAGGATTTTTCCGACAGCTAGCCGTAGCTTCATTAGCATAGTATGAATAAACCCCACCTACCAAGAACCATAATAAAGACGCTCCCCCATCACCACCTTCTACAATAGCAAGATCAGCAGAGTTCAAATCGTTAAATTTTTCCATTGCTTTTGTATTCATTTTGCATACCTCCTATTTTTATTTTGTGTCGTAAGCACATGTTTATTATAACTTTCATTTGTTTATTTTTACGTTAAAATCCTAAACGGTCACCGAAACGTCCTAAATGGTAAAAATATCAAAAATCCTAGTCACCAATGTAAGCTGGTGATTAGGATTCGTATGTCTTAATTTAAGTGAAAGATGTTGTAATAGACTTGTCTTTTCAATATTAATTCTTACGCAAATACAATTACGAAGAACACTACTACTAAATTTTGCAAAGAATGAAAAGGCAACCCTTTTCAAAAATTATCTTCTTCCACAGGCGTGTCATCCACTTTTCAATCTTTTTTATCAAAGTAAACGAGTAAAGAGGCTAATAAAGTAACAATTGATAACATATTTGTCGTTTATTTTGATAACGATAGTTGATAGAAAACTAAAAAGAATAAAAAAGGCGTTAGATGATGAACTTTTTTCTATAAATAGCATGACTAGTCGTAAAAACAATTATAGAAGATGATAAAACTATAAAAATTGTGTAAGTCGTCATTTAATTTGCCTTATATGCTATATAGGCACTACTTGAAACCAAGGCACCCAAGACATTAACTTGCCAGTTATTTTTCTGTCTTCAATACCTGAAAGCATTTTAGCTATGTGTTCTTAGTGGAACATTCCGCGTCCCAGCTGCTACTATTAATATCCATAACGAATGTGCGATAAAGTCCTTAGTTTCTTTAAAATATCAGCCTGACTCTTTGTCAAAGAAATATTGTTTTCACTTATTATTTTTGAGACTGATACATTTAATCGACTTAAGATAAAAGGGACAGATGATTTTTCTTCATCTAGTTCCTTTTTATAAGATACAAGTAATTGTTCTAATTGCTTAGTATTAGGACTGCTTTTTAAATCTAAAATTAAATCCTGAATTAATTCTGAAGCGTTATCTTTTCGCTCCTTCCCACCTGAAAACCATTTAACGATACTCAAATTCAAATCCTCCATTATAGATCGATTTATCTCAAATTTTTTATTCGGACTAATAAGCTTATGTATAAAGCAATAACAATGATACTTCGAATTTCTTATTATATTAAATAATACCTCCCGAATGCCAACCTGCATTTCCACCTGTTAATCCATTCATAACTGAATTATTAGCAATAGTTCCAAAGACTAAACGTTTATTCCTTTTCCTGACTTGAAGCACTAAAAAAACTTTCTGAATATTATTTTTATTTTTTCTTCATCAAAAATCTATCTAAAGCTGGTAATAAAAAACCAATTATTAATCCTATAAAAAAACTTTTAAAATCCATGCATCACCACCAGCAAGTTGCTCCATATCCGACACCACCAATGATTGCTCCTCCTGCAGCTCCTCCAATGGCTCCTTGCCAAGTTCCAGTTTTGATACCCATTCTCAAACCATTTCCTGCTCCAGTGCCAATCGCTGCTTTACCAAGTCCACTCCATGTGCATTTACCACCTTCAATACCTGAAAGTACCATCTCATCCATCATTGTAAACCGTTCTAGTGTATTTGTATTCATTTTGAATACCTCCTACTTTTTATTTTGTGTCGCGACCACGTTTTTATTGTAACTCACATTTGGTTATTTTTTTATTAAAATCCTGAATGGTCACCGAAACGTCCTAAATGGTAAAAATATCAAAAATCCTAGTCACCAATGTAAGCTGGTGACTAGGATTCGTATGTCTTAGTTTAAGTGAAAGGTGTTGTAATAGACTTGTCTTTTCAATATTAATTCTTACGCAAATAAATTACGAAGAGCACCACTACTAAATTTTGCAAAGAATGAAAAGGCAACCCTTTTCAAAAATTATCTTCTTCCACAGGCGTGTCATCCACTTTTCAATCTTTTTTATCAAAATAAACGAGTAAAGAGGCTAATAAAGTAACAATTGATAACATATTTGTCGTTTGTTTTGATAACGATAGTTGATAGAAAACTAAAAAGAATAAAAAAGGCGTTAGATGATTAACTTTTTTTTGATAGATGGCATGGATTGTTGTAAAAATAATTATAACAGAAGATAAGATTATAAAAATTGTGTAAGTCGTCATTTAATTTGCCTTTGTTGCTAATTCTTTATATTTTTTCATCATTATACTCTCCTCTAAAAACCACCTGTTGCCCCTGTTGCTACTGTCCATAAAGTGATACCCGCTTTAGCCCCAATATAGCCACAAGCCATTCCACAAATCGGAAAGCCTATAGCAGCCCCTGCACTACCTGAAGCCAATACACCCGAGACATTAGCTTGCCAATTATTTTTACCACCTTCAATACCTGAAAGTACCATCTCATCCATCATTGTAAACTGTTCTAGTGTATTTGTATTCATTTTGAATACCTCCTATTTTTTATTTTGTGTCGCGACCACGTTTTTATTATAGCAGTCTTTTTTAAAATAAATGCCCAAATCCTAAACAGTCATTTAACTTTCCTGAATGGTAAAAATCCAAGACTCATCTGCTGACAAGTCTTGGAAAATTCTTAATTCTAGTAAGAGAAAAACTAATAAGAATACTAAAATAGTAATTAATTGATTATAGAATAAAAATTATGGACAGAAAACTGGAGGTGCAGGGTTAGAAGCACTTCTTGGAAAACATTTCGGAGCTGATTTAGTAGGTGAGTTACTTATCAATCCGATTATTTTTTTAGTTGTCGGCCAAATCCAACAGCTTGGATCCCCTATAGAACAAACTTTCCCTCCAGAAATTATTGCTAGTTGATATTCACTAATTTCTTTTGTCTGTATTGCACTCATCATTTTCCCTTTCCAATATATTTATAGTAACAAACTGAGCCGATAATCGTAATTATCAGTGTAGATAATTCTTTCAACCAAATCGTTAAAGGATAGATTTCCGAAACGATTTCTATAATAAGTACTGAAAATCTATATATTAAAAATAGAATTATTAAAGATTTTAAATTATTCATTCGTAACTTTACCTGAAGGTGGACTAAACTTTAAAACAAAACCATTGCTTTGGATTTTGTTGACAACTTTTTGTGCTATCTTTTCCCACGCCATCAAAAATTTTTCCAGCGACATAGATCCCAAGCCCTTTGATAACTGGTCCCAGAGGTAAGGCTCCACCTTCAACAACTGAAAGACTCTCAACATTTAAAACTTCAAACTGTTCAACTAATTTTGTATTCATTTTGAACACCTCCTATTTTTATTTCGTATCGCGACTACGATTTTATTATAGCAATCATTTTTTTAAATAAATGTCTAAATCCTAAACAGTCGTTTAACTTTCCTGAATGGTAAAAAGGTCATTAATTTAAAGGAAAAGCGGTTAAATCTACAATTTATTGTATAAAAAGAGCAGATAAAACGTTAGATATGAGGCAAATATTTGTCCCTTACTCATTATTCTCCTAAACGAACCACTATCCAGAAATAGGAATGCATATCAAAAAAATCAAGAAGATCCCGCTACTGTCTTCTTTATTTTAATGATTTCCCCTTTTATGAAAGTCAATATGATAAATAAACAAGAAAATGTTAGATATTTTTACGATTATGTTTGATTAATATAACCATTTTTATTTGGATAAAAAAGCAAAATAAGTCCATTTTCAATCGTAAAATCATTGACGTATCGGTCGTTTGGCGTAAGACCGCTGAGCTAATGCCGTCGCTGAGAGTACTTACCGTTCCTTTAAGCTTAAGTTTATTCATCCAGAAATCGCTCACTGGAATATCCAACCTAATATAAAACTAAACAAAGGGGTTAAACTAATAATCCAAAGTAGAATAAAATAGGTTTTATATTTATAGAGTATGTCTCTTTTGACGAAATAACAAAGCAAGGTAAAACCAAGAAAAAGCCCTAAGATAATAGAATATCCTAAAAAATTTGACATGTCTTATCACCAAGTCCATAGCCAATTCCCATAATTAGTGCGCCTCCCGCAGCACCAGATGCTATGCCATCTATTGCCCCCAAAACAATATCAGTAAAACAAGCACCTGCGCTATAACCTCCGACAGTATTCTCAAGATTCAAATTAGCCATCACTTCTAATTGTTCAATTGTGTTCTTCATTATTAATACCTCCTATTTTTTATTTTGTATCGCGACTACGATTTTATTATAGCAGTCTTTTTTTTAAATAAATGTCCAAATCCTAAACAGTCATTTAACTTTCCTGAATGGTGACATTCCTGTTCCCTATCATGAGCACTTATCAAAAAATCAAGAAGACTACTGCACTGCCTCCTTGACTGTTATTTATTATGGAAGAATGTATAATAACTGGCTAATAAAAGGCTAAAATTGCCACCATTGTTATATTTAGTTAATATAGTCATTTTTATTCAGATAAAAAGTAGTGGACACCATTTGTTAGTAGTTTTAATTGTGTCAGTATAATTAAAAAACGAAATTTCAACAAATATTAAAAACACCTAAACTATTTATCAGTTAGGTGAAAACATCCTATTTAAGTAATGACTAGATTAATTAAATCCCAATAGACATATCCATTCCATAATATATGAACTAGTATTGGACAATAGATAGTTCTAGTAAAACGATACATCAGGGCATATAAAGTTCCAGGTATGGCATATACCCAGAATGCTTGGAAATTGCCACTTGGTAATACGTGACTAGCACTAAATACTATTGCAGAAAGCAAAACATCGAAGTAATAGGGTGACTCTTTAAAATAGGTCTCCATTAGGAGCATACGATTAAATATTTCTTCTCGTATTGGTCCTAAGATGACATTCCAAAGTATAAAACCTTGTAAAAAGAAATTTCCATTGCTGTAAGATAAGATGGTGTTCAGACTATTCGTGTTTTCGGTCAATGGTATTGAAAACAATCGAGAGCTAGTTAGATCAAAGATAAATATAGTGCTACCTAAGCAAAAAGTTATCGGAGCATACCACCATTTTGCTCCGAATATACGAAATGGCTTAGAATTAAATCTTGTACTTTGCCATAGGCAAATGATTAGGATATTCAGAAGGAGAATAGCATTTACTAATAAATAGAAGTTGTCATCAAAATTCCTTTGTTTCCACCAATATAACTGTATCTGAGCTAATATATTATGGAAGACAATATAAATAAAGACGGGAAATAAGTAAATGGATGTTTTTTTTAGCATAGAAAAATATAGTTATTTTAAAACGGCATCAACGGAACTTTTAGGTGATAGTATTAAACCATAATCGTGCCAAGGTAACATGACACCACCATTGATATCAAGCAGTTTCTCTGTTGCAATTTCTTCATAAATTTTCATTTTAATTTTTCTCCTGTAATGTTCAATATTGTTGAGGTATATAAATGATATATGCCAAATAAGCGACGATTTAACAGTACTGATAAAAATTAACTAGCTAGTTGAAAGGCAGTACTTTTTGTACAGAATTCATAAATTATTAATGTATTATCAGTCTAAGAGCTATGAATGTTTGGTAATTGAAGCTTCCAATGTACAAGCCCTATAAATTAAATTCTGCTGTGAAATTTTTTAAAGGAAGTACTGACCAAAATATAGATAAGAAAGACGGTCAATATAACCATTTGAGGTATGATAGTTTCCATGGCGTCCTCCACCTAGGACTTTATAAAGACTGATTAAGAAGATTGGCTTCTTTTATAGATATATTAGCTATTTTTTCAATCTTTTTTATCAAAATAAACGAATAAAGAGGCTAATAAAGTAACAATTGATAACATTTCATTCATCACTTTAAATTGTCAACTCTTATTTAAACAAAAACCAAGAAGACTCATTAAAGGTCCTCTTGATTTTCAGTAGTTTTCTACTTATGAAAGATCATATACCAGTCAAACTAGTTAATGTAGTTTTGTTCCTACCCTACTTAACTGATATAACCTCTTCGATTCGGATATAGAAAGAATATAACACTATTTGTTAATAGCATTGCCATTGGTATTGTATCCTCTTTTAAAATAAAGAGGGGGACAACTACTAGAACTGAGATAACGACAACTAGAAGAGCGATTTTCATTTGTTGTTTTAAAAAAACATAGTTTACTTTATAACGTTTTAACATGGCATAAGCCCATAAAACAACCAATACATGTAATATTGTCAATAACAAGAAATAAACTGTCAAATGACTCTCTTCGACACGAATTGTTCTAAAGAATAAATAAAAGACTGTCAAGTCAATGGTCAAACACAATAAAAATCCAAACTGAAGAAGACGTTTTAGTTTATCCATGTTTCCTCCAATAAGATAATAGTTTTTATCACTTGGTGAATCTATCTTCAAACTGATACAGTACCATCAAAGGAATAAGAAGAGCTAAAAAATCAAACCAATTTGAACCCTTGGTCACATAAGAAACCATTCCTGCAATTATAAAAATGAAGGTACAAGCCCTATAAATCTTGCCGTGAAATTTTTTTAACGAAATACTAATTAAAATATAGAGCAGAAAGACGATTAAGATAGCCATCTGAGTTATGATAGTGCCCATAATTTCTCCTACTTACAATTTTGGAGGACGTAATCCATATGCAACAACTCCCCCAACAACAGCACCTCCTGCTGCACAAATTAAGTAAGCTTGAGGACCTGCTAAAATACACTGTTGTCCAGCTTGGAAAGCTCCTGCTAGAGCACCAGTTACGATGTGCCCACCTAGTCCACCACCACGAACATCTGACAAATCACTAACTGAAAGTTCATTAAAAAAGTTTTTATCCATTATATATCTCCTATTTAATGATATTATCTGCAATAAATGCTATAGAACCACCTATTTTTGCACCTGCCCAAGCACACCCAGCAGTCGCAGCTAAGGTAGCCCCTGCTGTCATCATACCTGCAGCTGTACATAAGCTTACACCAATTCCTGCTCCGTATACAGCTCCAGTAGCTGCATTATTCCATTTATTTGCTCCACCATTTACATTGGATAGACTTTCTAATTGTATTTCTTGAAAACTTATTATTGATTTTGAATTCATATTAATTTTTCCTCTTTTATTATTTTGTGTCGCGACCACAGTTTTATTATAGCAGTCTTTTTTTAAAATAAATGCCCAAATCCTAAACAGTCATTTAACTTTCCTGAATGGTAAAAATTTACCGTTTAAGATAGAAATATGACCATTTAAGAATTTTTATCACCTTATCATATGAAAATTTGTTTTACCATTTAGGACGTTTCGATAACCATTTAGGATTTTTATCAAAATAAAGCCTTTTTTAATGTCATAATACAGTTATGATTTTCAGAAAGGATATTCTTAATGACTTCTTACAAAAGAACATTCACCCCCCAAGTAGATGCTAGAGACTGCGGTGTGGCAGCTTTAGCTTCTATTGCTGCCTTTTATGGGTCTAGATATTCCCTAGCACACTTGAGAGAATTAGCGAAAACTAATAAAGAAGGAACGACTGCTCTTGGTTTGATCAAAGCTGCTCAAGAGATTGGTTTTGAGACACGTGCTATTCAAGCTGACGCCAGCCTTTTTGACATGACAGATGTCCCCTATCCTTTCATCGTTCATGTCAATAAAGAAGGTAAACTTCAACACTACTATGTCGTCTATCAAACGACCAAAAAGGGACTCATCATTGGTGACCCTGACCCGAGTGTCAAGGTCACTAAAATGTCCTACGACACCTTTCTTTCTGAATGGACAGGTGTAGCGCTTTTCATGGCGCCTAAGCCATCTTATCAACCGCACAAAGATAAAAAGAATGGGCTAGCCAGTTTTCTTCCACTCATTTTTAAGCAAAAAGCAGTGATTGCTCAAATTGTCATTGCTAGCCTACTGGTTACCGTCATTAATATTGTCGGTTCTTACTACCTGCAATCTATCCTAGATGATTACATCCCCAATCACATGCTATCCACGCTGGGCATTATTTCTGTTGGATTGATTATCACCTACATCATCCAACAAATCATGACCTTTGCCAGAGACTACCTCCTCACTGTGCTCAGTCAGCGTTTGACGATTGATGTCATTTTATCTTATATCAAGCACATCTTTAACTTACCCATGTCTTTTTTTGCGACTAGACGCACTGGGGAAATTATCTCACGTTTTACTGATGCCAATGCCATTATCGATGCACTAGCTTCAACTATTCTTTCCCTTTTCCTAGATTTCTCTATCGTCATCATCGTCGGAAGTGTCTTGTTACTTCAAAACCCCAACCTTTTCTTTCTATCCTTAGTTTCCATTCCCATTTATTTGGTGATTATTTTTGCCTTTATGAAACCTTTTGAACGCATGAATAACGATGTCATGCAAAGCAACTCCATGGTTAGTTCAGCCATTATTGAGGATATTAATGGGATTGAAACGATTAAGTCATTAACTAGCGAAGAAACTCGTTATCAAAAGATTGACCGTGAATTTGTCGATTACTTAGACAAATCCTTTACTTTAAGCAAACTGTCAACCCTCCAATCAGCCTTGAAGCAAGGCGCTCAACTCCTTCTAAACGTCCTCATTCTCTGGTTGGGATCAGACCTTGTCATTAAAGGAAAGATTTCCGTCGGTCAGCTCATCACCTTTAATACCCTGTTAAGTTATTTCACTGACCCCCTTGAAAATATCATCAACTTGCAAACCAAGTTGCAATCTGCCAAAGTTGCCAACACACGTCTCAATGAAGTCTACTTGGTTGATTCCGAATTTAAAGACCAGACCTTTGAGACCGATCCTGCCACACTTAAAGGGGATATTGTTTTTGATCAGGTCTCTTATAAATATGGTTTTGGACGAGACACCCTGTCTGATATTACCATCACCATCAAGGAAAAAACAAAAGTTGCTCTCGTAGGTATTAGTGGCTCAGGCAAAACAACTCTTGCCAAGATGATTGTCAATTTTTACGAACCTTATCAAGGGACTATTCGTTTGAATGGCATGGATCTTAAAACGTTGGATAAGAAAGTGCTACGACGTCATATCAACTACTTGCCTCAACAAGCCTATATTTTTAATGGCTCTATTCTTGAAAACCTCACCCTAGGTATCAAAGAAACCGTTAGCCAAGAAGACATCCTGAAGGCTTGTGAGATTGCGGAAATCCGTCAAGACATTGAGCAGATGCCCATGGGCTATCAGACCGAACTCTCAGATGGAGCCGGCCTATCTGGTGGTCAAAAGCAGCGCATTGCTCTAGCTCGTGCCTTGCTCACAAAAGCACCAGCACTCATTCTTGATGAAGCTACTAGTGGGTTAGATGTCTTAACTGAGAAAAAGGTAATTGACAACCTCTTAGCCCTTGATAAGACCATTATCTTTGTCGCTCACCGCTTGAGTATCGCCCAACGTGCGGAGAAAGTTCTTGTTCTAGAGCAAGGAAAAGTTGTCGAAGAAGGCTCGCATAGAGACTTAGTCAGACGACAAGGGTTTTATTATCATTTATTTAGTAAATAAGGAGAATTTATGAATCCGAATCTTTTTCAAAGTGCTGAATTTTACAGAAGACGCTACCAAAATTTTGCGACCTTACTGATTTACCCCTTACTCCTATTAGTTGGCTTCTTAGGACTCTTTTCTTTAGTAGCCAAGAAAGAAATTAGTGTTTCAACGATTGGTGAAATCACACCAACCAGTGTCATTGCCTCGATTCAATCAACTAGTGATAATCCCTTATCAAGTCATCACCTTGAGGAAAATAAAGTCGTCAAAAAAAGACGATGTCCTCCTAAACTATTCTGAGACGATGGATGAATCTCAGAAAACGGCTCTAGAAACTCAATTAGCCAGTGCTAAACGGCAAAAAATTGGTCTTGAAACCTTGAAAGCCAGTTTAAAGCAAGGGGTTAATTTTTTCATTGATGATGGCGTGGATGAATTTGGCTATTTGAATACTTATAACAGTTTTATGCTTAAAGTAAAGGAACTGGAACTTAAAACGACACCATCACAACCCTATGGGAATTATCCCTACCCTAGCCAAACACCACAACAAGATCAGGGAATTCAAGTCCCTCATACGCCAAATCTCCCCTCTAGTCAGCCAGATGTCCGCAACAGGAATACAGGAACAGCCCCCTCAAATCCCATCACAACAAGCACCGCAAACGGCTATGACTTCTTTTAGATCTGCAAGAGGAAAGTTATTAGCGTATCACACGCCTAAAAGTGCAATTAAAGAAATTCACAGCCGAGGTAAGTTTATTTTGACAGAGAATGCCTCACAGAACGGTCAATCACAAATTGATATTCTCCGAACGGAGTACATCCAAAAAACGGATGACCAGTTGACAACTGTTACCAATCAAATCGCGGAGCTTGAGGGAAAACTCCAACAAGCAGATGTTCAAGTTCAAAATAACACGATTAAAGCGCCACAAGACGGTATTGTTCACCTCTTAAGACATCTATCTAAAACGAGCATCATTCCAAAAGGGACTGAGATTGCGCAGATCCTTCCTGATATGAGTAAGACGAGGAAAGTCACTATTACTTACTATGTCAATTCCAGTGACATTGCGACAATTAAAAAAGGACAAACTGTCCGTCTCAGATTAGATAAAGTCAGCAATCAAGATTTGGTGGTTATTGGTAAAGTCAGAGCTATCGACGCCTCTTCAACTGAAACCAAGGAGGGAAATCTTTTTAAAGTCAAAGCGCAGGCAAAGATTTCAGAAGCTGATAGCCGCATTCTGAAATATGGCATGCAGGGAAGAGTGACAAGCATTATTGGAAAAAAAACATTCTTTAATTATTACAAGGATAAATTGTTGAATGACTTTAAATAAATTAAAGTTAGAAATTCTGAGCCAATAAATACATAGGTTTCATAATCAAAAAAGTTTTCAATGCCATTTAACTTTTCTTTATAGGAATTTTACCATTTAGGAAAGTTAAATGACTGTTTAGGATTTAGCCGTTCAAACTTTATGAAATAGTTTATAATATAATTACCAAAAAAATTAAGGAGATGTTGATATGAAAAAACAACAATCAATTGATAAATTTAGTAAATTAGATGAGCAACAGTTGGAAAATATTGCAGGGGGGAGCCTTAGTTTTGGGGAGATATTGAGAAAAATTAATAGGAACTCAAAATATCAAATTATTACTCCTACTCAAATTTATTAAAAAAAATCCAGGCTTAAAGCGATAAGTCTGGATTTTTATATTTTTATTTCTAAAGTTTGAAAAAATTTATAATTATAACTTTCTGTTTTTATTGAAATATTTGGATATTGATCAATAATTTTAGCAATATTATATAGGCCAATACCTCTTCCCTCACCTTTTGAGCTTTCTCCATATTCATAGATATGATTTATATCTATGAATTCCTCAGAAATTGTATTTTCTACAATAAATATTTGCTTTTCCTCAACCGATAAATAAGCAACTTTTACTTCGGGTCTTGTAGTATTTACAGCAGCATC
The DNA here is from genome assembly GCF_001598035.1 of Streptococcus halotolerans. Taxonomy (NCBI): domain Bacteria; kingdom Bacillati; phylum Bacillota; class Bacilli; order Lactobacillales; family Streptococcaceae; genus Streptococcus; species Streptococcus halotolerans. Next base: position 2,158,793 of record NZ_CP014835.1, on the reverse strand, counting down.
TATGGCATTATCACATAGTATAGAAACAATTGTAATAAAATCAATTAATTTTATTCCTTTAGTTTCAACTTCCTCCGGTACTTCTAATGATAAAGAAACATGATTTTCAGTGGATCTAGCAAACTTAGCAGCTAACAAACTCTTTAAAGCTGAATCCTTTACATTGATGAGTCTAGCTACATCATATTTTCGATCTCTGAAATGCTTATTGGAATCCTTCAAAACGGATTGGTAAATCTCCTTGATTAATTTTAAATCATCGTTTTCAATACCTAATTTCAGAGTTGTCAATATATTCGCATAATCATGGCGAAAACTACGAACTTCCTTGTATAGGTCTTCGATATGCTTACTGTAGGATTCCATGTTATGCAATTGTAATTCTTGTTGCAGAACTAGTTTTTCCTGCAAACTCTCTTTCAGGCGTTTATCTAATTTATTAGCAATTCCCATAAAAGTAATAAGTTGAATAATTACAAGTAATTCTCGATAAGAATGTGTAGAAATGCCATATTCATTTTGTATATATACTAGTAGTTGAATAAGCACAAAATAACTAAACATTATTAAATTAGTAAACTGAATAATTCTTTGGTGATTTTTATAAAGATTTTCAGATTGTAATTGAGAAAAATCAAACTCTAACCATTTTAAAAAAAGAATACTTATGCCAGCTGCAATTAAATCAGAAATGCTAAATAACAAAGCACTAGAAGAATCTATAGTAATCCCCATTTTAGGTATTATAAAATATAATATAATTCGATAAAAAATGTTCCATAAGACTACAGGAAATAACCCATAAAAAACTATCATTGTAGTATTTAATCGTCTTAATAAAATGAACGAGAGCAAAACCATAACAATAGGTAATAAAAAGTAGGATAAAAATTGTACATTGAAGTAAAACATCAATAAAGCAATACTGAAATATATTGTTAAATCTATACTGAGAGCTAAAAATAGGTCTTTAGATGTTAATTTTTTTTTACTTACCATTGTAAATAAAAACAAAAAAATAAGAAGTGAAAACATTTGTTCAAATATCTGAATAACGATATCCATTATTTCTCCCATCAATGCAAATCAGCTATGGTCTTCAGTAAAAGATCCATTTTATGACGTGCAACTAAACACGTTGAACCGTCCTTTAAATAAGCAATCCGCTCATGCCTATCCACCTTGATGACATTCATAGGATTAATAACAAAAGATCTATGACATTGTAGCAATCGCCTATCCTGCTTAACAATATCTGATAAACTAGCCGTAAATTCCATGCGATCAACAGCCGTATGAAGGATGACGCGATGTGGACGTGGTGATGTTTCTATATAAAGCAAATCCTTAAAAGGATACTGAATTTGGTTATATTTTGATTGAAAATAAAAGGAATCTTCTATCACCCTTTTATTATCTCTTGTCTGTGCGTATAGGATATTATCTTCAATACGCTTTTCAAAATTGACCGTTTCCAATTCTTTGTCAATATAGTCTAAGGCTTTGATTTGATACCTAAATGACAGGGGCATAAATTCTGAGTGTGTGGTCACAAAAACAATGTTTGCGTAAGGATCTTTATACGTGATTTCCTTAGCTACTTTTAACCCTTTCATATCATCATTTTTAATTTCAATATCTAAAAAGAATAATTGATGGGCTCCCTTTTCTTTTGATGCTGCTAATAAATGGTCGGGCTTACCATACACTTCAACACTTTCAACGTCTAACTTATGTTTAGCAACAATCTCTTTAATAAGTGTTTCCATCCGTGTCTGTTGCGCAAAATCATCCTCTAATACAAAAATATTCATCTCATTTCTCCTTCTTCTAACCATGATTGTAATAGCTGCTGTCGACGCCTTCTCGAAAAAGGAACACGCATCTCATCTGGACTTTCCAAAATCAGTGTTCTTTCACTAAAATCAATTTCCCTAATCTTAGTCATATTAACTAAACAACTTCTATGACAGCTGACAAGATAACCTGAATAGCGTTTTTCTAAGTTATTTAAGTTATCGAAAAAGTCCATTATTCCAATATTTGTAACCATCCTCAGCTGATGAGGTTTAGTCGGATGAGTTGCAATGTAATAAACGTTTGATAAAGGCATTTTTTGATAGTGACGATTCATTCTAAAAACAATAGCAGTCATTTTAATCTCCTCCTAAAGAAGGAATACCATAGAAAGAATCGCATTGAGTCAGTAAATCCTAAACGGTCACTCAAATTTCCTAAATGGAAAAATGATAGCTAAAAAAAGTATAACAAAAAATAAGCGCGTTAGGAAAATAAAATGAGAAAACAATCACAGATTTTCATGGAAATATCAACAAAAAGTGGACGAAATAATCGTTCATCCTATTAACAATAACCTTATTCTTTGAGAGGTAATGCTTGCAAACGTTTCTCATATAAGATCTATCTTGCTTCGGCTTAGCAAAGAAGGGCAAAGTGACCTAACACCTACTTGAGTAAGCCGTAATCTCTCGGAATAATCAGATTTTTTTGATTTTTTCGAAAAATTACTTGATTTTTCTGAATAGTTAAGCTATAGTATTAGCATTATCACAAAAGATTGGAGACACTCGTAATGACAGTTTCAACTACTAAAGCAGTCATTATTATTAAATTCAGGACTTAGCAGACATCGTTTACCGATGATATTGCCAAGTCCTATTCGTCGTACGAGTGGACTTGCTTGTAGGCTTTCCACTCATTGTGGGAAGCTTTTTTGTTAGAAAAATCAGGAGAATGATTATGAAACTATTTTATAAATGCAACCAAGTTTTTAGAGATTACCTTTCTTATGTTGTCCTTGCTGTCGCCGCCATGGCACTGACTCTTCCTAACCTCTTTACATGGGTAACGGCTTATTTAACACCACTCTTGCAGTTTATCATGTTCACTATGGGGCTAACTTTGACTATGAAAGATTTTAGCGAGGTTTTTCGTCGTCCTTCTCGTGTTATCTTCGTTGAAGTCCTCCAATTCTTCTTTATGCCTTTTTCTGGTTTTGTGCTAGCCAAGCTTTTCAATCTTCCCGATCAAGTAGCTCTTGGATTGATTTTACTTGGGTCTGTGCCGGGTGGAACATCGTCAAATATCATGGCTTATCTGGCTAACGGAGATGTTCCCTTATCTATCTCTGCCACAGCAGTTTCTACCTTATTAGCGCCTTTGATGACGCCAGTTATGTTAACCTTTTATGGCGGTTCTTACTTTGAAATGAGCTTTACTGCCATGTTTATGTCCGTGGCTCAAGTCGTCTTATTCCCCGTTGTCGGTGGTATGATCCTCAACGCCTTCTTTGGGAAATACACCCAAAAAGTCAGCGTGGCAATGCCAACCTTTTCATCATTGGCTGTCCTACTAGTTCTGGTTGGAACAGTTGCTGTCAATCGCGATAACCTCTTATCAACAGGTTGGATCATCTTCTTGGTTGTTTTCATCCACAGCCTATCAGGTTACCTTACTGGGATGGGACTAGCCAAACTCTTTAAGTATGACCTTGCTAGCCAACGCACTATGGCTATTGAAGTTGGATTACAAAATACTTCGCTTGCTGCTAGCCTGGGCTTAGCACACTTTTCACCACTGGCTGCTCTTGCTGGTGCTGCTGGTACCATTGTCCATACTTTATGGGGAACCATCTATGCTAACCTTTGTGCAAAAAAAGATGCTAAAAATGCTCAAGTCAGCTCAACACAAACCTACCAGTCTGAACAACTAGCAACTGCAAAATAAAAAAGAACTCTGAATGTTCTTTCAATCAGTTAACAGCAAAGGTTTTTGACAGGTTTTTTCTGTTATTTCGGACAGTAAAGATATCGTACCGGATTCCATGTCTAAGAGATATGTTCAACATTTCAAATTCTTCAAATAGCTGAGGCTGAAAGGTCTCAGCTAGTTTTATCCAGATGAAAGATTCTGATTAAGACCTATGTCTCACCCAAAGCAACCTTGTTCTTGCTAACCATACCGATATCAAAACTACTTTGTTGCCAGTCAAAGGAAACACGGCTTAATTTTTGAAAACGGACTGATCAAATCGTTGCGATTTGAGTGACATCTTCATAGACTTTGTTACTAATAACAAGAGTCTTGTGCAGCCGATAATGACTAAACTAAACTAGTAAGCTTGTGAGCATTAAAAAAAGAAAGGCTTCGTAAAAAATACAAACGACAGGTTAAAAGTTCCTTCAATGACCAAGTAGAGTGAGACAAATCTGGATTGATAAAGCGGTAGCTTTCTATTGTGATTATAATATCAGTAGCTGACAGTCAAGTTCTTTAAAGAACTGAGACCTTTTTGTTTAACGCTTGAATGGTCTATTTATCGGAAATTCTCTTCGCTGTTAACTGTCACGTAAAGACAGATTAGCAATTGATTTAAGCCTTTCCTAACGGTTACTTAAGACTTATTTAAGAAATAACTTATGAATACTTAAAGTCACTTCTTATAATGAAAGTATCAAAAAAAGTAAGGAGAAGCTTATGTTAAACTTTTCAACAAAGGGACCAAAAGAATCATTCACAAAAGGATCACTCCATTATGGCAAAGTGAGTTTAGCTTCCATCATTATCGCTAGTGGAAGTATCGTTGCTTTAGCACAGGGTAATCAGGTTAGGGCTGACGATATGACCAATCAACCGGTGTCTAGTGTCACTACTAGTCCAAGCACTGATGCTACTCCTAAAATGAGCCCAGAAATGTCAAACACAGAAGCTAGTCAACCAGCCAAGATGACCGATATGTCTAACACTTCTGAGACAAGTTCCACGACAGACACATCAAAAATGATGGAAATGATGGACTCCCAGACAGAAGCTAGTTCTGATGCTCCATCAACTGCTGAAATGCCTCAAGCTACTGTCACAAGTCCTGAAACAGTTACAACAGCTGTTGAGCAAGTCATTCATGAAGACATTAGTGTTCCTGAATCCTATGTAAAAAAAGCCAACTTCCCCGGCCCGTTCACAGCTGGTGTCAACCAAGTTATTCCTTTCGAAGCATTCGGCGGTGACGGTATGCTAACACGCTTACTCTTAAAATCATCTGATGGTGCTGCTTGGTCTGATAATGGTAAGGACATGAATCCCGCCTTACTACCACTAGAAAATCTTTCCAAAGGACATTATTTCTATAACTTAGAACTTGAAGGAGCTCTTCAAGGGAAGATGGACGATGATCTTTTAAAAACCTTAAAAGCAATGTCAGGCAAAACCATCACAGGTAAGGTTCTTGTCTACGCAGCCAAAGGTGATATGCCAGACTTATCCAAGATCCTTGCCAGCAAAATGGTTACCCTTCATTTGAATAAAGAACAAATGATGGAAGACAAGCATTCCGATAAAGGCATGACTGGCATGATGGATAAACCAAGCATGGACAAGATGAACATGCCTGAAAAAAACAATATGCCAACTACTCAATCCAAGGCTGACATGTCAGCTAAAATGATGACAGCTAATCAGAAGTCTGACATGATGGACCCAAGTCAAAAAGAAATGGCTAAAGATCACCTTCCTATGACTGGTGAAACGAACCACCAAGTGTTGACCGGCGTTGGACTCGTCACTCTTTTAGTAGCTTTTGGAATGTCTCTTAAAACTTTTCTATCTAAGAAAAAGGCAAGCTAAACACCTTTATTAAGCATCGCAAAAAGACCCTGCTGTCTAAACCGTTGGCAACTCAAAAAACCGCTTGGTCTTATATCAGAATAGTGTTATACTTAGCAAAGTATAACACTATTTTGACTACTTCTTCAACAGTTTTCATTTTAAAGATAAGGATTAAAGATATGACCTATTCTATTCTTTTGGTTGATGATGAACCTGAAATTATCGACATCAATAAACGTTATTTGAATCAGGCTGGTTTTAGCGTTTTTACAGCCAATAATGGTCTGGAAGCACTAGACACTTTCCAAAAACATCCTATTGACCTCATTATTAGTGACATCATGATGCCTCAAATGGATGGCTATGATTTTATTTCAGAAGTATTGAGTATTAAAGAGGAGCAGGCCTTTCTTTTCATCACAGCTAAAACAGCTGAGCCTGATAAGATTTATTCTCTTAGTTTGGGAGCTGATGACTTTATTTGCAAACCATTTAGCCCTAGAGAGTTAGTTCTTAGAGTTACCAATATTTTAAAAAGACTTTATGGCAGACAACAAGAGCAGGAGGAACTGGTTATAGGTGATTTGAGGATTAATCGTCAGACACGTGCTGTCTTGATCAATGGCCATTCTCTTGAATTGACTAATAAGGCTTTCGATATCCTGTGGCTCTTAGCCTATCAAAAAAATCGTGTTTTTTCTAAGTCAGAATTATACGAAAGGGTCTGGGATGAAACGTTTATCGAAGATACTAATACGCTTAACGTTCACATTCATGCTTTACGAAATGATTTAGCCAAACACAGCACCCCACAAACACCAACTATAAAAACAGTTTGGGGGCTGGGTTACAAACTCGAGGTGGCACCATGACACTTAGATATTACTTAATCACTGGGCACCTAATAGCTATCCTGATCACCTTAATTGGGGTTTTCATCGGCCTCAATTATATGGTTATCGAACAAAAGCAAGTTTTCTTTATCATGGCAATAGTTATCACTGCAAGTCTTCTTGGTGCCTTATTTAGCCTATTATTACTCAGCAAAATCACTACATCCTTATCCTTACTGATTGCCAAAATGGATGCTCTCTCGCGGCGAGATTTTCAAACGGATATTTCCATCACCTCACCGCAAGAATTTGCTCACCTTGACTTAGCTTTCAGTCGCATGGCGCAATCTCTTGAAGAAAGTTTTGCTTCTCTCACAGAAAGTGAGCGAGAAAAAGCTTTGATGATTGCTCAGTTATCACATGATATCAAAACGCCCATTACCTCTATCCAATCTGAAGTTGAGGGAATTTTAGACGGCATTATCCCACCAGAAGACACCCCTCGCTACTTAAAAGCTATTCATGGACAAACGGGACGATTGAATCATTTGGTAAAAGAACTGGATTTCCTTACTTCAGAAGTTTATGGCAGCGACAAAGAAAATGAAGTTCTTGAAACCATTTATCTGGATAAGCTTATTATTGATGTTCTGTCTGAATTTCATTTGCAAATTACCGACGAAGAACGAGATATCGCTATTTCTGTCCTGCCAGAATCTGCCTATATTATGAGCCATTATCATAAGCTTTATCGCATTCTACAAAACCTAGTGAGTAATGCTTTCAAGTATTCTCCTGCTAAGACACCCATTTCGATTGATCTTATTAAAGCTAAGGAAAAACTTACCATCACTGTCACTGACAAAGGGATTGGGATTGGCCCGGAACATCAATCTAAGATTTTCAACCGTCTTTACCGTGTGGAAAGTTCTCGAAATATGGCCACAGGCGGACATGGTTTAGGACTTTATATCGCTCAAGAATTAGCGCAGCAACTCGGTGGCTTTATCAGCGTTGATAGCCAAAAAGCTAAGGGGAGTAAATTCTCTCTGTCAATTCCTCTTAAACAAGAGCCTAAAAATCAGACTGACTAAAGAGCCGAGTCCCAACGGTTCTTTTCTTTTAGACAATTAGCTGTTTCATCACCAGCCCATCTCAAAATATAATTGCTTTAAGCTATTCAAAAAAAATGATAATATAATAGCAATACTAAAAAATCGGAGGTGCCTCATGGCTATTTCATATAAAAAAGACGAGAAGCTAGAAAGTCTGTTTGCAAGCTTTGCTAAACTGCCTGACAATGTGGGTTCAGATCCTAAGAAAGGAAAAAAAGACAATGAGCCAAAAGAAAGCGACAACACATTATCCTAAAATTGACCTTCTATTTAATATAATACTTGGAGGATTAAGTGCCTTTTTAGCAGATATCCTACCATGGTCGTTTTCTGTCAAATTCCTGATCATAATAGCATCAACCTTTTGTTTAGGAATCCTTTTCCATTATTTTAAATCTTGGATGAAGTGAGGTTACTCATGTCTTTGTTTAATCAGTTACCTGACAGTGTTCTACAATGGATGGCTATTTTCATGTCCATTATTATTGAAGCGTTGCCTTTTGTCCTTTTAGGTGCTATTTTAACAGGCTTTATCGAAGTTTACGTCACCCCTGATAAAGTGACCAAACATCTTCCCAAAAATCGCTTTTTGCGTATTTTGTTTGGTACTTTTATCGGGATTATTTTCCCCTCTTGCGAGTGTGGTATTGTCCCCATTGTCAATCGTCTCATGGAGAAAAAAGTCCCCAGTTATACAGCTGTTCCCTTTTTAGCGACGGCTCCGGTGATCAATCCCATTGTTATCTTAGCGACTTACTCTGCTTTTGGCAATTCTTGGCAGTTTGTCATCTGGCGTTTAACAGGTGCTATTCTGGTGGCAGTGGCTCTGGGAGTCCTCTTAGCCTACCTAACGGATGAAGATATTCAAATGCCTTCAAAAGAAGCCCCGCATTTTCATGATTACAGTGGGCATAGCCACCTCAAAAAAATCTTTTACTCCTTGTCTCATGCTATCGATGAATTCTTTGATACCGGTCGCTACTTGGTTTTTGGGACTTTGATTGCCTCTGCTATGCAAATATACCTACCAACCCGTATTCTAACCTCTTTGGCTGGAAATTCTTTGACAGCAATCTTGGTCATGATGACTTTAGCCTTTGTCCTTTCCCTTTGTAGTGAAGCGGATGCCTTTATCGGTGCCAGCCTCCTCTCTAGCTTTGGACCGGCACCTGTCATGGCTTTTCTACTCATCGGTCCCATCATTGACATCAAAAACCTAATGATGATGTGGACTAGCTTCAAAAAGGGCTTCATCCTTCAGTTTATCACGGTTTCTGCTGTTATCGTGTCCCTTTATTGTCTCGCCTTAGGAGTTTTTGCATGATTCGATTTTTAATCTTAGTTGGCTATTTTGAGCTCAGCATGTACCTTTACTTGTCGGGCAAATTGGACCAGTATATCAACATTCACTATTCTTATCTGGCTTTCATTGCCATGATTTTGTCTTTCGTCTTAGCTGTGGTTCAACTCATTATCTGGATGAAAAATCTCAAACTCCATTCTCATTTGTCTGGAAAAATGGCAAAGCTGACCAGTCCGATGATCCTAGTATTTCCAGTTTTAGTTGGTTTACTCGTTCCTACTGTAACTCTTGATTCTACAACTGTTTCAGCTAAGGGATATACCTTTCCAACAGCAGTTGGCTCTGTCGGCAAAGGGGAATCTGATGATGGTACTACGGTACAATACCTAAAACCTGACACCAGCCTTTATTTCACCAAAAATGCCTATCAAAAGGAAATGAAACGCGAATTAAAAGCCTATCAAAACCTTGAAACTATTGAGATTACGAGCCAAAACTATATGGAGGTTATGGAGTTGATCTATCTCTATCCAGATGTTTTTGCGGGTAAACAAATTTCTTTCGTTGGCTTTGTCTACAACGAACCTGGCCACCAGGGATATCAATATCTCTTTCGCTTTGGCATTATTCATTGTATCGCCGATTCCGGCGTCTACGGCCTATCGACAACCGGCAACGCTGAGCCCTTTGATAACAATACTTGGGTCAAGGTCTCCGGTACCATTTCAACCGAATACAATAGCCAACTCAAAGAAAACCTGCCTGTCCTCCATATTGAGGAGAGCCAAAAAGTTTCTCAACCAGACAATCCATATGTTTATCGCATCTTTTAATGGTTAATAAAGGAGTCCGATCCAGTATCGGCTCCTCTTTTTATTGAATGTCTAACGGTAGGCGTTTCTTTGGAACAGGAAAGGCTTGATTAAGTAAGTCTAAATGATCTTTATCTAAGGAAATCGATAGACAGTCAACGAGTTCCACCATGTGTTTGACTTGTCCAGTTCTTGGGATAGAAACCATATTTGACTGAGCAAGCGTAAAACAAAGAAGGACTTGATAAACCGTTATGCCCAAGTCTTCAGACACTTGTTGGACAGCCTTATGACTGAGTAATTGCCTTTTTAAATCCCCTGCTTGAGCAAGTGGACAATAAGCAATTGTCGGGATCTTTAGCTCATCTTGGTAAGGCTTCAAGTTAACTTCGATGCCACGTGAGCCAAGATGATAAAGGACTTCATTAGCTTGACAATGTTTTCCAGACTTAGTAGCCATTAGATCCTCCATGTCTTCCACATCAAAATTTGAAACACCCCAGGCTTTAATTTTTCCTTTGTCTACCATGCGTTCTAGTTCGTCAACGGTCTCTTCTAAAGGCGTTCCACCTCTCCAGTGATAAAGATAAAGATCTAAATAATCCGTTTTTAACTCTTTTAAGGAATTATCCAAACTAGCTTCCAAATAAGTTTGATTAGCATGGCTAGGCAAAACCTTGGATATTAAATAGAGATCTCCGCGATTGTAGGGCTGAATAGCTTCTCCGACAAGATTCTCTGAACGCCCATCGCCGTACATTTCAGCTGTGTCGATGATTTTTAAGCCCTTGTCTAAACCGTACCTTAGAGCAGCTAGTTCCTCCTGACGCGATTCGGGCTTGTCTCCCAGATACCATGTTCCCATACCTAATTTACCATAATCTAATAGTGACATTTGCTACCTCCCTTGATCATCATTTTTAGTATTATTTTATCACTTATCTCATCAAATCCCTTCTAGGGCGTCTTTCAATTATTGGAAAAATCTGTCAAAAACTTTCACTTTGTATCTGACCACTCATGGGTTATACTAGAGTGTTGTCTTATTTAGAAAGTCTGTAAAAGGACAGCTCATACTGACAATAGCAATACGTTCATCCCTGAGACTTTTTAGTCTAACTTCTCGATTAAGGTGTTCGTAAATGACTGATTTTTGGAGGATTTTTCCATGTTAGCAATTAAGCACACACAAGCCAAGTCTGACCCCCACCAAGATAGCTTAGAAAGAACCATGACTTTTTTTCCAGCCTTGTCAACCGTCATGGGGACTGTAATTGGTGCAGGTGTCTTCTTCAAAGCAGCCAGTGTTTCAAGTACTACTGGTTCAGCTAGCTTACATCTTTTGGTTTGGGGACTGGCTGGTATCATTTCACTTTGTGCTGGTTTAACAGGTGCTGAACTAGCTGCTGCAATCCCTGAAACAGGCGGAATGGTTCGCTATATCGAGCGAGCTTATGGTAAGTTTCCTGCCTTTCTTCTTGGTTGGGCACAAGTCCTTATCTATTTTCCAGCCAATGTAGCGGCCTTAGCCATTATTTTTGCCACTCAACTTAAAAATCTTTTTGACTTGTCGCCTAGTCTGACGATTCCAATCGCTATCCTTGCTTCCCTATCTTTAACTTTTATCAACTTTCTAGGGGCTAAGACTAGCGGGGCTTTGCAATCAGTAACCCTAATTGCCAAGCTTGTTCCCATTGGAGCGATTATCATCTTCAGTTGGTTAGCTGATAGCAATGTCACTGTTAGCCTCTTTCCAATAGAAACCAACACTTATTCTGGAGGGATTGTTACTGCTCTTGGAAGCGGTCTTCTGGCAACAATGTTTGCTTATGATGGTTGGATTCATGTCGGCAATATCGCTGGTGAACTTAAAAATCCAGCTCGTGATTTGCCAAAGGCTATTGGTTTAGGGATGCTAGGCATTATGATGGTTTATGGGCTGATCAACTTTGCCTACCTCAAAGCCATGCCTATCCATCATTTAGCTGATAATGATGCTGCAGCCATGCAAGTTGCCCAATATTACTTCGGAGCAATTGGTGGCAAACTCATTACCATTGGTATCCTGATTTCAGTTTATGGTACCATTAATGGCTATGTCATGACAGGTATGCGTCTACCTTACACACTTGCCATTGAAAACATGTTGCCATTCTCAAACCAATTGACTAAATTAAACAAACATAAGGTGCCCTATATGGCTGGCTGGTTACAAATCACCATTGCTATTATTATGATTTGTTTGGGCGGCTTTAACGTGCTATCTGATATGCTAATCTTTGTCATCTGGATTTTTTATACACTTGTTTTTGTCGCTGTTATCCGCTTGCGTCAAAAAGAACCTGACCTTTATCGTCCATACAAGGTTCCTTTATATCCCCTTATTCCAATGATTGCCATCATTGGTGGTATCTTTATTCTCGTCCTAACTTTGAAGAACCAATTTCCACTTGCCTTAATGGGCATTCTTCTAACAGCCTTGGGAATCCCTGTTTATCTTTATCAACAAAAAGCTGGTAGAGACAAAAGCAAATCATCTGCGACAAAAATCTGACACCAAACACACAAAAAAAAAAAAAAACGAACAGTATAGGCTTCTGTCTAACAGAAAACTATGGCTCTATAATTTCTGTAGTGGGTAAATTCCCATCGGAGATTATGGAGTCTTTTTGAATATAGCAAAAAAGTCCCATGTGACTTATAATGAAAAGCGACTAAACCACTCACTAGAAAGACTCATATGGAACAACTAGATTATATCAAAGATTCGCTCGACATTAAAGACCCTAACATCACTTTTGAAAAGACATTTGACAAGTTCTTCACTCACAGAGAGTATCATGCCAAGTTAGATTATAATGCCCCGCAATGCCCTGATTGTCAAGATAAAATGGCAAAGTACGATTTCCAAAAGCCATGCAAAATTCCCTATCTGGAAATGGCGGGTTGTAAAGTACTGATTCGTCTCAAAAAGCGTCGCTTCAAATGTCAAGCGTGTGGGAAAATGGCTGTCGCTAAGACCTCTCTAGTCAGAGAAAATCATCAGATTCCCAACATCATTAACCACAAAATCACCGACAAACTCATGAGCCGTGAAGCAATGACAAAAATCGCTGAAGACCTGTCTATCTCTGTGTCAACTGTCTATCGGCAACTCAACCGCTTTGAATGCAAGACCGATTTAACCTGGTTACCTGAGAACATGTCCTGGGATGAATATGCTTTTAAGAAGGGAAAGATGAGCTTTATTGCTCAAGATTTCGATGCTAACAAGATTATCGCTATCCTTGATGGGCGGACGCAAGCTGTCATCAGAAATCATTTCATGCGGTATTCTCACAAGGTGCGCAGTCGTGTCAAAGTCATCACCATGGATATGTTTAGTCCCTATTATGACATCGCTAAGCAACTGTTTCCTAAGGCGAAGATTGTTCTCGATAGGTTCCACATTGTTCAACAGTTATCTCGTGCCATGAACCGTTTCCGTATCCAAATCATGAACCAATTTGAGCATCAATCTTACGAATATAAGGCCTTGAAACGTTACTGGAAACTCATCCAACAAGATAGTCGTAACTTAAACGATAAACGGTTTTATCGTCCAACTTTTCGCATGCACTTGACCAATCAAGAGATTGTGCAACGTCTTTTGAGCTACTCTGATGAGCTACGTCACCACTATGAACTCTTCCAATGCCTTCTCTTTCATTTCCAAGAAAAGCAGGAGAAACACTTCTTTGAACTCATTTCTGATACCATCAAACAGGTCCATCCCATCTTCAAGACCGTCTTGTCAACCTTTCTAAAAGACAAAGAGAAGATTATTAATGCCTTGAAACTACCTTATTCCAATGCCAAACTAGAGGCGACCAACAACCTTATTAAAGTCATTAAGCGAAATGCTTTTGGCTTTAGGAACTTTGAAAACTTCAAAAAACGGATTTATCTTGCTTTGAACACAACAAAAGAGAAGACCAAATTGGTCCTCTCTCGGTGTTAGCTATAAGTCAACCCACTACAGTTGACAAAGAGCCAAAACTATATTGTTCCTTTTTTATAGTCTGATCAACTGATACTCTTCGAAAATCAAAACTAAATGTGGCTGACTTGATGAACTTCGCTTCTGCCTGCATCGACGTCAACTAGTCTGCTTTTGATTGTCATTGAGTATTCATCGATAGCGATGGTATAGAATCTCTAAAATGAACCACCTTTTGCCTCAGAGCTTTTTTCTCAAGACCTAAATCAAGCCTTCCAATAAACTTTGCATGAAATTCTCTGAATTGAATGGTCCGATATCATCAATTTTTTCACCAAAACCTATCAGCTTAACGGGAGTATCCAACTCTTGGCGGATAGCCAGAACAACCCCACCTTTTGCCGTACCATCAATTTTAGTCAAGACCAATCCTGTTAGAGGCGTTATTTTCGAAAATTCCTTCGCCTGACTAAGAGCATTTTGACCAGTGGATGCGTCCAAAGCTAACAGCGTTTCGTGTGGTGCCTCTGGGACGACACGCTTGATAATACGACCGATTTTCTCAAGTTCTTTCATGAGATTATCTTTATTTTGCAAGCGACCTGCCGTATCAATCATAAGCACGTCAACACCTTCTGAGAGAGCACGTTCCATCCCATCAAAAACAACCGAAGCGGGATCTACTTTCTCTGGGCCTGTCACAACTGGGACATCAACACGGCGGCCCCATTCAACCAGCTGAGCAACCGCTCCTGCACGGAAGGTATCAGCGGCAACCAGCATGACTTTTTTGCCTTGCTTTTTGTATTGGTAAGCCAGTTTCCCAATAGTCGTCGTTTTTCCGACACCATTAACCCCGACAAACAGCATGACCGTCAAATCATCTTGGAAATTAATTTTTTCATTATAAATGCCATCTTTGTCATAAATGTCAACCAGCTTCTCAATCACTACCTGGCGTAGATCGTCTGGTTTTTTAGCATTTTCGATACGTGCTTCTTGACGCAAAGCTTCTGTTAACTGTGTGGCAACAGTCACTCCGACATCAGACATAATGAGCATTTCTTCTAGTTCTTCAAAGAATTCTTCATCAACTTTACGGAAGTTCGCAAAGAACTCATTGAGACGCGCAGCAAAGCCTGTCCGCGTTTTCTTCAAACTACGATTGTATTTTTCTTCAGTGGTTTCCTCAATTTCTGGCGTGCTTGCTGGGGCGTTTTCTTTAGACAATTCCTCGATTTGGCGTGTTGGCATGGCCTCAAAACTCAAGGTCTCACCACGCTCAGCAGCCTCAGCAACAGCAGCTTTTTTGGCATAATAATCTGCCATCACTGATTCAAAACGAGGATTATTTGATTGTGATGCTACATCATTAAGAGATGCATTATCTACTTCGCTAGTAGAAACTTCAGATTGCGTTTTATCATCGTCAAGGGATGAGTCACTCTTCAGACTTTGATGAGTTGAGTCTGCCAAATCCTGCTTGTCCGTGTCACTAGTTTGTTCTTGATTAAGGTCAACGTCTATCTCATCTTTCCAGTCAACTGCTGGATCCTCTTGGTGTTTTGGAATAACCACATCAGCCTTAACATCACTATCAGATTCAGTTTCGCTTGTATCTCCAAAAGAAAACTCATCTTTCCAGCTAACTGACTCTGACTCTTCTAAAGCAGATGTTTTTTCAAGATTTTCAGAGCTGTCTTCATTGTCATTAGTAGCCTCGTCAAGCGCCGAATCCACTTGCGTCACAAAATCAGCTTCAGATGGCTGGCTGATTTGAGCATCTTTTTCGGACACAATAACTAGGCTGTCTTGCTCAGAAGATCTATCCACCGCAAGGTCTTCTGAAACAGTCTCTTGTTCTGGTTGATGAGACTCTGTATCCTCATTTTCCTGCTTTTCAAACACTTCTTGATGAAGCTCTTGCTCTTCTTTTTGTTCTTTTTTTCCAAATAAACGGTCAAATAATCCCATCTTTTTCTCCACTTAATACGTATTTTTCAATGGCCTCTGCCACTCCTGAATGATTGTTGTCATTTTCGGTGATGGCTTTGGCTGTTTCTTTCACAATGGGTGCAGCATTATTCATGGCAACGCCCAAGCCAGCCCAGTCAATCATGGTCAAATCATTTTCTTCGTCGCCGACAGTCATGACATTTTCTCGCTTAATACCTAATAGACTACATAATTTGGCTAAACCAGATGCTTTGTGAACACCTTTAGGCATGATTTCAAAAATGATTTCTCGCGATTTGAAAGCTTCAAAATCATTAAAAATCATAGCCGGCATTTCTTTAATGCTATCATCTAGGAAGTCCTTATCCGTCACAACAACTACCTTATTATAGACAATGTCTTCTGGCAAATCGGCTAATTGCTCCAAAGTTTTAAACGTTAACAAAGGATTGGCTTCTGAATAGCGCGATGGACGACCTGGCCCAGACAGACTATAGACGGTTCCCTCACTCAAGATATCAACAGGCAAGCCCATCGCAGACAGTTGCTGATAGATAGTATCTACCTCATGCCGCGACAAAGCCTGCTGCGCCAAAATATGACCGTCATTTCGCTGAATGAGCCCTCCATTAAAAGTCACACTATAATCCATAGGATGGTTAAGGTCTAATTCCTCTAGTAGATTGCCGATAGCTTTCAGAGGGCGACCCGTTGTAATCACAACCTTGACACCTATTTGTGTAGCTTTCTTGATAGCTTCTTTATTAGCTTTTGACACCCTTTTCTCATCATCAAAAAGAGTATTATCCAAGTCTAAAGCAATCAATTTTATCTCTGTCATCTCAAACCAAACCTTCCAAGTAACTCAAAACAGCATCTGTAGCGTTATCTCCAATAACCTCTTCGGCCAAGTCCTTAGCAGCTTTTACGGCATTTTCAGGTACGATAGCTGTCTGTGCAAAGCTTAACATTTCCAAATCATTGTGATTATCCCCAAAAGCGAAAACATCAGCTGCTGATAAGCCTAGTTTACCACAAAGGACTGCCAAGCCTGTTGATTTGTTATAGGCTTTTGGAATAATATCCATCCCATCAAAGCCAGTGACAACAGCTTGGAAATTAGCTAATTGACCATTTAACCGTTTCGAAAAATCATGAATGATCTCCGAATCAAATCGAGCAGTCACTTTTAAAATCTTATCAGAGATATTATCAAGATCAGCACGCTGAACATTGGCATAAAAATATTTTGCCCTTTGAATATAGTCATCTGAAGCATCTAAAGGCGCGTAAGCTGCCTTCTCTCCGGATAACAGATACCCTTGACAATCAGAATCAGCCCGCAATTCAGCCAAAATCAGCTGGTAATCTTCAGGTGGCATTTCAGCTTCAAAAATGACCTGCCCTTCACATTCAACAATACAGCCATTTTCAGCGATAAAGGCCATTTTACCTTCAAAATCCTGGAACAATTGTTTCAAAGTCAAAAGTGACCTACCGCTAGCGGCTACAAAAAGATAACCTGCTTCAGTCAGTTTATCCAGAAGGGCAGCAAATCTTTCCTTATCATAAGAACCGTCTGGCCTTAAAAAAGTCCCATCCATATCGGACGCTACTATTTTTTTAAACACGTCATTCCTCCAGCTTTTCAATACTATCCTACTATTTTTTAGTCATACTCTTTGAAAATCAAAATTAGACAGTGCCGAGTTGATTTAATAAACTACAGTTCTATCTGCATCAGCCTTGCCTGTTCTGATTTTATAGTCTTTTGAATTAACTTTACTACATTGCCATTTTCGACTTGTCTTACTCAAGAACTGTCTGCGTCTTTTTGTTCCTTATCTGAAAGTTAATGCATTTGACTATAATTTTCATTGAGTATCAGCTATATAATCCCTACCATTGTACCAAAAAATCCGCTTACAAGGAAATGTTAGAAGAAAAAGAGCTAGCTAGGGCTAACTCTTATCATCTCTCAAGCGAAATGGTTTAATCCACACCTTGAATTTGCTCTGCTTCTTTCAACTTAACTGACAGAACTTGTGACACACCTGATTCCTGCATAGTCACTCCATAAATGCTATCAGCAGCTGCCATTGTCCCCTTACGATGAGTAACGACAATAAATTGACTAGATTTGTCAAAACGATTGAGGTAATCACCAAAACGCTTAACGTTAGCTTCATCCAATGCAGCCTCGACCTCGTCCAAAATAACAAATGGGATGGTTTTCACACGAATAATAGCAAAAAGTAAAGCCAAAGCCGACAAGGCTTTTTCCCCACCTGACATGAGATTGAGTGACTGAATTTTCTTACCTGGCGGTTGAACCGATATGTCAACGCCTGCAGAGAGCAAGTCTCCATCCGTCAATAACAAGTCAGCTGAACCTCCACCAAACATCTGGGTAAATGTTTCTTTAAAAGATGTTCGAATAGCCTCAAAGGTCCTTTTAAAGCGACTGGTCACCTCTCCATTCATCTCGGCAATTGTCTCTAAAAGCATATCCCTAGCCTTATCCAAGTCAGCTTTCTGACTAGACAGGAAAGTCAACCGTTGCCCAACATCATCGTATTGTTCGATAGCATCCAGATTAACGGGACCCAAAGCTTTGATGGCCTTTTGCAAATCCTTGAGCTTTAGTTTAGCCTGATTGATATCTTCAAGTGAAGCAACCTGTTCTTGTGCTTCTACAAAAGAAAGTTGATAGGAATCAACCAAGTCTTGCGCCAATACTTGTAAGCTTTGTTTCACTTGCTTTTCTTGTGTCTCAAGCTCAGCCTGATCGCGGATAAATGCTTCATTTTGCTGGCTTAATGTCTGCAAGCGTTCTGCGATATCTTCGCCTTGCGCTTCCAAATCTTCCAGTTCAAACCGCAGGCGAATTTGCTCTTGTTCCAACATGGTCTTACGTTGCTTGGCTTCTTCTAGTTGCTTCTGCCACTCTGGGATTTTATCTATCTCTAGGGCATCATTGTGGTGAGACAGACTGTAAGCTAGATTTTCAGCCAAATCTTTGGCTTGTTGTAACTCTTCTTTTTGCTTGTTGACATCACGTGCAAGGTACTGTCTTTCCCCTTGAAGTTCACGCTCTGATAGTCTCAACTCAGATAAGGAATGCTGCAGTTCTTGACGCTTCGCTTCAATGCTATCCTTATCGGTCTTGATAGCTTCAATATCTTGATTAAGTTGAGTCTTCTGAGACCGAATTGCTTTTAACTTAGCCTGCAACTCTTCTTCAAGGTGATAATCACCTGACGCTGTCAATTCTTGCTGATTAGCCATCTTGGCCTGATAGAGTTTATTGAGATCAGCAAGCTGGCTAGCAGCTTGTTGATAAGCAAAGTCTGCTTTTTGTTCGGAAAGTCTAGCTTCCTCGCCATCTTGCTTCAATTCTGCTAATTGTTGACTAGCTTGATCTAAATCGGCTTTTAAGCTAGCCAATTCTTCTTCATCGACTTTGATTTCAGAAGATAGTTGAGTAATGTCAGTCTCCAATTGGTCCAATTCTGGCTTGACAAAGGTTGTGTTCTTCTGGCGATTAGCTCCACCCGCAAATGATCCACCGGGACGCAATTCAGTACCATCAAGGGTAACAATACGCACTTGATACTGCGACTCACGCGCAGCCTTGTTAGCATGATCAATGGTATCAAAAACGGCCGTCATACCCAAAAGATTCCCCATAATAGTGTTCAAACGACTGTCATAGCTCACCAACTCTTTAGCCAGACCAAGAAAGCCGGCTTGCTGTCGCAATTTATCCTGAAAGACAGGCTTCAAAGAACGCTCTTTAATAGTTGTCAAGGGAAGGAAGGTCGCACGACCATGACGTCCTTCTTTCAAAAACTGAATGCCCTTTTTGGCCGCTCTTTCATCTTCAACGATAATATTTTGGGCTGCTCCCCCCAAAACAATTTCCATCGCTGTTTGGTGCTCTGACTTGAAACTCAGATGCTCACTGACAGCACCAACAATACCACCAATATGCTCACTATTTTGCAAGACAGCCTTGACCCCAGCAAAAAACTGACTATGATTTTTTTGGATATCTTCTAGACTGTTACGGCGAACTGTCTTTCCTTTTAAACGATCATACTTATCAAAAAGAGCCTGCTGATGGTTTCGATAATCTTTTTCAAACTTTTTGACAGCCTGAAATTGATTCTGATAGTCGTTTAATAAAGCTTTTACAGCTTCTTTGGCTGCTTCAAAGTTACCTAAGGTTTCTTGAGCTTTATCAGTCATTGCTAAACGACGGTTCTCTAAGTCTCGTAAGTCAGCTTGGTTTTGTTCGGACTGTTGCTTCTCCTGTAAAAGTTGATTTTCCAAAGCAGTCAACTGGTTGGAGACATCAGCTTCTTGACTCATGAGGTCGACAAACTGCTCACGCAAGCTTTCGATAATCTGATCAGGCGACTGGGCAAAATCCTTCAACTCAGCTTCTTGCTGCTTAATAGCCCTAGCTTTCTCCTGACTGTCACTAATAACCGCATCCCGTTTTTTTTCAAGCTCTTTGATTGATGCTTCTAGGTGGTTAATCAATGTTTCTTGCTCACTAAGACGAGCTTTCAAATCGCTTTCTTTTTCCAGTGATTGTGACTGTTGGAGTTGGTTTACTTGGATTTGCTTTTCCAAGTCTGCCATCAAACGCGTCAAAGCAACCAAGTCATCCTGATGCCGCTGAGAATCTTGGGAGAGTTGATGACGTTTGGTCTTGAGACTTTGATTAGTCGCTTCCATCTTTTGACGTTCTTGATGGTAAGCTTCGAGCTTACTTCTAGCCACATTTAACCGATCAGCTAAGGCTTGCAACTCTTCCTTGCCTGAGCGAATGTCATGAACGAGAACCTGCAAGTGCAAGGCTTTTCTCTCACCGTCTAAAGTTAGAAACTGTCTAGCAGTCTGCGCTTGTTTTTCCAAAGGACGAATCTGCTGCTCCAATTCATAGATAATATCTTCCAAACGGTCTAAATTATCCTGAGTTTGAGCTAATTTAGTTTCAGTTTCTTTTTTGCGCGTTTTGTATTTTAAAACCCCAGCTGCTTCTTCAAAAATAGCACGACGGTCTTCAGCCTTGCTATTAAAAATCGCTTCAACACGACCTTGGGAGATAATGGAGAAAGAATCACGACCCAAACCAGTATCCATAAAAAGATCGTGAATATCACGTAGACGAACTTTTTTGCCTTCGATCAAATAATCACTATCCCCATTGCGGTAAATATGACGTTCAACAGACAGTTCTTTCGGTGCATCCTTAATAAAACCATCGCTATTATCAAGAGTGACACGAACCTGTGCATAATTAAGAGGGCGGCGCGTCTCAGTTCCAGCAAAAATCACATCAGGCATCTTACCGCCACGCAAACTCTTAGCAGAGGATTCTCCCAGCGCCCAGCGCAAACTTTCTGTAATGTTTGATTTCCCCGATCCGTTAGGCCCTACGACAGCCGTCACTCCCTGGTCAAAACTGATACTGGTCTTATCCGCAAAGGATTTAAACCCTTGAATTTCAATTTCTTTTAAATACATCTTAGTCCTCACCTAATTGGTGGAGTGCTTTTCTAGCAGCTTTCTGCTCTGCTATCTTTTTAGAACGGCCCTTACCGTTACTCAATTCCTTACCGTCTGCAGTGACACGAACTTCGAACCACTTGGCATGAGCAGGGCCTTCTTCACCGATAACCTCATAACGGATTTTAATATCACCATCAACTTGAAGTTTCTCCTGAAGAGCTGTTTTATAATCTTTAACTTGCTCGTACTGACCTTTTTCTACCTTAGGAATCATCACCAAATAAAGGAAAGTCTTAACTGTCTCAACCCCTTTATCTAGGAGCAAAGCGCCTAAAAAAGCTTCAAAAAGATCTCCAAGAATGGTGTCTCGATGCCGACCACCAGACTTTTCTTCTCCTCTGCCTAACTTGATAAAGGCATCAAATCCACAATCTTTAGAAAATCCTGCCAAACTCTCCTCGCGGACAATCATCGAGCGTTGTTTTGATAAATCCCCTTCTGGCTTATTAGGGTACTTTCGATACAAATAATCGGAAATGATCAATTGTAGAACGGCGTCTCCTAAAAACTCCAAACGCTCATTGTGTGAAATGTTTAGGAGGCGATGCTCATTAGCATAGGATGTGTGGGTGAAAGCAGTATCTAGCAAGCTACTGTCTGCGAACTCAATTTGAAAATCTGCTTTTAATTTTGCTGCTAACTCTTCCAATTGTTCCATAAAATTCCCCTTTTTCTATTTCAAAATAAGTTTCACTCAAACCATTTTCCAAAATGACTGTCACTTATCTTCGTAATCTTTTCTATTATACCAAAAAAATAGCCCAGCTCTTATGGCTAGACTGTAAATTCCATATTAAATATCTGTTAATGGCGTTGCTGTATCGGGCGATGTATCCAATACTTTAAAATCATGATTAACCCCTAAGTCAGCTGCCATGAGATTAGATTCCATGGTCATATGAGCTAATTCTTTGATATTATTTTCCTTACTCAAGTGTCCCAAATAGATCTTCTTGGTACGATTGCCAAGAGTATCAATCATCGCTTGAGCTCCTGCTTCATTGGATAAATGTCCAAAATCAGAAAGAATCCGTTGCTTGGTTTTCCATGGATAGGAACCAGCTCTAAGGATGTCAATGTCGTGATTGGATTCGATGAGGTAGCCATCCGCATTAGCTACAATCCCAGCCATGCGATCGCTAACATAACCCGTGTCAGTTAACATGACAAAACTTTTATCATCTTTCATCAAACGATAAAACTGAGGGTCAACCGCATCATGGCTAACACCGAATGATTCGATATCAATATCTCCAAAAGTCATCATTTTTTCCCGAGAAAAAACATGCTTTTGACTGTTATCAACCTTACCAATCATGTTACGTGCATCTATCACTTCCCAAGTTTTTTCATTAGCATACACATCAAGATGGTATTTACGAGCCAAAACGCCAACACCTTTGATGTGGTCGGAATGCTCGTGTGTGATCAATATGGCATCTAAATCTTCAGGTCGTCGATCAATTTCAGCTAAAAGACTGGTAATCTTCTTACCAGTCAGTCCCGCATCAATCAACAGACGTTTTTTTGGTGTCTCCAAATAAAAAGCATTACCTGTCGACCCTGAAGCTAAAATACTGTACTTAAAACCTTTATCAGTCACCTTAGTCTTCAGTCACCTCCCATTCTTCATCTACTTCTAAAATATTCTTTTCATACGGTAATACTATGGTAAGGGTTGAGCCCTTGCCGTAGTCACTTTTGGCCCAAATAAAGCCATTATGTTGTTTAATAATCTCTTTGGCAATAGCAAGTCCAAGACCAGTGCCACCTTGTGCACGGCTCCGAGCCTTGTCGACTCGATAAAATCGATCAAAAATAAGTGGCAAATCTTTCTTTGGAATTCCCAAACCTTGATCGGAAATCGAAATAATTAACTGAGTTTCAGTTGTTCGCATGCTAACTGTAATCTCACCACCGTCAGGTGAATACTTAATCGCATTATTGATAATATTATCAATAACCTGTGTCATTTTGTCATTATCAATCTCAATCCAAACAGGCACCAAGGGATAATTTCGAATAATGTCATAGGATTTGCCAGCTTGCGTTTCCTGAAGTTTGATCTGATCGAAACGATTAAGGATGTAAGTTATAAAGGCTGTAAAGTTAGTCAATTCAACCTCTAAATGCGAGTTATTATTATCAATTCGTGATAAGGAAAGCAAATCAGAAATCATTCGCATCATCCGGTTAGTCTCATCCAGAGACACACGTATAAAGCCAGGAGCAACCGATTCCTTTAGGGCACCTTCATCAAGGGCTTCTAAGTAGGATTTTACTGATGTTAAAGGAGTTCGTAGTTCATGGCTAACATTCGAAACAAAGAGGCGACGTTCGCGTTCTTCTTTTTCCTGTTCAGTCGTATCATGAAGAACGGCAACCAATCCTGAAATAAAACCACTTTCTCGCTTAATCAAAGCAAAATTAATTCTTAAAACAGTAAACTCACCAAACTCATCGACTCGATTGAGAGTGACCTCAGGTGTTTTCGTGATCAAATCATGATAAGTATAAGAAGTCTCTTCCAACAAGGTCATAATATTGACGGAAATATCCTCTTCTTCTGACAAGTTTAACTGCTGTCTCGCCATGTCATTAATCATGATGATATTACCACGCCGATCCGTTGCCAAAACACCATCACTCATATAAGACAAGATACTAGAAAGCCGGTTTTTTTCTTGCCCTAAATTCTCATGAGTCAATCGAAACACTTCCGACAAATCATTGAGGTGTTCTGCCAAAGTCCTAACTTCTGCTGAACCACGTGTTACTTGATTAACAACGTACTCACCTGAAATCAATGACTGAACCTGCTCGGTCAATTGCTGCACTCGCCGGCTATTAAGCGAGTCATTGATGATTAAAAAAACATAAATCAGGACTAAGATAGACATTAGTCCTGCAATAATTAAATCTCTAAATGTAAAAATAAATTGATCAGTCATGAGCTTTCATAAAATAACCCACTCCACGGCGAGTTAAGATATATTCTGGTCGACTTGGTGTTGTTTCGATTTTTTCACGCAAACGACGAATGGTTACATCAACTGTGCGAACATCACCAAAATAGTCATAACCCCAAACTGTTTCCAATAAGTGTTCACGCGTCATCACCTGACCAATATGTTGCGCCAAATGGTAGAGCAATTCGAACTCGCGATGTGTTAATTCAACTTCTTCACCATTCTTTTTAGCAATAAACGCTTCTGGTAAAATCTGAAGGTTACCAATTTCAATTTCTGTTGGTGAGGATTGAAGCGACTCTTCGGCCACTGTCTCAATGGTTTCAACACGGCGTAATTGCGCTTTAACACGTGCCAGTAACTCACGATTAGAAAAAGGTTTTGTGACATAATCGTCAGCACCAATTTCTAAACCAATCACTTTATCAAATTCAGAATCCTTAGCTGACAACATAATAATAGGCGTATGGCTTGTTTTACGAATTTCTTTAGCTACTTCAAGACCATCGATACCTGGAAGCATCAAGTCTAGGATAACCAAGTCGGGCTTAACAGCTTCGAATTTTTGAACTGCTTCATTACCATCGAAAGCTGTCTCAATGTTATATCCTTCCTTGCTAAGATTAAATTTTATAATATCTGAGATGGGTCTCTCATCATCCACGACAAGAATTGTTTTCATATTAATACCTACCTTTTTTCTGATTATATCAAATTATCCTCCAAATGGAAAACGTTGACTATAAAAAGACCTTATATCATCGACTTTTATCCCCTTTATAAAATGGATCACTAGGTGTTGTTTTAATTTTCAGAATATTTTAAGTTAACAATTGACAGTTCAAAACTAATATGTTATAGTAACTTATCTTTGTTATGTTTTCTAACGTAACAATTTAATACAAAAGGAGTTTCTAATGGCACTTATCGAATATAAAAATGTTGAAAAATATTACGGTGACTACCATGCTCTTCGTAACATTAACTTAGAGATTGAAAAAGGTCAGGTCGTTGTTCTCTTAGGTCCTTCAGGATCAGGTAAATCAACACTTATCCGTACCATGAATGCTCTTGAATCTATTGAAACAGGTAGCTTAAAAGTAAACGGTCATGAATTAGCCAACGCTAGCAGTAAAGATTTGGTTCAACTGCGTAAGGAAGTTGGTATGGTTTTCCAACACTTCAACTTATATCCTCATAAAACGGTGTTAGAAAATGTGACTTTGGCACCTATAAAAGTCTTAGGCATGTCTCGTTCAGAAGCAGAAGCTATTGCCGAGAAGTATCTGACTTACGTCAACATGTGGGATCGCAAGGATTCCTACCCGGGTATGCTCTCTGGTGGTCAAAAACAGCGTATCGCTATCGCACGCGGACTCGCTATGAATCCTGAATTACTTCTTTTCGATGAACCAACCTCTGCCCTTGATCCAGAAACAATCGGAGATGTTCTTGCTGTTATGCAAAACCTAGCTGCCGAAGGGATGAATATGGTGGTCGTTACTCACGAAATGGGCTTTGCCCGTGAAGTAGCTGATCGTATCATCTTCATGGCTGATGGCCAAATCTTGGAAGACACTACTGACGTTCACGGCTTCTTTGATCATCCCAAAGAACCACGTGCACAGCAATTCCTCAGCAAAATTATTAACCATTCCAGTGAAAAAGTTACTGCCAAAAAAAAAGAACGCAAAGCGTAGTCAAGGAGGATATGAGATGAAATCAATCAAACCATTTCTTATCGCTTGTTTATCATTTGCACTAGTCTTATCTGTTATCGGTTTTTCTCCAAAAGTTAAGGCAGAAACAACTGAGCAACTCTTGTCTTCTAAAGTCATTAAACGGATTAAAAAGGCTGGCGTTCTCAAAGCTGGTGTTAAACAAGACGTTCCTAATTTTGGTTACTTTAGTGCTGAAACAAACCGCTACGAAGGTATGGAAATTGACATTGCACGTAAAATCGCTAAAAGTCTTGGGGTCAAAGTAGCCTTTACCGCTGTGACAGCTCAAACGCGCGAAGCTGTTATCGATAACGGTCAAGTTGACATCGTTATTGGGACCTACACGATCACTCCTGAGCGTCAAGCTTCTTACAGTTTTAGTGAGCCATATTATACTGACGAAGTTGGTTTTTTAGTTAACAAATCTAGCCACTACTCTTCTATCAAAGATATGGACAAAGCAACCATTGGCGTTGCTCAAGGATCGACCACAAAAGGCTTGATTGAAGAATACGCCAAAGCCAATGATTTACACTTCAACTATGTTCAGCTTGGTTCCTATCCTGAACTGGCTATTTCACTTTACTCCAAGCGTATTCAAGCCTTCTCAGTTGATAAATCCATTCTAACAGGCTACCGTAGCCAGAAGACTGCTATTCTTGAGCAAGGATTTAATACGCAAAGTTACGGCATTGCTAGCAAAAAAAATCACAAAGCCCTAACCAACTACATCAACCAGCTCCTTGCAGACTGGTCCAAAGATGGCAGTTTGACAGAAATCTACCAAAAATATGATTTAAAACCGGCTAAAGCCCAACATTAAGAGAAAGGAAGCATTATTTATGACCTATTATTTAGTAACAAGTCCCTTCGCCCTTTCTCGATGGGGTGACTTTTTCGCCAATTTCGGTGATTTTGCTCAAGGCTTTCTCTATACCTTGGGCATGTCAATTGGTGCCTTGTCTCTCTCCCTTCTTCTAGGACTAATTTTTGGGGCTATGTCATCTTCTAAGAATAAGATCCTAAAAACAATCGCCCGTGTTTATGTTGAACTCTATCAAAACACACCGCTCCTGGTGCAATTTGTTGTTGTTTATTATGGTTTGGCTATCATCACGAACGGTTTTATGATGATTTCAGCTTTCTGGACAGCCGTTATCTGTGTTGGGATTTATCACGGTGCCTATATCTCGGAAGTTATCCGTTCAGGAATTGAAGCCGTTCCCAAAGGACAAACCGAGGCTGCACTTTCTCAAGGGTTTACCTACAAAGAAACGATGCAACTCATTATCCTGCCACAAGCTGTTCGAACCATCTTACCCCCCATGACTAATCAAGTGGTTAACCTGATCAAAAATACCTCGACGGTTGCCATTATTTCAGGAGCCGACATTATGTTCGTCTCAAAAGCATGGGCCTATGAGACTACTAACTATGTCCCTGCCTTTGCCGGCGCTGCACTACTCTACTTCATCGTCTGTTTCCCACTAGCAACATGGGCGCGGCGTAAAGAAGAAGAGAATAAAAAAGCATATACTTAGGAGGATAAATGATGTCAGTTTTAACACCAACCAATATTAGCTTTATCCTTCAAGGACTTTGGTTGACCCTTTACATCTCATTGTTGTCGATTGTCTTTTCAACTATTATTGGCACCATACTAGCTGTTATGCGTAACGGGAAGCATCCTATCCTTCGTTGGGTATCAAGCATCTACATTGAATTTGTTCGTAACGTTCCCAATCTTCTATGGATATTCATTATTTTCTTGGTTTTCCAAATGAAGTCAACCCCAGCAGGTATCACAGCCTTTACTGTCTTCACATCAGCTGCTCTTGCAGAAATTATACGAGGTGGCTTAAATGGTGTCGATCACGGTCAAACTGAGGCTGGCTTATCGCAAGGAATGACACACTGGCAAATCTTCATTTACATTGTCTTTCCACAAGCTATTCGGAAAATGTTGCCAGCCATCATTTCACAATTCGTAACGGTTATAAAGGACACCTCACTCCTTTATTCGGTTATTGCCTTGCAAGAGCTTTTCGGAAAAAGCCAAATTCTGATGGGTAAATACTTTGAACCAAGTCAAGTGTTCACTCTTTACCTTATCATCACAGCCATCTACTTTGTCATCAACTTCGCTATATCGACTTATTCCCGTCGACTGGCCAAGAAATGGGCACAAGGAACTGAATAACACAAAATCCACATGACAATCGTTCTCATGTGGATTTTGTGTTGCAGCTTTATAGGGGAAGCATCTCTATTACCATTATCAAGCCTCTTATCTTTCTATTCAAGCTTTTTTGACAATCGTCATGACCGCAACTCTAGTCTTGGTCTACTTTTACAAAGAGACAATGAAAAATAACTCAAGGAACAGAAAAATTGTGATAGATCACTTTATTACATCCTTATCGTACCGTTTCAACACGCCAATTTTTCATACCTCTATAACGAATAGCGCCTTCTTGATCAGTGCGATAGACTGTCATCTTTTCGACATCAAACCGCTCCAAAGTTTCATCATTGGGATGATGATAACGATTATTCAGACCTGCTGATATTAAGGCCTCTGTGGCATTGATATGCCTCAAAAACTCCGGATCAGAAGAGCCTTTAGACCCATGATGACCTGCTTTTAAAACATCCACTGGTAAGTTTGGATATCTAGCAAGCAAGGCTTTTTCTCCTTCAACTTCCAAATCACCAGTAAAAAGAAATCTTTTATCAAGTAACTTACCGTACAAAACAAGAGAATCATTATTGCCGCCATCTCCCTGAGACCATGGGTAAAGAACATGAAGAGATGTCCCCATAATAGGAAACCGATCTCCTGCATGAACCAAGCGCACTTTTATGTTTAATGCTTGTAACTCTTTCACAAAAGATGACTTGGTCATAGCCCCAGGACTAATCAAAATTTCTTTAATTTTGAAATGCTTGGCTAAAATACTTAGATCTCCCATATGATCTGTGTCCGTGTGAGTGATTAACAGTTGATCAATAGTCGAAATACCGCGACTTTTCAAATAAGGAATCGAGGTCTTTTCAGCATTAGCCCTTGTCTGTCGATTGCGCCACGCTTCTTTCTGTGTAAAATCAACTCGACCACCAGTATCGATTAGGAGCGTTTTCCCTCCCATATCCCTAATCAAAATCGAGTCCCCTTGCCCAACATCCATAACTGTGACTTCATTTTCCAAAGGATGTTTCGTCAGAACAAACAAACAGATGCTAGCTAATAAAAGGGCATATCTAAGCTTTTTTTCTTTCCAAAAGTCATGTAAAGCAGCCAAAAAAGCAAGGATTAGGATAAGAACTACTACGTTAGGACTACCAAAAACCAGAGGCTTTGGCGATAGCTGAGCTGTCCATTTGATGACTGACTCTAAAACAAGAAACAAAGGATTACAGAAACTCAAAGACATCAAAGGACTAGCTAATAATACCAGACTTAACAGAGGTAACAAAAGCACGTCAAAAATCACTGAAAAGCAGGCTGTTAAGAGGATGGATAAGGGTTGAAAACTCCCAAAATAAAAAATCAGTAAGGGCAAAATACCAAATGATAAAACCAAACTCTCAGCTACTACTTTGCGACGACCGGATAGTGATTCTAGGTTAAGCCTTGACAAGATAAAAGCATAAGCAAAGGATAAAACACCACCCACAGTCTCTAAAAAATGAGGTGAAAGGATAAAGAATATCAGCATCGTTAGCCCTAAATTGTCCCACTTACGAAAGCCAAACTGACCAAGGATAGTTTGTAGTAAACTACGCACGACTGAAACGGTAAAACCAGTTAAACCAGCATACAGAAAAGAAAAAGGCAAGAGAAAATAACTAAAATGCTCCCTTAAAATGCCTAATCTCAGAAGTATTGTTCGGAAAATACCTATAAAAAAACCTACTTGCATACCTGAAAGGGCAAAGAGATGAATAATCCCCAAATCTGTGTATATATCACTCATCTCATCAAAAGCCTTGTCCAAATACCCCAATAAGAGCCCTGTCATATAATGCTGCATGGGAGCAGGAAAGCTCTGATTGATGTGAACTAGAAGCTGGCGTCGCCACAATCTTACCCACTCGATGGGGTTGTTAGGCTGTGCCACTTTAATTGACGTAATAGCAGTGACTTGCGCAATGCCGTAAATCCCCTCACGCTTCAAGTAAGCGGCATAGTCAAATCCTTTGAAATTGCGTTGACCAACAGGTTTCTCAACTTTTGCGACTACATTTAAACGAACCACTTGGTTGAGCTCTTGAAAATACTTTTTCTCCGATACCGTCTGCAATTGATAATAAAACTGATACGTTTGGTGTCCCTGAACAGCACGTCCTGAAAGTAAATCACCATCTACTGAAAGGCTATCAGGAATGAGACGTAGTTCTGAAACTTGGCTAGGAAGGTTCTTCTCTAATGTATGCTGTCTATGATCAATCCAAACAAAATACAGCGAAAATATAGCGATTATAAGCATGATCTGCCAAATCGTCTTTTTCTGGTATTGCTTGATAAGGCATATGAAAGCAACCACTGCTAAAAAAATAGCAACCCAAGATTTGGTGAAAATAATAAAGTAGGTCAACGTTACTAAAAAAGCCAAATACATTGGCTTTAACAATCTAGTCTCAATCAACCGTCACTTCCTCACGCAGCTTTTCAAGAGTCTTATCACCAATACCAGAAACATTTGACAGGTCATCAACCGATTTAAAACCACCATTGCTATCACGATAATCTATGATGTCCTGAGCCCGTTTTTGACCGATACCAGAAATCGTCTGTAAATCAGCTAGTGTAGCCCTATTAAGGTCGACTTTGCCGGTAGAGACTTCTGAAGAATCCGTTGAGTTTTGAGGAGCAACACTTGAATTTATGACTGAGATATTTTCACCCTGACTCGCCACATAAACAATGCCTTCATCACTTAATTTTTGAGCAAAATTGACAGACTTTCGATCCGCGTCTTCTCTTAATCCACCTGCCAATAAAATAGCATCATTAACACGACTACCACTCGGTAAGTCATAAACGCCTGGCTTTTTGACGGCTCCCTTAACATCAACCGTGATCATCGTCGATGATTGTGATTTTTCCGCTTGAGAGCCTTCTTTCGAGGGCATCGTTGTGCTACTGATGGTTTCTGACTGTCCTGACCATGATGGTAAAAGCTCTTCCTGAGTTTCCTTTGAAGGATTCCTCAAAAGAAAAAGACATGTCATCAGCAGTAAAATAACTAACCCCCCCAGTCCCACGACAACTTTGTTGGTATGGATTTTTTCTAACATATCCTCAAACATGATGTTCCTCCTATTTATTTATTCGAAATCAAAACAAAAAAACTCCAGAAAATCTGAAGTTTTTGGGTACTATGGTTTTTTGATGGTCTTTTCAGGATTCCAAATAAAACTAGCTATAAAACTAAAAACAAGTGTTATGAAGACAGCAAACAGAGCTACAAAGCCCAGTGGGATACGATAGATCAAGGTCAAGGGATTGCGCTTCATTTTTGTCGTACGATAACTGTCATTTTCAGCATCAAGTCGATCAAATTCTGCTTGAATGCGACGAGCGACTTCAGTGATTCCTTCATCATTCATACGGCGAATATCCGAAATGTCAATAGGATTCCCGAAGTTCATATCTACTCGCTCACCATTTAAAAGACCTCCAAGTGTCATTGGACCAGCATAGGCGGCGGGCATAATCTTAACTTTTGCCATCTTAGCAATGACGGCAACACCTCCCTTAACATCTTGCGAATGGCGGCTTCCACTTGGAAACATGACAAGCGAACGATCAGATTTCCTGAGCATCTGAATAGGATACTTGATTGCTTCTTGACCAGGATTATCACGGTCAATTGGAAAAGCACCGCACATACGAATCCACCAACCAAAGATACGATTGGTAAACAATTCTTTCTTAGCCATAAAGATAAACTCTTTGGGACGTGCTGCGAAAGCCATATAAACAGGATCCCAGAAAGTTCTGTGAGGTGCTACTAGGATATAATTGTCATTAGCGGGTAACATTTTCTCTTCATTGTGGTAGTGAGCATTGCCATTAAAAACCCAAAGTAAAAAGACCACTAAACCACGTAAATAAGCATAAAACATGTTATTTCCTCCATACAAAGTCTTTTTATTATATCATGTTATGAACATTTATAAAATAGCCGAGTTGGAAGGTAATAGTAGACTGTTCTCGCTTGACTATTGAAACCCTTTTCTATATGATGACAGTAACATAGGAATCTAATAAAGGAGGAAGATCTGATGAATCAATTCGAAGCTTTCAAAGCAACCCTCTCAGAAGAGAGTCTCAAAGCTATTTACGATGAGACAAAACTGGAAGTTGCTGGTGATAACTTAGAAGGTACAGAAAGCTTTTCAACGGCTCTAGCAACACAAATGGCTATCAATCTTGTTGAAAAATACCACGATTGGCTCAATAGCAATCCCTAAACTTAGGTCCAGCGATCTAAGTTTTTTATTCCTCTTACTTTAAGCGTGTATTAGGAATGATGACTTCTGCCAAAAGACGATTCTCCTCACGAATACGAAACATCAAGGCAATAGCATAGAAGGGAATAATAATTACTGCGGATACCCAAGCGTGGCCTAAAAGGCAGATCCCAATTAACTCTGGCATAATGTTTAAATAATAATTAGGATGTTTGATCGTCTTAAATAACCAATGATCCACAAACTGATGGTCATTAACCACCATCAATTTAATCGTCCAAATATCTCCTAACAAACTTGTGACTACTTTTAATATAGCTAGTGAAAAAATCATCAATGACAACCCTAGTAAAGATGTCCCATCAAAAGCAGGCTGATGAAGATAAATTTCAATAGCGACAGCTAGGTAAAAACTAATATGCAATATCGTAATGACCTTAGAAACTGTCGCGCCGTATTCACGACCTCCATTGGCTAGAATCGCTTTTTCGTTTCGAATAGATAAGCGTAAAAAAACCAATCGCATAACAAACATTAGGCATAGAAATAAATAAATTAGAGACATAGACATTCCTTTTAAGATAAAATATATGGAAATTTTAGTGGAAATTAGTTTAACTGTCAAGGTAAATTTTGCCGTAAAAATCTGATAATGTTATATTTAGAATCTTTTAGGTATCCTCAAAGTCAATTGTGCAAAGATAAGTATTCCTTTGATTTTTCTGATTACCACATCATTTTTAAATCATTTTAATCAGAAAATCAAAACTAAGAAAAGCAACGACAAGGTACAGTCAGTCTTATTTTTGCTATAATAGAATCATGTCTCAATTTCCATTAAAACAGGGAGAGCGTATTGATCAGCTCTTCTCAACGGATGTTAAAATCATTCAAAATAAGGCTGTTTTCAGCTATTCCATTGATAGTGTACTATTATCTCGCTTTCCAAAAATACCATCGAAAGGGCTCATTGTAGACCTCTGTTCAGGAAATGGTGCCGTTGGCCTCTTCGCTAGCACCCGAACCAAGGCTCCAATTACCCTGGTTGAACTCCAAGAACGACTGGCTGACATGGCACGCCGCTCTATCCAACTCAATCAGCTAGAAGAACAAGTAACAATTGTTCAGGATGATCTTAAAAACCTCTTGGAATACGTCCCTCGTTCTCAAGTTGATCTCATCCTCTGCAATCCACCTTACTTTAAATCAACCAAAACATCCAAGAAAAATATCTCTGAGCACTACCTGTTAGCACGACATGAGATTACGACCAATTTGGAAGAAATCTGCCAAGTCTCAAGACATGCTCTTAAATCCAACGGGCGTTTGGCTATGGTTCATCGACCTGATCGTTTTTTGGACATCCTTGACACTCTGAGACGGTATAATTTAGCCCCTAAGCGTGTTCAGTTTGTCTATCCAAAAAAAGAGAAAGAAGCTAATATGCTCTTGATTGAAGCCATCAAAGATGGCTCTATGGATGGTTTAAAAATTTTGCCACCACTCTTTGTTCACCAAGACAACGGGGATTATACTGACGAGATTTTTGAGATTTATTTCGGTAAAAAAGGACAAAAGCATGACTAAATTGAAAGCCTTTATGTATGTCTTAGAATGTGCTGATAAGACTCTCTATACTGGCTACACGACAGATGTGAAACGACGCCTAAAAACCCACAATGCTGGTAAAGGCGCCAAATATACAAGAGCTCGTTTACCCGTAAAACTCCTCTATCAAGAAGGCTTTAGCAGCAAGCAAGAAGCCCAAAGTGCCGAAGCCTATTTCAAGCAGAAAACACGACAACAAAAATTAGAATATATAAAAAACAATAAGGTGTGAAACTAAGTTTTATAGGGTTCCTACCTTATTTTTTCTTCCATAAAAAACAAAAAACCAGCAATCCTCTCCCTGATTGCTGGTTTCATACGATTTTTAGATATTACTTTGGTTTGTTCTACTAATTATCTCTCACCTTTGTTGCGAATAACAAAACCTGTTTTCTTTTCGCTAGAGGTATTTTTATGTGATTTTTTGTTATCTTGACGACGGTTATCTTTTTTGAATTTATCGTCACGACGTTTGAAATCACGGCGGCCACCATCACGATTATCACGACGGCGATCTCCTCGTCCACCACGACGGCGGTCATTATCACGCCCACCGCGATTGCGATCACGGTTACCACGGCCTCCCTTACCTTTACCACCACCTGATGGTTTGAATGGTAATGGTTTTTCACGCGCAATTTCAACATCTGGCATGCTATCTGGATCTTGAACCGTTAAACTCAAAACATAAAGTGCCAATTCCTCAGGAGTGAATTCCTGTGCTAATTGGATCGCGTCACCTTTAAATTTTTCGAAGTTGGCACGGATAGACTCATCCGCAAAATCACGTTCGATTTTCTTAAGAGCTACCTTTTTCTTAGCTTGGAAAGCCTCTTCTGCTGTTGCAGGTTTTAGACCTTTCATAGCTTTTTTAGTTAATTTTTCAATCATTGACAGGTAACCCATCTCATTTGGCGAAACAAATGTGATTGACTCACCTGATTTCCCAGCACGACCTGTACGACCGATACGGTGAACGTAGCTTTCAGGGTCTTGTGGAATATCATAGTTGTAAACGTGTGTGACACCAGAAATATCCAAACCACGGGCTGCTACATCTGTTGCAACAAGAATATCAATTTGATCATTTTTGAAATCACGGATTACACGAAGGCGTTTATTTTGATCTAAATCACCATGAATCCCTTCCGCACGGAAACCACGAAGTTTCAATCCACGTGTCAATTCATCAACACGACGCTTTGTGCGGCCAAAGACAATGGATAATTCTGGTTGATCAACGTCCATAAGACGGGTCATGGTATCAAATTTCTCTTGCTCTTTAACACGAACATAGTATTGATCAACGTTTACATTAGTTAATTCTTTTGCTTCAATCTTAACATGCTTAGGTTCTTTCATGAACTTCACACCGATTCGCTTGATAGCATCAGGCATTGTCGCTGAGAAAAGCAAAGTTTGGCGATTTTCTGGAACACGACTGATAATAGCTTCGATATCTTCCAAAAAGCCCATGTTAAGCATTTCATCAGCTTCATCAAGGATCAATGTTTCAACATTATCCAATTTCAAAGCTTTACGTTTAATCAAATCAAGCAAACGCCCCGGAGTACCAACAACAACGTGTGCTCCTGATTTTAGGGCTTTGATTTGTTTGTCAATTGATGAACCGCCAAAAACGGAACGTACTTTAACACCTTTATCACGTCCGAAACGGAATAGTTCTTCTTGTGATTGAACCGCTAACTCACGCGTTGGCGCGATGACCAAAGCTTGAATGACATTACGATCAGTCGAAATTTTATTAAGTGTCGGCAGGCCAAATGCAGCAGTTTTTCCTGTACCGGTTTGTGCTTGACCAATCACATCTTTACCTTCCAGTGCGAGTGGAATCGTCAACTCTTGGATAGGTGATGCTTCTTCAAAACCAGCGGTTACTACAGCTGCTTGGATATCTTGACTAAGGTTTAATTCTGTAAATTTCAAATGTTTCTCTTTTCTAAAAGTGGTGCGAAGCCACTCTATTAAGCTGGTGCAGATAATTGGCTCACTAAAAGCCAGTTCAAATCCTTATTAATGATAAAAATTTGGCTGATCAAAGTTTTGTAACTTTTCTAGCCAACACATCTGCTAGTAATTATGACAACTTATCTAGTGTAACACAATCAGCGATAAATTGGTAGGTATTCTGTTTAGAAAGATTATAAACACGTTTTCATAGAATCCTTGATCTCTTAATGATTCCTTTTTTCAACTATTGAACTATGAAACCAAATGTTGCCAGACATAGACAAATAGTCTAAAAAGAAGGATTACTAGAACCATATAATTTAAGATAAACAAACACTTTTTTAACCGTGATAAGGCGTTAAATGGGACATTAGCCACAACGACTAAACCAGTAAAACCTGCTGAGAGCCCCAACCACTGACAGATATAAGTAAATGTAAGACTATTGGCAATGGCTAAGCCTATCACGGACCATAGAAATAATAATTTTATTTTCTTTAATGATCCATAAGCCTTGGTCGTATGCGGCATCAGTGTGAAACAGCTAATGACCGCGAGAAGATATAGGATTGGTAAAAATATCATTTCTGATGGTGCCTTCTCTCCTTATTTGTCATACAGTCTCATGTTCAGTTTTATCTCTAAACAGAGGTGGCAATGCTTTTAATGAATATTTCAACTAATTTTGTTTAGTATAACACACAAAAGATACTCTTTCAACATATTTTTGTAATCTTTGTAACACAAAAGAAATACAATGTTTAGAAAACTCTTTGATTTTCAAACATAAAAACAGTAAAAAGCCCTTAGAAAAGGGCTCTATAATTTCTGTAGTGGGTAAATTCTTCTCGGAGATTATGGAGTCTTTTTGAATATAGCAAAAAAGTCCCATATGACTTATAATGAAAAGCGACTAAACCACTCATTAGAAAGACTCATATGGAACAACTAGATTATATCAAAGATTCGCTCGACATTAAAGACCCTAACATCACTTTTGAAAAGACATTTGACAAGTTCTTCACTCACAGAGAGTATCATGCCAAGTTAGATTATGATCCCCCTCAATGCTCTGTTTGTCAAGGAAAAATGACAAAGTACGATTTCCAAAAGCCTTGCAAAATTCCCTATCTGGAAATGGCGGGTTGTAAAGTACTGATTCGTCTCAAAAAGCGTCGCTTCAAATGTCAAGCGTGTGGGAAAATGGCTGTTGCTAAGACCTCTCTGGTCAGAGAAAATCACCAGATTCCCAACATCATTAACCACAAAATCACCGACAAACTCATGAGTCGTGAGGCAATGACAAAAATCTCTGAAGACCTGTCTGTCTCTGTGTCAACCGTCTATCGGCAGCTCAACCGCTTTGAGTGCAAGACCGATTTAACCTGGTTACCCGAGAACATGTCCTGGGATGAGTATGCTTTTAAGAAGGGAAAGATGAGCTTTATTGCCCAAGATTTCGATGCTAACAAGATTATCGCTATCCTTGATGGTCGGACGCAAGCTGTCATCAGAAATCATTTTTTGCGGTATTCTCACAAGGTGCGCAGTCGTGTTAAAGTCATCACCATGGATATGTTTAGTCCCTACTATGACATCGCTAAGACACTGTTTCCTAAGGCGAAGATTGTTCTCGATAGGTTCCACATTATTCAACATTTATCTCGCGCTATGAACCGTCTCCGTATCCAAATCATGAACCAATTTGAGCGTCAATCTCACGAATATAAGGCCTTGAAACGTTACTGGAAACTCATCCAACAAGATAGTCGTAACCTAAACGATAAACGGTTTTATCGTCCAACTTTTCGCATGCACTTGACCAATCAAGAGATTGTGCAACGTCTTTTGAGCTACTCTGATGAGCTACGTCACCACTATGAACTCTTCCAATGCCTTCTCTTTCATTTCCAAGAAAAGCAGGAGAAACACTTCTTTGAACTCATTTCTGATACCATCAAACAAGTCCATCCCATCTTCAAGACCGTCTTATCAACCTTTCTAAAAGACAAGGAAAAGATTATCAACGCCCTGAAACTACCTTATTCCAATGCCAAACTAGAGGCGACCAACAACCTTATTAAAGTCATTAAGCGAAATGCTTTTGGCTTTAGGAACTTCGAAAACTTCAAAAAACGGATTTATCTTGCTTTGAATACAACAAAAGAGAAGACCAAACTGGTCCTCTCTCGGTGTTAACTATAAGTCAACCCACTACAGTTGACAAAGAGCCTAGAAAAGGAACTCTAAGGACTCTCTATCTTCAATATAAGTCGATACCAAGAGGAATCGACTTGTTTTTATGTTTTAGTTTAAAACTGCTGCTGCCAAGGCTTGTTGAATCTGAACAATATTTTTATCACTCTTAAACTGTAATATTTCGGCTGGTTCAACCGCAGACGAAATCCAAATCTTCAACTCCGCATCTAAATCAAAATGCCCAGATGTTTCAACAGTAAATCGCGAAATGGAACGGTAAGGAATTGATTTATAGGAAGTTTTCTTTCCAGTCATTCCTTGTTTATCCACTAAAATAAGACGTTGTTCCGTAAATACAATTAAATCACGAATCAGGGCAAAAGCTAGTGATACTTGTTCTCCTGGAACAAGTACGTCTCTCAATTGCTCTTCAACTTGATCATTATCTTTTTGCGATGCATTTCCTAAAAGACCTGAAAATATACCCATTTTCTTTCCTCGCTTTATCTTTGTTTTCCTCATTGTACCAAAAATAAAAATAGGATTCTGACTTTTACTGTTCAAAAATACCTGACTAAGCCAGGTATTTGATAGTAATAAAAATGAGCCCTTGTTTGAGATGCTTCTAGATAGTTATGAGGTTTAAAGCACACTTATAAAAGCCAGTAAAAATACTCTCATGGACAATGTCACGCTATATTTTCCATTGATGAAAACAACGGATAACGCAACTCGTAATAGGTCTCAATCACTTTTCTCTCTTCCGAGAAAAGATAACAAAATCAACCTGGTTTGTGATCGCTGTATTGTGCTACATTTTCTCTTCTAGTGTCACTTCTGGGTATTTGTCGGCAAACCAACGAAGGGCGAAATCATTTTCAAACAAGAAGACTGGCTGATCATAACGATCTTTAGCTAGGATGTTGCGACTCGAACTCATACGTTCATCTAGGTCTTCTGGTTTAATCCAACGAACAGTCTTTTTACCCATTGGGGTCA
This sequence comes from Streptococcus halotolerans, assembly GCF_001598035.1. Taxonomy (NCBI): domain Bacteria; kingdom Bacillati; phylum Bacillota; class Bacilli; order Lactobacillales; family Streptococcaceae; genus Streptococcus; species Streptococcus halotolerans. The sequence goes on along the minus strand of NZ_CP014835.1, from coordinate 2,119,640 downwards.
TGACAACTTCTGAGTTATATTCTCCTTCCATGCGATGCTTGAAGACTTCAAATTGAAGTTGTCCAACGGCACCAAGCATGTATTCGCCTGTTTGGTAATTTTTGTAAAGTTGGATGGCGCCTTCTTGTACTAGTTGCTCAATGCCTTTGTGGAAGGATTTTTGCTTCATGACATTTTTAGCAGCCACTTTCATGAAAATCTCTGGTGTGAAGGTTGGTAATGGTTCGAATTCAAATTTATGTTTACCAACTGTTAGGGTATCCCCAACCTGATAAGTCCCTGTATCATAAACACCGATAATATCACCAGCGACAGCATTTTCAACATTTTCGCGTGATTCTGCCATAAATTGAGTCACATTAGAAAGCTTAGCCCCTTTGCCTGTACGTGGAAGATTAACACTCATCCCGCGTTCAAATTCGCCTGAAACGATACGCACAAAGGCGATACGGTCACGGTGACGAGGATCCATATTGGCTTGGATTTTAAAAACAAATCCAGAGAAATTCTTATCCAGAGGATCAATCAGCTTATCTTCAGTTGTCTTGTGTCCATGTGGCTCTGGTGCAAATTCCAAGAAAGTATCAAGGAAAGTCTGCACCCCAAAATTGGTAAGGGCTGAACCGAAGAATACTGGCGTTAAATCACCTTCAAGAATAGCTTCTTGAGAAAAGTCATTACCAGCTTCACTTAACAGTTCAATGTCTTCTTTTGCTTGCTCATAAAAAGGATTATTGTCAAAAAGTTTATCCCCATCAGCAATATCTGCAAAACGCTCATCACCTTTATAAAGTTCTAAACGTTGATGATGAATATCGTAAAGTCCTTCAAAAGCCCGTCCCATACCGATTGGCCAGTTCATCGGATAAGACGCGATTCCCAAGACTTCTTCTAACTCTTCTAAGAGATCCAGTGGTTCACGGCCATCACGGTCTAATTTATTGATAAAGGTAAAAACTGGAATGTTACGATGCTTAACAACCTCAAAAAGTTTTTTGGTTTGAGCCTCGATACCTTTGGCAGAGTCCACAACCATGACAGCAGCATCCACAGCCATAAGGGTACGATAGGTATCCTCTGAAAAATCCTCGTGACCAGGAGTGTCCAAGATATTGACTCGTTTGCCAGCGTAGTCAAACTGCATGACAGATGATGTTACCGAGATTCCACGTTGTTTCTCGATATCCATCCAGTCAGATTTAGCAAAGTTACCTGTTTTTTTCCCTTTAACGGTACCAGCTTCACGGAGCTCTCCTCCGAAATAGAGTAATTGTTCTGTAATGGTCGTTTTACCAGCATCCGGGTGAGAGATGATAGCGAAGGTACGACGGCGTTTGATTTCGTCTTGAATTGACATGATTATCCTTTTCTAGTCGGTTAATTAGTAAGATTAGATGACTGTTTTTCATTGATTATCTTGCTTCAGGTGCAGTATAAAAAGAGCTACACTATTAGCAACTCTTTTATTATAGCTAAATAAGGATGGTCTAGCAAGTCAGGCTCTCACGGTCAAACGGTCAATTTCTTTTGACATCAGCTTTTGAACTAGTGTCATTAAGATTGAAATGACCAAACTAACAACCAAAAGATTCAACATACCATTCTGGCTAGCTAAAATCGGAGTTTCACGTAAAAAACCATAATTAGCATGAAAGACTAAATCTACCACACCAATAATCATATTTACCCAAAATGTCATTTGAAGAATGTTTTTAAAAGAAAGATGACCACTAACTTCATTTTGATACAGATAAGTTAGACAGTTAATCAGCAAAGCCATATGTCCAACAACATAAGACAAGATGGTCAGGTGAGGAAATGGATAGGGATCAAAAATAGGATAACAAAGGGCACAGATAGCTCCTGCTGTCCCGAGATAGGCAAAATAGGTTTTAAGCCTCCCCTTGGGTAAAAATAGGATGGCCAACGTGGCTATGCGACAGTGGTAAAGAGGAAGACATTCTGTAATATCGAAGTGTGCTAAAAGGTACCAAGCATACAACGAAACGATTTGAAGATATTGGACATTCTTCCAAAAAGTTCTATAACCAGGCATGGTATAGCAAAGCCGAGTCATGCCAAAGGAAAGGATCACTAGCGACACAAGAAAGCTACAAACAACAGGTGTAACTCTAGGCGCGTGACTCGCCGTACCAGTTATCATTGATGGGATTGTAAACATATTGACCTACTTCGTTTTTTCTAGAATTGCCACAATATCAGCTAAGTTCATCGAATGACTTCCTTTGAGTAAGATTTGATCATTTTTCTCTAAGTTATTAAGAATGGCTTCAGATAGGCTTTCAAAGTCATCCTTATCGTCTGATTTTTCGAAGAAGAACACCTGATTCTCAGAAAATTTTTCTCTAGCTAAGTTTGATAACGATTTAATATCTTCTCCATAAAAGAAGAGTAGATCGAGACTTTCAGAAGATAAGCTATCAAGAACACTCTCATGAAGAGCCCTTGAAGCCTTGCCAAGTTCTTTCATATCCGCAAGAACAGCAAGTTTTCTGCCTCCTTCGTTTTTAGGGATACTTGAGAAAGTTTCTAGAATCAATTTCATTGCTGTTGGATTGGCATTATAGACATCTGATAAGATATCAGCACCATTAGCAGCTTTTTTCCATTCCGTACGATTTTTAGTGAGTTCTAAGTCTCGGAAAGCTTGATAGATGTCTTGATCTGCAACCATCAACAATTTAGCTACATAAGCTGCTACCATAGCATTTGTGGCATTGTATTTTCCAGTTACTGGTAAGAAAACAGAGTCTTCTAAGAAATTGGTTTTAAACGTCAAAGAGTCTTTTGATTCTTGAAGCTCTGTGATAAAGATATCTTCGTCTATGCCAAAACGAATGGTTGGTTGATTTTCAGGTAAATAAGAATTGATGACAGTATCCGCTGGAGCAATTAAAATGCCATCGCTGTCCATCCCATCCGTGATTTGCATCTTACCTTCTGCAATCTTGTCTCTGTTACCAAAAAATTCCAGATGAGCTTCTGCTACCAGAGTGACAACTCCAATACGTGGCTTAGCTATTTCTGATAACAACTTAATATCACCTAAACGATCCTGTCCCATTTCCAAAACAAGTTTTTCCGTATTATCTGGCATGTGGAGAACAGTATAAGGTAACCCAATCTCGTTATTGTAATTACCTTGTGTTTTATATGTATGATAAGTCGTTGACAGAAGCTGAGCAATCATATCCTTAGTCGTTGTTTTGCCATTTGAACCTGTCACTGCAATAACGTCGACACGACTACGTTCAATATAATAACTGGCTAGCGTTTGAAAAGCAGTTAAACAATTATCAACCAATATAAAAGGATGATCTTCAATCACTTTTTCAGAAAAAGTAGCTAAGGCACCATTTTTAAAGGCTGTCTCGATAAAGTCATGACCATCACGCTGACCTTTCAAGGGAAGAAAAAGATCTCCCTCGCTAATATTGCGAGAATCAAATTCAATCTGACTCAGGTCTACATCTTCAAATTCTGTAATATCATTTTTTGCGCCGACAACTTTGGCGACTTCATGTAATCGCAATTTCATCTTACAATCCTTCTTGTTGTTCAATAATGTTTCCATTATATCATAATTTTTCAAAGAGTTTTTAATGAGGAAAAGCATTACTTGTCCAACTTTTTTCATAAACTCTACTGAACCTTGTTATTTTGAAAACTTGTGTTATGATAAATGAGGCTGTTCTTACAACTGACAAGGTCAGGGATTGGCCTCAACTGTTTGTGACTGGCTTATCCGTAATCTAAGGAATCAAAACGCTCAGTCATTCACTATATCCACCGGTAGTTAGCCTCAATCGTCTCATACAAGAGACCTAAATCGCTACTAGCAGACCTACTATCTCTTCGAGGTTTTTTGATCATGAAAACATTATTAACTTTTCCAAAATTAAGTGTTCGTCGCCTAGCAACCATCGGGATCTTGCTAGCTCTTAGTTACTTGCTCGGGCGACTTTCCATTACTATCATCCCAAAACAACTGGTGTTTAGTTTCACCTTTATTCTCGAAAGCATTATCGGTAGTATTACTGGTCCTCTGCTAGGATTTCTAACTTTGGGTATTTTTGATCTTATCGACACGCTCTTTTCTGAGAAAGCTGGGATGTTCCTCATCGGTTGGACCGTTATGGAAGCTATTATGGGATTTATCTACGGCGCCTTCTTTTACGGCAGGTCATTCAGTTGGTCATCTAAGAAAGATTGGTTTTATGTTTCTTTGGCTATGACTGTTATCACCATCTTAGGGAGTTTCATCATGACTCCTTGGTTAATTCAACACTATTACCATGTTCCTATTATGGCACAATTCATCGCAGGTCGTTGGATCAAAATAGTTGAAATACCCATTCGTATCTTGGTAGCCATGACAGTCTTCCCTCAGTTGAACCGTATACCAGAATATCGCAAACTCTTAAATCCCCAAAATTAGCAATCCATTAACGCTAATGCTACCAAACAAAAAATGACCTTGAAAACTGTTCAGGTTAAAAACATCAAAAACCTTAGAATTCATTTTCTAAGTTTTTTTTGATGCTATGCTGGAAGCTCTTTTGAATCACTAATACGGCTAGTCGTTTTTGGCAAATAAAAAGGTTCAAGAAAGTAGTCCAAAAGGAACTGTTTCTCAAACCTAAAGTTTCACCTTGGAAACTATTTTTATTGTAAATGACTTTCGCGTTTATGATACATGTCTTGAGCCAGACTTACCAATTCTTCAATCAAATCAGAGTAAGCTAGGCCCATATTTTCCCATAACAATGGGTACATTGACCATTGGGTGAAGCCAGGCATAGTGTTGAGTTCATTTAGGAAAATATCGCCAGATTCTGTATAGAAAAAATCACAGCGTGATAAACCACTACCACCAAGAGTTTTAAAGGCTATTTCCGCATAAGCACGCATTTGATCCATCACTTCAATAGGAATAGAGGCTGGGATAGCCATGGTAATTTTATTATCGATGTATTTCGCCTTGTAATCATAGAAGGCAACATCTTTAACAACTTCACCAGGCTCAGTCGTTTTGACATCTGTATTACCTAAGATCCCAACTTCAATCTCGCGTGCAGTAAGGCCTTGTTCAATCAAGATACGACTGTCAAACTTTAGAGCTTGGGCAATTGCCTCACGAAGTTCACCTTCATTTTCAGCCTTGGAAATCCCAACAGAGGAACCCATATTAGCTGGTTTAACAAAGATTGGGAATGTCAAGGTAGCCATGCTTTCAGCAACAGCTTTTTCTAGGTCATCTCCTTCAATATAAACCGTGTAGGCGACTTGTGGAACTCCTGCCGATTCGAGTACTTGTTTTGTTGTGATTTTATCCATAGCAACACTGGAAGCATGAACATTAGTTCCAACATAAGGCATTCCCAAAATTTCTAGAAAACCTTGTATAGAGCCGTCTTCGCCCATTGGACCATGAAGTACTGGGAAAACAACGGCATTGTCCTCATAGATGTCTGAAGGCTTTACTTGTTGTTCCAATTTGATCGTTTGATTAGTCATCAAGCGCTCATTCTCGTCAGGCTGGTTAATAAACTCTTGCGTTTTTATAAATTCACCCTTGTGAGAAATAAAGTATGTCTTGACTTGGAATTTATCATAATTGACAGCTCTCATCACACTCTGAGCAGACAGTACCGAAACGTCACGCTCAGCCGAACGACCACCATAAAGCAATACTAATGTTTGTTTTACCATAAGAACTCTTTTCTATCATTATTTCAACTCGTATTTAGTTCAAAAAGCTGATACGTTATTGAACTGACGCTCCTGATTACAGTAACGTCTCAATCCTTTTTATCATATCATAATTCCAATAAAAGACAAAGTTAAGCCTAAGTATTTTTGACTTCTTTATAAAAAAAGATTCCAAATAATCTTTGGAATCTAATGATTTTAGAGCTCTGTTCGATTTTCGATGGCCCGCAGCAAGGTTACTTCATCAGCGTATTCAATATCTGAACCAACGGCTAGACCACGCGCCAATCGAGTGACTTTAATGCCGGCTGGTTTCAGCACACGAGAAATATACATAGAGGTCGCTTCCCCATCTGCTGTAGCATTTGTAGCAATAATCACTTCATTGACGTCACCATCCATCAGTCGAGTAATAAGTGTTTTTAGATTGATATCATCAGGAGAGACACCATTCATCGGAGAAATCAAACCATGTAAAACATGATAAAGACCATGGTATTCTTGGATTTTCTCCATGGCTGAAACATCTTTAGATTCTTCGACAACGAGAAGAACGGAACGATCGCGACTGTCATCTGTACAAATATTACAAGGATCGTCATCTGTTAAATTGCCACAAATCGAACAGTAGGTTAGTTCACGTTTTGCCGCGAATAAATTTTTAGCGAATTCATTAACATCTTCGTCCGACATTCCAATCGTATAAAAGGCTAAACGAGTCGCTGTCTTGATACCAATACCTGGTAATTTTGAAAAGCTATCGATCAATTTAGCTATTGGTGTTGGGTATAACACGTTGTTCTCCTTTTATCAAAATTATTGAGCAAAGCTTGAGACATAAAGATCAATGATGTCACGCGCAATGTATTGATGGGCCCTTGCAAGGTAATCAGAAGCGTTAGGGTACATGACGCCAACAGCAATTTGATTGTTTTGATCATAAGCCACGACGTTAAGGTTTACCGTACTAACCGTTTGACCCCTTGTATTTTTGGTAAAGGTCTCAGCTGTCCCTGTCTTACCACTGATAACCGTACTTCTACCTCTCATGTAAGATCCAGTCGCAAGTCTGCTGTTACTATTAACAACATCATAGAACCCTTGGCGAATGATCCCCATCTGATCCGGCGTGATATTGACCTTGTTTAAAGATTTGATATCTGTTGACTTGACCAAATCCCCTAAACTACCATCGGCCTTATCGTCATAAATACCTTCCACTAAATGCGCAGACATACGATCTCCATTGTTAGAAACGGTTGCGGCATACTGGGCTAGTTGCAGGGTATTGTAGTTATCAAACTGACCAAATGATTCTGTTAAGGTATTTGATACCGTGAATTTTTTTGGCACAAATCCTTCTGATACATTTGGAAGGTCGATGCCAGTTGATGTCCCCATACCATATTCTGCAAAGGTTTTACGCAATTTTTCCATGGCTTCTTGATAGCCTGCCTTCGTCAAAGGCATGTTGTAGCTGTAATTTTGCCCCATCATTCGAAGAGCTAGTTGAACCATATAAGTATTGGATGAATATTCCAGAGCCTGCGTTGCAGATATTGGCATAGACCCATTTGTAAACCAAGATTGGATGCTGGTGCTATCACCTGCAAAAACAATTGGCATATCCATCAGGGTTTCATTGCCAGTTAAAACACCATTTTGCCAGCCAGAGGTTAAAGTGGCTCCTTTAACCACCGATCCAGGTGTGAAGACTTCACTGATTGTCCCCAAGACATCGTCTTCCATTTTTCCACTACCTTTTTCATGGGATAATCCTGCCATCGATAAAATGGCTCCTGTTTTGGGGTTAATAGCGACTGCATAAATACCATCTGAATAAGCTGCATTACCCGAGGCAATTTCTGCTTGGTAATAACGTCGAAGGATGTCTTGAACACCAGCTTGAAAGTCCGAGTCGATTGTTAATTTCAGATTCTTACCCTTACTACCCTCAGATGTTGTCTGTTCATCAATAATCTTACCATTCTTATTCACAGTAATAGTCTTAGATTGATGCTTACCTTGAAGTACCGATTCGTATTGTTTTTCAAGGTAAGATGTTCCGACACGATCATTCATCGAATAACCTTTTTTTAAGTATTCTTCAGCTTCTTCTTGTGGAAGGCCTGTCTTCTCACTGGAAATGCGGCCCAAGAGTGGTGCTAAAGAACTGGTGCTGTCTTCACGATCCCAACCATCTGACACTGTCACCCCCAACAATTCAGACGCATGGTCATTAACTTGTTTGATTTGTTCATCTGTTAAATCCTCAACAACCAAGCGACTGGTATCAAAAGTAGCAGTTCCATTCATTTGACTAAAGATAGCTACTTTTTTCAAGGTTTCTTCATCAAAATCAACAGCTTTCTTCGGAACTGCTGCTACTGCATTGGCATATATTTCTGTCGATGACAAGCTATTATTAAATTTATCATACTTCTGCTCATGAGGAAGTTTATCGACCACTTCGTCAAAATGAGCACTGCTTGCCAAATAATAATCAATCTTATCGCGCTCAGAAACCCTTGTCTCAGTAAAGGTTACTAATTGAGCAAGTTTCTCAGTAATATCTTTTAACCCTTCAGCAGTCATGGTGTTACTGCGTGTAAAGGTTAACACTTTTTTGGCTGTATTTTTAACTAGTAGTTTACCCTTAGCATCGTATATTTGACCACGTTCCGTTGATGTTGAAACAGTATAGGTTGTCGTCGCTTTTAATTTTTGAAGGTAAAAATCACCGTTAATCAGCTGCATATTTGCTAACCGAATAATTAAAATGGTAAAGAGCATGACAACGGTCAAGAAAATCAAATAAAGCCTCCTTGCAATCAAAGGAAGTGTTCGATAACTAGACCAGAGACTGTTTAATAATTGCTTCAATATTCTTCTCCATAGCTGACAGTTACCTCTTATTCTATCACAAAATGTTCTGATAACGACAATGTAGGTGTGATAAATCAAAAGATTTTTTCTAAAAAAAGAACCAGCCAAAGCTAGTTCTTTTCCTTATCTTCACAGAACATCACTAGAGATAAACCCCAGTACCTCATGTTCGATAGACCATTGAGCTACATTAAGGGCTTATGATTGTTCTAAGAATATTACTTATTCGCCACCAAGGTAGTATTCTGCCGTAACGTTTAATTTTTCATCAAATTCAAAGACAAGTGGTGGGAAGTTAGGAATTTCAACATCCATGATTTCATCATCGTTCAATTGTTTGATGTGTTTTACAAGCGCACGGATTGAGTTACCATGTGCACCAACAAAGACGTTTTTACCTTCTTTAAGAGCAGGAGCAATGCTGTCTTCCCAATATGGAAGAGCACGCTCAAGAGTTACTTTCAAGTTTTCAGCATCTGGAATAACTGAATCATCAAGCAAAGCGTAACGACGGTCAGTATGAGCTGAATGTTCGTCATCTTTTGCCATTTCTGGAGGCAATACGTCGTATGAACGGCGCCAGATGTGAACTTGTTCATCACCAAATTGTTCTGCTGCTTCTGCTTTATTTTTACCAGTCAATCCACCGTAATGACGTTCGTTCAAGCGCCATGATTTTTCAGTTGGTACCCAAAGTTGATCAGCTGCTTCAAGAGCTAAGTTAGTTGTTTTGATAGCACGTTTCAACACTGATGTGAAAGCAAGATCAAATTCGATACCAGCTTCTTTGATCAATTTACCAGCATCAATCGCTTGTTGTGTTCCTTTTTCTGAAAGGTCTACGTCAGCCCAACCAGTGAAAAGGTTAGCTTTGTTCCATTCTGACTCACCGTGGCGAGCGAAAACTAATTTTACCATTAGAGTAACTCCTTTAGATTTTACGGACTAAGGTCAGCCTTATCCGCATATTCTTGGCTAATGCCAATTACTCCTATATTTTACCCAAAAAAGCGTCAAAAAGCTAGCAAAATCACAACTTTCTCCATGATAGCGTTTCCTTGATTTTGTTGCTTCGTTGTTACTATTTTTGAAAAACACTAAATGGCAACACTAGGTTAGCCACTTGTTAAAAATTGTCTAGGAAATCAGTCGTTCAAGCATTTTTAAGAGAACTGTTTCCCATTTTCGATAAAAACGACTTGTCTTTAGATCGTTTTCCTAGTCCCTCAAGCTAACCACTATCTAATCAGGTAGTTATGATTTTTATCAGTGTCAGGTTCCCAAGAAGTATAAGGGGGTGCCAAATAAATCTGTTCAGGATTCAAACCATCGATAAGCGGCTACCAAAAATAGTCCCAGCAGCAGAGCGTATTGTTGAAAATGAGCTTAATAATTATCCCAAAAACATATTAGATTACATATCTCCTAGAAATGTTTTACTTACTGACTAACTTGGACTTGAAATTTGCCCTCTTTTTGAAAAACACGAACTTTTTATGATTTTCTTCAAAAAAGGCTTGATCATCTCATTTCTCGGTGATAGAATAGAAAAAATTTGTCCAAAACACGGCACTTCGCCCTTTTTCAAATCAGGAGGAAATGATGACTTCAACAGCAACACACATTGGGAATTTTCAGTTTGATAACTGTCTTATGAACGCAGCTGGTGTCCGCTGCATGTCTATCAAAGAGTTAGAGGCCATTCGTCATTCTAAAGCTGGCGCCTTCGTCACCAAGACTGCTACCTTAGAAGAACGTGCTGGCAACCCTCATCCACGTATGGCAAGTACACCTCTAGGAACCATCAATTCAATGGGACTACCCAATAAAGGATTTCCTTATTACCTAGACTACCTTTTGTCGCTTCAAAAAGAAAATGCTGATCAATCTAACATTTTGTCTGTTGTTGGTATGTCTCAACTGGAAACGCATGTTATCCTACAAACCATTCAAAATAGCGACTATCAAGGACTTGTTGAACTTAATCTCTCTTGCCCAAATGTCCCAGGCAAACCTCAAATAGCCTATGATTTTGAAACAACTGAAAAACTTTTGAAGGACATTTTTACCTATTACAAAAAACCGCTTGGTGTCAAACTTCCCCCTTATTTTGATATTGTCCATTTTGACCAAATGGCTGATATTTTAAACCAATTCCCACTTACCTTCATCAACAGCGTGAATTCTATCGGAAATGGCTTAGTTATCGATGATGAGACTGTTGTCATTAAACCTAAAAATGGCTTCGGTGGAATCGGCGGTGACTACATTAAACCAACTGCCTTGGCCAATGTCCATGCTTTTTACCAACGCCTAAAGCCATCTATTCAAATTATCGGAACCGGAGGGGTTAAGTCCGGACGAGATGCCTTTGAACATATCCTTTGTGGTGCTAGCATGGTCCAAATTGGCTCTGCTTTTGGTTATGAAGACGTTCCTATTTTCGAGCGAGTTCAAAAAGAGTTACAAGACATTATGACAGAAAAAGGTTATCAAACTATCGAGGATTTCCGAGGCAAATTACACTATATCGACTAAACAAAGAAGAGTTGACTTTTTGAACAAGTCAACTCTTCTTCGTTTTTTATTCATCACTTTTAACTGACCAAGTGCAAGCGTACCATACTGGTCTTCAATAATAGGCTCTATAATTTCTGTAGTGGGTAAATTCTTCTCGGAGATTATGGAGTCTTTTTGAATATAGCAAAAAAGTCCCATATGACTTATAATGAAAAGCGACTAAACCACTCATTAGAAAGACTCATATGGAACAACTAGATTATATCAAAGATTCGCTCGACATTAAAGACCCTAACATCACTTTTGAAAAGACATTTGACAAGTTCTTCACTCACAGAGAGTATCATGCCAAGTTAGATTATGATCCCCCTCAATGCTCTGTTTGTCAAGGAAAAATGACAAAGTACGATTTCCAAAAGCCTTGCAAAATTCCCTATCTGGAAATGGCGGGTTGTAAAGTACTGATTCGTCTCAAAAAGCGTCGCTTCAAATGTCAAGCGTGTGGGAAAATGGCTGTTGCTAAGACCTCTCTGGTCAGAGAAAATCACCAGATTCCCAACGTCATTAACCACAAAATCACCGACAAACTCATGAGTCGTGAGGCAATGACAAAAATCTCTGAAGACCTGTCTGTCTCTGTGTCAACCGTCTATCGGCAGCTCAACCGCTTTGAGTGCAAGACCGATTTAACCTGGTTACCCGAGAACATGTCCTGGGATGAGTATGCTTTTAAGAAGGGAAAGATGAGCTTTATTGCCCAAGATTTCGATGCTAACAAGATTATCGCTATCCTTGATGGTCGGACGCAAGCTGTCATCAGAAATCATTTTTTGCGGTATTCTCACAAGGTGCGCAGTCGTGTTAAAGTCATCACCATGGATATGTTTAGTCCCTACTATGACATCGCTAAGACACTGTTTCCTAAGGCGAAGATTGTTCTCGATAGGTTCCACATTATTCAACATTTATCTCGCGCTATGAACCGTCTCCGTATCCAAATCATGAACCAATTTGAGCGTCAATCTCACGAATATAAGGCCTTGAAACGTTACTGGAAACTCATCCAACAAGATAGTCGTAACCTAAACGATAAACGGTTTTATCGTCCAACTTTTCGCATGCACTTGACCAATCAAGAGATTGTGCAACGTCTTTTGAGCTACTCTGATGAGCTACGTCACCACTATGAACTCTTCCAATGCCTTCTCTTTCATTTCCAAGAAAAGCAGGAGAAACACTTCTTTGAACTCATTTCTGATACCATCAAACAAGTCCATCCCATCTTCAAGACCGTCTTATCAACCTTTCTAAAAGACAAGGAAAAGATTATCAACGCCCTGAAACTACCTTATTCCAATGCCAAACTAGAGGCGACCAACAACCTTATTAAAGTCATTAAGCGAAATGCTTTTGGCTTTAGGAACTTCGAAAACTTCAAAAAACGGATTTATCTTGCTTTGAATACAACAAAAGAGAAGACCAAACTGGTCCTCTCTCGGTGTTAACTATAAGTCAACCCACTACAGTTGACAAAGAGCCCAATAATAAAGCTATAACTTGCTTGATTGAGAAGTTTCCAGCCAGGCGTTTTGTCATAGTTATACTAAATGAAAATCAAAAAGAGACTAGACAACGCCATTGCTGATAGCATTCAAGTTCATCAAATCAGGCAAGAATGGCTGCTTTTGCTTTCCAAAGAGTATAAGTTGCCCATAAGACGATGTTGACAAACTACTTCACTAGCGCTTTCATTTCCGTAATCCGCTCTTGTGTGGCATCATACTTAGCTTGGTAATCAGCTTGTTTATCGCGTTCTTTTTGAACGACTTCTGGTTTGGCGTTGGCAACAAAGCGCTCGTTACCAAGTTTTTTACCGACCATATCGAGTTCTTTTTGCCATTTAGCCAGTTCTTTATCTAAACGAGCTAATTCTTCTTCGACATTAAGCAAGTCAGCCAGTGGCAAGAAGATTTCTGCACCTGTAATAACGGCTGACATGGCTAATTCTGGCGCTGCTAAGTCAGCTGAGATTTCCAATGTTTCTGGATTAGTGAAGCGCTTGATATAGTTGACATTTGACTTGAAGAAGGTCTCCAGTTCAGCGTCACTTGTTTTGACCAAGATGGTGATTGGTTTTGATGGTGCAACGTTTACTTCCGCACGCGCATTACGAACGGAGCGAATCAGATCTTTCAGGCTCTCAACGCCCTTATGCGCCTCAGCATTTTCAAAGGCTTCATTAACCACAGGGTAGTCAGCCGTTACGATAGAGCCTTCAGCATACTGAGCAAAGATCTCTTCGGTCACAAATGGCATGATTGGATGAAGCAAGCGGAGGATTTTATCAAGTGTGTAGAGCAGAACCGCACGCGTCATAACCTTTTCTTCTTCATTGTCACTGTAAAGCACTTCCTTAGTCAGCTCAACATACCAGTTGGCAAATTCTTCCCAAATAAAGTTATAAAGGATGTGTCCCGCCACACCAAACTCGAACTTGTCAAAGTTTTCCGTGACCTTAACAATGGTTTCATTGAGATTATGGAGAATCCAACGATCCGTGACGTTACCAGCCTGACCATTAGCTACCTGCGCGACCTTGTCCGCAGCAGTATCCAGGTCAAGTCCTTCATTGTTCATGAGGATGTATCGAGAGATGTTCCAAATCTTATTAATGAAGTTCCAAGAAGCGTCCATTTTCTCGTAAGAGAAACGAACGTCTTGACCAGGGGCAGAACCATTCGACAGGAACCAACGTAGGGCATCAGCGCCGTATTTTTCGATGACATCCATTGGGTCAATACCATTACCAAGCGATTTAGACATCTTGCGGCCTTCTTCATCACGGATAAGGCCATGGATCAAAACATTTGCAAAAGGCTGACGACCTGTGAACTCAAGGGATTGGAAAATCATCCGTGATACCCAGAAGAAGATAATATCATAGCCCGTTACCAAGGTTGATGTTGGGAAATAACGCTGGAAGTCGGCAGAGTCCGTATCAGGCCAGCCCATGGTTGAAAATGGCCAAAGTGCAGATGAGAACCAGGTGTCAAGGACATCTTCATCTTGTACCCAACCCTCACCTTCTGGTGCTTCTTCACCAACGTACATATCGCCGTTTTCATTATACCAGGCTGGAATTTGATGTCCCCACCATAGCTGACGAGAGATAACCCAGTCATGGACATTTTCCATCCAGCTCAAGAAGGTATCATTGAAGCGCGGAGGGTAGAAGGCTACTTTATCGTCAGTATCTTGATTAGCAATAGCATTCTTAGCCAATTGATCCATTTTAACAAACCATTGTGTTGATAATCGTGGCTCAACCATAGCCCCTGAACGTTCAGAGTGCCCCACAGAATGCACTCGTTTTTCAACCTTAACAAGAGCACCAATCTCTTCTAGCTTAGCAACGGTTGCTTTACGAGCTTCAAAGCGGTCCATACCTACAAATTCACCCGCCAATTCGTTCATAGTACCGTCATCGTTCATAACGTTAACTTGTGGAAGATTATGGCGTTGACCGACAAGGAAGTCATTAGGGTCATGAGCCGGTGTGATTTTAACGACACCTGTTCCAAATGCTGGATCTGCATGTTCGTCAGCAACGATTGGAATTGGCTTATTCACAATTGGCAAGATAACATTTTGACCAATCAAGTCTTTGTAACGGTCATCTTCTGGATTAACCGCAACGGCAACGTCCCCAAACATGGTTTCAGGACGCGTTGTTGCTACTTGAAGAGCACGTGAGCCATCTTCCAGCATGTAATTCATGTGATAGAAGGCACCCTCAACATCCTTGTGAATAACTTCAATATCTGAAAGGGCTGTGCGTGCTGCTGGATCCCAGTTAATGATGAATTCACCACGGTAAATCCATCCTTTTTTATAAAGGTCTACAAAGACTTTACGAACAGCTTTTGACAAGCCTTCATCAAGGGTAAAACGCTCACGTGAGTAGTCCACGGAGATCCCCATCTTGCCCCATTGATCTTTAATGGTCGCAGCGTACTCGTCTTTCCATTCCCAAACTTTGTCTAGGAATTTTTCACGGCCGAGGTCGTAACGCGTAATACCTTGTTCACGCAATCGTTCTTCAACCTTGGCTTGGGTTGCAATCCCTGCATGGTCCATACCAGGCAGCCATAGTGTATCAAAACCTTGCATACGTTTTTGACGGATAATAATATCCTGCAATGTCGTATCCCATGCGTGCCCTAAGTGCAACTTACCAGTAACATTGGGTGGCGGAATAACGATAGAATAAGGCTTGGCCTTCTTGTCTCCTGACGGCATGAAAACATCCTCGTCAAGCCATTTCTGATAACGCCCAGCCTCAACTTCGGCTGGATTGTATTTTGGTGATAGTTCTTTTGACATTTAATACTCCTTGTATCTTATATTATGTTCTGTAAAAATGAATTGGTGTAACTCATGGCGTATGATACTAACTTGTCTTTATGTTTCTCTATAATATAGTAAATATCCATTCTCTGAGCCTACCACAGTAACAACTTTAGCAAGCAAACAGACTTGTTGGGGAATGACCGAAAAAGTTTATCACCACTCTTTTTTTCTGTATCTCAATAGTCGCTACTTAGCTTCTATATGCCCAATAGCGTTGCCGTAGCAGTTTCGGTGTTACATTGATTGATTTTCTCAACCTCATCTTAGTATCCGAAATCTGCTACGATTCAATCCTGTATCATCACTAGCTACTGGCTTATCCCACAAGAATTTATCTTCTTAATTCTGATAAATCTTGCCGCTAGGAAAGTCATAAAATAGTCCTGAGAGTGATAAATATATGGGGAGAGGTTAACTTGGTATTCTATTCTACTGACAAATGTTAATTTCCCTTGAAAACCACTCCGTTATCTTTTAGTTTTTTTAGGGTTGCTTGCCCTACTCCTTTGATAGCTAACAAGTCTTTTTCAGTAATTCGCTGAAAATCTTTAGCTGTTCTTAAATCTTCATAAAACAATGTTCTATAAATATTAAATTGTATACCATCAAACAAAGGGGTGTTATAACCAGAGAAAAAATCTGCTACCCCATCAACTACTGTTGGCGTGCCACCACATTCCCTCGCAAAACGACCTAAATAGCTGACGACTATGAGATTTCGTTCAAAAAAGTCCATTAAATAGTATGTTGTCACAGCCAGAGACTGACGAGAAAAAGGCTTATACATCTCAGCTTCCTCTACATCAAACAACTCATCTAGCCAATGGTCACTGGCAAAGAAATCAGCTGCTTCCTCATTAACATCAATCAAGTCTTCAAACAATGACCTAGCTTCAACCATCTGGCCTTGAAGTAATTTGGACAACATAAAGTGAAATATTAAACTGTCTTTATTTCGCGGAAGAAGTGGTAAAAAATGATAGTAAAGAGATTGAATCTGATTGAACCGTCCCAATTCATTATAAAGTGACAAAGCAAGGTGAAGAAAATCTGGGGCAAGACGCTTTGGTTTTTTAGAAAGAATAAATTCCACAACTTCAGCAGCGAGACCCAAAAAGCCTTCTTCATACAAGTAAGCCACCATATAGTTTAGTGCCGTCAAGTAAGGTCGAGCTTCCCAATAACTCCAATCACGATAACCTTCAGACCGCCACCCTTGCTTAATCTCATCGTAAAAATGCCAAACTTGTTCAAAATAATCAGTATCAAAAGAGATTTCTTTAGTCAACAAGAGATGATACTTAGCCGCAAAATAACTTGGATCCAAATCCAAGACCTGTCTCAATAATTTACTTCGTTGTACATTATTTGGCGTTTGGACAGCTTGACGATAGATCTGAGTTGCTTTTTTAAATGGAAATTTATTGAACAATAACAAGTGCTGAATATGCTGCAAGTCTTCTTCGCTAATATCTACTAAATCTTTTCCTTTATCAGCAGCATAAGCAACTAGGGCCTCATGCTGTTCATCAAAATGCGGTATTTGTCGACGTTCCATAATTATGGGAGGAACCGTCGTTAGATTTCCGTAGTCATCTCCTTCGTCCTCTGACAACCATTTGATATTAAGCTTTTGTTGTCGACGCAGCTCTTTCTTTCGGTTTTTCTTTTTAGCCATCTGGATCCTCCTGACTCACTCTTATCATAAAGCCTAAACTTTTTAGAAGGCAAAACATTAACTTTCAGCAGACAAAAAAATCCCTGTCGATAATGACAGGGACGAATTTGTTAGAAAATCCGCGGTACCACCCACATTCGGGTTTGAGACCCGCTGCTCACTTTTAAACGAAATCTTATCTCAGCAACCAACTTTGACATTTGTGCGGACTTCTCAGCAACACCGCTTCCTGTGACAAATGAACTTCAAAGCACCTCTGATAGATTTATTATAACAGACACTTTAAACAAATACAATCCAAATATACCCCACTATATACATCATTCAACGGATGATTTTCGATATTGCGCTAAAAATTGATTATAGGCTCTTTGCAATTGTGAAGGTGCCTCGAGATAGGCCGTCTGATTTGATATGCCGTAGTCTTTAGCATAGTAAACTCTACCATTGTTAGCCAAAACAATGGCTAAACTATCAGCTTCTTGATCGACTTGATTTTGGTAAAAATCACTATAAGTGGAAATCCCCAGTGCTTCCCTCTCTTCTTTAGCTGATTGATAGTAGCCAGTATCCTGAGATATAGTACGATACACTCTAAAGGTTGCCTGTGATTGAAAGTCAGACAATTCCTTCCCAGACTGATCAATGTCCACTAGGCTAGTCGTATAAGATTGAATATCACTATCCAAACTCTCAAATCCAGTCATATCATCACCTGATAATCCTGCTAAAACTTTAAGATTATTGACTTCAAATGCCAAGATCCCAACAGGTCCAGAAGCATTAGAGAAAGCTTCGTTGAATGCTCCTCTGACGACAACGGCATGCTTAGCATACGAACTGTTGACTAACCAGTCGCCAAAATCGGATACCAATTGATCGACTTGACGAGATGTCAGTTGTACCTGACTTCTAACTGTCGTATCCGCAACAGGTTCAGCACTTGTCAGATCATTTTCACTTAAGGGACTTACTTCAGTGAGAGTGATCATTTTAGAAGTACCTGGCTTTTCTTGATACTTTTCAGAAGTCAATACTCCCAATTTCGCGTCACGCCAAGGTAATATACTTGATTGGAGGGCTAATTTTCCATCTTTATTAGGCAGTTCAATAATCCAAGCACCGTTTTCACGTTTAGGTGACAATTGGCTTGCGAATACCTCACCGGTAGACAGTTGAATTTTTAAGCGTTTCTGGTCAAACCGTTGAACTTGAAATAAGACCTCTTCGCCATTTTGTTTATTTTCAGCAGTCACTTGAAAAGCTTTTTGAGAATCCTTAAGAACAGTTTCCTGACGATAACGACCAGCAAAGATTCCTAAAAAGAAGGCCCCTAATAATACTACCGTAAATATCTTTTTATTAGTTAACATGGTTTTTCTACTCTTTAGTAAAGGTTAGCATTTCTGAATAACGATCCTTTTCTGGATTGAAATCAGCCCCTACAGCACGTGTCCACTCGACAAACGAGAAGTCATCACCATCAACACTAAATCCAATTTCAACTTCAAATCCAGCGCCTCCCAGACCATTTGGGGTAATCGCATCAGCCTTATCATAGTCAACAAAACGATAGGTTGTATCACTAATTTTTTCTACTTTAGTGACCTTAGAAACCATCGTTTCTTGGTGAGTTCCATCATCATAATATTTAGTAACAGTACCATCTTCAGCAAAGGTCAACTTAGCATCTCCAGATTCTGAATCAGTATTAAGCCAAGTTCCAATTAATTCTGGCGGAAAAATACCATCAGTCGTCTCAGTTTCTGACTCTGAACTCGTTGAAGAACTTGAAGACTCACTGGTTGATGTTTCTGAGCTGCTAGATGAAGGTTCAGCAGCATCATCCTCTTTCTCCTCACCAAATTTGTCTAGTAAATCCTGATAAGTTTGTTGCATGTCGGCTGGAGCTAATTGGTAAGTTTCTAACTCCAAAGTGCTTACTGATTTATCATCAAGGCGATAATCTGTGACATAATACACTTTACCGTTTGAAGCCAGTACGATTTGATAACTTGGTTTTTGATGATCAACTTTTTTCTCGTAGAATGGCACATAGCCATAATCCGCTGCAGCACTCGTTTCTGATGAAGATAAGCTGCCGTCATCAACCAAAGTCTTTAACTCATCTGAAGTAGAGTTAAAACGATGGGCTTTGGGTTGATTTAAGGTATAAATCCTAAAACTAGCCGTCGATTGGAAGTCTTCAGCTTGAGAACTGGTAAGGTCATTGCCTAAGAGTGTTAGATCAAACTCACTCCGGCTATCATCCAAAGCTTTCCCATCAGCGTCGGAACCATCTACCATTGTTTTTTCAATTGCTGCTATTTCTCCACTTTTCGCGCCATAAAGGTGGGCTATTGCTGGACCGTCTTCTGTATTAAATTGCCAAAAATGGGGGTTTAAGTTGCTCTTACTATACGTATCATCAAATTGGCTCTGCACTAGAACACTGTCCTTAGCGTAAGCGCTAGTTTCTAACCAATCGCCGAAAGATTTTGCGATTTTAGCTGCACTCTCATGAGTTAGACGGTTAGTGTTGGTAACCTTGTATTCGACAGTTTTGTCTTTAGCTGAATCGCTCTTAGAAGTTTTGGTTTCTGTCTTAGCGGACTTTTTAGCATCTGTTTTTGATGGGGTCGTGAGATAAATTAGATTTAGCCCTTCTCCTGATGCAAAAGCACGATCTTTACTGTCGTCATCAAATTTAGCAAACATCGATGATGGCCCACCATTAACGTCACTAGGCGTTGCCACACCAGCCGGCACAATGGTAAAAGCTATCGGAAAATCTTTAGCACGGAAAGTTGCTACACCATCTACCTGAGAAAAATCGGTGAAAGTAACGTCAACGTTATTAATGTTACCTGTTCCATCTGGATTAAAAGTAAATGGTGTCTTACCATCTTCACCTTGATAAGAACCACTCATTGATGAGAGGTCACCTTTAGCAATCGCTGCGATGTCAAGTCTAGAACTTTCTGTCTGCGTTGAAGTAGACTGACTGGTTTTAGCACTAGTAGAACTTTCAGCACTAGGCTTTTTAGCCGTGCTATTGCTTGTTTCAGAGGTTTTAGAACTACTATCTTGACCAGCAGACGAACTTGGTTTGGCATGATTGTCTGCAACTCTTGACGTTTTTGTCGCTTTTTTAGTTGGCTGAACGTAATCAGGCTTATTCACTTCAAGTTTTGGCTCTGTCCAAGGCATAGCAGGAGGCATCAAATGAATAGAAGCACCATCATCAGCAGCCAGCTTAATCCCTTCATTAGGCTTGCCTTGATAAACTTCTTCAAAAACAGTTTGTTTTCCTGAAGCAAGATCGGTCTTGGTTACCTTAGCTTTTTTATCACTGACCAATGCGACCTCGTAGCGGTATTCTTTGCCTGTCTTTTTATCCCTAACAGTAGTTGCATAAGCATAGTTTGAATTTAGCATAGACTTGCTTTGGGTGTATTTCCCAGCTACAAGAAAAACGAGAAAGACCACTAACAAGCCCGCTATAAATTTTTTATTCTTCATATGTCACCTCCTCAAACAAATAAGTAACCAACAACATAGCCAAAAACCGCCATCAAAATAATAAGAGCGATTTTCAAAAGTAGATTTGAGTCAAACTTCTGAAATCCCGATGTTTTGCTTTTTTGAAACTGATTAGCCGTTGCAGCTTGAATCTCGGCTTCTGTTGGAAACCGACCATTTAATACTTGAAATTCTGTAATCCACTCTTCTTTTGTCATGATTTCTCCTTTTTATAAACTAAGACTAGTAAAAATAGTAAGCCATAGATAAAAGCGTGTCCTACTAAGGAAGTCCAATGGCTAAGCATTGCTGAAGAACTCGCTTCAAACATGTCTAATTGGCTTTTTGGAAGCGGTACTTGAAACTTATCCATTGCCGATTTTATCGTAGCTAATTGATTGGTCATGCCCATAGCTTTATGACCATAACTTAGAAAGATTAAAGAAGTGATACCACTAATCCCCTTTGGAAGTTGCAAAACTGTACCTGATAAGGAAAACTGCATAATGCCTAAAATAACAGATAAAATAACTGACGTATTATCGTTACTCCCGACAAGAGAGGAAACGAGCAATGCCATAAAGTGAGCGCAGAGAAAGACTAAAAAGACAGTTACGCCAATTTCAATTGAAAAATTCCCAAAAATCTGCCCTTTTGTCTCTAAGGTCTTATCAAATAAGTCGCTAAAGTAGTGAAGACCACTGACAAAGACCAGCGTCTCCACTAAAGCAAACAAAGTATGAAATACCAGACTTGCAGAGACAAAAGCCCAACGATTTAAGGTCGAAAAGAAATCACGATTTAAGATCGCCCGTTCTTTGCTGATGTATATACTATTTTGAACCAATATCAGAAGGCTAGAAGAAAACAAAAGCAAAAAGAGTGTCATTCTCGTATTCTCAAAGGTTATTAAAAATTCTTTTTTCTGGATATAGATAATCAAACCTTCAAAAATGAGGATTCCCAATAAAACTTTAATAAAATCCATGTAATGGTGTTTGAATCTATACCAGCTTAATCGTAAAGCAGCCATTCTTTCTACCTATATTCTATAAATTTTTCCGGATGTTAGCAACTCTTGATAAATATCAGCAATATTTAAGTCCAAGTATTTCCTAAGGGTATAGGGATCAGTTGTCTTAAATTCATGCAGCAACTCTTCAAAAGAACCGACAAATTTCGGAAGACCTTTTGACAAGAAAATCAAACGGTCAAAAATGGCTAAATTCTCTGTATTATGAGTTACCACTAAGATGGCCTTATTGGAGGTTTTGGCCAAAATACGAAGCGTTCGCAAAAGATTACGATCACTCAAGGCGTCCAAACCACTAGAAGGTTCATCTAAAATAAAGTAAGCTGAAGGGCTAAGCAGTTCAATACCGATACTGACACGTCGTTTCTGACCCCCACTAAGTTGGCTTACTTGCTTATGCCAAAATTCTGATAACCCCAAATCCTGAACCACCGATTGGATACGTTCTCGACGATCACTTTTACTCAGATCCTTTAAATAACTATCTCCATAAACAGTAAAAATCTCACTGACTTTGAGGTAGTCTCTCAACAAATTCTGCTGTGGCACATAACTCCAACGTGGTTTCTGATGTGTCACTAGCTGCCCATCTTCATAAATGTGAAAGTCTTGACAAGTTGGTTTTAAGCGCTCTAGCAAAATCTCAGTCAGGGTTGTTTTTCCACTTCCTGAACCTCCTAAGATGCCGACGACCTCTCCCGTCTTTAGTGTCACATCAAGCTGATTAAATAGCAACTCACTATTTGAGCGATACTTAAAGCAAATGTGCTTGAATTCTAAAATATGCTGCTTCATACCTCTCCTAATTCGATAGAAATAAACTAACTGTGAGGACAACTAGTAATATAATAAGTGCCAAACTGGTATCTAAGTCGAGAAATACTGTCATCGCTAACACCACAAGAACAATCACAACTTGCAAAAACCACTTCTGCCACCAAGAAGCCGTGGTATGCTGTTGCGAGGCAGCCTGAGGGATTGAAGCAGCTATTTCTTGTTTCACCTCAACGTCTTCAATAGGTAAAGGATAAGGATCTGCATCGTCCACATCACTGTCTGATTGCTTCAAATAGTATTGCACCAGTTGATAATCATAGGTTGTCTTCCACTTCTCACTTAAAAAATGCCGTTTAATATTGGGTAAAGCTTGCGATAACTGGCGACTTGAAGCATCAAATTCTCCAAGTGTTTCTCTATTGTCTAGCTCTTCACCCAAGGCCACTAAAACCTGATAAATATGATTGGCAGAATCTTCTTGACGAATTTTGCCACGCAACTCTGCTAAATATGAAATATCTTCGCCTGTGCTGGCATTAATCCCTTTATAATAATCAATCATGATACTAACTCATCAAATAAGGCTTGCATGTCAGATAGGTCTTCTTCAGCCACTTCTTCAATCTGATCAATCGTTGCATTGATTTGATAAGAACCAAGCATTTCCTGAGTAAAAGCATCTACAACATGAACATGAATAATTTGTTCTTCATCAAATGATAAACGAATTTCAGCGACCTCTTGTCCTTTTTGGCGATTTTGGCTTAGATACTCGATAATTTTCAAAATCGGTTTAACATTCATCGGATTTTCATAGTTTCCTTCTGTCAAGCGTAGTTGGAAATTAGATTGTCCATCAGCAACAGCATAAATTTTCTTGGTAAAAATCGCTGGAATTTGGGTATTACGAGGAACCACGACACTGTTAAAGAAATCACCAACAAAAGGATAAGTTTTTCTAGGATTTTTCCGCAAGAGCATGCCTATGCCTTGTGACGTCACATCACGGATGACAATCTGTGACGGCGAGGCATCCTCTCCCTGATGGGTTTCATTAAAAGTTACTTGGTCATTTACGATCAAGTGTGCAATAATACTGGCCCCCTCTGCCACAATCGTGTCTGGGTTGATATCATAGTTAAGTTTTTTGCCAACCAAACCTTCCATCATTTCCCTGACAACTGGGAGACGCGTTGACCCGCCAACTAAAACAACATGATCAATATCCGATAAGGATAAGCCAGCTGCCGATACGGTTGAAATGACTTTCAATTCGGTATCTTTAATCAAATCAGCAATAGCTGCGCCAAACTCCTCTCGTGACACTTCAACGCCATAAGCATTGTCATCCAAGAATAACTCATAAAAAGCCACATCATTGATAGAGAGTGTGATTTTCATTTTCTCAACTTGATAGCGCATCTGCATTTCTTCTTTTGGTGTTAACATGGTCATATTGACACCTTGATTTTCAAGTTTATCCTTTACAAGATTAACTAAACGTTTGTCAAAATCCAAACCTCCCAAACGCTGATTGCCGTCTGTCGCTAAAATATCATAGTGGTCTTGCTGAACATTCATCAGCGTCACATCAAACGTTCCACCGCCTAAATCATAGACTAAAACATTGCCATTAACGCCCTTTTCACTAGCGTAAGCAATGGCTGCAGCAGTGGGTTCATTGATAATTCTCAAAACATTAAATCCTGCTAATTGACCTGCCCTTTTAGTGGCAACTCTCTGCTCTGAGGTAAAATAAGCTGGCACAGTGATAACAACATCTTGGATGTCATCCACGCCCATTTCGATAGCTAATTGACGTGATCGAAGTTTGAATTCATGTAAAATCAAGGCAGATAATATTTCTGCACTCACACGCTTGTGATCAATCACTTCATTTTCAATTTGACGTGCCATGTCACGTTTAAAGTCATTTTTAAAATAATCAATTTTTCCGATTTCAGTTCCACGACTGATGGCCTCTTTTCCGTAGAAAACACGATTTTTTCCATTAATTTTTGAAAAATAAATAGCCGATCGCAAAATCGTCTCATCATTGGCCCCAATTGGAATAATCTCTGGCTGACCGTTTTTCACAATAGCCATAGCTGAGTTTGTCGTTCCTAAATCAATTCCTAACGCTTGTTTCATACTCATCTCTTTCTCTCATACAAAATAAGGAGCGAGGGGCAGCTTACCTTAGGTTTTTAAAACTACCTCGCTTCCCTACTCAATAGGATATCCTGTATTAATCTTCCTGACGATCTTAGTTAACCGTATCTTTTCGGTTAATTAATCTCGAATCGCTAGCTTTGCCACTAATCCGATAATCACTGAAGTAAGCATCACTATAATCCGACTTGTTTTTCGTCCCAATATAGTTAACCATCACCGACCAAGCTGTTTTATCATCATAATAACCTGAATTTTTGAATTTTGAATCGTAAGCATAATAAAAACTATTCACAACCGTAAAATCAACGACATATTTTTTAGCGCTAACTTGTTTGACATTGGTTACATCAATATCATCAAAGCTAATACTTTCTGCTGGACGGTTCTTAGCATTAGTAGTGTTAGTCTCAATCATATTAACAACGTCTTTATACATGCTATTTGTCGCACCACCTTGAAAAATATCTGTTAATCCATCTGGTGTCGTATGATTATCCTCATAGTCATCTAACTTCTGATAAGCTGCCGTCAAAAGTTGATCAGCTGTATCTCGATCTAATACCCCTTTGGCATCTAAGGTTACACTATCGCCATCTGCTATATCTTTAATGGAGTAGGTGTTAGAAGTTACTTTGGATGCATCTTCAAAGGTTTTTTGGACTGATAATTTTGCATTTTTAGTCACCGCTAGATTAGACACATCAGCTTTGCCATTAGCCAAGCGAGTAACTTTTTTAGAGCCGACATACAAGTCACCATCTGCCAAATTACTATTCACCTCAAAGGACAAATAGGTAATGTCAAGAGACACATGCTGATCAGCCTTCAAAGTCTGCTTAGAACTCGCTGAGACTTCTTGGTCATCTAACTTACCCGTCAGTGAGAAGTGATAGTCGCCTGGGTAGAGACGAACAGTCTTTGAAAAATGATCTGAATCTGATTTTTCCCACCGTTTATCATTGATGGAAATAGTCATCCCTTTCGTATTCGTCGAGATGGTCGTGTCAGCGGGTTGAATCATCACTTTCCAATCAGGAAATACCAACCATCTTCGCCCTACTTCAGCCATTTTGTTTCCTGAGAGTAAATCAACTAATTCAGGTTTTGAGCTAGTCGCTTTTGTTAAATAGCTGATTTCCGACTTCTTGATTGGTTTTTGACTATCTGACCATACTTCGTATTCTAGCTGTTGAGCTATCGTATCAGACGTTTCAAGGTAACGCTTAGCAACCGATTCTCTCGAATAATAATGATTTCCAAATAGATAAACACCTAGAATTACCGCTGCTAGAACACCACCAGTGATGTAGAGGTAGCGCTTCTTATCCCTGATAGGCTTGCCAGCTTTTTTAGAGGTTTGTCCCAAAAACTGATGAATGATCCGCAAATCAAAATGGCTCTCTTTACCCGCTATAAATTCTTTGGGACTAGGTTTACGTCCAACAAATTTTTCAAAAGCAGCAATCCAGTCAGCCTGCTTCTCTTTCAGAGACTTAGCAGAAGCAATAGCTTGTTCCTGAGCAGACGTCATTTCTAATTGTGGTCTTACATTAGGCTGCTGTGGAGCCTTGTTAGCCACCTTCGAAGGACCAAGTTTTGGCATCCGTAACTGTGATGGCTCGTTTGGCGTAATAGAGGTCTCTTCAATTTCAGTATTAGCATAAGTCTCGTCAGAAACAGCATAGATAATACTAGGACTCTCATCATCCTCCAAGACTTTTTTGGAGCTGTCATTTAAGTCTACTTCTTGTGAAAACTCTTCGTCAGAAACAGCATAGATAATGCTAGAACTCTCATCATCCTCCAAGACTTTTTGGGGGCTGTCATTTAAGTCTACTTCTTGTGAAAACTCTTCGTCAGAAACATCATAGATGAGGCTAGAACTCTCATCATCCTCCAAGACTTTTTTGGAGCTGTCATTTAAGTCTACTTCTTGTGAAAAGTCTTCGTCAGAAACATCATAAAGCACTTGATTTGCTTGCCAATCATCATGTCTGTGTTCTCTTTTTTCTCTTAAGCTAGAAGCCTCTAGAGGTGATGAGGCTGGATCCTGTTCATCTAAACCAATCATGCTATAAATGGTGTCAGTAGCAAAGCCATTGTCTTTACCAGCCTTAAACTCCTTTGGAGTGGGCTTTCTACCGTTCACTTGCTCAAACAAAGTAATCCACTGTTCTTGACTTATCATTGTTAACTGCGCTCACTTTCTCTTAGAATGCGACTTGGTCGTTGAGAGAGATAAATGAATCCAGAATAGAAGCCATCATCCATTTATCCACAACATAAACCACAGCTAACAACAGAAATACAGCTGCAATAGACAAGTAAGTATTGTTTAAAAACGACAACTCACCCTTTATTGCTTTAACCATAGAAACGATTAAGACCACTAAACCTACCATAGATAGAATCAGCAAATAGGTCATTACTGATACCATCGATTGCAAGGCAGGAATTTGCTTGACTAAGCTTAAGAGACTGGACAAGATATTGCTGACTTGTCCATCTGAGTCGGTTAGGATATTAGTAATACTCGAAACGTACTTCTCACTCACAATGAGCGTATTTTTAACTAAAAAGCTCGACAGAAAAGCAACAACATTCAACACCAACAATAACGGAGTTGTCCCTAGTAAACCACCAAAACGTTCCATCAACTTTCTAGAATCTTTATGAAGCACAGCTGGCAAACCATAAGCGACTAAATATATCATCAGAATCAGCACAAGGAAATATAAGAATTTTCCAAAGCCAAACTCACGTGAGATAAAATTGAGAAAGTGATCATAAGCTTCTGGCAAGTTTGTTTTGAGAGAGCCAGATCCTGTCGAAATATTGGCGATAGACAACAATAGTCGACGACAATAATTAAGAAGACCACCGGCTAGAAAACTGGCTGATAAAACAAGAGTAATGCCACCAAAGGCCAATCGTTGCCCATCTCCATCAACTTGTGGGTATTTAAGAGCATTCAAAAACCATGACAAATAGTGTCCGCTATACGCTTTGACTTTATCAACCTTGTCGTTGGTTTTGCTGATTTCAGGAGTATCTGGTTTAACTGGAACGGGTTGCTCAGGCAGTGTCTCCGAGTAAGTTTGGTTACCCTTGCTATCTTCAGAAACATCATAAATCATCTCTTGATGCTTGAGAGGCGGACTGACTTGATCATCCTCAAACTCACCAGCTGCTAGTGCTTGTACCACTTCATCTTTTGTTGCTTCTCTGCCATTAATGGCTTCAAAATATTCTAACCACTCGGTTCTTGTCATTATAATCTCCTAAATAGTTCTTAAATTTTTGTTAATATTGTAACATAACTCTACCTAGGTTTCAATTAAACTTTCTAATAATTCTAAAGGACAATCATTAGTAACCTCACTGATAGCTGTAAGATTTAAACAACCTTATTAATAGCCAATTCACACTCTAGATGGCTAGTAACGAAATTCCGTTATCTTATCCATAACCACCTAATGCATTGTCATCTTCAGATAAGAAAGCATCTAACCAGCCAGCCTTCTTGTTTCAGATTATCAACTGAAATAGGACAGGACAAAAGCACCTCAGAAAAGCATCGCTAGTTGGCAATACCTTTCTGAAAGGCTTTTGGATGCAACTCCTATTTTCTTCATTGAACGCTACTCAGGTGAGCAGAAAGAGATCACCGTTTATAACCCCACTCTCTCATAAAACGTTTAGTCTTTCCAGCTGATACTGGCACAGTCGCTATTCTTCATAGCAATCAAGGTTGGCAGTATCAGCATCAGTCTTACCGTAGCTTCTTAGAATCTCAGGGTATTGATCCATCTATGCCATTTCATGATAAGATCCTTCTTTGGCATTCTGAAGTCTGAGATATTATATAAATTTGAGAAATCCTACCAATCTCTGGACGACCTTGAACAAGCAATTACCGATGACATGTTTTACTACAACAAACGAATCAAACTAACAGTAAAAGGACTGAGTCTTGTGTAATACAGAACTCAATCCTTGCTTTAATATAATGTCTAACATTTTGGAGTCACTCCAAATGTTAAAGTGCTTACTTCTTTTGACTTGCGAAACTTAAAAATTCATAAGAGAGACTAGTCGTTGTCGCATTAAGCGAATAGTTTTCCAATTCATTAACATTACTACGCAATTTTTGCGCATAGGACTTGGAAATAAGATTATCTTCTTCAAACTCAGCAATGGTTTTACGTTCTAAATAATAACCTCGCAAAATATCATCATTGCTATCTGGAATCAGATGCATGATGACCCGTTCCACAAAGAGCCCTGACTTGATGAGTTCTGCATCACGCAAACGCGCATTTTGAAGATAATCTACTAAAGAATGATTGTAATAACCTTCTAATTCTTCAAGTGCTTCTAAGATAATCTCTGTGTTAGAGAGATAAAGTTCTGTGATATTTTCTCGGTTTTGTTCGGTTAATTGACGCGGAGTCCTAATCCGCTTTCTCATCGCCCGAATCTTGGATCCAAAGGTCATTACTTCATGTAAAGTTGCCCTTAAAACACGCATGAAAATCCTAAAACCATAGGTAAAGCTGGAGACAAAGCTACGGTTAACTTGTTTCTCCAAAACTTTTAAATAACCTTGATAAATACGATATTCTTTAAGATCAATTAGCCCTTCATCAAAGGCATATTCTAACCCCTCGCTCTCAATACCAATAATAAAGAGTTGTAAATCTGCCAAATCCTTTTTGACACTATTGGGTTCTTGTTCTAAAATCAGATGTTCAATACGAGCATTGTAATTATCGATGACGGCATAAAGTGATGCCTTATCTGGTTTCTCTTTACTATCTTGCTCCAAAATAGTCAAAACTTTGGATAAGATTGAAATTTTCATCAGGTTATCAACCGGTCGTTCAATAGGCGGAGCCAGTAGGGGTAAAATAACCAATCCTGATAGAAAACTAAGTAGCGTGACAGCTGCAACCATGAAAAGTAACAGACTGTACTGAAAATTGTCAAGGCGAGGTAGCAACAAGATCGTCGCAATTGAAACTGTTCCTTTCACCCCTGAAAATGTGAGTAACAGAATATCTTTGAATGATTTCCTTAATAGCCTATGATAGTAAACATTCTTGAATGTATAATAAGCGCTAATCGTCACAAAACGGATCAGAATCATTATCGCTGTCAGGCCAACAACAAGGGCAAACAAATAAAGATTGCTATATCTTGGACTCGTTAAAACAGGTACAACGATTGAGGTCAATTCCGTCCCAAAAATCAGAAAGACTACTCCATTAAGCATAAAGTTAATGGTCTCCCAAACGATCTGGCCCACACGATAAACTTGCGCATCAAATAGGGTCACTTTTCTTAAGCGACTGGCTTGCATAACGCCAGCAACAACCACAGCGATAATAGCCGAGACATTGACTGCCGAAGCAACAAAATAGGTCACAAACGGCAAAGCTATTTCTAATAGTAGCGCACCTGTCACATCAGCAGCATCAAATTTTTCTAATAAAGATAGTAGGATACGATTTACGAAAGCAAATAGCAAACCAATGATAATACCTCCAAAAATCGTAATAAGCAACTTAACACCTGCTTCGGCCAATGAAAAATAGCCTGTTAACAAAGCTGTTACTGCAAATTGAAAGGCAACCAGACCGCTAGCGTCATTTAATAGTCCCTCTAGTTTAAGAATATTTTCAATACGCTTGGGAAAAGCAAATCGTTTTGAGATGGAAATAAAGGCTACCGCATCTGTCGGCGCTAGAGCTGCACCCAAAGCAAAGTAGGCAGCCATTGGTAACTCTATCGGAAGAAGATAGCTGGCTAGTGCTCCTATCCCTAATGCTGTCACAAAAACCAAAGGAAGGATGAGGAAGCTAATAAAACTTCGATATTTTAAAAAGCTCCTAACATCTGCTTCTTCACCCTCACGAAAGTTGAGGGGCGCAATGACGAAAGCTATAAACAATTCCGGATTGAGCTCTATCCCTTTTCCACCTTGAGAAATACCATAGGTAATCCCCAGCAGAAGTTGGACCAAGGGCAGGGGGATTTTGGGAAACACCCTATTAACCACATTGGAAACGATTAATGAAAAAAGGAAGACAATCACCAGGATGGATATCTCCATGCGGATTAACCTCCTTCATGTTTTTCTGTAAACGCCTCTTTTAAGGCAGCAATTTTTTGATCAACTGCCTTGTAATCTTTTTGAGCCATTTTTAACTGGCAGCGTTCTTTTTCAAGAGCTATTAGTTTCTTTTTGAGCTTAGCCATTTTGGGTGAATCGGCAAAATGACTATCATTTGGCGAAGGCTGTTCAAGATACTTTTGACGTAATTCTGATAAACGTTCAGTGACGGATTGATGAGACATAACTACTCCTTTACATTCTGCCATTGTAACAAAATTCTTATCAGATGACTAGAAAGAAGATAGCTTTTCTACCATTACTAAAAATGGAGGTGTATTGACTTGATTAAGTGCCTGATAAAGCATAACCGTATAGGCTTTTTGGTCCAACTGACTGACATAATCCAGCACCGCATCCTTTTCCATTTGACCACCTTCGTGGCCATAATAAATCATAATAGCTAAACGACCACCTTCTGCCAATCTTTGGATAACCTTATCAATTGCCTGAAGTGTCGTATGAGGTTTGGTGATGATTGTCTTATCAGCACTAGGGAGATAGCCTAAATTAAAAATCGCTGCTTGAATAGACTCAGAAACGTAGTGATCAAGGTTCTCATGACCGTCTAATATCAACTCAACATTAGCAAGTCCTTCGGCTAGCAAACGTTGATGAGTTTTTTCAAGGGCTTTTCTCTGAACATCAAAAGCATAAACCTTGTGGCTGAGCTTGGCCAAAAATACCGTATCATTGCCATTTCCCATCGTCGCATCCAAAGTCACACTCTGACTATCCAATACCTCATTTAAAAAATCATGGGAACATTCTAGTGGTCGCTTCATTATCATCTCTCCTTCAACTGTCCTATAAAAGAAATTCGGAACATTTTTTTAATCACCTATACATTTATGGCACTTAGCACTATAATTAAAACAAAAACATGAAGAGGAGGCAACTATGTCTACTTTAAAATCACGTCTGCCAGGACTTACTCTCTGTTTAGGTATTGCTACAATTGCTTGGTTGTTGGGCCAGTGGCTCCCACTTATAGGGGCGCCTGTTTTTGCCATTTTTACCGGAATGATTCTGGCGATTTGGCACACTGACCGAAGCCATACCCAAGCTGGGATTAGTTTTTCATCAAAGATTATCCTCCAAGCAGCCGTTGTCCTACTTGGTTTCGGCTTGAACCTTAAGCAGGTATTAGCTGTCGGAACCCAATCACTCCCCATCATCCTTGCAACCATTTCAACCGCCTTATTAGTAACTTTTCCCTTAAAAAAATGCTTAAATCTCGATCGCCACACTGCTACACTTGTTGGAGTTGGATCATCCATTTGTGGAGGTTCCGCCATCGCTGCAACGGCACCAGTTATCAAAGCTAAGGAAGAAGACGTCGCCCAGGCTATTTCTGTTATCTTTTTATTCAACATCCTAGCAGCCCTGCTATTTCCAACATTAGGTCACGCACTTGGCTTATCCAATGAAGGTTTTGCTCTCTTTGCGGGTACTGCCGTTAATGACACTTCTTCTGTAACCGCGACCGCCACAGCTTGGGATAACTTACATCATGCCAATACACTTGATGGTGCTACAATTGTTAAACTAACCAGAACATTGGCCATCATCCCCATTACATTGGGGTTATCTATTTATGAAATGAAGCGCCAACAGGCGACTGGCAATCAAAAAGGGATTAACATTAAAAAAGTTTTTCCAACCTTTATCATCTACTTTATTTTGGCATCACTGATAACCACCATCCTCCCTCTTCCAACTGCTCTAATCAGCTTTTTAAAAGTTATCTCAAAATTTTTCATCGTTATGGCCATGAGTGCTATTGGACTAAATACAAACATAACCAACCTTTTCAACCGTGGTGGCAAGGCCATTATTATGGGCGGTATTTGTTGGTTTAGCATTTCCTGTGTTAGTCTACTTATGCAAAAATGCCTTGGACTTTGGTAAATCGAGTAGTGGCCAATCTCTTCCCCATCTCGCACCACCGTGTATGTCGTTCGGCATAAGGCGGCTCAGTTAACTGTCAACAAAAATACATAGACACTCACATTGATCATCTTATAAAGCCGTTCTTGTGTCATCCTATATTTGTGAACAATAGCCATCATTGACCTTTTCAATTCACTATCCTTTCAATCTAAAAATTAAAATAGACACCGCCAACTTGGGTGGAATTCATTTAATTGTTCAACTCTTCACTCCACTTCCATTACAGAAGCATCAACATTACTACAGCAGTCTGCTGACTTCTCATGATTCCTTGTTCCGTCGTCTAGAACGTTTATAAGAAATCACGGGATAAGTCGTACCTCTTTCTTCGTTTATACAAGATACGAGACCTTAAAAGATCTAAGTAAAGATAGGAATTCTGACGAAGAAGCCAGCGACTCTAAGAAGAATTATCTTTTTCACACAAGTCTTAGTCCGCATTCAATGACTCTCTTGATTGATACATATAGATGACGTCTATTGTTTGAGACTTTAGTGTTTTGACCTCATTATCTGCTCATACGTCCTTCCATCACGTTTTTTTCTGTTAGTAGAGCCATGATTTCGCTATCCTTTCTTCTGACGGTTTCAGTTTCTAGCATCAACCCCAGACTTAAACTAGTCTATCCCCAGGCAGTTTTAATCCGCCACCTCATGATCGTCAGTCTTGTGAGTCGTTATTAGGTTATCGGTAGCAGGTGCTCACGAATGGCTGTTCCCTCAGATGTACGACATATCCGTCCTACTATAGTAAAATG
Source organism: Streptococcus halotolerans (assembly GCF_001598035.1). Classification (NCBI taxonomy): domain Bacteria; kingdom Bacillati; phylum Bacillota; class Bacilli; order Lactobacillales; family Streptococcaceae; genus Streptococcus; species Streptococcus halotolerans. The sequence goes on along the minus strand of NZ_CP014835.1, from coordinate 2,086,020 downwards.
AATTAACTTTAAGAAAAATAACTGAGAGGCGGGCAACACTTGAGTAGAGCAAGGTGAAAGCGACGATGTCTCAACCTTAATTCAAAAAACTATAAAAAACGAATTTGGAATTCCAAATTCGTTTTTTAGTTACTTTAATTTTGTTTCCCTTGAAAACGATTTTCAAAGCGTTTTTGATCATAGAAAGGAAAAATGAGGTTTAAACAAGCAAATCCTAAGAGAAAGCCTCCCAATACATCCGTCGGGTAATGAACACCGACATAAATACGTGATAAACCAATCAAGGCAATCATTAGGCTAATTAGAATCTCCGTTAAAACTCTCAAACCTGTCGATTTAAGACGTTGGTGAGCAATAATCAACAGAAAGCCATAAATCATCATAGATCCCATTGAATGCCCACTTGGAAATGAAAAGCCATTCGCAAATACAAGGTGTTCAATATCAGGTCTTTGTCTTCCGTATAAGTATTTAGTGCCGATAATCAAAAGGCCAGCTAGGACACCTGTACTGCCAAGAAAGACTCCTTCTGTCTTCCACTTTTTCACAAAGTAGAGCAAGGCAACAGCTAATACCAGAACAAAGACAAAAGTTAAGGTATTTCCCAGAACTGTTATCGTTTTAAAAAACGATGTGGCTGAAGCTAGCAAAGAACCGCGTACTGCTGTTTGAATAAACTGGTCAAAGGCTACCAAATTCTCAGGGTAAAATTTGACAGTGTAGCCTAGTAGCGTAAATAGAACGAGGGCAATGGATGCCCTAAAAAGATAGGTTTGTTTATGTTTCATTTTAAACGTACCGCTTGATAACTGGTTTTAACACAACGAAAACAACAGCAAAGGCAAGCGACAAGATAACTCCTTCGATTAAATTAAAGGGAATAACCATAGCCAAAAGGTAGGTAGCGACACCGATGAATTTTGCAATGTCAAAGTTTACGAATTTCGCATACAAAGGAATCGCAAAAACATAGTTCATTGCCAACATCGAGAGCGTTAAGAAAATAGTGCCAACAACACTAGCTATGATATAAGAACGACGCGTCTGATTAGTTTTCCAAAACACGGCAAAGGCAAGGACGAAGACCCCCATAGCCACAATATTCATTGGCAAACCGATTAACTCGCCGATTCCCTCATTGTTTAACATTAATTTTAACAAAGTACGCAGTAAAAGAACAGCGTAAGCACTTTTCAAGTCATAAATAACCAGTCCCAACAAGATGGGGATAATGCTAAAGTCAATTTTCAAAAAGTTAGCTGCGGGTAACAAAGGAAATTGAAAAAACATCAATACAAATGAAAGTGCAGATAAAATAGCGATAATCACTAATTGACGAGTATTAGTGTTAGACATAAAAAAATTCCTCCAATTTAGATAAATTGAAAGAAGTTCCCGATTTTTAGGTATCTAAAAGACACTGAAAAGCGGTCTTCTCCCATCCAGACTTTACTGTCGGTTGTGGAATCACACCACATCAGCTTACGCTCGCGGACTCCTAGTTACCTAGACACCGCCGGTCGGGAATTTCACCCTGCCCTGAAGACCCTTACATTATAACATGTGACAACTTAATGTGCAAGATACATAACTTTGATGTCACACCGAACGCATAAAATCGTGATTTCCAAATGGTAGTATCGTTAACCGTCGACCATTTTGGGTTTATGGCTATCCTAGTAACATTTATAAAAACGATACATCTCGTTGAAATACCTGAACTTTAACATACAAAATCGTTATTTTTCACTAAAAATTTTTCATACGATTATCTTACCCCAATATGATATTGCTGGTTTTTTCTAAATAGTCTTTGCTGGTTTTAACCCTTTTCAAAAATAAAATGCTCCCAACAAGTTAATCAAGTAGGGCTAAGTTCTAGTCTCTCTCACCACTGTACGTATCGTTCGGCACATGGCCGTTCAACTAAATGATAACGAGAGTATGTAGACTCCCACAACTCTCATTCCACAGAGTCGTTCTCGTGCTGCCCTAGATTTATGAACAATAGTCATCATTGACGCTTTCAACCCACCATCCTTTCAAACTAAAAATTAAAATAGACACCGCCAACTTGGGTGGAATTCATTTAATTGTTCAACTCTTCACTCCACTTCCATTACAGAAGCATCAACACTACTTCGGCGGTCTGCTGACTTCTCATGATTCCGTGTTCCGTCGTCTAGAACGTCTATAAAAATCATGGGATAAGTCGTACCTCCTTCTTCGTTTATACAAGATGCGAAACCTTAAAAGATCTAAGTAAAGATAAGAATGCTGACGAAGAAGCCAGCGACTCTAAGAAGAATTATCTTTTTCACACCGCCCTTAGTCCACATTCAATGACTCTCGTAATGGACACATATAGATGGTGACCACTCTTTAGGACTTTAGCGTTTTGGGGCTCTTCTATCCACTATCTCCCCCCTGATATAGTCGAATGAATTAACTTTGAGACAAATAACTGAGATGCGGGCAGCAATTGAGTAGGGTAAGGCGAAAGCGAAGATGTCACAATCTTAATTCAAAAGACTATAACATGTTCCTTTTCGTAGAGCCACGATTTTACTATCTCTTCCTGACGATTTCAGTTTCTAGCACCAGCGTCAGACTTAAACCAGTCTATCCCTAAGCAGTTTTAATCTGCTACCTCTCGATAGCCAGTCTAGAGGGGCACTATTGGGTCACTGGTCTCGAGTGCCCACGAAAGAGTGTGACCGCAGAGGAGCGACATCCCCGTCGTATTTAAAAAATACCACACGTTGTTAACGTGGGTACTTTAAGTGTATTAATAGGCTTGCTGAATAGTTCCACTGTACTGACCTTGATTAGCCGGTACTTGCTCATTATAAACCCCTTGTGAGTTAGCATTCGGCACAGTTGTATCGGCAGCTGGATAGGATTCCTGGGGAGCTTGGTAGTCATAGGTTTCAGAAGGAACTGACTGGTTACTGTCCTCACCGTATGATTCTTCACTTTCTACCGATTCTTCAGTATCAAGTCCAATTCCATACAGTTCTTCATAAGTAATGACATTGGTCTTCAACTGTTTTAATGTTTTTGACTTCTTACCCAGCTGCTTCTTAATGCGATTTTGTGTTGTTAAAATTGCTTTAGCCGTCGGAATCTGATACGATCCCCCATTGATATCAGCATCCTCACCTTTCAGCTGATATTCTTTAACATGTTTGACCGTGTCGGCATACTTAAACAAACTGGGAATCGTTGAGGAATTGATTTTGATATCTGTTTGCATATTACCCGCAACTGCGTTTAGAATCTTCTTATAAGATGACACACTATTGCCCAGTTTTAAAACTTTTCGCATCACCTTTTGAATCACTTCACGCTGACGCTTTTGACGACCATAATCCCCTTCAGGGTCATCATAACGCATCCGAGAATAAACCAAAGCTTGTTCACCATTTAATCGATGCGTACCCGGAGCGACCGTTGCCGTATAGTCCGGCTCATTTTGGGCGATAGAAATTGGAAAATCAAAATGATTGGTTACGGTAATACCACCAACAGCATCGACCAGATCCATCAACCCTTGCATATTGATTTGCATATAATAATCAATATCAATATCAAGCATCTCCTTAACAGTCATCATCGCCATCTGAGCGCCACCTGCTGCGTAGGCAGCATTTAATTTGGCTTCCTCACCATTCTGATCATTTGATTTAGGACCTTTTAGTTTCACCATGATATCACGCTCTAAACTAGTCATGGTCGTCTTTTGGGTTTTAGGATTAACAGTGACCAAAATCATCGAATCACTATTACCTTCCCAAGTAGAGCCACGTTCTGCAGTCCCTGTGTCCACTCCCATCAACAAAACTGAAAATGGTTTATTTTTATCAATAGCTTTACTTGTTTCCCGTCCATCAAATTCCTTAAAGGTTTTCGATAATGTTCCTGTAGAAAAAACATAAGCTGAGCCAAAGTAAACGCCAATTGCAACTATTGTTGTTGCTATAATTAACGACAACATTAAAACGATTTTTTTCCCTAGTTTCATTATCTCATATTACCTATCCATTTACTCATCATTAAAAGATCTAAATACGTCTCTTCATCTAACTTTAGCGCTGCTTTCTTCTCGCCTTCAATCTCAAATCCAAAATCTTGATAAAGCTTGATGGCTCGATGATTTCGAGATTGAACCGTTAACTCCAAGCGTTTCATTTGAGGACTATGTTCCGCCCAATCACAAACTAATTCCATTAAATAATGACCAACGCCATGACCATTATAGGCCTGTTTTACGGCAATAAAAAGGTCACCAACATGATTGACATTAAACTCATCACTGCTAGTGACATTGACCATTCCTATAATATTATCATCCACTTTTGCCAGCAAACAAATCCGATTCAAACTATTTAAGTTAAAAGAGAGGACACGTTGCAAATCCTCAATCGACAGATCTGGGCTATCGTTAATAATAAAGGATGTTTCTTGACTAACCTCATCTATAAATACTTTAATAGCTTGCGCATCAAATGATTGCGCTTCTTCAATAATTAATTCTTTATCAGCCATATTTAAGTCAGTTCACCGATCAATTCCTGATATTTAAGACCTTTTCCAGTTAACGATAACCGGCGTCCCTGTCCGTCTACTTCAATTGTAATCTTTAGGTAATTTTCTGGCAGATGATGTTCAATCAATTCACCCCACTCAATAACAGTCACTCCATCTCCAAATAAGAAAGTGTCTAAATCTATTGAATCCGGATCATCACCAATACGGTAAACATCCAAATGGTAAAGAGGCAAACGGCCTTCATATTCTCTAACAATGGTATAAGTGGGGCTTTTAATCATTTGTCCAATCTCGAGTCCTCTTGCCAGTCCCTTGGTGAAAGTTGTTTTCCCAGTACCAAGATCACCAGTCAGGATAAGGATGTCACCTATTTCTAATTTTGAACCTATTTTTTCTCCAAAATCTATTAACTCAGACTCATTATTAACCTTATACATAGACTACATTATACCATAGGAGACAGGCTTTGTCACAATTCATTTGTAAGTTCAGGGTATGAAAAATCACCAGCACTAGGCTGATGATTTTCACTTTGATAATTAGAGAATCGCTAAGATAACAAAATTGAGAATAAAGAGAGCTGTTGCCCCCCAAAGAATGGGGTGAATGTCTTTAGCTTTCCCTTTAACCACTTTAACTAAGCAATAGAAAATAAAGGCGGCAGCGATTCCATATGAAATAGAGTAACATAGTGCCATAAAGAAGGCGGCAAAGAAAGCTGGTAGCGCATCTTCGAAATTACTCCAATCGACATCAAGAAATGATGATACCATCATAACACCAACAATGATAAGCGCCGGTGCTGTCGCTGCTGCAGGTACAACTCCAATAATTGGCAATAGAAAGACTGACACTAAAAATCCACAAGCTGTTGCGACAGCTGTCAAACCTGTCCGTCCACCTTCAGCAATACCTGCTGCTGATTCAACATAGGTTGTTGTATTAGAAGTACCAAAGAGAGCACCAATTGAAGTTCCAATAGCATCCGCGAAAAGAGCACGATCCATTTTCGAAGAGAATCCTGACGAATTTTCAAGAGAGGCTTCATCTTCTGCAGAGAAAATACCTGTACGACGACCTGTACCGATAAACGTGCCAAGTGTGTCAAAAGTATCTGAGAGCGAAAAGGCAAAAATGGTCATTAAAACCAGTGGGAGACGGGTTGAATCATTGAATAGTGATTTCATACCTCCAAAGGCTGCAAAAAATGTTATTCCCAATTCACCAAAGGCTGAACCAATATTATTTGAAAAACTTATTGTAGAGAGGTCAACGACACCCATGGGAATACCGATAAGTGTTGTTGTCACAATACCAATTAAAATAGCACCACGAACATTTTTAATCACAAGAACTGCTGTTATAAAAAGCCCAATAATAGCAAGAATAACAGCTGGATCAGTAAACGTTGATATGGCAGGTACAACGCCCCCACCTGCTAGGACTGAAGTCACCCCCTTAGATAAATCAGCTGATGCTGGAGATGATCCATTAAGACTAATGATATCTTTAGCCGAGGTAGAAAAAGTAATGATATTAGCGTTTTTGAAACCAAGATAAGCAACAAAAACACCGATACCACCACCAATGGCATGTTGAAGACTCACAGGGATAGCCTTAATAATGCTCTTACGAACTTTGGTCACAGTGATAAAAATGTTAAACAAACCACAAATAAAAACCATTGCTAAAGCTTCCTGCCAAGTAAATCCTAGCCCAAAAACAACTGTATAGGTAAAAAAGGCATTTAATCCCATCCCAGGAGCCAGTGCATAGGGAACATTGGCGAAAAGTCCCATGATTAAGGTTGAAATAACAGCTGAGATAATGGTAGCTAAGAAAACAGCTTGGGTTGGCATTCCAGCAGCACCCAAAAGGCTTGGATTGACAAAGAGAATGTAGCTCATAGCAAAGAAAGTTGTTAAGCCAGCCATAATTTCAGTACGGACTGTCGTACCGTTTTCTTTTAAGTTGAAAAATTTTTCCATTTTTAAAAATAGAACTCCTTTTAATTGAACGATAACTATATATTACCAAACAATCGTTCGTATTTCAACACATTTTTGCCAATGAAAACAAAATTTTTTAGTTTTTATTTAGTCATTTCCTTCCAAAAGCCATAAACACAACATTTGTATAAACACAAAACCTAACACAAAAGGAACTTCCGAATAGGAAAAAACCTTCATTATCTCATCAATAACAAGGTTCGGATGCGTTATTGCATTCCAAGAATTAAGCCTAGCAAATCGACCTATGTGAATAGCTAGACTAGACACAAAGGATAATATTGCCATAAAGACATACCGAAAAAGCCAATTTCTCATTTTGAGTAGGTTGGTGACATAACGAACGCTTAGAACACCCGCAATTAAAGCCAATAAGATACTAGACATATAAATTAAATAATACATAAAGCTCAATTGGTCCGTTAGAATATCTCTGACAAAATACATGTGGACAACATCGGTCAACATATAAAAAGTATTGGGATAAAAAAGTAACCAGCCCATCAATAGAATCACTTGTAACCACTTGTGGTTACTAACACGTGCTAAATAACTAAAATCATAAGCAACTAGAGCCAAAAAAACATTCCAAACCAAACCCGGACCTTTAAGATTATAATACCAAGATGCAAGAGCGATAAGGGCAAAGAAACCATGAGCCAGGATAAACTGTCTTTTCATCTGAACACCTCCGTTTTTAATTGTTTTATTGTAACATAAGAGCAGCCAAAATCTCCTTATGCATCATTTTTTGCTATAATATCTCTATGACTAAAAAAATTATTGCTATTGATTTAGATGGAACCTTACTTCACAGTGATAACACAATCTCAGATTACACTGTCAATACTATCAAAAAAGTTCGCGAACAAGGTCATCAAGTTGTTATCGCGACGGGACGTCCCTATCGTATGGCGATTGACCATTACAAACGCCTCGAGTTAGATACGCCCATGATAACCTTTAATGGTTCCCTGACTCACTTACCTGGAAAAAAATGGAAATTCGAACAATCCGTTACTTTAGATAGATCTTATTTATTTGAGCTCCTCAAGTCTAGCGACTTCTATGAGATGGATTTTATCGCTAGTGAATATCGTAAAAACTTCTATATTACACTAGAATATCCAGAACGTATCGAACCTTCATTATTTGGTGTTGACAAAATCACTGAACAGATGCGACTTGAGCCACATAAAATCACTCGAAATCCGAACGCTCTTTTGATGCAGACCCGAGCAGCTGATAAAATAGCCCTAGCAACAACCATGCGTGATCACTTTAAAAACGAAATCGAAGTGGATTCTTGGGGTGGACCTTTGAATATCTTGGAAGTCTCTCCTAAAGGGATAAACAAAGCTTTTGCTCTTTCGTACCTATTAAGTGTCTTTAACAAAACACCTGATGATTTAATTGCTTTTGGGGACGAACACAACGATACTGAAATGCTGCATTACGCCAAAACCGGCTATGCTATGAAAAATGCCAGTCAGGTACTTCTCCCTCATGCCGATGAGCAATTGGCTTTCACAAATGAAGAGGATGGCGTGGCGAAACAGCTTGAAAAACTTTTTTTATAAGAAAGAAATGCTTTCTTGTTTTAACAGAAATTTTAATAAAATCATTCAAAAGTGAGCAGCTGCTAGATAGTTGTTCACTTTTATTTTCATTTTCAAGCAAATAAGTTGACAGTTATTGAAAAATACCGAAGTATTTTGCCTTTTTTTCTCAATAACCCTTGCATTTTAGCTGAAAACGTTTTAGAATAAAGTGTTCTAACTTTTTAGGATAAACAAGAGTGCCTTTTTTTGGCCATATCTGGAGAGATTCTTCTTTATCCTAGAAAAAATAACTTATAGGAGGAAGAACACGAATGGGTATCGGTATTATTATTGCCAGCCATGGTAAATTTGCTGAAGGTATTCATCAATCTGGTTCTATGATTTTTGGTGATCAAGAGAAAGTTCAAGTTGTAACTTTCATGCCAAGCGAAGGACCTGATGATTTGTATGCGCACTTCAACAATGCTATCGCTCAATTTGATGCTGATGATGAAATTCTTGTCCTTGCTGACTTATGGAGCGGTTCTCCATTTAACCAAGCAAGTCGTATCATGGGTGAAAATCCAGATCGCAAGTTCGCCATCATCACTGGTCTTAATTTGCCAATGTTGATCCAAGCCTACACAGAACGCATGATGGATGCGAATGCCGGGGTTGATCAAGTTGCTGCAAATATTATTAAAGAAGCTAAAGACGGTATCAAGGCTCTTCCAGAAGAGCTCAATCCAGTTGAAGAAGCTTCTTCAACTGAAAAAGTTGTCACTGCCCTCCAAGGGGCTATCCCACCGGGAACTGTCATCGGTGATGGACAACTTAAAATCAACCTCGCACGTGTTGACACACGTCTTCTCCACGGTCAAGTGGCGACAAACTGGACACCTGCTTCTAAAGCAGACCGTATCATTGTTGCTTCTGACACTGTTGCCAAAGATGACTTGCGTAAACAATTGATCAAACAAGCTGCACCTGGCGGTGTCAAAGCAAACGTTGTTCCAATTGACAAACTCATCGAGGCATCTAAAGATCCACGTTTTGGTAACACACATGCACTTATCCTTTTTGAAACACCTCAAGAAGCTCTACGTGCTATTGAAGGTGGTGTACCAATTAAAGAACTCAATGTGGGATCAATGGCTCACTCTACTGGTAAAACAATGGTTAACAACGTTTTGTCTATGGATAAAGATGACGTGGAAACATTTGAAAAATTACGTGACTTGGGCGTTGAATTTGACGTTCGTAAAGTTCCAAGTGACTCTCGTAAAAACCTCTTTGACTTGATCAAAAAGGCAAATGTTAAATAATAACCTATTCGAATAAAGGTAAACTTTATTTCGGTATTCTTATTTCTCGAAAGGATTACAAAATGTCAGATATTTCAATTATTTCTGCTATTTTGGTCGTTGTTGTTGCCTTCCTTGCAGGTCTTGAAGGTATCCTCGACCAATTCCAATTCCACCAACCACTTGTGGCATGTACCCTTATCGGACTTGTTACAGGCAACTTGACTGCCGGCATCATGCTTGGTGGTACCCTTCAAATGGTTGCTCTTGGTTGGGCTAATATTGGTGCTGCTGTGGCACCAGACGCTGCTCTAGCCTCTGTTGCTGCTGCTATCATCATGGTAAAAGGTGGAGACTTTACGCAAAAAGGAATCACTTTTGCCTACTCAACTGCGATTCCACTTGCCGTTGCTGGACTTTTCCTTACAATGATTGTCCGTACTATCTCAGTTGGTTTAGTACACGCTGCTGATAAAGCTGCTGCTGAAGGAAACATCGCTGCACTTGAACGTACTCACTTCATCGCCCTTCTTCTTCAAGGTCTTCGAATTGCTGTTCCTGCTGCACTATTACTTGCTGTTCCTGCTTCATCTGTTCGTGGTGTCCTTGAATTGATGCCTGAATGGTTAAGTGGTGGTATGCAAGTTGGTGGTGCCATGGTTGTTGCCGTAGGTTATGCTATGGTTATCAACATGATGGCAACTCGCGAAGTATGGCCATTCTTTGCTCTTGGTTTCGCATTTGCTGCACTTTCTGACCTAACCCTTATTGCTATGGGTGTTATCGGTGTTGCTATTGCCTTTATCTACCTCAACCTATCTAAACAAGGTGGTTCAGGTAACGGTGGCGGTTCAGCTTCTATGGACCCAATCGGCGATATCCTAGAAGACTACTAAGAAGGGAGTGCCTACAATGACTGAAAATCAAATTAAATTATCAAAAGCAGATCGCCAAAAAGTATGGTTCCGTTCACAATTCCTTCAAGGATCTTGGAACTACGAGCGTATGCAAAACTTAGGTTGGGCTTACTCACTCGTTCCAGCCATCAAAAAGCTATATACCACAAAAGAAGACCGTGCTGCAGCTCTTGAGCGTCACATGGAATTCTTTAACACTCACCCATATGTTGCTGCTCCTATTCTTGGTGTGACACTTGCACTTGAGGAAGAAAAAGCAAACGGTACTGACATCGACGATACCGCTATCCAAGGGGTTAAAATCGGTATGATGGGACCTCTTGCTGGTATCGGTGACCCTGTATTCTGGTTTACTGTTCGTCCTATCCTTGGTGCTCTCGGTGCTTCGCTTGCGCAAGCAGGAAACATCATGGGACCAATCATCTTCTTTGTAGCATGGAATGCTATCCGTATGGCTTTCCTATGGTACACACAAGAATTTGGTTACAAATCAGGTAAAGAAATCACTAAAGACATGTCTGGTGGTATCCTTCAAGACATCACTAAAGGAGCTTCTATCCTCGGTATGTTCATCCTTGCCGTGCTGGTAGAGCGTTGGGTGTCTATCAACTTCACCGTAGACTTGCCTGCTACAAAATTAGCAAAAGGGGCTTATGTCGAGTTTCCTAAAGGAAATGTTACTGGTGCAGAACTTCAAGGTATTCTAGGTCAAGCGATGAGTGGACTTAGCCTCACACCTGAAAAAACAAATTCATTGCAAGGTCAATTAGATTCATTGATCCCTGGATTGATGGGACTCATTCTTACATTTGTATGTATGTGGTTGCTTAAGAAAAAAGTATCCCCTATTACAATGATTATTGGTCTTTTCGTACTTGGTGTTCTCGCTCGCCTTGCAGGTATCATGTAATCAAAAAAGGGTTTCCATTTGGAAACTCTTTTCATTATGTTAAAATAGTCTAGCAGGAACAAAATCAATCAAATGACTTCAAACACCTGTTAGTAGAAAGGAAATCATGGCCCAATCACAAAATAAAGAAGTGTTACTACAAACAACCGGTGTCTCTTACCTTGGTATGGGAGGAAAAGTTGGTAAATTTCTAATCGGCGATGTCGCCTTGGAGTACTATAACGATCGCAATGTCGAAGACTATATCCAAATCCCATGGACTAGCATCCAACAAATTGGTGCTAATGTTACTGGTCAAAAAGTCAGCCGCCACTTCGAAATTTTTACAGATTCTGGAAAGTTTCTCTTCTCATCAAAAGATTCAGGCAAAATCCTCAAGATAGCTCGTGATAAAATCGGTAATGATAAGGTTGTCAAATTACCTACATTAATCCAAGTCATTACTAGTAAGTTCAAACGCCAATAAGTTAAATACTTTAAAACAAGCTTGATATCAGGCTTGTTTTTCTATTGCTGGCGTGTATTACAAAACCTTCAATGAAGATAATCTCTTGTTCCATACTGTGTTTTAAGGCCATTAAAATAGCTTATGAAACTCTCAAAACATCTAAAGGATGAACTTTTATGGACCAATCTCTCGCAAAGGCATTTTAGACAGAACGTTTAACAATCTAGCTCACCATAAAGAAGATCGTTTAGCCATACCATTTGGTAGACCTAGTCTAGCCACAAATAAGCCAGTTCTTCTTTTAATCAAGTACCTTTTTTTTAAGCGAAACTACGCTAGATAGGCTTCTGCTACTGATATAGCCATTTGGGGCATGCCATACTTTTGAACCATTTTAGGAAGCGCCAACTAGCTTAATCTTTTATCTTTGGAATTGATTAATTCTTAGAATTCCTAAACAGTCAATTAAGCTATCAGACATCCTACTAGCAGGTTCTACTTTCTCCATTCGTCACAGTTCTCCCTAAATATAGTCTAGTTGCAATGTTTTGATGATGTTCACCTTGTCTTCATGTCTTATAGAGAAACTCGCCTGATAGCCATGGTTAGCAGTCGCTTCTAACAAGAACTTTCCTAATAAGCCGCTTCTTCTTACGATCTACATTGTCTTATTCCCAGACGTTCATAATCAATCTACCCCTTATTATTATTCTACCAAGCGAGTCAATCAGCGGTATCATTTGATTATAGTATAGCGTAATGACACATCAAACAGCATTAAGAAAATGGCATGACTTTCAGAGATAGTTAGCTTCGTTTTTAACAAAAAAATCTAAGCTAGCGCATTAACTAACTTAGACGTTATTTTATATTTTTTTGACTTTATTTTTGAAGGTCAACCAATCATCAATTTTAGCGGAAAATCTTGCCACTTGAAGGGTTTTAAAAAGCCAAATCCTCATTTTTTCAACTAAGATAGAGGCTAAGAAGATTAGGAAACTAACGCCTAATATTATCATTGGAAAGACCAGTGGAGACTGGTCCACAAAATTTTCTGCAAAATCACGCATGGCAAATTTAACAACTAAGGGATGCAGATGAACCAAATAAACACCAAAGGTTGCTGGTGCAAAGAACCTAATGAATTTGACTAATGGACTTGATGGTGAGATATTCAAATTAACAAATAGAACAAAGAGAGCTAGCGCTCCTAAAGTAATCGTTGGCGAGGTATACCAGTACCACTTCTCACTAACAGCATACTTCAAAATAAGGGTTGCTGCAATTGATAAAGCATAAATACCTATCAAGATGAGAGGTTTATTGTATTTTTTTAAGTCAATCCGTGCTAAAAAAGCTCCAACGACATAAAGCAAAACTAACCAGGTCATACTAAATCCTTTAGATAAAGAAAATTCCGAAACGCTGGTATCCAGTAATACCGGCAGTAATGAGAAGACCATAAAACCAGTCGCAATCATTTTACCTAGGTCCGACAACCCCATCCTCGGAAGAGCAATATTTAAGAATGGCATAGTCAACATCAGTCCAAAATAGGCGGTAACATACCAATATTGCCCCCTAATGACTGGGAAAAAAGCCCCCAACCAATCACTAGCTCCAATATCCTTACCTAAGAGAAGGAAAAATAAGGTGATACCGATGGAATAAAAAGCTACTTGAAGCCATAAATTAACCACTTTTGAATACTTAAAATGGGAGCGAAAACCAACATAGCCGCTAATCAAAGCGTAGCAATTCACAGCAACGTAGACACTGGCTTGAATAACCCATGTCTGTATGAAATGGAGGTCCACTGTACCAGCAACAGAATCGCGAACTCCTCCTTTACCTAGAACATGCGTCACAACAATCATAAACATGGCAAAAATCCTTAAAAAATCAATTCCTGCATTATAATTTCTCTTTTCCATGCCTTTATTTTAACATAATTCACCGAGCTAAGAGAAATCCTTGTTTTTGGGTTTACACCAACTCCTCTTTTGTGTATAATAACACCAACGGATAAGTAATATTGTCAAGTGTTCAGAAAGTCTGCGGTTGCTGTGAGCAGATCTCTTTGCTTTATGAAATTCTACCGTGTTATTACTATTGATATTAATTAAGTGCACAATCTGTGAAGTTGGATGGAACCGCGCAAACTAGCGCTCCAACGGCAAACAGATTGTGTTTTTTCTACCAAATAGGAGGTATTTATGTTAGATATTAAACGTATTCGCAACGACTTTGATGCTGTTGCAGAAAAATTAGCCACTCGTGGTGTTGCTGCTGAAACATTGACTGAATTAAAAGAACTCGATGCCAAACGTCGGCAACTCTTAACAAAGTCAGAAGAATTAAAAGCTGGACGTAACCTTGCTTCAGATAAAATTGCTCAAGCCAAACGCAATAAAGAGGACGCTTCTGAACAAATTGCTGCTATGCAAAAAGTATCCGCTGAAATTAAAGCTGTTGATAGTGAATTAGCCGATATTGACGAAAAGTTAACAGTCATTATAACAACCTTACCAAATACACCACATGATTCAGTACCCGTTGGAGCTGATGAAGAAGAGAACGTTGAGGTTCGTCGTTGGGGAACACCTCGTGACTTTGACTTCGAACCAAAAGCACACTGGGACCTTGGTGAAGACTTAGGCATTCTTGACTGGGAACGTGGGGCAAAAGTTACCGGAACTCGTTTCCTCTTCTACCGCAACTTAGGTGCTCGTTTAGAGCGTGCCCTCTATAACTTTATGTTAGATGAGCATGCTAAAGAAGGCTATCAAGAAGTCATTCCTCCATACATGGTTAATCATGACTCTATGTTTGGTACAGGACAATATCCAAAATTCAAAGAAGATACTTTCGAACTATCAGACACCCCATATGTCCTCATTCCTACGGCTGAAGTGCCCCTTACTAACTACTACCGCAATGAAATCATTGATGGGAAAGAATTGCCTATCAAGTTCACAGCTATGAGCCCATCATTCCGTTCAGAAGCTGGTTCAGCAGGTCGTGATACCCGTGGATTGATCCGTTTGCACCAATTCCACAAGGTTGAGATGGTAAAATTTGCCAAACCAGAAGAGTCATATGATGAATTGGAAAAAATGACTGCTAACGCTGAAAATATCCTAAAAAAACTCAACTTACCATATCGAGTTCTTGCTCTCTGTACTGGTGATATGGGCTTCTCAGCTGCTAAAACCTACGATTTAGAAGTTTGGATTCCAGCACAAAATGCCTACCGTGAAATTTCATCATGTTCAAACACTGAAGATTTCCAAGCACGTCGTGCCAAAATTCGTTACCGTGATGAAGCAGATGGCAAAGTAAAACTTCTCCACACTCTTAACGGTTCTGGACTTGCTGTCGGACGTACAGTTGCTGCAATTCTTGAAAACTATCAAAACGAAGATGGTTCTGTAACTATCCCTGAAGTGCTTCGTCCATACATGGGCGGCGCTGACGTCATCGCTCCACAATAATCAAAAAAACTGAGTTCAATAGGACTCAGTTTTTGCATGCTTCATAATAGGGATAAAGCTCTTGGAATGCTTCCACTAGTTGTGGTAATAATACTTCTAGTGACATGTCTGCCCTCATAGGAATATCTTTTTTGACCAAGACTTTTCTAACATCACCAGCTTCAAGGGACTCTTGTAACTTGCGTCTATTGGCTTCTGTTCCGTCTTCACGATGACTGTTACCATTAACTTGAACCAAGTAGTAAAGTGGTAATGCTATTGGAATGTCCAAAACTTTAGCTTGCTTCATCAGGGTTTGGTCTGATTTCTTTCGTTCAATAAAACTGACCTCAACCGAAACACCAAAATGATCCTGTTCACCATATAAACGAATAGCCATTGCGACATCATCTGGAGCATCATCATCACCAAAAAAGTAAGTCCAAAAATGTGGTCGAGCTACTTGAGCCTGATTAGCCCAATTGCTGACACGGTCTATCCGAAGGCCTGTCAGTTGATCCTCTAAAAGCTTAGATAAGGACATCATCTCAGCACGCGCAGCTTGTCCCTGAGACTTAAACGCCTCCATAGCAGCCGCTTCAGCTCCTGCCCTTTCTGGCTTGGTGTATTTAAGACCTTGATAAGATAAGTAATGATTTATTTGGGTAAACACAGGGCCTCCTTACTGTGGCAAGCTTATATTGAGCAATATTTTAACAAAAGATTAAGCACCTTTCCATGAAGACGTCTCTATCTAGTCGTGGAAAAACAAAAGATTTGGTCTCTCAAATATTTAATGAGAAAAGCTAGAATAGATGGCCTACTAAGCCATTAAGACTCTACTCTCTCCATACATAGCAACCGTTTTTTCTACCTAATAACCGATTTCTACCAGTTTATCATTTTTTAATTTTTCTGTACAGAACCATTGAGCAAGACTTGCTACCCTTTCTTTTGACAAGTCAAAGTAACTAAATGTCATATGCCACTTTCTACCAAAGTCCTTATGCTCCAACAACTATTACGCTTCTGAAGAGGTAACTATCCCTTAAAGGACAGTGAATTACAAAAACTGTCTGAGATTATGGCTTTTCTAGCCGAAGGCTTCCTCGATACTAAATCACTTAATACCTTGTTTCTAGCACTACCCTTCTTCCAAGAATGACACTCATATCCCATTATTTTTGCCGCTTAGTTAATGTCACTACTCCTTCCGTCTGTGCAGTGTGCGAGAGTGAGAGGGGGGGTGTGGACATTTTCAGCCTGAACCTTGAAACTTAAAAGCGAAGAGAGTCATTGTTTTCGAATTAACTTAACAACTGCCTCTGTCCGTGCGGTATGCTGGAGTGAAAGAGTTCTGCGGACACCTTAAGCCTGAGCCTTGAAACTTAAAAGCAAAAGAATCCTGTGGACATTTTCAGCCTGAGCCTTGAAACTTAAAAGCGAAGAGAGTCATTGTTTTCGAATTAACTTAACAACTGCCTCTGTCCTTGCTGTGTGCGGAAACATATCTACGCTTTGAATATAAGCCACATCATAAACTTTCGTCAACTGCACCAAATCACGCGCTAAGGTAGAGACGTTACAAGAGACGTAAACCATTTTATTCGGTTGATATTTGACGATGGTTTTGAGGAGAGCTTCATCTAAACCAGTCCGCGGTGGGTCCACAACAAGGGCGTCAGCTCGATAGCCATCACGATACCATTTAGGTATGATTTCTTCTGCTTTTCCTGCTTCGTAGTGGGTGTTGTCAAATCCCATGCGACGTGCGTTTTCTTTCGCATCTTCAATGGCTTCTGGGATAATATCCATACCGCGCACGCTTTTCACCTTATCCGCAAAGGCAAAACCAATTGTTCCAACACCACAGTAGGCATCTATCAAATGATCTTCAGGAGTCACATCAAGCGCTTTGACAGCTTCTCCATAAAGCACTTCCGTCTGCTC
Source organism: Streptococcus halotolerans (assembly GCF_001598035.1). NCBI lineage: Bacteria > Bacillati > Bacillota > Bacilli > Lactobacillales > Streptococcaceae > Streptococcus > Streptococcus halotolerans. Next base: position 2,068,917 of record NZ_CP014835.1, on the reverse strand, counting down.
TGGATTCAGCTGATAGAAGGCTCTTGGGGATAACTGGAAACCATAATTGAGAACTTCTTCTTCAATGGCATCTTGCCCCCAAAGTATTTCGGTGTCTTGGCCGTAAATCTCACTGGATTTTGAAGTATTAAGATTAAAAGCGACTGTTTTTATCTGAGGATAAACTACAATCAAATCTTTAATGAGGGCAGTTAAATTAACCCACTTGCTAGCAATGAAGATGATTTGGACCTGATCAGTAGCTTCTGCCTTACGCACCATAACAGTCCTCACACCCTGGATTTTTCGTTCATTGTAAATGGGCACTTTGTGCTTGTCTAGAAGATTAGTAATTTTGTTAATGATTTCTTGCGTTAGCCTGTCTTGAACCAAACAATCTTCTAAAGCAACCAAACGATGGCTACCTTCTGCATAGAGTCCTGCTTTGACAGAACCACCAAACGAGCGGGTTTGAAACTGCAATTTAGCGCGATAGTGCTGCGGCTTATCCATACCCAAGGTCGGACGTATCTCATAGTTTTCATAACCTGCTGGTTTAAATTTCTTAAGAGCTTGTTTGAGTAAATCTACTTTGAAATCCAGCTGCTTATCATAGCGCAAGTGCATGATTTGACAGCCACCACAAGCCTCATAAATAGGACATTGGGGAATAACTCGGAATTTGGACTTTTTATTGATGTCCAAAATCTTTGCTTCGACAAAATTACGTTTAACCGAAGTGACCTGGCAAAAGACTTCCTCGCCTTTCAAGGCTCCACGTACAAAGACTAAGGTTTTCTTATAAAAGCCGATCCCTTCGCCATTGATACCCATACGTTTGATTTTCAATGGGATTCGTTGTCTAACTTGCAAAGCACTCACGGATGAAAAACAACTCCCTTCTCTTTCAATTTCTTAATCGTTGCCGGTCCAATTTTCGGAATCCCTAAGAATTCTGCTTCTGACCAATCTTCAATGTCAGAAATATATCTAATGCCTAAACTAGTTAAGGTCATTAATTGGGTACTGCTAAAAATGTCTAAATCATCAATCAGAGGTCCTTCATTGATTCCTAACATCTCTTTGATAGTAGCCATAATATAATGACTCGAAGGAATCAAAATAGCCAAAAAAGTACTTAGCGAAACATATACTGCCGACATAGTATTAGCTTGATAGTACGCTAAACTGCGCGCTTCCATAATATCTCCCATTGACATACCAGATCTGTTACAACATTCAAATAGCCCATCCACTCTGTCTACCCAATCAGCTAACATATCCTTAACAGAATCCTCTTTTCCTGCCAAAATGTTCGATATCATATAAGGGATGTCCATCATCAAGTCTCCCTGATGATAATCATTACTGAAATAAAATGCTTCCAAATCCTCATGGCGTGACATGAGCACGTAGACGGCCATGATTTCATAACGTGTTCCTAAGCCATCGTTTTCCTCAACTTGATTGATTTCAAGGAGATGGTCCAAGGCCTTTTGATAAAGACCATTTTGTTTGTAGACCAAAGCTAATTCCATCTTGTTTGACAGGTAAGGACGCTCTCTTAGATTAATCCAACCAACAGGTGAAGAAGCTAGCCAAGCGTCCCGTCCAGCAGCTTCTTTTTCCTCTAACTCCTTTAGAATTTGTAGATTCTCCCGAGACACTTTCGCCTCTTCTTCTTGCCATTCTTCTTCAAACGCCTGACCAAACGCCAAATCGTCATAAAGATCATCTAACTCTTCGTCAGAAAAGTCCGCCAACTCCTTTTTAAGAATCTCTTCAAAATCCTTTTCAGCTAGATAGTTACTAAAATCAACTATGTTATCTTTCTTTTTATCGGTCATGTTAGCTACTCGCTTTCAACTTGCTTTTGCTTCCATTTTACCATTTTTGTTATAATAAAAGCATGCAAAATCCTTGATTATCTCTAAAGATGGGTAAAATCACCGATACCTTAGCAATCAATCCCTCTGTCATTTGTCCTCTCCTCCAGGAGCTCCAGTGCTAAAAGTTGATTAGCAGATTCAAAAAATTAACACAAGAGATTCCATTGACGAAATGCTTTTATCCAGAGCTAAGGCAATTGCTTATATCAGTACAGATAAAAACGATCTCTTAACAAGAACTGCGATGGGTTCTGCTGAAACATCCTTTTAGACCAGCCTGAATCAGGCTATACGATTTTAGACAAAGCATTGCGACAACTGCATCCATTAAATCCTAACCATACCCACACGAACATCTTTTGGACACTTATCGCTAAGCACTCAAACAAAATGATCAAATGGTATCTGCTAGGATAAATCACTACTACCAATTTTTCATATCTCAGATTGAGAAGAAGCTTTTAAGCTAGTTGAAGAAAAAGGACACTTTTTAGAAACAAATGCTTTTATTCATGGCAATGCCTGACAGATATCATTTTAAAAGATATCCCATTCTTCATCGATTGTAGACTAGTTGGTTATAATAATGATAAGTCCATTGATATTTTTGGAGACTTTTGGTCTATGCACTATCATTCAGAAAAAAAAAATATTGAGAGTTTCCTAGACAATTATGGCAGAGAAAGGATTGCCTCGGATATACTAAGAATTATTGCTATCACAGAAGCTTTTGGAGATTAAAGATGAAAATCACAAAAATTGAAAAGAAAAAGCGTCTCTATCTGTTAGAACTTGATGAGACAGAGAAGCTCTATATTACTGAAGATACAATCGTTCGCTTTATGTTGAGTAAAGGTATGACGATTTCAGAGAAAGAACTTGACGAGATTCGTCAGTTTGCTCAATTTTCTTATGGAAAAAATCTGGCTCTTTATTTCCTTTCGTTCAAACAAAGAACAGAAAAAGAAGTTAGGGATTATCTCCATAAACATGAGATTGATTCGGCTATCATCCCCCAAGTGATTGATAATCTTAAAGCCGATAAATGGATCGATGATAAGCAGTTTGTAATGTCAACAGTTGAGCAAAATCTATCAAGTGGTGATAAGGGAAGTTTTGTGATCAAGCAGAAACTCAGGCAAAAAGGCATCTCTAGCACAACTATTGATAGCGTTATGTCAGATTATGACTTTACAGAGGTTGCTGAGCGCGTCGCGCAGAAACTGTTACGCAAGTATGATGGCAAACTAGCTTTTAAAGCCCTAAAAGACAAACTCAGCCAAAGCCTAACTAACAAAGGATTTTCCTACCAAGAAGCTAAACTCGCCATTGAAACGCTAGACTTAGAAAAGGATGAGGAAACTGAGGAAGAACTTATCTACCAAGAGTTGGAGAAACAATACCGAAAATACAGCCGAAAATATGATGGCTATGATCTAAACCAACGGTTAACTCAGGCGCTCGCTAGAAAAGGGTACGATTTTGATACCATTCGGTCAGCTTTAAGGGACTATTTGTAGTCACTTCCCATCTCAAAGTGATTTTTTCTGAAAATTATGATAGACTATTAAGGACAAAGAAATTGTAGAAAGATGATTGCCATGAAATTACCAAAAGAAGGCGACTTTATTACAATTCAAAGTTATAAACATGATGGTAGTTTGCACCGCACTTGGCGTGATACTATGGTACTCAAAACAACGGAAAATGCAATTATTGGTGTGAACGATCACACGCTTGTGACAGAGCATGATGGTCGTCGTTGGGTTACTCGCGAACCCGCCATTGTCTATTTCCACAAGAAGTATTGGTTCAATATCATTGCAATGATTCGAGATAATGGCATTTCTTATTATTGCAATCTTGCCAGTCCTTACGTTCTAGACCAGGAAGCTCTCAAATACATCGACTATGATTTAGACGTCAAAGTCTTTGCGGACGGAGAAAAAAAACTTCTGGATGTCGATGAATATGAAATTCATAAGCGAGAAATGCAGTATTCGTCTGATATTGATTTCATTCTAAAAAAGAATGTTAGAATTTTAGTGGATTGGATTAATAACCATAAAGGACCATTTTCACAGTCTTACGTTAATATCTGGTACAAACGCTATCTTGAGCTGAAGAAGCGTTAAAGTTGTCCTTAGGAGCTGGAGTATGGTCTTCAGCTCCTTCGCTTTTGCTTTTAGACCACGATCAAACAAATCCAACTGCTTAGAAAGGATACCAAATGGCCTTTGAAAAAACAAACGCTCGTTACGCGAGCTTCGGTGTTGCCACCAGTTTACCCAGCGAATTGATTGATACCTTATGGGATATTTTGGACAACTATTTAAAATCAGTTGTTCCTTTAGATAGTGTTCTCACCTTTAAACTTAAAAAATCTAACAAAGGCATGACCTATGAATACCATGATGCCAAAAGAAGGCTGATGATTGCTTTTGATTACAAGTATCTCTTTGATCCTTTTTTTCCTAAAAAGCTCTATATCGTGGATAATAATGGGCAACAAACTATCTTACTAGCCCATGAACTGAATCAGTTATAGTGAATAAAATCCAACAAGGTGAAGACAGTGATCTTTAGCCTGTTTTATCATCTTTAAAAAAGAAAAACTCTTAGCAAGGTCACTAAATCGACCTTGCTAAGAGTTTGTTTTAGTCACACTGACAGCTTCAGTTTCAATTTTGCTACCATTTAGAGGGACATCTATATTCTGAAAAATGTATTAGTCGTTACGACCAAAGATACGCAAAAGATTTAGGAACAAGTTAATGAAGTCCAAATATAGGCTAAGCGCCATTGAGATAGCCCACCCATTTTGAACATCACCGCCTGTTTGCTGGTAAACGCGCTTAATCATTTGATTATCGTAAGCAATCAAACCGGAGAAAATCAAAACAGAAACAATACTGATCAAGAAACTCATCGTCCCACTACCAATGAACAGGTTAACCAGACTGGCAATAATAATACCAATTAAGGCTGCTACAAGGGCCTTTGCCATGCCTGACAGGTCTTTTTTAATCGTTGCCCCGATGGCTGCCATAATAAAGAAAACAAGAGCAGAACTTACAAAGGCTTGAAGAACTGTTGTTTGAACGTATTGAACAATAATAAAACTGAGCGTAAAGCCGTTCAAGGCTGAATAGGTTAAAAAGAGGGGTAAGGCAGCTGGTGTATTTTTACGGGCTGCATTTGAGGCCAAGAAAACCAAAGCTAACTCTGCAAAGAAAGCACCATAGTAAACCCAAGAGTACTGAGTTATAATCGTGACAAGGTTAGCTTTAAATGGGTAAAGCATCAACCAAGAAACAAAGGCTGAAAGCCCAATACCAATACCAACAAGACTATAAATTTTCGTAAAGAAGGCTGATAAGCCACTCTGCGATTCTGTGTAAATGAGATTATCATTCATAACTAAAACTTCCTTTTCTAATTAACGATTGTGACTGCCCAAAAATTTACGGCTATAACGGATAGGCTTTCCAAAAGTACGGCGCATAGGGATAGTCGCTTCTTTAATAGCCCAGTATTTATCAACCATAGTCACAATATAAGATTCCTTATAACGCGGAAAGGCGATAGTGGCTCCCCACATATGCTTGAGGATAATATCCTCTTCTTTTTTATTTAAGGGTGTTAATTTTCTAGCATTACGAACGGCAATACGAGGATGAATCCAAGCATGACTTTTTTTAAATTTAGTCACGCGCCAATCATAATAAAAGAAATCATGGAGAAGACCGCCACGTGCCGTTGACTCTTTATCCCAACCAAGCTTTCGAGCAATTTTATAACTGGTATAAGCGACATTAATCGAATGTTCCATACGTGTGGAATGGTGATGTTGAACGATACCATCAAGTTTTTGGAAGCGTGGATGGTCAATCAAATGCCCAACCAACTCCATGAATTCAGCATCTTTTTCATATTTTTTCATCGAAATCACCTCTCTCTAGGCTATTATTATACCATATTGACTTAAAGCAAGCTAAAAATCACTATCCCAGCTGCTACGGCCACATTAAGACTTTCCGCCTGACCAGGCATATCAATGTGAATCAAATGATCAGCGATAAGACTGGTCTGCGGGCTAATGCCTTGCCCCTCATTTCCCATCACCAAGGCAAATTTATCGAAAGGCTTTAAAGTCTGATAATCGACCGACTTATCCGACAAAGTTGTCGCCAAAATGGGCAAATCAGCTGCCTTCATGTCATTGAAAACATCAGCCAAGGTCAAGCGAAAGATCGGTAAATGAAAATGACTGCCCTGCATGGAACGAAGTGTTTTAGGGTTATACAAATCAGCCGATTTATCTGACAAAATCACACCATCCAAACCAGCAGCATCTGCTGTTCGAACCATTGTCCCTAAATTGCCAGGATCTTGGACATCCTCTAAAACAAGATAACGCCCATCCTTGAAATCCGGCAAGGTCACTTGATCCAAAATGACTTCTGCAACAATCCCTTGTGGCGCTGGTGCATCAGAAATCTCCTTCAAAACGTCGCTTGAAACCAAAACCAATTCAGAACGCGGAGCTACCTTATCTGCCAAATCTTCCACAACAAAAATATGTCGGAATAAAACGCCCATTTTTTGAGCTTCTTCAAAGAGATGCCATCCCTCAATAAGATAAGAATCCTTACGGTGTTTTTTCTGTAACAGTTTTTTAGTCTTTTTAATGAGATTATTGGATTTTGAGGTTATAATAGTAGTCATAGAAGTATTATATCACAGACTAAAAGCGCAAATGGAGGAAAAACCATGAAAAAAGTACGAATGATTGTTTCTGGTCGTGTTCAAGGCGTTGGCTTTCGCTACTCAACTTACGCCTTAGCCAAAGAAATAGGAGGTATCAGAGGACGCGTTTGGAATAACGACGATGGAACCGTTGAAATTCTTGCACAATCCGATGATTCAACCAAGATAGCTAAATTCATCCAAGAAGTCCGCAAAGGGCCTTCTCGGATGAGTCGTGTCACCTATGTCGATGTACAGATGGGGCAATTCCAAGACTACACAGACTTCCGAATGGCTAATTAAAATTAGGGCTTCAGAAGTATTGAGAAAATCCTAAAAAAACTGTAAAATAGATGGGTATTACAAAATTAAAGGATATGAACTGTGAAAAAATCAACTAAAAAATTAATCCTCTCAGGAATGGCAGCATCGATGCTCGTCTTCCTATCTGGCTGTGTACGGACAGTTAATGGAAAACCAGCCGGTTTTATCTGGGATACCATTGGTAAACCCATGGAAAAAGTCATCCAATACTTTGCTAATGACTTAGGGCTTGGCTTTGGTCTTGGTATCATTGCTGTTACGATTATTGTTCGATTGTTAATTTTACCGCTCGGGCTATACCAATCGCAAAAAGCAGCTTATCAATCAGAAAAAATGGCCTTCTTAAAACCGTATCTTGGTCCTATTCAAGAACGGATGAAATCAGCCACAACACAGGAGGAAAAATTAGCGGCTCAAGCTGACTTTATGGCTGCTCAACGCCAATATGGTGTCAGCATGTTTGGTGGAATTGGATGTTTGCCACTGCTCATTCAAATGCCATTTTTCTCAGCCCTATACTTTGCCGCACGCTACACAAATGGTATCCAAGGCTCTCGCTTCCTATGGTTCTCTTTGGATAAACCTGACTTGCTGCTCACAGCTATCATCGTAGCACTCTATTTCTTCCAATCTTGGTTGTCCATGGCAACTGTTCCAGAAGAGCAACGAGCACAGATGAAGACAGCTATGTATTCAATGCCTCTTATGATGGCCTTCTTTGGTTTTTCATCACCAGCAGGGGTAACTCTATATTGGTTCGTTGGTGGTTTCTTCGCTATTGCTCAGCAATTGATCACCACTTATATCATCAAGCCTCGCTTGCGCAAAAAAGTAGAAGAAGAATTTGCCAAGAACCCTCCCAAAGCGTTTAAGTCAACTACGACAAGCCGTAAAGATGTTACACCAGCGGCTAAACCAGCACAAGGTGCTATCCAAACAAAATCAAAACGCAATGCTGGAAAACAGCGCAACCGTTAACCATTATAAAAGAGGCTGAACATATGATCAGCCTCCCAGATTGAAGACAATCATCAGTTTTGATGGTTGTCTTTTTCATATCTTAAGTTTTTTAATCCTCACAAACAATCTCAGTTCATAAACAACAAAATAGCTGTCATTCGATGAGCAACTCAGCAAAAACACTATTTAATGGCACTCACTTCTTTTAGAAGGAGTTATGGAGATGGTTAAGGATAATCATCGAGCGGGCTAATCCTAGCCATTCTCACACCATCCTGCGTGCCGTTTCGTTTGGCATACGGTGTTTAACGAGAGTACATAGCCTCCCACAACGCTCACTTCATAGAGTCGTCCTAGTTGTGCTATCCTCGATTTATGAACAATAGCCATCATTGATGCTTTCAGTCCACTGTCTTTTCAGACCAAGGTTGGAATAGTCCACTTCAACTTGACTGATACTGATTTAATTGTTCAGACCTTTGCCCCACTTCTTTTGCAGAAGCATCATCACTGCTACTGTGGTCTGCTGACTTCTCATGATTCCTTGCTAATGCTTCTTTGATGCTCATGAGACCTAACGAGATAAGTCATACCTCTCTCCTCGTTTACACTAAATATGAGGTCATTAAAAGCTTTAAGTGAAAAAAGGAATGCTGACGAAGAGTTCAAAGACTCTAGAAAGAATTATTTTTTTCATGCAGACCTTGCTCCGAATTCAATTGCTCTTCTGATTGACACATATGGGTTACGACTGCCTATTGGGACGTTAGCGTTTGGAGGCTCTTCATCTGCTCAAGCGCCTTGATATCACCTTTCTGTTCGTAGGGCTACGATTTCGCTATCCCTTCCTCTGACGGTTTCAGTTTCTAGTGTCAGACTTAAATCAATCTATCCTCAGACGGTTTTAATCCGCTACAGCACGATAGACAAGCCTGAGAGTAGCTATATTGGGTTCATTGGTAACAGGTATCTACGGAGAACTTCCACCTCCAATGTACGACATAGCCGTCGTACGACAAAAAAGAATCGACACTTGTTCAGTATGTCAATTCTTTTTGATCATTATTTGTTACCTTCTGTTTTTTCAACGCTGATGATTTCTACTTGGTAGCTTCCTGCTGGTGAGTCAATAGCAACCTTGTCACCTTTATTTTTACCAATAAGTGCTTGACCAATGGGACTGTCATTTGAGATTTTCCCAGAGAAGATATCAGCACCAGCTGAACCAACAATGTGATAAGTGTCTTTGTCACTTGTTCCCACTTCTTGGACGACCACGGTTTTACCAATAGCTACTTCGTCTTTATCAACAGCATCGCTATCAATAATCTCAGCATTACGAATTTGGTTTTCCAAGGTTGAAATTTCACCTTCGACAAAGGCCTGTTCGTCCTTAGCTGCATCATACTCAGAGTTTTCTGAAAGGTCACCGTAGGAGCGAGCAATTTTGATCCGTTCGACAACTTCTGGACGACGAACTAATTTCAGTTCTTCTAATTCTTTTTCAAGCTTTTCTTTTTCAGTCTGAGTCATTGGAAATGTTTTTTCTGACATGTTTTTATCTCTTTTCTATTCTTTTTATCAAATGAATATGATGTGGTAAAACCACATCATACTAGTTTACTCATTGGAATTGTTTCTATTTGTCTAAATGCGCATTAACGTATTTAGAAACATTAGCTTCATGAGTGGCATAATCCTCTGCATAGTAAACCTCACCAGTTGTGACATCGGCCACAAAGTAGAGATTATTGCTATCAGCAGGATTTACAGTAGCTTCAATCGCAGATAATCCCGGACTATCCACCGGTCCCGGCATCAAGCCAGGATTTTCATAGATATTATACGGAGAATTAATCTTGGTGTCAATAGTAGCATCTTCGCGAAGAGTTGTTTCCTGACCAAGTTTACCCATGGCATACAAGATCGCAATATTACTTTGTAAGGGCATCTGAGCACTCAAACGGTTATAAAAGACACTAGCAATCTGACGACGATCGTCGTCCGTTGACCCTTCTTTTTCAACCAAGGAAGCTAAGGTCAAAATGTCATTGACGGTGTGCCCTTTTGCAGCAATCTGGTCATAATAGGGTGCTAAATTAGAATGCATTGTCGCCAACATTTGATCAACAATCTCTTCAAGTGTCGAGTCTTCATAGTAATTATAGGTTGCTGGGAATAAGTAACCTTCCAATTGGTACCTTGCTTTGTCCGCAGAAGGGATGTCTTTCAAAAGTTCTGGGTACTTCTTAACCATTTTATCAATGAAGTCCCTGTTCTTCATTAAATCTAAGAAATCTTTTTCAGAATAAGGTGTCTTGCTGACTTTTTTGGTATTGACGTTAGTGGTCACAGCTTTGGCAATTTGGTCAATTGTGAAACCTTCTGTCACCAATATTTTTCCAGAAACAGGTTCTTGAGGTTCTGACGTTCCTCCTTCTTTCAAGGCATCAATAATCTCCTGAACAGTCATATTTTTTTGAAGATTGTAGTAGCCGCTTTGAAGTTCAGAAACATTTTTAAAGCGCGTATAGTAGTTGAAAATAGAAGCATTTTTTACTAAACCATTTTCTTCCAAAATTTGACCAATTAATTTATTACCAGATCCTTCAGGAATTTGGACAGTGACAAATTTTTTAGAATCTGAATCAACAGCCCCAAGTGAACTGGAGACGTAACGATAGCCTAAAAATGCTGTTAGTAGGGCAACAACTAGGATAATAGTCACTAGAATACCAGTAATCTTAGCAGCAATCTTATGATTTTTCTTTTTTCTATTCATCGGTGATTGTTTTACCTCAGTAATGGATTCTTTGGCTTCTATTTCAGCAACAACAGCTTCATTCTGTTCTTCCAAACGTTCACTAACTTTTTCTTCAGTCACAGTTTGAGAAGCCGCTGTTGCCTCCTTAATCCTATTTTCTGCCGTTGATGGAACAACAGAAGATAATAAGGAATCGCTAGAAGAGCTAGTCTCTTGTGTCGTTTCCGAAGCTGTTTGCGATGGCTTTGATAGAGAAGCTGATGCAACTTCTTTTGTCAGCATTTCTGAAGATGAGTGACTATCGCTTGGTAATCTTTGAGTCTTTGTCTTACCATCAAGGGAATCAACTAAGTGACGATGATTAGTCGTCTCCGTCGCTTCAGCACTTGTAGCTGAGGCTTGACTATCTTCGCCTAGATGATAATCTCCCCTCTCGGAAGATAAAGACATTTGAGAGGGTGTTTCTGACGATTCAAGAGGCGATTTAATAGCTTCTTGAATCAAAAATTCCTGCTCAATTGGCTTTTGTTGCACATTTTTTTGATTCTGACTGTTTATTTCTTGTTCACTTTGAACACGGTCTAATTCCGTTTTACGAGCGGCTTTAGCTGCTTGGCGAGCCTTTACATTTTGTCGATGCTCCTTGGCCAAGCGGGCTTCCTCTCGCTCTTTTTGACGTCTAGCCATTTCAGCTTGACGTTCTTCTTCATCTTTTCGCTTAGCCTCTTCTTCTTGAAGTTGACGTTTACGATTGGCTTCTTCTTTTAATTCTCGCAAAATGCGTTCTTTAAAATTGTCTGAGCCAACAGAGGAAGAGTTGTCATCGTCTTTAAAATCAGTCAAAGCTGATCCTCCTATATCATAATCAATCGCCATTATATCTTAAAAACCTTGGAAAAGCAATGATTATAAAGGGTTGTCACCTATTTTTAACATTACTTCCTAGGATTTTCCCAGACCATATTATACCAGAGAGCACCACCATGTTCTGATTCAGATTCCCCCTCATCAATAAAGCCATTCTTTTCATAATAGGAAATCAAATAATCATGGCAGGTTAAGCTGATGCCTTGTCGGTTTTGGGCAACTGATAGGTCTTTTAAGGCTGCTATCAGAGCTGTACCAACGCCTTGTTCTTGATATTTTTTGGAAACAGATAAGCTGGTAACAACAATAAACCCACCTGTTTTAGAATTTTCCCTAACCTTATGAAATAAATCATCTGTTAGGTAACGTTGTGGCACTGCTGGTCCTTCGATATAACCAGCAATCTCATCATTGATAACAGCCACCAGGAAGGTGTCTGAAATACGTTCGATTCTTTCCTTTATGACCTCAGGTCTTGTGGCTTCTTCTACTGAGAAATTTTGAGATTCGATAGCAGAAATCGTATGCCAATCTGCTATGTCTACATGTCTAATTTCCATTAGGTCTCCTTATCAAAAAAGAGTAGAGGAAGCCCCTAAAGATCAGTTGGCTCTTCTACCCTATCCTTTGAAGTCAACAGCTAGAACATTTCTGTGTTTTACCAATGACACAGTTGTTCCGCTGATACTATTGATTATTTTCTGTCAAGTTAGATAAGAGTTCTTCAAAAGAACGTTCATAAAGTTGTATATCTCCAGCACCCATGAAGACATAAACAGCATTGTCATGATCAAGGAGTGGGGACACATTTTCAACAGTAATCACTTGTGCTGGTTTGTGGATGCGATTGGCCAAATCCTCAACTTTGACATCTCCACGATCAACCTCACGCGCTGAACCATAAATTTGTGCTAGATACACTGCATCTGCTTCATTTAAAGCTGCTGCAAACTCATCTAGCAAAGCGATAGTACGTGTAAAGGTATGCGGTTGAAAAATGGCAACAATTTCTTTAGATGGGTATTTTTGACGAGCCGCATCCAAGGTTGCCATAATTTCGGTAGGATGATGGGCAAAGTCATCAATAACAATAGTCTCATTAATCTTTTTCTCAGTAAAGCGACGCTTAACGCCTGAGAAAGTCTTAAGATGCTCTGCAACAAGACCCATATCAAATCCTGCAACAAAAAGATTAGCGATAACAGCTGTCGCATTTAGGATATTATGGCGTCCAAATGCTGGGACATGGAAATGCCCAATCGCTTTACCATCATGCATCACGGTAAACTCAGAACCATTGATGGTTCGGGTGATGTCTGTTGCATAAAAATCATTTGACTCATCAAAGCCATAATAGTAAATCCTGGCAGGAGAGGTGATACGACGAAGGTACTCATCTTCTCCAAAGACAAAAAGAGCTTTTTTAGCTTGTTTGGCATAAGTATCAAAAGCATCAAAAACATCATCAATACCGGTAAAATAATCTGGGTGATCAAAATCGATATTAGTGATGATAGAGTAATCTGGGTGATAGGGCATGAAATGACGCTCATATTCATCCGACTCAAAAACAAAGTACTGACTCGACGCTGAACCACGTCCGGTACCATCACCAATCAAAAACGATGTGTCAGTGATGTTTTTCATAACATGAGCTAAAAGACCTGTTGTTGACGTCTTACCATGTGCTCCTGCTACACCAAAACTGGTGAATTGCTTCATGAATTCTCCAAGAAACTCGTGATAACGTTTAAATGAATAACCCGACTCAATCACTTTAGCCATTTCAACATTATTATCTTGACGAAAAGCGTTACCAGCAACCAGCTCCATATCTGACGTGATATTTTCCTCAGAGAAAGGAAGAATCGGAATTCCAGCCTGTTCTAATCCACGTTGTGTAAAGTAATATTTATCAACATCAGACCCCTGAACCTTATGGCCCATTTGATGTAACATCAATGCAAGTGCGCTCATCCCTGAGCCCTTAATTCCGATAAAATGATAGGTTTTTGACATGCTAACTCCTTAATCCTCAAAACGGGTCAAATTTAACTCTTGAGCAATCTGACGTTCTCGTTTTTCTTGCCTTTCTTGGTGATTATATATTTGACTACGTTTTAAAAAGTCAAATGTGTTTTTCTTGGGTTTCGAATCTCTTTGATTGTCAGGTTGGTTGTAAACTTTTGGTAAATCCACCAAAATATAGGAATCTTGGTGTAGTTTTTTAGAAAAAACAGATAATTCAGAGGTATGCTCTGACGCTGTCTTTTTCTGAGTACCCTTAGATGTTAAGCCCTTTTGCATGGGTTGCTTAGTAAAGGATGTCTTTTTTTGATAGCTAGGCACTTCTCTCTTCAGACTTGTTCGAGGAGAGAGCGTCGCAGCAGTCTTAAATGACTTGCTTGGCTGCTTTGCACGCTGTAATTCATGATTAACATAAAACTGTCTCTTTTGTCGCAAATCATTTTTAGCTTCTTCACGTGCCTGTTCAGCATACGTTTGTGTCTTGTCTAAAGATTCAGGTGCCCTTGATTGATCAGATTCTGTTTCCTGATTAGTCTTACGAACAAACTGACTGTTAGGTGTTACATCGGAATAGTCCTTATCATAATAGGTCCCATTGATATTGGTAATAAGATCATCATTATCATATAGACGCATCTCTGTAGGTTGTCCGATAACAGGTTCGTCATCAGGGATTAGGGGAAACGTACGTCTTCTGGAACTCATTGGCTCACTTCCTTTCTGTAACAGTCCTATTATAAACTAAAGGGCTCACTTTTTCAAAGTTATCTGTCAACACCTATTCCAAGAATTTCTTTGATGTCTTCAATCGTCATGTTTGCTCTTGTTTCGTTGCCATCCAAGACCGTTGTGACAAGGTTTCTCTTATTGTCTTGCATTTCTAAAATCTTCTCTTCAATCGTCCCGCGTGTAATCAAACGATAGACTTCGACATTTTCTTGTTGACCAATCCGATGGGCTCGGCTAATCGCCTGCATTTCAACGGCAGGATTCCACCATAAATCAATCAGAACAACCGTGTCAGCTCCTGTCAGATTGAGCCCTACTCCCCCTGCTTTTAAGGAAATCAAAAAAGCATCTTTCGACCCCGCATTAAAAGCACGGGTCATTTCTTGGCGTTGATTGGCTGGGGTTGAACCAGTTATTTTATAGGTACTTAGCCCTAGCTTATCTAATTCTGCCTCTGCAATATCTAGCATGCCTCTAAATTGTGAGAAAATCAAAGCGCGGTGACCGTTTTCCTTAATTTGAAGGAGGAGGTCTCGCAAGCTATCTAATTTTCCACTGTTTCCAGCATAATCCATAAAGAGACTTGGGGTGTCACAAATTTGCCGTAATCTGGTGATACCAGATAAAATCTCAATTTTTTGTCGATTAATCTCTGAATCACTCGACTGGTTAATACGCTCCTGCATTTGACGAAGCTGGGCGAGGTAAATGGCTTTTTGACTCTCAGCCAACTCATTTGGATAAGTGATTTCAATCAAATCAGGTAACTCTGGTAAAACGTCCTCTTTCTTTCTCCGAAGGACAAAAGGCTTAATATACCTAGACACTTGATTGGCATCTAATTTTAAGAAGGCTTTCTGGTTTGGCAAAAGACCAGGTAAAACAATTTGAAAAATAGACCAAATTTCTAGCAGTTTATTTTCAATAGGAGTTCCCGAGAGAGCAAAAACATTCTTAACATCAAACTGCCTTAAATAATGAGCTATCTTGGTTTGGGCGTTTTTCATGACCTGTGCTTCATCTAAAATCAGATAATCATAGGCGCGCCCTTGATACTCCTTGAAATCCTGACGGAAAGAACTATAACTAGTAATCGTCACTTGATGATTGTTAGCAATGATCTGATCACGCACTGACTTTAAGCCATAAGAGACTGCCACATCAATCTGCGGCGCAAACTTATTGAATTCCTCCTGCCAATTGTAAATCAGGCTAGAAGGTGCCAAAATCAAAGAATGAGCGTCTTTGCTCAACCGGCTAGTCAAAAAAGCTATGGTTTGAAGGGTTTTACCGAGTCCCATGTCATCAGCTAAAATGCCACCAAATCCATAATGATCCAGCATTGATAGCCACTGGATACCTCTCAGCTGGTAATCCCGTAAATCAGCTTTTACGGACAATTCAGGCAACTCAAATGCTTCTGGGTGGCGTAAATCTCTAGCCAAGTTCTGGAAATCCTGAGAAAAGCTTACTTGTTCTGAATTCGTGAAGGTTTCTGATAACTGGAAGGCTGCCGTGCTGTTCAACTGCACATGCCCATTTTGGAAGGTTTTTGCCCGCAGTTTCTCTAGTGCCTGACTGATTTTTTGTGTCTCTTGATCAAAGACAACCATTTTCCCAGACTGAGCCATAAAATAGGTCTGATTATCAAAGAGGGCTTGAAGAGCTCGATCGACATCCTCTTCACCTAATTGTGTGAAATCAAAAGACACATCCAAAAGACCGCCCTTACGTTCTACTCTAACCTTAGGACGCTCTACCACTCTCATAGCTTCCAAACGGTCTGAAAGATTAATAGCCCCCAATTGGCGAAACTGAGGTAGACTGATTTGAAAGAATGGAACCAAATCGTGACTCGATAAAAGCAGCTTCTCACCTCTTAGATCAAAACCAAAACCTTCTGTTTCAATCAGTTGAAACAGATCAGCTTCCTTCTTGTAATGGACAGCAAAAGGCAGGTCTTTGAGTTGGGCTCTCGTCGTAACCTCAGTCTCCTTAAACTGCAGGGTTGTTTGCAAGGCAAGACGATTGTCATCATGCCAATCAAAAGCAAAAAGCACTTTAAAATCTCTTTGCTGGAAAGTTTTAGGAGCTTTGACCTTACCGATAAGCTCAAAATCTAAGAGACTAGCCGCCAGTTTGTCTTGATCATCCAAATCAAAATGCAGATGCTTTACTAAATCCTCAGCAATAGGCAAGGTTTTTAAAGCACTAACTAACTTCTGTTGTTTGCGGTCCAGATAATAAAAATGTCCACTAACAAAGAGATATTGATGATCAAAATAAGCCTGATGGCTTTTCTCCTTGACTTTAAGTTCGATGACCTTTTGATGCACCTCAACCTCAAATTCAAACAGATGATGCTCTGGCTGAAGGTAAGTGACATCAATACTATGATAGGTTTTTAAACCAACTTCTAAACTAAAATAGTCTAGCTGGTTTAAGAGGAGCAATCCTTCTTCAAAGAAACCTGACGGAACTAGAAGATGCCGATTATGATTAGGAAATAAAAAGGCTAAGTCTTGTTGAGACGTATCTGGTGTCAGGCGCCACAAAAATTCAATGAGTTGTTGACTGGCGTCGTCAAATTGACCAAATGATAATGGTTCATAGTAGTTTTTTCCAATTTGATAAAAGGATTCTTTTTTAACGATGTTGAGAAAACTTTTGATATCACGGATAACATAACTTCTTTGATCAGGTAGTCGACGAATTCGAAGTGTCCACCAGATATCATTAGAATACGGGCTTTGCTGACCCTCAGCACCGAGGCTAAAAGCTGTCTCAGTATTGTCGTTCATTTGAAGTGTGTCTAAAAATAAACTGCCAAATGACTGCCTTTCAGTAACTTCTTCGGCTACATCTGTTCCTTCTTCCAGTTCTTCTACTAATTCTCTGCCTTGCGTATCATTTTTCAAAAAATGTTCAACCGCTGCCAAATGCTCACAATAAGCTTTTTCACGGAAAAAAGCGCATTGACAGACAACTTCCTCATCATTTAATGAATATTGGATAGCAATTCCATCAACGCTGGCCTGCAACAAGGTCCCTTTTTGAGAAATAATCGAAATCACACCCGCTTCATAAAGAGCAATGCCTTGATTACGGATACGACCTGGAATTAATTTTGCCATAAATGTTTCACCCTCTCATGCCAATTAACATTAAGTTGCTCATTTGATATGGATTCTTTAGCTAAGGCTGGCATTATCTATCCCTTTATTATAACAAAAAGGCTAGCATTTGGCTTATGATAATGACTGTTAAGGCTGTTGAAGGCAAAAGAAAAGGCTCTATAATTTCTGTAGTGGGTAAATTCTTCTCGGAGATTATGGAGTCTTTTTGAATATAGCAAAAAAGTCCCATATGACTTATAATGAAAAGCGACTAAACCACTCATTAGAAAGACTCATATGGAACAACTAGATTATATCAAAGATTCGCTCGACATTAAAGACCCTAACATCACTTTTGAAAAGACATTTGACAAGTTCTTCACTCACAGAGAGTATCATGCCAAGTTAGATTATGATCCCCCTCAATGCTCTGTTTGTCAAGGAAAAATGACAAAGTACGATTTCCAAAAGCCTTGCAAAATTCCCTATCTGGAAATGGCGGGTTGTAAAGTACTGATTCGTCTCAAAAAGCGTCGCTTCAAATGTCAAGCGTGTGGGAAAATGGCTGTTGCTAAGACCTCTCTGGTCAGAGAAAATCACCAGATTCCCAACATCATTAACCACAAAATCACCGACAAACTCATGAGTCGTGAGGCAATGACAAAAATCTCTGAAGACCTGTCTGTCTCTGTGTCAACCGTCTATCGGCAGCTCAACCGCTTTGAGTGCAAGACCGATTTAACCTGGTTACCCGAGAACATGTCCTGGGATGAGTATGCTTTTAAGAAGGGAAAGATGAGCTTTATTGCCCAAGATTTCGATGCTAACAAGATTATCGCTATCCTTGATGGTCGGACGCAAGCTGTCATCAGAAATCATTTTTTGCGGTATTCTCACAAGGTGCGCAGTCGTGTTAAAGTCATCACCATGGATATGTTTAGTCCCTACTATGACATCGCTAAGACACTGTTTCCTAAGGCGAAGATTGTTCTCGATAGGTTCCACATTATTCAACATTTATCTCGCGCTATGAACCGTCTCCGTATCCAAATCATGAACCAATTTGAGCGTCAATCTCACGAATATAAGGCCTTGAAACGTTACTGGAAACTCATCCAACAAGATAGTCGTAACCTAAACGATAAACGGTTTTATCGTCCAACTTTTCGCATGCACTTGACCAATCAAGAGATTGTGCAACGTCTTTTGAGCTACTCTGATGAGCTACGTCACCACTATGAACTCTTCCAATGCCTTCTCTTTCATTTCCAAGAAAAGCAGGAGAAACACTTCTTTGAACTCATTTCTGATACCATCAAACAAGTCCATCCCATCTTCAAGACCGTCTTATCAACCTTTCTAAAAGACAAGGAAAAGATTATCAACGCCCTGAAACTACCTTATTCCAATGCCAAACTAGAGGCGACCAACAACCTTATTAAAGTCATTAAGCGAAATGCTTTTGGCTTTAGGAACTTCGAAAACTTCAAAAAACGGATTTATCTTGCTTTGAATACAACAAAAGAGAAGACCAAACTGGTCCTCTCTCGGTGTTAACTATAAGTCAACCCACTACAGTTGACAAAGAGCCAAAGAAAAGACCTCTAAGGTCCTTTCAGCTAAAAGTGGCAGCTTCTTAACCATTTGCCTCGCTGCTAAAGCAGATTCTCACAATACCATCGTAAATGACAGGACAAAAGGTCCCAAACAGGGCTTACTAACTGTCTAGGATATCATCGTGACTTCCCCAAATCACTAACTCTCGGAGGGCTTTCGTCAACTCTTCTTTTTGTTTTCTTGTCATCTTTTTCATTTTAGCATTATGCCCATCAACAGTCCCAACGTGTATGCGAACCTCACCGGCTTCATTAATCGCTACTAAGAAAGGAACTGAAACATTTTCTTGTTTGACTTGGTCCTGATAAAAGCTTTTAAGCGTTTGACTGTCTTTTTGACTGTATTGTTTGTCATGAATATCCACAGCAAATGCGGTCGTCTCTTCCTCTTTTAAGACGCGCTCTAAGACTGGGACTAACTCCTGACACCAAGGACATTCTGGAAAACCATAATAATATATCCCAGCTTGCCTAGAGGTCATTTTCGACAATGTTTCACTACCATCCGCAGCTATCAGTGACTCAGTGTTAGTGGCGTCATCAAGAGACTGCTTTTGTTGCACAATAGGTGGAGCTACTAGATGATACATGAGATATATCAGACCAAGTCCTAATACAAAAATCCCGACTAAAGATAGTTTTTTCATAATCTTCCTAAAAAGCGACCTAGGCCGCTTCTTTCTATATCATTAGCTACGTTTACGTGTTATAAGTTGAATAGGCGTTCCTTCAAATCCAAAGGCTGCACGAATTTGATTTTCCAAGAAACGTAGATAAGAGAAGTGCATCAACTCTTCTTCGTTGACAAAAATAACGAAAGTTGGTGGTTTAACGGCTACCTGTGTTCCATAGAAAATCTTGAGACGTTTTCCTTTATCAGTTGGCGTTGGATTGATGGCAATAGCATCCATGATAACGTCATTAAGCACAGCTGATGGGATACGACGATTTTGACTTTCACTGATCTGTTTTACCATTTCAGGTAATTTGTAAAGGCGTTGTTTCGTCTGCGCTGAAACAAAGATAATTGGTGCATAGCTTAAGAACTGGAAGTTATCTCTAACATCTGCTTCCCATTGACTGACCGTATGGTTATCTTTTTTGATGGTATCCCATTTATTCACAACGATAATAATCCCCTTACCAGCCTCATGAGCAAAACCAGCAATACGCTTATCATAATCACGAATGCCTTCTTCAGCATTGATAACCATTAAAACAACATCTGAGCGGTCAATCGCACGCATCGAACGCATGACAGAATATTTCTCGGTATTTTCGTAAATCTTACCTGATTTACGCATACCAGCAGTATCAATCATGGTGTATTCTTGACCTTCGCTGTCTGTAAAATTGGTATCAATCGCATCACGAGTCGTTCCTGCAACTGGACTAGCAATCACGCGTTCTTCACCTAAAATAGCATTGATCAGACTTGATTTCCCGACATTAGGACGGCCAATCAAACTAAATTTGATAATATCTGGATTGTCTTCCTCATGTTCAGTCGGAAGATTTTCCACAATAGCATCCAAAACATCACCCGTACCAATACCGTGAACAGATGAGACAGGATAAGGATCGCCCAAGCCAAGTGTGTAGAAATCATAGATTTCCGCACGCATTTCAGGGTTATCGACCTTATTAACAGCTAGAATAACTGGTTTATTTGTTTTGTAAAGGATGCGCGCAACATATTCATCCGCATCGGTTACACCTTCTTTAGCTGATACGACGAACACAATAACATCGGCTTCCGTCATGGCAATGTCAGCTTGGTGTTTGATTTGCTCCATGAAAGGAGCATCCACATCATCAATACCACCGGTATCAATCAAAGAGAATTGGCGATTAAGCCACTCTGCGCTAGTATAAATACGATCACGTGTTACACCTTCTACATCTTCCACAATGGAAATGCGTTCTCCAGCAACACGATTAAATAACGTCGATTTCCCAACATTGGGACGTCCGACAATAGCAACTGTTGGTAAGGACATAATGTCTCCTTATCTTATTTTTAAAATGATTTTCAAAATGCTAAAAGATAAGACCGGGGCTTATCTTCTATTTTCACCCTGCAAGTGGGTTTCTCTAGCCAAAAAGCGGATGCGTTCCATAACACGCTTAGCTTGCCACGTCTCATCGCCATTTCGACCGTTGGCTAATTTACGCTCCAAATCCGCAAAATTATAATTTGAGGTAAAGAAAGTTGGTAAATTTTCCTGCATCCGATACTGCAGAATAACTTGTAAAACTTCATCACGTATCCAAGATGAGGTTTGTTCCGCACCAATATCATCTAACACTAAGATTTCACTGGTTTTAACAGCATCAATTTCCTCTTTAACAGAATCTGTTTTGATAGCATTTTTGATATCGATGGTAAAACTTGGGTAATGAAGAATAGTTGTTACGGCGTTTCTTTTCTCTGACAGTTCGTGCGCTAGTGCTGCCATAAAAAAGGATTTCCCAACACCCATATCACCGTAGAGATAGAGGCCCTTTTGATCTGGACTGGGATACTGGCTAATAAAATCAACCAAACTTTCATACACGTCCAAACGCTTGACATCATCTAGTAAAACATCATCAAAAGAAATGGTTTTATAGGATTTTGGCAGACTAACCAAAGTAATCCGATTCTCAATCGCCTTCTGCGCTTGAGCTTCTTTCAATGCCTTGGTTTCCAAATAAGTCACGTCAGCGTAGCCTTCATTCATGGTTAGAATGGGTTCGTAACCTTTAGCAATATAACTGTCTTCCTGATCTTGAAACTTACGGCGTTCATTGATAAATTGATTGAACTTAGGTAAACTGCGCTTGATTTCGTCTTGGGTCAAACCATGTTGGTTGATAAAGGTCACCACATCTGGATCCGATAAGATTAACTGGGCCATCTGGTTTGCATCGAAATGCCTAGAATGTCCCGATTTGTTTAAAGTGTGTCCTACTTTTTCCATGATCAGTCCTTTCTAAGACGTTCTAAGGCTTTTCGCCTTGCTTCCTCTAACCGTTTTTGATCCTCATCAGACGTCTGATTTTGATAGTCTTGGTTACTCCATTCTGGAACATTGGGTTTTGCTTGTTTAGGCGATCCTGCTTGAGTGCTTTTTACTGATTTATTTGAAAACTCTCGCATTTTTAAAACAGCTGTCTCAGCTTTATTAATCTCTTGAAAAGCAAAATCATTGGCTATCTTCATGGCGTATTTTTTATTCACATTGGCTGAATTGGTTTTCATGATGGTATAGAGCACGATGACGTTAATAACCTCATCCAAAAACCCCATCTTAGCCAACTCTAAGAGTAACTGTCTTTCATCCGCAACAATCGAAGCCTTGCGTGTTTTCTTGATTTTAGCTAAAAAAACATCTGCTCGATCGCGTTGAGCTTCCTTAACAATAACGGCCTCTTGTGACGTCAGTTGTCCTGCTTTAGGAGAATCCATCTTAGCCTGCTCTTTTTTCGCTTTCATTCGTGGCAAGGAAATCGTTAAATTAACAGCCGTTTCTTTAGCAAGCAAGTAAGTATCATGCCAAGTCATTTTATATTTCTCAGCTATACGATACAAACCGATAACATCCGTTTCTTCTTGAGCAAAAGATAAGCCATCACGCTTCATCAAATTCTTAAAAGCATCCAAATCAAAAGCCCCTTTGGAACTACTAGTTTTTTGAATGAGAGCTACTTGGCCCTGATCATCAAACACGTCAGAAAAGTTTTTAGACAAATTCTGCGCATTCTCTGGCAAAACAGCTGCCAACTCCTTAACAGCAACCTCTCCAATCTTTTGGGTAAGCAATTGTCGATAAAGAGGCACGTTTAAAAAATCGTCACTAGATAAAGGGGCCTTAAGCTTGATAAAATAAACATCTCTCTGTTGATAAAAAGCCACAAGCTCCATAGCCGTTAAAGTTGCTAAAGCTGTCTCAAAGGCTGCCATTCCCATTAAAGTATGATTTAGAATCTCTGAGAACTTGTGTTTCTTAGTCCCATCATCCTTAAAGGTTATCAAATAATGATAAACACTAAAGGCGTTCTGACCGATAATCGGGTAATAACAAGCCATCAAGGCTTGCGATGCCCCATCAACCAGATTACCTTTTACAAATGAAAATGTATCAATCGGTCTCATTAACTACCCTTTTTCCCACGAACACGATTGGTAATTTGCTGCAGCAATTCTTCAATTTCATCAACATCCTTAAAGCTGCGATAAACCGAAGCAAAACGCACATAGGTGATTTCATCGAGTTCTGCCAACTCATCCATAACCATATTACCAATGATTGTACTTGGAACCTCATTTTCATAGTTGCTACGAATAGCCTGTTCGATACGACGAATAACGTTTTCGATGTCTTCACTAGAAACTGGACGCTTCTGGGCACTCATAATGATGCCATGTAAAATCTTATCCTTTGAGAAAGCTTCCCTGGTTCCATCCTTCTTAACCACTAAGAGCGGTAATTCTTCGACACGTTCAAATGTTGTGAAACGATTATGGCAATGATCGCATTCTCGCCGTCTTCTGATAGTTGTCCCTTCTTCGGCTTGACGACTATCGACAACACTTGATTTTGTAGTATGGCATTTTGGACAACGCACAACAATCACCCCAATCTTTCTTAAAATGGTTACTGGTAAAACTGAATTAAGATTCCAGGCAAATACCAACTTAAAATCAGCTTTTTAATACTTTATTATAGCATATTTTCAACCAGAAATAAACTGAACAAGAACTGTCGCACGCCTCACGTATGAAAAAGAGTTTTCCGAATGATTGTACCGTTGACAATCGATCATTTCAGGGATTTCCTCTACTAAAATTGACAAAAAATAACACCTATCGGTTATCGCTGAAAGACCTGAATGTTGACATGCAAAAAATGTTATACTTTTCGAAAATCAAAAGCAGCCGTAACTGACTTGATTTGATGGATTTCAGCCCTAGCTACATGAGTGTCGTCCAGACTTCTTTTGTTTTTCATTGACTATTATGGACTATTATGTTTTCGCTAAAAACCGTTCATACGTTTGTCCTGACAAGTATCCATTACCCTTCTGAGAAAATACACAGAGGCATTTTCCAATACCAAACATTTGCAAACCATTATGATGTAATCAACACATCATCATGATTCATTCCTTAGTGGTCATTGTAAGTCTTCTTCATACATTTGTTGTAACAACCATCACCTACTTCAATACAACTCTCACCTAGTCAGTTTAGACAAAAAAACTCAAAAAAGTCGTTACTACTGTTGAAAATAGTAACGACTCACGTCATCTTATCTGAGTTATTGAATATACCATTATCCTTCAAAAAACTCTGGCGATGGCTCCCCCAACGGTATGGCAATGGTAAAAGTTGTTTGAACATTGACCTCGCTTTCAACACTCAAACGACAATCATAGGCATCACAAATTTGCTTAAGAATGGATAAACCAATCCCCAATCCAGCCCTTGTTCCTTCACGGTTACGTGACTTATCTGTCCGATAAAACCGTTCAAAAATATTTTGCAAATCTTCTTTTGCAATTCCTTCGCCGTGGTCTTTAACCGTAACCAAGGCATAACCCTCCTCCTTATCCAAAGATAATTCAATTAAACCGCCATGTGGTGAATACTTTATGGCATTATCAATCAAAATCGTCAAAACCTGTTCGAAATGGTTCTTGGCAATTTTGGCATAAACATCATCGGCATTCACATAAAGAGCAAATTGAAAATCTGGTCTTAGGATTTCAAAATTATACAAGGATACTTGCATAGAAGATTCTAAACGGCTCACTTCTTTAGTTTTTTCGGACAGATTACCTTGTAGACGAATCAAATCAAGCATATCACTAATCATAAGATTCATGCGATGGGCTTCGTGACGACTGGCTTCTAAACTTTCTTCTAAAATTTCTGGATCATTTTTTCCCCAGCGACTAAGCATATCCAAGTGGCCTTTAATGACCGCCACTGGCGTTCTCAATTCATGGCTAACATCACTAATAAACTGTTGTTGTAGTTTGTTTTGTTCAGCGATACGGGCCATCATAGCATTAAACATGTGAGATAGCTCCTCTATCTCATCACCACTGTTAATCTCAGCTCGTACATCCAAGTCAGTAGGATCACCCTCGATACGACGCATAATACGGCGCAAACTGTAGATAGGTTTCAAGAAGACCTCAATACTAAAGCGCATAATGACCAAAACAATAATAATCGTTCCTACTTCCAAGAAAAGTAAGACAATAATCAAACGATTCTTCAAAGCATAATAGAATTCAAGATTATGGAATAACTTAGCATAGCCGATCACTTTTGTCTGCGACTTATTGTAAATAGGAACGCTAATCGTGAACCCTCTATCTTGATCGATCCGCTCTGACCGAAGCTTATTAAGGGGACCTAGAGTGAGATAGTCCACTTTTGTACTAGTCGTAAACAGCAATTCTTTTTTAGTGTTGTAAAGGTAGGCGATTTGGTTTGAGTACAAGAGACGTGAAACAGAGTTATTCCCTGCAATAGCCATCCCTTCCGTTAACACTTTTTCAGAGCCCGCCGTATCAAGCGTCTGAGTTGTCTGCAAATAGACAATTAAGTTATCCTTGTTTAAAGGCTCATCGATGTCAGAAACATGTCTTTGGACCAAATTTGCAGTTGTTCTAATCGTTTTTTCTTCCTGCTTAATCAATAAGTCATTTGAAAATAACAGAACCAAAATCGTAAATGTGGTCAAAATGAGAAAAAACAGCCCCATTGTGACTAGGACCATTTTTCTACCTAAAGGCATTCGATGTAGTTTTTGAAAAAAACGTTTATTTTTCACGAATGACATACCCCATACCACGAACCGTTTGAATGTACGATTCCTTACCAGGGACATCAATTTTGCCACGGAGGTAACGAATATACACGTCAACAACATTAGTTTCAACAGCTTCATCGTATTTCCAGACGAGATTCAATAATTCTTCGCGTGTCATAACACGGTTCATATTGGACATCAAGGCTGACAACAGATCAAATTCACGCTTCGTCAACGGTACAGTTTCGTCACCACGGACAGCTGAACGATTTTGAGGATCTAATTTAAGATCTCGGTAGCTTGCTCCACTCGAAGTGGTTCGCTTGCTTTCTTCGATCTCTTGGCGACGGAACGCTGCACGAACACGGGCCAACAATTCTTCAATTGCGAATGGTTTAATAATATAATCATCTGCACCACGATCCAACCCTGAAACGATATCCATGACAGAATCTCTTGCTGTCATCATAATGATATAGGTTGATTTTTCTTGCTGCAAACGACGTGTAACTTCAAAGCCGTCCATTTCTGGTAGCATCAAATCCAAAAGAATCAAATCAAATTCTTTTTCAAGTGCAGTTTCTAAACCAGCACGGCCATTGTTTTCAACAGTTACAGAATAACCTTCATGTTGTAATTCTAAAGAAACGAAGCGTGAAAGATTTTTTTCATCTTCTATAATCAAAATGTGTTTCGTCATTTTACCACCTTTGTTATTTCATTCAAAGTTTATATTATTATAATAATTAGATTTTACATACTGAAACAGCTCAAACAAATGATCAGCAAGCGATTATAGCAGCGGTTACATAATCGGTTACTCATTTTTATTAAACTATCATCAGCAAGCGTCGTTTCAATAATTCCCAGATATTTAATCATACCATGTTTAGCAAAAGATTACAAATTAAAGTTATATGTCAAAATGATGTCAATTTGATTTATTCCTCGTCAAACAAGCCTGAAAGCGACGCGAATGGATTATTTTCTTGTTTTTCTTCTTCCTTCATGGCCTGATATTGCTCTTCTGTCAACACAACCCAATCATTGCCTTCTGGCATTGTTTCAGACGCTTCTTCTTCTTTTGTTAAAACTTTTAATGGAATGTTTAACAAAATATTATCTAAAACACTTTCAGAAAGATCGATGTGATCATCTTCAATCATTAAAACAAGATTTTCTTCAACCAGCTCTTTCCTACTTGAAGCATCGGTTGCTGTCATAAAAACTTCAGAAACCATGTAGTCTTCAGAGACAGTCACGGCTTCCATCGAACGACTTGATGGCAATGTCAACTCATAAGACAGTTGATAATTCAGTAAATAAAGGCCATCGTCAAAACTCACCATGCCGACTGCTGTTAAATTTTGCAAATCAATGACTGACTCATCACGCGCAATGAGTTGATCTTTTAAGTCTAATTTTTTTTCAAAGTGCAATCCTTCTGGATTTTTTCGGATATCTACTAACTTCATAATCTACCTTTTCTATTTATTGACCTTATTTCAAACTATAAGGAATAACTGTTTGCAATTGTTTCTAACCTTTTGATGCGTTCTTCTAGGGGTGGATGAGTTTGAAAGAGGGACTTTAGAGACTTATTTTTTCTAGGGTCACTAATGTACAAGGCTGCACTAACCTCGTCAATGTGATGTGACATTGGTTTTGAAGCCTGTAATTTTTTAAGGGCATTGATCATAGCTTGAGGATTCTGAGTTAATTCGACTGAACTAGCATCCGCTAAATACTCGCGTTGTCGTGAAATCGCTAATTGAACCAAACTAGCTATCATCGGAGCCAATATAATCGTAATAATGGCAAACACCAAAACTAAGGCCCCAGAACTATCCTCACGGTCATCTCTTCGTCTTCCACCGCCATACCACATGAGACGACCACCAATACTCGAAATCATAGTTACCACAGAGGCTAAAGCCACGGCAATGGTTGAAATTCGAATATCATAATTTCTCACATGACTAATTTCATGACCGATGACAGCTTCTAATTCCGTTCGGTTCATAACTTTAAGTAACCCACTAGTAGCTGCAACAGCAGCATTTTCTGGGCTAGATCCGGTAGCAAAAGCGTTTAAGGATTCTTCTTCAATGATATAAACTTTCGGCATTGGAATCTGCGCTACCATGGCAATCTTCTCAACGATATCATAGTATTCAGGTGCTTGTTCTGGACCAATCTCTCTCGCACCATTCATTGACATCACAACCTGGGTCGATTGAAAAATCATACTTGTCGCATAGATGGTCCCAATAATTAAAGCGATAGCCAAACCAAATCTGGTATTCCCAATCATAAGATAGCCTATTGCTGCTCCTATAGCACTAAGCAAACCAAAAAAGAAAATGAGCAGAAAGATGGTCCTTCTTTTATTACTTGCAATCTGTTGTTTTAGCATTTGTCATCCCCTAAGAATGTTTCTCTTCATTATATCAGGTTTAAGATAATTTCTAAAGAAAATAACAGGTGTTTGTGATAAAATAAGGGAAGTTTAAGAGACAAGGAGCTTATATGACACCGCAAATTTTTTGTGAGCAACTAAACACTCATGGCATTACATTAACAGATCAACAAAAACATCAATTTGAACGTTATTTTGAACTTTTAATCGAATGGAACCAGAAGATTAATCTGACAGCTATTACTGAAAAAAACGATGTTTACCTCAAACATTTCTATGATTCTATTGCCCCTATTTTACAAGGGGATTTAACAAACGAGCCTGTTAAAATTCTTGATATTGGCGCTGGAGCTGGTTTTCCTAGTCTCCCGATGAAAATCATTTTTCCAAACTTAGAGATCACTATTATCGATTCTCTCAATAAGCGTATTCAATTTTTAAGGCTTTTAGCTGATGAATTATCCTTAACCAATGTTCACTTCTTTCATGGACGTGCTGAAGATTTTGGTCAAGACAAAGCATTTCGTCAGCAATTTGACTTTGTAACAGCTAGGGCAGTGGCAAGAATGCCGATTTTAGCTGAATTAACTATCCCCTTTTTAAAATTAAATGGCCGATTAATCGCCTTAAAAGCTAGTGCTGCTGACCAAGAAATGGACCAAGCCAAAACTGCTCTCACTACCCTTTTTGCACAGGTTATCGAAAGCAGAGATTACGAACTTCCAAACGGAGACCCGAGAAATATTACTATTGTCGAAAAGAAAAAAGAAACACCTAAAAAATACCCACGAAAAGCTGGAACTCCGAATAAAAAACCACTTTAATATCGATCATTAGAAAGGACACTCATGTCAACGTTTATTTCCAAATGGTCGGTGACTCAGCGACTCAGTTTTAGCTTTATTATTGTTATTTTAATCGGCAGTCTGATACTGTCGCAGCCTTTTACACATTATGCTAACGCTCCACAAACCAGTTATTTTGACCATCTTTTTAATGTTACTTCCATGGTTTGCGTAACAGGCCTGTCGGTCTTTGCTGTGGGAGACGTCTATAACGGAATTGGACAAGTCATTGTGATGCTTCTCATGCAAATTGGTGGCCTGGGGTTAGTGACCCTAATAGCCATTAGCAGCTACGTCCTCCATCGTAAAATGAATCTGTCCGATCAATCATTGCTGCAATCAGCATTGAGTCGAGATAGTGGACAAGACTTAAAGAGATTTCTTTACATGGTTTATCAATTTACCTTTATTATTGAGAGCCTTGCTGCCTTGATCCTAATGATCGATTTCATCCCACGATTTGGTTTGGGTCACGGTATTTTCAATGCTATGTTCCTAGCCATCTCTGCTTTTTGTAATGCGGGTTTTGATAACTTTGGGTCATCTAGTTTACAGCATTATGCCACAAATCCTATTATCAACTTCACCATTATCGGCTTGATTATAGCTGGTGGTCTGGGATTTGGCGTTTGGCAGGATATTATTCAGTGCATTAAAAACTATCTTTCTGAACGTCCCAAGCGCCTATCAACGCTCTTTCGTCCCCTATCCAACCAGTCACGCTTAGTTCTCAAAACAACAACTATTATTCTAGTAATAGGAACACTACTGAGCTGGCTTTTAGAATGGAACAATACTAAAACCATTGGCAACTTGTCCCCCTCGAAACAGTTTATGGCATCTCTTTTTCAGACTGTTACGATGAGAACAGCTGGCTTTGCAACCATTGATTATGAAAATGCTAATCCTGCCACTAACTTCCTTTATATGATCCAAATGGTTATGGGTGGTTCACCTGGAGGTACAGCTGGTGGTATCAAGGTTACCGTTGTTGCTATTATCGCTTTACTGTTTAAAGCTGAACTTTCAGGACAGACGGAGGTTACTTTCCATCACCGTACCATTGATAACCGCATTATCAAACAAACACTAACCATTATCATTTTTTTCTTCAGTCTTATGATGGCTGGTTTTCTACTATTATTAATCGTTGAAAAAACGGTAAATCCTTTTAAACTGTTATTCGAAGTTTCATCAGCTATTGCTACTGTGGGTGTTTCTATGAATGTGACTGCTGATTTATCGACATCTGGACGTATTATTATTATGATTCTCATGTTTATTGGCCGTGTTGGACCGGTAACTGTCCTACTTAGTCTATTACAGAAGAAAGAAAAAACCATCCATTATGCTAAAGCAAACATTTCAGTTGGATAAGACAGAAAGGAGACCATTGTGTCTAAAAAAATTATCGGTGTCCTAGGTCTCGGCATTTTTGGAAAAACCGTCGCCGAAGAACTTTGTACCTTTGACCAAGACGTCATTGCTATCGACTATCATGAGGACCACGTTCAAGCCGTTGCTAATACGGTTACTCGTGCCGCTGTTGGTGATATCACCAACTACGAATTTCTGGAAAGTGTCGGCATCGAACACTGTGATACCGTTGTGATTGCAACAGGTAATAGTCTCGAAGCGTCCGTCCTTGCAGTTATGCACTGTAAAAAATTAGGCGTTCACAATATCATCGCAAAAGCTAAAAGCGGTATCTTTGAAGATGTTTTGTACCATATTGGAGCCAATCGCGTGATCATGCCCGAGAGAGCTTCTGGAAAATCACTAGCATCCCATATTTTAAGACGTCACATTTCTAACATCATTCATGTTGAAGACGATATTTCAATCATTGAATTTAAAATCCCTCAAAAATGGGTTGGTAAAAACCTCATTGAACTTGATGTGCGTAACAAATACGAATTGAATGTGGTTGGCATCCGTCGAGGAAACATGGAAAGTCTGACAACTGATGTTAACCCTCAGGAACCCTTGCCAGACAATATCCAAATAAGCGCTGTTACCAATTCCCGCACTTTTGAAAAATTTGACTACTTAGGCTATTTAAAATAGTATTTTAGACCTCAGAGCATTACAAGACCAACTGTTCGAATTGGTCTTGTCTTTATTTTTAAATAAAAATCAGGCGATAGTAACGTTACATCGTCTAATGAAACAAAACTAGGACAACATAACTTAACAAAGTATCGTAACGACGCAAGGCTTTTCTGAGACATGTTACGAAAATTTAGTAAATCTGCCACATTAATCGTATATTTCTAAGCGTTCTGCTGTTGTTTTTCTGCCACTATAATATCCCATGTGAAACAAGTTGACAAACTGTCAGAATAATTTTAAAATAATAAACGTTGATTTTTTATAACACAATACTCATTTTTAGAAAGTATCATCTTTACATGTTCAAAAAATTTAAAAATCCAACCCTTATTGTTGGGTTAATGCTCTTTGCACTATTTTTTGGTGCAGGAAATCTAACCTTTCCAGCCTTTTTAGGCCTCTATTCAGGACAAAATTTCTGGCAAGCCATCATAGGATTCTGTATTACTGGTATCGGTCTTCCTTTACTCGGCGTCACTGCTGTAGCTTTTTCCGGACACGAGAGTCCTCAAGACCTTGCGAGACCTGTTTCTAAATGGTATGCCTTGCTTTTTGCTTCTATTTTATACCTTTCCATTGGTCCTTTCTTTGCTATCCCACGGACAGGGGCAACGTCATTTTCTATCGGAATTGAGCCTATTTTTGGTAATAGTCCATTAGTAAGAATTATCTATGCTTTAGTTTTCTTTGGGTTATCTTACTTTTTAGCTGTTAAACCAAGTCAAATTGCAGATTACATTGGCAAATACCTAACACCTCTGTTGATTGCCGTTCTTGCCATTTTGATTGTTGTTTCCTTTATTAATCCTATTGGTGGATTGGGGGAACCACACAATGCTTCAGAGACTGTCAATAATGCTTTCAAAGACTCCCCATTTGTAGCTGGTCTGATTCAAGGTTATGGAACGATGGATGCCTTAGCCTCACTCGCTTTTGCCATTCTCGTTATAAATGCCATTAAAGATCATGGTATTAGCGGTAAAAAACAAGTTGGGCAAAATGTTGTGAAATCGGGACTAATTGCTTGCCTCCTGCTTTCGCTAGTTTATGTCTTTGTTGGACACATAGGAGCCACCTCTCAAAGCTTATTTACCTTACACCGCGGTATCTTTGAGTTTTATGGCATCCAAGTTGATGGTGGCCACATCCTCAATCAATCCGCAGCATTCTACCTCGGTAATTTAGGACAAACGATCCTTTCAATTGTTATCTTCCTAGCCTGCCTAACAACTTCTTCTGGATTAATCACAGCTTGCTCAGAGTTCTTCCATCATTTGATTCCGAAATTATCTCACCTGACATGGGTAACCATTTTCACTCTCTTGTCTACGCTCTTTTATTTTGGCGGTTTATCCGAAATTATCAAATGGTCAACACCGTTCCTTTATCTCTTATACCCTTTGACAATTGCTTTGATTTTATTAGTATTCACAAAACAGTTCTTCGCTAATCATTCCTTTGTCTATCAAACAACAATAGCCTCTACTTTTATAGCTGGTTTCTATGATTTCTCATCCACACTGGGCTCATTGACTGGAGTCTTCCAGCTACCAGATATCGTCAACCACTTTTTTACCCACACTGTACCTTTAGGGCAATACAACATGGGATGGATTACCTTTACACTGATGGGCTATGCTATTGGATTATTGGCTTATCATTATTATTTCAAAAACAAATAAACAAAAGCTATCAGACTTTTTGCTGATAGCTTTTTTGTTTAATGATTGTTAAAATATGACTTTTCAGCCACTGCTGTAAAGAAGACGTCCGATGCTGAGTTCAGAGCTGTCTCACAAGAATCTTGAACGACACCAACGATGAACCCAACGCCAACCACTTGCATAGCTGTGTCATTTGGAATCCCAAACAAACTGCAGGCAACCGGAATTAAAAGCAAAGATCCGCCAGCAACACCAGAAGCGCCGCAAGCTGAGACTGCCGCAACAACACTCAAAATAAAAGCTGTGGCAAAGTCAACTTCAATCCCTAAAGTACGTGCTGCAGCCAAGGTCAACACATTAATAGTAATGGCTGCCCCCGACATATTAATCGTCGCTCCTAGTGGGATAGAAACAGAGTAAGTATCTGGATTCAAACCTAATTTTTCGCAAAGACGCATATTAACAGGAATATTGGCTGCTGAACTGCGGGTGAAAAAAGCCGTTACTCCTGACTCTTTCAGACATTGAAAAGTCAGTGGGTAGGGATTTTTCCCCATCATGATGAAGCCTAATAGTGGGTTGACTACTAGGGCAACAAAAGCCATTGTCCCAACAAGTGCTAAAATCAAAATACCATAATCAGCTAATACCGAGATCCCATTTTCAGAAATAGTCGTAAAGACCAATCCCATGATACCAAACGGTGCTAAATTAATAATGCCTTTGACGATTTGTGCTGTAACGTCTGCTAAGGTAGCTAAAAGCTCCTTTGTCGTTTTGCTAGCTGAACGAAAGGCTAATCCAAAGATTACTCCCCATGATAATACCCCAATATAATTAGCCTGAGCCAGGGCATTGATTGGATTGTCAACAATATTCAAGATTAAACTTTGAAAAACTTGGGCAATCCCTTCAGGCGAATTAGCATTTGCAGCAGCTGATTCCGTCAATCTCAAGGTCACTGGGAAGACGTAAGAACTCAAAACGGCAACTAAGGCTGCTGAAAATGTCGCTAGCAGATAAAGAAAGATGACAATCTTCATATTACTCTTTTGCCCATCACGTGATTGTGATAAGGCATTAGCGACCAGAGCGAACACCAAGAGCGGAGCAATAGCTTTTAGCCCACCAACAAACATCTGTCCAATTAATCCGATAAAGGTCATTTTAGGAACAAGTAACCCTAAAAGACCACCAATAATAACACCGATAAGAATACGCTTGACTAGACTAACACGTCCCCAAACGTGAAATGCTTTTTTCATATGTTCTCCTGAATTTTTAATACATTTTAAGACTAAAACAGGAGCAAATTGCTCCCATTTCTATGTATTATATCATAAAACTTGTGCAAACATTCAAGCTACTTTCGATTAGTTAAAACAAGTCTAATCTTTTTATTCTTGCTACCGCTTCCAATAAGCATTCGGTACTTTCTAAAAGACCAATGCGGACATAGCTATCTCCAGCGGCACCAAAACCGATAACTGGCGCAACAGCAACCTTAGCCTCTTCTAATACTAAATCGGAAAAAGTTTCGGAAGTATGTCCTTTAGGAACCGGTATCCAAGCATAGAAGCTTCCTTTGCGATTAAAACGATAAGTAGTCATAATATTGTCCATCACAAGCTCTAGCTATCGAACCACCGATGATATTGATGCGATAGTTTCGAGCCAAGTCTGATAAAAATACCTGCGCTTCTCGCCCATCTGTATCAGCACAAGCCTCCAAATCTGATACAGCATAACCTGTATCCCATAATTCTGGTAATACTAGCAAATCCACTTGATTTAAGGTCAGACGTTCATTTAATAAGTCTAAAACTTACTGACGGTTGTGATCAGATTGACCTTCTGTGATGGTCATCTGTAATACAGCAATCTCCATAATACCTCCTACTGAACCAAAAGAGACTTACCAACAGGTAAATCTCTTTTT
This sequence comes from Streptococcus halotolerans, assembly GCF_001598035.1. Taxonomy (NCBI): domain Bacteria; kingdom Bacillati; phylum Bacillota; class Bacilli; order Lactobacillales; family Streptococcaceae; genus Streptococcus; species Streptococcus halotolerans. Next base: position 2,034,108 of record NZ_CP014835.1, on the reverse strand, counting down.
GTATAGCTCTTGGTGAGTCCGGTTGCACTCATCAAAAGTGATTACCGATGACTAAGTTTTCGTGTTAAAAAATCTCCGATAAATTGGATGCCAAAGATTAATAACAGAATTGCCAAGGTAGCCATAAATGTCACGTCTGTGTTAGAGCGATTATAACCATAAGAAATAGCAACGTTACCAAGCCCTCCAGCCCCAATAGCTCCCGCCATGGCTGTTTCTCCAACTAACGAAATCAAGGTTACTGTTGACACACGAATGAGGTCAGGCAATCCTTCTCCAAGATAGACTTTAATAATATCAAAAAGCGTTGCCCCTGACGCCTGTGCTGCTTCAATCACTCCCCGATCTAATTCTGATAAAACGACTTGAACTTGTCGAGCAAAGAAGGGGAAAGTTGCTGCTGAGAGAGGAACCAAGGCAGCGGTCGCCCCAAGATTTGTTTTGACAATGAAAAAAGTCACTGGAGCTAAAATGGCTAGCAAGATGATGAAAGGAATCGCCCGAAAGACTGAAGTAATCTTATCCAAAACTTGAAAAACTGGACGATTCTCAATGACACCACCAGGTGCGGTCAAGACAAGAAAAAGACCTGCAAGAAGCCCCAAAAGACCACCAATAATAAACGATACAATCGTCATATATAAGGTAGCATTAATGGCTGCCAACCAACCATTATCTCCTGTCCAACCGATATGATAAACATTTGGTAAATAAGTTTGAATCCACTCTAACATCTAGGCACCTCTCTTCAAAATCGTTAAGTGAATACCAGCTGATGCAATGGCTTCTTGTGCCGCCGATAGACTATCCAAAGCTCCTGAAAGGATAACCACCATTTCACCAACCGGTGTATTGTCAAGAATTTCAATATTTCCATAAAGAATATTAGCAGTGACTTGAAATCGTTTGTAAATATCATTCAAAATCGGTTCATCTGTCGATGTTCCCGCATAATTAAGTTGCACTAAAATAGAATCTGCAGCTAGATTAGCAACAACATCTTGTTGGGCAATCTTAATCATAGCTTCGTCAATACCAGTCGCTGTTTTAATAAACTCTTGCGTTAATGCTTCTTTAGGATTTGAGAAAATATCTAAAACTGAGCCCTCTTCAATCAAAACACCATTTTGCATAACGGCAACACGATTACAGATATCTTTAACAATCTGCATTTCATGTGTGATCATCACCACCGTCAAACCTAATTTTCGGTTAAGATCTTGTAGCAGAGCCAAGATTTGCTTAGTTGTTTTCGGATCCAAAGCCGATGTTGATTCATCGGAAATCAGAATTTCTGGGTCATTTGCTAGGGCACGCGCAATAGCAACACGCTGCTTTTGACCACCAGATAGCTGCGCCGGATAATTGTCAGCGCGGTCAGAGAGCCCCACTAACTCCAATAAATCTGAAACCTTCTTAGCTTTAGCTTCCTTAGTCAAATCGGAATGACGTAAAGCAAAAGCAACATTTTCAGAAGCCGTCTTTTGAGCCATCAAGTTAAAGTGTTGGAAAATCATGCCGATTTTTTGACGCTTCTGGCGCAATTCAGACGATGATAGTTGCACTTTTCCCTTATCATAAGTCACATCGTCATTGATGGTAATTTTTCCTGCGGTTGGTACTTGAAGCAGGTTAATCACCCTAACCAAGGTTGATTTCCCAGCACCTGAATAGCCAACAATACCATAAATATCACCCTTATTGATGGTCACAGAAACATCCTTAACAGCCTCGATAGTACGTTTCTTCTGATGAAAAGTGATATCGATGTGTTCTAAATTTATAATCGCATTAGTCATAACTTGCAATTAACTCCTCTATCATTTTTATATGCGTGTCATAGTCTGTCATTTTGACATTTTCATCACTACCATGATCCCGACTATCAGGATTACCAATCCCAAAGGCTGCAATAGGAACTTGCAAAGCTTCAAAAACTTGATACATAGGACCAGTGCCAGATGTCGTTGGTAAAACAGCAACACCATTTGGTGAAAAACCTTCCGCAATGCTAATGACATTTTGAATAGCTGGCGCCGTCATGTCACTTCGATAACCTCTCTCTCCTAAAGTATAGGTTAAGGTGACTTGATGATAACCATTTTTAGCAAGTTGTTTTTCAATCAATCCTAAAACTTTATAAGGATCCATTCCCGGTACCAACCGCACTTCTAACTTAGCTGAAGCCTGTGCGGGAATAATCGTCTTAACGCCTTGTCCAAGATAACCAGATGATAAGCCTTCTATCGTCAAAGCTGGTTCAAAAAATAAGCGTCTTTCTAGATCAGCCTGTGTTTTAGCTAAGGTCGGAAGTGTTAATTCATACAATTCCTTTAAAGAATCCAAATCGAGATGAGCATGTTTCGCTACTAAATCAACCTCATGCTGAGTTGGTTGAATGATGTCATCATAGATGCCATCGACCAAAATTCGACCATCCTCTGCTCTAAGACTAGTCAACGCATTGAGAAGATACCATGTTGCACTATCAAAGATAGCTCCAAATTTAGAATGACTATCCACCTTAGCTGAAGTCACTTCTGCGTTAAATGTAACAATTCCTTTGGTGCCACCAGAGATTTCAATCTGGTTTTCTTTATTGCGAATGCCCTGTTCCCAAACCAAAAGGTCTGCCCCTTTTAACTGGTTGCTATATTTTGCTAAATACTTTTCTAAATCAACAGAGGCAGATTCTTCTGCTCCTTCCATCATAAAAGTAATGCTCACCGGCAAGTCTTTATGTTTGTTCAAATAAGTCATCACTGCTGTTAAGCGTGCTGTAATATGACCTTTATCATCATTGACGCCTCGACCATACATGTAGCCATTCCGAAAGGTGAGCTGGAAAGGGTCACTCTGCCACACCTGATCAGCATCTGCTGGCTGCGTGTCGTAGTGATTATAAAAAATAATATGTTTGGCTTCAGGTCGTGAACTCTTAAACTGGGCTAGCATAAAGGGTGCAGCATAACTCTCATCAACAGTAACCTGTGCGCCAGCATCTTCAAAGACTTCTTTGAGGTAGGCTGCCGTTTCAGCCAAACCAACTGCTTGGGCAAAAATGGACTTGCTTGCAATTAGTTTTTCCAAAACGCCAAGATAATGTTCTGTCAAGCTAGCTTTTTCTTTGGTTTGAATTATCCCTGGCATATTCTTCCTCTCTATGATCAATACCATAATCCAATGAATTAACGTTCAGACAAGAAACTGAAACGCGGACAGTACTTGATACTCTTCGAAAATCAAAATCAGACGTTGTTGGATTGATGTGAGTATCGAAAGTCGAAAGTGATGATGTCTCAAAGTTAATTCAAAAGACTATACCATAACAAGAAAACAGGAGTGCTTCTCACACGCCTATTTTACTTGTTCTTTAATAAATTATTGGAGACTTGAATTAATTTTTTGGAGCACCTTCCCAGATAGCAATATCTGTACCTTTAGATGCTTTTTTGATGATTTTAGCAACTTCATCCGTTTGGTAAACATCAATCAAAGTCTTGATAGCGTCTGCTTTATCAGATTTTTTCCAGTCTTTTTGAGCAGCAATAATATTAATCCATTGTTTTGAACTATCATTTTTTTCTTCGGTGAAGATTGAGGTACCGTAATCAACACCAGCATCAACAGCGTAGTTGTTGTTAATAATAGCCGCATCAACAGATGTCAATGTTGAAGCAGATTGATCAGCGGCGATCTCTTTGATGTTCAAATCTTTTGAATTTGATGTAATATCATCAAGTGTCGCTACTTCTTCACCTGATTTAGATAATTTAATCAACCCTGCTGATTGAAGCACATAAAGAGCACGACTTTCATTGGTTGGATCGTTTGGTACTGAAATTGTTGCCCCTTTTGGAAGGTCTTTGACATCCTTATATTTGGCTTTTTTGCCATCTAAACCTGAGAACAGGTTAATAGGACTCAAGAGTGTGTCAGCTGCCGCCACCAAATCGCCATCATTTTTCTTGTTCCAGTCGTTCAAGAAATTATAATGTTGAAAGGCATTAACATCAATTTCACCATTTTTAAGAGCTTTATTGGGTTGTGTATAATCAGTGAACTCTGTGAATTTTAGTTCAATCCCCTTTTTTTCAGCCAGTTCTTCAACACGGTCCCAAATAGGTTCAGTAGCATCCGTTTTGGTCATGATCCCAACACGAACAACATCTTTATCATCAGCTGAATTATCACCTGAACAAGCTGCCAAAACAACTGTTGAAGCCACGGCTAAACCTGCTATACCTAATACTTTTTTCAATAATGTCATGTCATCTTACCTCTTACTCTTTTTTAATTGCTTACTTATTATGTCATACACAGTTATTAAAAACAAGTTGTTAAAAACTAGGTTTAGTTATAGCTAAACATTATAACAAAAAGAGCTGACTTTTATTCAGCTCTTTAAAACAAGTTATTTAGAAGCTAGAGCTCCCATCGGATCCCATGGTTTCAAAAGAACTGGCTCTGCCTCATAAGCGGCCAACTCTTCAGCTGTTAATAAATCCTTGCGAACAACAATTTGGTAGGTATACTCATCCATCCAAGCATCTGAGGCAACAAAATAACCTTTTTCACCAACTTTATCACCCCAAGAATTTTCAACCTTCCATTTAAGGGATTGACCATTCTCATCCAAATCAACACCTGTCAAGACCATGGCATGGGTCATCAAACTCTCACTATAATCCAATCGACCAGCCTTATCTTGACTGAGTTCAATATCCATACTTGAGGTGAAATCATAGGCATTTGTCGCCATAACACCTGATTTACGATCAGACGACTGGCCAACATCAGAACCAAACCATACCGTTTCACCAGCTTGCAATTGAGCGATGGCCAACTCTTTAAACCGTTTCATATCAAGATTGAGGTAGCGAACGTCACGGCTACCAACCACATTTCCCAAAAGTTCAACGGTGTAAGATTTTCCGAAAGGTTTATCTACCGTCGGTGCATTGATAATAGAAACATAATCATCCAATTTCAGACCAACATATTGCTCATAAAAGGCTTGTGGTGTGATATTTTTATCACTATGATAGTTATTATCCTTATCACGATAAGCAAAATCAAAAGTCCGTGGTGGTAGCCCAAGGTTGATAGCCAGAAAGTTAAAAACTTCTTGCAAGAGCTCTTCTTTTTTGCTTTGGATAGCTTTTTCATCAGCACCTTCAGCAATGAGTTCTCTGAGAATTTGAGCATCTTGTCGTAAGAGTTTGTTTAAATATTGATTGAGCTCACGACTATTGCTTGAGCTGATTGACTCTGGGTAAACAGATTTTGGAACAACACCGTATTTTTCAAAAAGAGACACAACCATATCCCATTGACCACCGTCTTGTTGAGGCACATCTAAAAGAAATTTAACCTTACGGCTATCTAATTCTTGGTCAGCTGTTGCCACAATATTTTCCAAAAACCAATTTGATTTCTCGTATTTATCCCAAAAGAAAGTGTGTGCTTGAGATAATTCAAAATGTTCCAATTTAAACTCTGAAATCAGTTTATGGCGAAACGTATTTAGTGCTGCAAACATCCAGCAACGACCTGATGCTTTTTGATTGGAAACAGCATCATTGGTAAGGTCTACTGAGAAAACATAATCATTTTCGATCGCACTTTGACGCGTTTCAAGAACTTTCAAGAGTCCAGCATGAGTCACTGCGTTCTCTAGTGCTTGAAATTTAGGGTTAGCTTGATAATTTTCAAATAATTGATCTGTAAAGGTTTTCGTTAATTCAGACATTCTCATCCTCCTAAAATCATGTTACTCCATATTATACGCCTTCAAAGATATTATTCAAGAAAAAAGGGAACAGGACATCTTTTCGCTCCAAAAAAACAATCCTTTTGGAACTGCTTCTTCAATTTCTTCAGAAAAAGAAAACTCTCAGAAAAAGGGGCTAAATCACCTTTTCTGAGAGTATAAATCACTAGCAATCAAAGCTTTACAGGTTCTCTTTCCCTGACGTTTAGAAAGAGACTATGGTTTGAAAAAACACAATTTCACGTATTCACTATTTCCAAAAGTCATCAAAAATGGTTATTGGTAAATGACGCTTATGCATGGTTTTTTGCCACCAATTTTCGATTTTTTCTTGGGCTTCAGATGATACTTGCTTGCCTTCAAGGTAATCATCAATATCCTTATAAGTTACGCCTAATGCGACTTCATCAGCAAGGCCTGGTTTATTTTCTTCCAAATCTGCTATGGGGATTTTTTCATAAAGCGCCTTATCAGCGCCTAGTTCAATTAAAAGTTGTTTCCCCTGACGTTTGTTCAAACGAAAGAGTGGCAAAATATCCGCTCCACCATCACCAAACTTAGTGAAAAATCCTGTGATATTTTCCGCTGCATGGTCTGTTCCAATAACTGCACCACTGTATTGTCCTGCCACAGCATACTGTGTAATCATACGTTGGCGAGCCTTGATATTTCCTTTGTTGAAGTCGGATACTTCCACACCTGCCTTGGCTAATTCTGACACCTGACCATCCACTGCTTCCTTGATGTTAATCACTAGACTGACATCAGGCTTGATAAAATCAAGTGCTTTTTGCGCGTCCGCTTCATCAGCTTGAACACCATAGGGAAGACGAATTGCGATGAATTGATAGTCTCGATTGGTTTCAAGACGCAATTCTTCAATAGCTAATTGTGCTAAACGTCCAGCCAAGGTAGAGTCTTGACCACCTGAAATCCCTAAAACTAAAGTCTTTAAAAAGGGGTGTTTTAAGAGATAGACTTTTAAGAAATCAATGGAACGACGAATTTCTTCTTGGGCATCAATCTCTGGCTTAACGCCTAATGTTTTAATAATAGTTGCTTGTAAACTCACTTCTTAGTCTCCTTTAACTTGGGCAAAGGCTGATTTACGAACACGATCAATAAGCGCCATTTTATTGTCCCAAACATCCTTAGCAAGGTCCACTGGGTATTCTTGTGGGTTAAGGACACGTTTGTACTCATCCCATAAATCTTCCAACTCTTTATGAGCATACTCTTTGATGTCTTCTAAACTTGGTAGCTCATAAACCAATTGACCATCTTGGAAGATATCTGTCAATAATGGCACAGCATTAAAGTTCTTAACTGTCTTTGAAATGTAGGTATAGACAGGATGAAACATATGGATTTCATCCATTTTAGACACATCAACATCTGCAAACGTAATGTAATCTCCTTCTGACTTGCCTTTTTCGCGGCTAGTGATGCGCCAAACTTGCTTCTTACCTGGTGTAGAGACTTTTTCAGCATTGTTTGATAGTTTGATCGTGTCTCTCATTTTCCCATTATCATCTTCAATAGAAACAATCTTATAGACCGCACCGAGAGCTGGTTGGTCATAAGCTGTGATGAGTTTGGTTCCAACTCCCCAGACATCAATTTTTGCCTTTTGCATTTTCAAGTTTAGGATGGTATTTTCATCTAAGTCATTAGAGGCATAAATCTTAGCATCCGTGAAACCAGCTTCATCTAACTGTTTACGAACTTCTTTAGAAAGGTAGGCCATGTCTCCTGAATCCAAACGAACCCCTTGAAAATTAATCTTATCGCCAAATTCCTTGGCAATCTTAATAGCTGCTGGAACACCGATTTTTAGGGTATCATAAGTATCCACCAAGAAAACGCAATTGTAGTGAGTTTGGGCATAAGCTTTAAAGGCATCGTAATCATTACCATAAGCTTGAACCATCGCGTGAGCATGCGTTCCTGACACTGGAATGCCAAAAATCTTGCCTGCTCGCACATTTGAAGTGGCATCCGCACCACCAATGACAGCCGCACGTGTTCCCCAAATAGCAGCGTCCATCTCTTGAGCACGACGAGTTCCAAATTCGAGAAGCGGCTCATCTGCAATAACTGTCCTAATACGAGCTGCTTTGGTCGCAATCAATGTTTGGAAATTAACAATATTCAAAAGAGCTGTTTCAACCAGCTGACATTGTGCCAAGGGTCCCTCTACTTGAACCAGAGGCTCATTGGCAAATACCAAGTCTCCTTCACGTGCTGACTTAACCGAAAGTTCTAATTTAAAATCTTTCAGATAGGCTAAAAAGTCCTCTGGATAGCCTTCTTCACGAAGATAAGCAAGGTCTGTTTCAGTGAAACGCAATTGTTTCAAATATGACACGAGACGTTCCAAGCCTGCAAAAACAGCAAAGCCATTTTCAAAGGGTAATTTACGGAAGTAAAGCTCAAAGATAGCACGTTTATTGTGAATACCTTGCTGGAAATAAACCTGCATCATATTGATTTGGTAGAGATCTGTATGTAGTGTTAAACTATCATCGGTATAATTCATTTTCTTGTTTCCTTTATTCTTGATTAAAGTCTCTTTTCCCGTGACCCTCAACAGTTCAAGACTTCTAATCTTGTTGACTATTATAGCATATGCACTAGTTTTAGGGAATCTTTGACGCTTGACATTGTGAATGACGTAACATTGCTAAGACAAAAAGCCAGGACTTTCATCCTGACTCTCTTATGCTTCGTGTTCAACAATATATTGATAAGCTTCCTGACCGGCAATAGCACCATCACCGACAGCTGTCGTGATTTGACGCAAATGTTTTTGACGAATATCTCCAATAGCAAAAATACCAGGAATGTTGGTTCTCATGTGATCATCTGTCACTACCCAACCCTCTTGATCCGTAATCCCTAAATCACGGAAGAAGTCTGATACTGGGTCAAGACCGACATAAACGAAGACACCACCGAACTCATGGTTGCTGACATCATTTGTTTTAACATTTTTGATGTCAACATTGGTAACTTTCATGTCATTCCCTTTAATTTCTTCAACCACTGAATCCCAAATGAAAGAAACCTTATCGTTGGCAAAAGCACGATCCTGCAAAATCTTCTGCGCACGTAATTCATCACGGCGGTGTACAATGGTAACAGAATTAGCAAAACGCGTTAAGAATAATCCTTCTTCAACGGCTGAATCGCCACCTCCAACAACAAGCAAATCTTGATTTCTAAAGAAGGCACCATCGCAAACAGCACAGTAAGAAACCCCGCGGCTATTGTATTCCTTTTCTCCAGCTACGCCAATTTGACGATGTTTAGCCCCTGTCGCGATGATGACCGTTTTAGTTTCGTAGGATTCATCAGCTGTTCGAACGATTTTGTAATCCCCTTTATCTTCGATACCAGTCACAATACCATAAAGGTTTTCAACGCCGAATTTCTCAAGGGGTTCAAACATTTTCATGGATAATTCAGGGCCACTGATTAGCTCAAAGCCTGGGTAATTTTCAACATCAGCTGTATTATTCATTTGTCCACCTGGAGCACCTTGTTCCAAAGTGGCCACTTTCAAATTAGAACGAGCGGCATATAGCGCTGCAGTCATTCCTGCAGGACCAGCTCCAATCACAATTGTATCGTACATGCTTTCTCCTTTTAAACGACATTCGTAGTCAAATTTTAGCAATTCTTCTTTGAATTAGCAATTATTAAGATTTAAGAACTAATAGCAAAGCCATAAAGGCAAACGAAAAAATAGGAACTGTCAAAATACAAATCATCAAGACATCATAAAGAACTTCTTGTCGCTCTTTAGCCGTTTTATCTACTTTTTTATAGGCTCTATTCACCATGTAGGTCAGACCAGCTATAAATACAAAGATGGTTGCTAATAAGAGCCCTTGTAAGTAAAATGAAATTAAAGTATGTAACATGCGTCTACCTTCTCTGCCTTGGATTTATGGATGCCTCTATCAACCTAGTGATAACAATGCCAAAACAAACTCAGCCAGACTATCTAGCTGAGTTTTTCTCCATTATATCAAAGATATGACTTTTTGTAACTAGCGAAGAATTCTTTCGTCCGCTCTTCCTTAGGGTAGTTAATCATCTGGTCAGGTGTCCCTTGTTCCAAAATCTTTCCTTTTTCGAGAAAGAGAATTTTATCAGCTACTTGAGCTACAAAATTCATGTCGTGACTTACCAATACCATCGTTTGACCTGCCTTTGCAGCATCTGCGATTGATTTTTCAACTTCACCAACAAGCTCTGGGTCAAGAGCTGAAGTCGGTTCATCAAGTAATAGAACGTCAGGTTTCATGGCTAAAGCACGGGCTAAGGCAACACGTTGTTTTTGCCCACCTGACAAATGTCGAGGGTAGTGATTTTCTCTATCTGAAAGGCCAACTTTCGCCAATTCTTCCTTGGCAATCTTAGTCGCTTCAGCGTCTGACATCTGTTTGACAACTTTCAAGCCTTCTTTAACATTTCCAAGTGCCGTACGACGCTCGAAAAGATTAAATTGCTGGAAAACCATCGCTAGTTTGCGACGGAGAGTCAAAATGTCTTCAGTTGAAATCGTCTTGAAATCAACCTTGAAACCATCAATGTCAATAGTACCTGAATCAGCTTCCTCTAGGTAATTTAGACTGCGTAAGAATGTCGATTTTCCAGCACCTGAAGCACCAACAAGGGCCACTACTTCACCTTTTTGGATATCTAAGTCTAACCCATCAAGCACTTTTTGTCCTGAGAACTCTTTGGTTAAATGACGAATTGAAATCATTAGCGACCTCCTATTTCAATTGATTCTTGAACAGCTTCTGGCGAAGCAATCGCCATACGCTTCTCAATGAAAAGGCCTAAATTTTCAATCAAGAAACTGATCCCCCAATAAACAAGAGATACGGAAATAAAGCGTTCAAAGTAACGGTAATCACTACCACCAAGAATTTGGGCTTGCGCATACATTTCGACAATTCCGGCATTAAAAGCAAGCGATGTTCCCTTGGTCAATCCAATCAAACTATTAATGAGGGTTGGTGTAGCAACGACAGCTGCATTAGGGATAATCACTCGACGATAAATTTGTTTATTGGTCATACCTAAGCTTTTAGCAGCTTCAATCTCTCCAGAATTAACTGACTGGATAGCCGCACGAATGGTTTCACTAGCATAGGCTGCTTCATTGAATGCAAAGGCAGTAATAGCGAATACTGATGCTGGAATAGCATTAATATTCATCTCTAAACCAGTTTTTTGATTAATCGCCTTCAGTAAAAGTGGGATACCATAGTAACTGAGCATCAACTGAACCAGAATCGGTGTGCCACGCAAGAAACTAACAAAAAAAGCTTGAATAGGATAAACCACTTTAATGCGATTAATCTTAACAACCGCAAATAAAAGGGCTAGGATGAGCCCAGCGACTGCACCTGCCAAAGTTAAGCCAATCGTTAATGGCAGATGTTCTAAAATGGATGGAATGGCATCAAAAACAGCCCTCCATGAAAAAAGTTTGCCAGCTGGTAGTTTTTCCACGAGGCTTTCATACCAAGCTGCCGCTAAAAATAATGGTTTCATAAGTTTTTCCTTTTCATTGATAACCTTCTATCTGTCCATTCTATCACTGACCATCTAGCCTGTAAAATAGGAGGTTTTAAAGAGGTGATAGCTTTTGCCTATCACCTCTTAGCTTTTTTCTATCCCTACTCCTAATGATCAATTTTTAAGCTGAGTACTGAAATCACCGCCAAAATGCTTACGGCTTAATTTTTGCAGGGTTCCTTCCTTTGCTAATTGCTCTAGCCGTTTATCAACATAAGCTTGAAGTTTTTTGCCTTTTTTATCTTTAGCAAATAAGAAGTATTCTAATCCATCAGTCTCTTCTCCAGAATTATCCTTAATATCTGATATCTCTAAATCGAATCCTTGATCCTTAATGATATAATTAGCAGAAATAGCATCATACAAAATAAAATCAATTTTACCATTTTCAATATGCTGCATTCTTGTCGATAGCCCCGTTGAACTTGAAGCGTATCGAATATCAATTGGCTCTTTATCCGGGTGATTTTTATTCCAATTTTTTAAAACGTCCGCATAATTGACACCTGGTAAAACCTCTGTTGTTTTTCCAGATAAGTCATCTAGACTACTGTATTTTTTCCCTGATTTTCCAACAATGACATGATTCGATTTAGAGATAGGTTTTGAAAAAAGGTACTTTTCAGCCCTATCATCATTGTAGGCAAAGTCATTTGCTGCTATATCAAATCGGCCAGCGTCTAATCCTGTCAAAATACTATCAAAAGCTGTTGTCACGAAGGTAACATGATACTTTGAGGAGTCTTTAAAGACTGCTTTTAAAACATCAATATCATATCCCGTAAATTGCTTCCCTTTTTTATAAGTAAACGGTGCCGTATCTGAGTCTGTAGCCACTATAATCTCATTACTTTTTGTCTTTCCTTTGACTTGATGGGGCAGGCTGAAAACTCCAACTACCAAAACAGCCATAGCACTAAGAGTAACCAAGAATTTTCTTTTCATTAACAAACACTCACTTTCTTTTTTTATAAACGACAGTTTATCAAATTTAAGAGCTCCCTACCAATAGTAATTTCATATCATGACTTAAAGAATATATATATCAAAACCTCAAAAGATCATTTATAGAATAACACTAATCTGAAACAGTAGACGTTTAGGTTTGCTACTAATTCAGTTATTAAAGATGATATGATGTTTTGTCACGTCACATTAGAGTTACTTCTCCTATATAAAAAAGAGCGAGAAAGAAGACCAACTCAAAAGTAGGATTCTTTCTCACTCTCTAGCCTATAATACTAATGATACTAAGCAGATTAGTCTGATAACGCTGACTATAACTAGTCATCACAAGGTCACTAAAAGGTTTGTTTTTTAGCTTTACGTTCAGCACGACCTCGTGCCCTATTAGCAGCTCGACGTTCTTTTTTACGTTTCTCATCAACGGCCCACTGAATTTTCTTTTTATAACCTGGTTTTACTTTTTTCTTTTTCTTCTTAACCAAGCCAATCATTTCGGTGTCTAATTTCTGATAAGCTTTTTCGCGTTGATGACGACGATCTCGGTCATAAGTGTCTTGGATTTCACCATTTTTCAACACCTTTGGCTCAAATGAAATCCCCATTTTTTCTAATTCGCGAATATCTGAATCATCACTGGGTTGGTAAAGGGTAATCGCAATTCCCGATAAGCCATTACGTCCCGTACGTCCTACACGGTGGACGAAGAAAGATAAATCCTGTGGGATGGCATCGTTGATCACATGACTGACCCCTTCGATATCAATTCCGCGAGCAGCCAAATCTGTTGCCACAATATACTCAAAATCTAGGTTTTTGACTTGATTCATGATACGCTTTCGCTCACGCGGAGGAATGCCACCATGGATTTTTGCCACTTTTAAGCCATTAGCTGACAAATAAGAGTGCAGCTCATCGGCACGCTCTTTAGTATTAACAAAAATCATAGCCATGTAAGGATTGATAACCTTTGATAAATTCAACAATTGTGCATTTTTATCTTTTCCTTTTGTTGAGATCAACCAGTTGTCAATCGTATCAGCGATAACAGTACTTGTTTTGATTTGTTCGATAACTGGGTTGGTCAAATATTTTTTGAGGAAAGGTTGCAATTTTTGAGGAATAGTCGCTGAGAAGACCAACATTTGAACATCCTTAGAAAAGCTGGCAGCAATCTTATCGACCGTATCAAGAAATCCCATATCCATGGTCATATCGGCTTCATCAACGACAAACGTATGAGCCCTGTGAATCTCCAAATCTCCTGATTTAACCAGGTCATAAACACGACCCGGGGTTCCGATAACAATGTGTGGTTGTGCGGTTTTTAAACGTTCCATTTGACGCAACTTATCCGTACCGCCCACATAGTTTACCACGCGGAGCCCTTTCTTAGAATGCGACGCAATTTGTTTAGTCGCTTGGTAAATTTGAGTAGCCAACTCGCGACTAGGTGCTGTGATAACTGCCTGAACTTCAGACTTGTCTTCATCTAGTTTTTCAAAAATGGGTAACAAGAACGTATGGGTTTTACCTGAGCCTGTTTTTGACTCTCCAACCAGATCACGACCTGAGCGAACCACTGGGATTAATTTTTGCTGTACAGCTGTTGGTTCTTTGAAACCAATCTCATCTAAAGCGGTTTGAATATAAGGTTTAAAATTAAAATCTTTAAAGGACATAATGCCTCCTTTTCTTATGACCATTATAACATAATAAAAGCAAGGAAAATCTTCCTTGCCCTAAAATTATAAATAAAGTAAAGCTAGCGTCACCAAACTCGAACCGATGGCGACTGACCACATAAAGCCATCAACTTTCCATTCACTCCAACGCTCCCCTTTTCCTGACAAGCCCCCTAATTCAAGATGGTGATGGAAGGGAGTCATTCGGAAAATACGACGACCTTCACCATATTTTTTCTTAGTGATTTTGAAATAGGTCACTTGTAACATGACTGATGCTGTTTCAAAAACATAGACAAGTCCAGTCAGTAATAGTGTCCACTCTTGTCGTAGAGCAATAGAAATGGCTGCTAACATAGCTCCAAGCGCCAACGAACCAACATCACCCATGAAAACCTTCGCTGGTTTTTTATTGAACATAAAGAATCCAAGGAGGGCACCAATCATTGAGGCAATCATAATCAAAATATCAAATTGCTGCTGAACAAAGGCAATGACGCCATAAGTTGCCAAAGTAATGACAACTGAAATAGAAGCAAGACCATCAATACCATCTGTTAGGTTGACCGCATTGGAAAAACCGACAACCCAAAAGATGACAAATGCTACATAAAAAACACCTAGTGGAAGCTCCCAACCTAAGATATTCAAACTCGTAATGCCACTCGGACGAACATGTATAAAATAGAAAAGCAAACCAGCAACAATCTGAAGAATCATCTTTTGCCAAGGGGTCAGACCTTCATTGATTTGTTTAAAGATTTTCAAAAAATCATCCAAGAAACCAATAATACCATAGATCAGAACAACAGATAGAATACCAACCGTTGCACCAACAGCTGCACCTTGGTTAATTTGGTTGACAAGTCCGAAAATAAGACTAACAAGAAGACTAACTGTTAAAAAAACAGTTCCTCCCATAGTTGGTGTGCCAGCCTTGGCTAGATGTTGCTTGACATCCTCGTGCATTTGCTGTCCACCAATTTTTTTCATCTGATAATAGTGAATAAAGAAGGGCATAGCGATAATCGTTAAGACAAAGCTCACGATACCGACTATTATACTGATTAACATGTTACTCTCCTAATGTAATTTTGATATTTTTCTTTTTCTTAAACGATGTGCCGACATCCGTATTTTGTTTGACAACTTTTCCAGAGCCTTTAATCGTGATACTCAAATCATTCCATTTGGCAAATGCCTGCACATTACGCTTGCTCCAACCATACATGTCTGGCATTTCGTCGACTTTTCCAGCCTGAACAAGGATTTGTTGATTGGCTTTTAGTTTCGTACCTTTGGTTACAGACATTCTGGTCACTTTCGCACCATCGCCAGCGATGATTGGATGAACAAGATTTTTACGCAAGGTTTCAATAGCTTTTGACGTTGATTGGCCAACAAAATCCGGAATCTCGTAAGTTGTCTCACTACGTTTTTCTTTGGCAGCTACTGACGTGGTTAATTGATCCTGCATAGTCATAGCTTCTTGAAGAACTGGATTAAAAATAGTTCGCCACTCTAACCCCTTCCAACTCTCTGGTTGTTGTACGGTGACATACATGGTAAAGAGTGGTTTTTCAGCTGGAATCATAGCAACAACTGAATGGATATAATCTCGCTCACCAGTAAGGTAACCCGAACCATCATCCTTGGCAATCTGTGCAGTACCAGATTTAACGGCAATAGATTCGTTACCGACCTGGATAATTGGTTCTCCGAGCCAGCTTGCATATAAGGTGCCGTAATAAGGTGTCGTCCCAACCGCAACCATGTGTTCTCGGGTTTCCTTAGCGGCTTTTTTGCTAACCGGGTTTCCGACAATCTCAGGCTTAGAGACACGGCTGGTACTGTCATTGTGATTGACCACTTGACTGATAAATTGTGGCTCTAACATTTCACCGTCATTTGAAACACCACTAAAGGCTCGTAACATTTGCGACTGTGTTACCGCAATCCCCTGACCAAAAGCGCTGGTTGCGGTGTTAACGCTATTATTGGAAATAATACCAGCTGATTCAGAGCCCATGCCAAAATAAGTTGGCTCCCCAAATTTAAATTTTGTGAGGTAATCACGCCACTTAGCATTCCCCATCTTCTGCTCTAAGAGGGTCATCCCTACGTTACTTGAGTAAGCAAATCCTTGGGCAAAGGTCATCGTTTGAATACCAGCGGTACCATTATTGACAGACCAGTCATTAACAACTATGCCAGATAGATTCAATCCAGAGTTGGTGAAGTACTGATTGGCTTTGAATTTTTTAGCATCAATGGCTGACGCTAAGGTCATGACTTTCATGGTAGAACCTGGCTCATAATTGGTTTGATAGAGCGAGTTTTGCCATGAGAAATTTTTGTCATCAAGACCCTCAAGGGTATCAGAGTTAAAACTTGGCCGTTGGGTTGTCGCTAATATTTCACCTGTTTGTGAATTGACAATCGTTGCGCTAGCAAATTTTCCCTTTGTTTCTGCTTGAAAAGCATCCATCTGGGTTTCTAAATAGGTTTGCAGAGGAGCTGACAGGGTGGTGTAGACATCACGGCCATCAGAAGCCTTTTTCACAACATGTTGAGTTCCAAGAAGGATATTACCGTTACGATCTTTTTCATATTCAACGGTACCATCTTTACCAGATAAAACATCATCCAAAGAAGCTTCGACCCCGGTAACGCCAGACAGAATAGTTGAACCGTCATCTTCTACATGGGGTTGTGCCAGACCGATGAACTGGGAAGCAAACACACCATTAGGATACATCCGACTGGTACTAGTATCAAAGGAAATGCCTTTTATTTTGGCTTTTTCAACGACATCCTTTAAAGTGCTCATCTTACTGTAACTAAGATTAGAGCCTTTTGTACCAAAGGAAACTTGTGTCAGTTTCTTCTGTTTTAACTGACTAATGACATATTTCTTTTCCATCCCCAGCTGCTTGTGAAATATATCAGCAACTTTTTCAAACTGGGAAGGCTGTACATATAGTTTTTCTTGATCAGCATTGACGTACGTTTTATCAATGATGGCATAAACACTATAAGTCGTCGAATTTTCAGCAATGACATTCCCATTGCGATCAAAAATACTGCCTCGTCTTGCCTGCAAGGTTGATCTGGTATTGTAGACAGCTTTGGCACCTTCTGACAAATCGACTCCAAATTTACTATCTGAGCCAACAATAACAGCAAAGTTGATGACAAAGACAAAAAAGATGAACACTGTTAGGATCATCAAGTTTTGACCAGCATAACGCCTATTCTCTTCTGGATGTTCTTTTCTAATCTTGACAACATAGTCAAGAAAGAGTTTTCGAAGTTTACTCATTCCTACTCCACGTTTTGAATATTGTCATTCTGAATGGTTAGACCGGCTTTTTTAGCAATTTCAGCAATCCGATCATAACGGCTCAATTCATTGACTTCTTGCTTAGCATCATTCAAGTCTGTTTGAGCGCCATTGATTTCAACATTCCAATGATTGATTTCTTGTTGTATCTGCATGTTACGACTTTGCAAATAGATGATGCTAATCGCCATAAAAATAGCTGTTATCACAATAGCTCCATAAAAAGCCTTTTCAATGCGTGTAAACGTACGGATTCGTTTTTGCAAAGCTTCCGTAAGCGCTTCACGTTTGGTTTCGTTTGGCATATTTATTTCCTAACTTTTTTTGCCACTCGCAATTTAGCTGAGTGAGCACGATTATTCGCTTCTAATTCTTCTTGACTCGGCAAAATTGGCTTGCGGTTAACTAGCTCCATTTTGGGTTGTAAGTCATCTGGGATAAATGGCAAACCTTTTGGCACTTCCACTGTTGAGGCTTCTTTAAAAAGTTGTTTCGCTAAGCGATCCTCCAAAGAGTGAAAGGTAATCACAGCGATTCGTCCATCGACAGCCAGTAAATCTAGGGCTTCTTGGATGGAATCATCAGCTGCGCCTAATTCATCGTTAACTTCAATACGGATAGCTTGAAAAATCTGCTTAGCTGGGTGACCTTTTTTCTTAAGTTCTTTAGCGGGTTTAGCTGATTTAATCAACTCTGCCAATTCGGTTGTAGTCCCAATGGGCTTGACTTGACGCGCCTGTTCGATCTTACGAGCAATCTGTTTAGAGAATTTATCCTCACCATACTTAAAGAAAATCCGCACTAAGTCATGGTAATCATAAGTGTTAACAACATCATAAGCACTTAACTCTGCTTGGCGGTTCATGCGCATATCAAGAGGAGCATCTTGTTTGTAAGAAAAGCCACGTTCCCGTTCATCTAATTGGGGGCTAGAAACGCCCAAATCATACAAAATCCCATCAATCTCAGTCACTCCTAGTTGGCCTAGATTAGACTTCAAATGACGGAAATTGTCTTTGATGAAGGTGACCATCCCCTTGTCAATGTAGTTTTTTAGTTTTACTTGGGCATTATCAATAGCGGTCTGATCTTGATCAAAACAGTAAAGGTGTCCCTTTTCGCTTAATTGAGATAACAGATAAGACGAGTGGCCTGCACCACCTAGGGTCGCATCCACATATATGCCGTCGGGCTTGATATCAAGCATATCAACGGTTTCGTGCAAAAGCACTGTTACATGATGAAAGTCTTTAGTCATAACCTTTATTATATCATAAATGAATCTTGCTTGTCTTAAATAGGCAGACGGACATGGTCACTAGAGTTTGGCGGATAATACTATCGACTTCAGTTTTGCTGAAACTAGGAAAGTCTGTCCAGCAGGTCTCTAACGTCTTCTTTCAAAGAGCTGATCTGTTCAGAGACTGCTGATATTTCCTTGCCAACTTTCCAATCGGTATAGACATTGTCTGCCCAAATATCCCAGAATCTATCGCTTTTTGAATTAGAAATATCAGTAACCAAGCCAAGTTCCACATTACTGAGTTTTTCTTGAGTTATCTTTCTTAGCTGGTTTAATCCTTCTAATTTCTGATTGACTTTAGTGATCTTATCTCGTTTAATAGCACTCATAAAAGCATTTCCAGCAATCAAGTCTATAATGCTCCAGTCATTGAGGTTTTTAAGATCATTCTGACAATCGTCAATCGCATGTAATAACTGTCTTAAAGCTTCTTTAGCTTCGTCGTTCTGGCTGGTCATAACTGTCCTCCTAAAATGACTTATTCTCTAATTTGGCCTTGTCCATTGATGTAAAACTTGGTTGACGTTAAAGCTTCTAAGCCCATTGGTCCACGTGCATGCATTTTTTGCGTTGAAATGCCAATTTCGGCCCCTAATCCGAAAACAAATCCATCTGTAAAGCGAGTCGAGGCATTGACATAGACGGCTGCTGCGTCAATACTATCTTGGAACATTTCTGCTCTTCTAATATCATGGGTCACAATAGCTTCTGAATGATGGCTTGTATAACGGTTTACCCAGTCCAGCGCCTCTTCAAAATGGTCAACCACTTTAACCGATAAGATGTAATCTAGAAACTCCGTCGCAAAGTCTTCTTCTGTCGCTTCAACAGGATTTTTCAAATAAGGCATGGCAGCTTGGTCTGCTCTAAATTCAATCTTTTGTTTGTCAGCTAATGCTGCTTCTAACTTTGGAAAGAAGTCTGCCGCTACATGGCGATGCACCACGAGACTTTCTGCTGCATTACAAACGCTTGGTCGCGAAGTTTTAGCATTGATCACGATGTCAGTCGCCATATCTAAATCAGCATACTTATCCACATAGATATGAACATTACCAACCCCTGTCTCAATGACTGGTACCTTGGCTTTTTCTTTAACCGTTTGAATAAGGCGTGCGCCACCACGTGGAATAAGAACATCAACGTAATCAGTAGCCACCATTAATTCTTCCGCTACAGCATGTGAGGTATCTTCTACCAACTGAACAAAATCAGAATTGTAACCAGCTTCTTGAATAACCTGACGCGCCACCTGAATAAGGGCTTTGTTAGAATGGATAGCATCCTTACCGCCGCGCAGAATGATAGCATTATTGGTCTTTAAGGCAAGACTAAAGGCATCAATGGAGACATTAGGACGACTCTCAAAAATCATCGCAAGCACTCCAAGCGGAACTCGTTTTTGAACAATTTTCAAACCGTCCAAATTAGTATAACCACGCACAACCTGTCCAACAGGATCAGATAAGTCTGCTACTTGACTAACGCCTTCTGCCATGGCTTGGATACGTTCTTCCGTTAGACGTAGACGATCGACCATAACGTCTGAAATGCCATGTTCTGCTGCAGCTGCCACGTCTTTAGCATTGGCTTCCAAAATAATGGCTGAAGAGTTCACCAAGGCGTCGGCCAAAGCCAAGAGCAGTTGATTTTTAGCAATGGTTGACAAAGAGGCTAACTCACAACTAGCCACTTTTGCTTGTTTTCCAAGTCTTTCAATTACTGACATAACCTTTTCCTATTTTTCTTGTTTAAAGAGGGTACCGATGATTTGACCATCGAGTACTCTGAGAATATCCCTTGGGTTTTTCCCATTCATTAAGACCATGGCCCCATTATAGTCAAACATCATTTGTGCTGACTGGATCTTGCTGAGCATGCCACCAGTTCCAAACTTAGAGCCAGCACCGCCAGCTGATTTTAAAATCTCCTCAGTAATCTCGCTCACACTGGTTCTCAAAGTGGCATCGTCATAGATGGTTGGATTTTTGTCAAAAAGACCGTCAATATCTGATAACATAATCAGCAAATCTGCTTTGACAATCTTTGCGACAATAGCTGACAAGCGGTCGTTGTCACCAAACTTAGTGGCGTGATCCATTTCATCAACACTGACGGCATCATTTTCATTGACAATGGGGACAATCCCCAAATTCAAAAGACTTTCAAAGGCATTCGTCACATTTTCCAAGCTTTCTGGAAATTCAACTACGTCACGTGTCAATAGAATTTGCGACACATTGGTTTGATAATGTGAGAAAATCTGAGCATAGAGGCTCATCATAGCTACCTGACCAACACTTGAGATGGCCTGTTGTTTTGATAATTCTTGTGGGCGTCTATCCATGTCTAAAAGGTTTAAACCAAACCCCATGGCTCCAGAAGAAACCAAAACGACTTCTAGTCCCTTGTTGTGAAGACTGGCGATGACAAAAGCCAGTTGGTCTATTTTTTCTAAATTTATTTTTCCGTTTGACAGCACTAAGGAGCTAGTCCCTATTTTGATCACCAAACGTTTTACCTTACTAAATTCTCGCTTCATAGGCAAATTATACTAAATTTTTAAACATTAGAATAGCTTGAACATCAAAAAAGCCTCATATCATGAGACTTTTTGACTAATTAAAGTGATTTATACAATTGACTAGCATTCTCTACTGTAAAGCCATACTCTTCAAAGATTTTATTTCCCGGAGCAGATGTTCCCCAAGTATCAATGGTAAGGGTTGCCCCTTTTAAGCCTGTATAACGTTCCCAACCGTAGCTTGCTGCTGCCTCGATAGCAAGGCGTTTGGTTACAGAACTTGGGAGAACTTCTTCTTTATACTCTGGTGTTTGCGCATCAAAAAGGTTTTGAGATGGCATGGAAACCACACGAACGTGAATCCCTTCTTCAGCTAGAGAAGCTTGTGTGTCAAGTGCCAATTTTACTTCAGAACCTGTTGCGATAATAATACCATCAAGATCACCTTTTGCTTCTGAAAGAATGTAGGCACCCTTGTTAAGCCCTTCTTCAGCCAATTCTGCCGTTCCTTCAAGAACTGGTAGATTTTGACGTGTTAGAACAAGCATGGTTGGAGTTTTAGTTTCGCGAAGGGCACGTTTCCAAGCCGCATTGACCTCGTTACCATCAGCTGGGCGAATAACGTTAAGGTTTGGCATTGAACGAACACTTGCCAATTGCTCGATTGGTTCGTGAGTTGGTCCGTCCTCTCCAACAGCAACTGAGTCATGAGTCATGACATAGACAGTTGGTAATTCAGCTAGGGCTGCCATACGAACAGCTGGGAGTAGGTAATTTGAGAAGACAAAGAATGTTCCGCCATAAATCCGGCTACCACCGTGAAGAGCTACACCGTTCATCGCTGCAGCCATAGCAAATTCACGAACGCCAAACCAAATGTTACGACCTTTGTAATTGTCTGCCTGGAAGTCAGTTTCAGCCTTGACCATAGTGTTGTTTGAACCTGAAAGGTCTGCAGAACCACCCCAGAAGTATGATACTTGCTCAGAAATTTGTTGGATGGCTGCTTGACTTGTTACACGGCTAGCAGAGCTTTGGCCAACTTCATGGGCATCGAGTTCTACTTCAACTGGTTTCAATTCGAAGGCTGCTTTATAGTCTGCGGCTAATTCAGGATATTTGGCTTCATATTTAGCAAAGAGTTCATTCCAAGCAGCTTCTGCTTTTTCACCACGTGCTTGGAGTCCTGTCGCAAATCGCTCAGCCACTTCTTCAGGCACTGTAAAAGCAGGATAGTCATAACCGTAAACTTCTTTAGCGTGTGCAATCCCTTCATCACCAAGTGGGGCACCGTGAACCGCTGATGTTCCTTGGTTTTTCGCTCCATAACCAATGATGGTTTTGATTTCAATAATGGTAGGTTTGTCTGACTCTGCTTTTGCTTCTTCGATAGCTTTAGCAATAGCCTCTAAATCATTGCCATCTTCGACTAGAAGATGCTGCCATCCGTAAGCTTCAAAGCGTCCCTTAACGTCTTCTGTGAAAGCCATTGACGTTGGACCATCAAGTGAAATGTCATTTGAATCATAAAGGAGCACTAATTTACCCAATTTCAAGTGTCCAGCGAGACTAGCTGCTTCTTGAGAAACCCCCTCCATCAAATCACCATCACCATTGAGAGCGAAAGTATAATGATCGACAATATTAAAATCAGGTTTATTGTATTTGGCAGCCAAGTGCGCTTCAGCCATTGCCATTCCGACAGCGTTCGCAATTCCTTGACCAAGTGGTCCCGTTGTAGCTTCGACACCATCAGTATGATTTACTTCAGGGTGACCTGGTGTTTTTGAGCCAAACTGACGAAAGTTCTTAATATCTTCCATCGTGACGTCATAACCTGACAAGTGAAGTAAACTATAAATCAAGGCGCTTCCATGACCCGCTGATAGGACAAAACGGTCGCGGTTAGTCCACGAACGGTTTGTTTTAGGGTTTATATTCAAAAATTGATTCCAAAGCACGTAGGCCATTGGTGCTGCACCCATAGGGAGCCCTGGATGACCTGAATTGGCTTTTTGGATCATATCCATTGAAAGTGAGCGAATGGTATTTACCGCTAATTGATCAACTGTATCAAAAGTCATAATTCCTCCTCTATGACAAGAAATGGCATCAACCATTTCACAAAAATAAGTCTGTAATCGTTTTTATTATATCATAAAATCATCGGTTTTTCTGTCTAATTAATGAAATCTAGCAGCAATTTGCACAAATCATTTAGTTACCTGATAATCTGGGGAATACTGAGAAGAAGGCAGTGGTTTATTTCGACGATTAAACCAGATGACCTGCCAACCTGCTGACTTTGCACCAACAACATCATTATCAAAGGAATCACCAATATAAAGACAGTCTTCTGGAGAATACAGGCCTTTTCTCGCTAAATCAAACAATCGTATATCAGGCTTGGCAATCCCTTGCTCTGATGAAATGTAAATATGGTCTTCATCGACCCAGTTCGCTAAACCTAGTTGATGGATCTTGCGCATTTGATGCTCCAGAGGGCCATTGGTTATTATCCCAAGAGTAACTCCACTCGCCTTTAAAGCATCAAACGAAGACCTCAATGAACTATCTAATGTAATATGCCTTTGATTGGCTGCATAACGCCTTTGAAACGAATCAGCTTCATCATCTGTGATCGATAGAGATAATGATTTCAAAGCTGTTTGAATCCTCTGCCTGTGCATTGTTTTAAGATCTAATGTGCCATTTTCGGTGGCTTCAAATACTTGATCACTATATTGCCTACTGTTGAGATAGGCTTGTCTAATATCGATTTGCAAATGAGGGAAAACTGTTTTAAAAGCATCCTCAAATGGTTTGAATTGGTCGTAAAGAGTATCATCAATATCAAAATAAATTACTTTAATCATTTTATTTCTAAAAAAGGCTGATTGAATCAGCCTTTAGTCCCCTGCTTTAGTTTTTGAAAGCTTCCCAATCTTTTAAGAAGGTTTCAATACCAGAATCCGTTAAAGGATGTTTCGTCATTTTCTCAAACAGGGCATCTGGTATTGTAGCAATATGTGCACCAAGTCCGGCGACTCTTTCAACGTGAGCTGTATTTCGAATGCTTGCAGCAATGATTTCAGTTTTAAAATCATACAGGTCAATGATGTTTCTCAATTCTAAAATCAACTGATAAGCATCTGTGCCAATATCTTCTAAACGACCTATGAATGGACTGATAAAGGTCGCTCCCGCTTTCATGGCCATCAAGCCTTGAGAAACTGTGAAGATAAGGGTCACATTAGTCTTAATACCTTCTTTTGATAAGATATGAACAGCTTTAAGGCCTTCTGTTGTCATTGGAATTTTAACCACGACATTGTCTGCCCACTTAGCAATTGTTCTAGCTTCTTCAACCATCTCATCAGCTAAGAGCCCCGTCACCTCAGCTGAAACAGGCCCATCAACAATGGTACAAATCTCTTTGATGACCTCTTCAAAATCACGTCCCTCTTTTGAAATGATAGTCGGATTGGTGGTCACGCCATCCACCACACCTAAGCGATGAATCTCTTTAATCGCTGTAACATTTGCTGTGTCTAGAAAAAATTTCATAAGAACTCCTTCAAATCTTTTAAAAATAAATTAGTTTCTAGGATGACATTATCACAACGTCATCCACTTTGCATTGTAATCGCTTTCCTCACTGAAGTCAATATCGTGCTGACACTTTCATAAGTTTCTTATTTTTTATTAAATTTTTACTGGATTTCATAGGTTATTTACAGAAACGATTGGTGAAAATCTGGAAAAGGGAGAATGGTTTTGTAAGTAACTATTAAAAATAATGCTTTATAAACTTCTAATCATTACATTCTACTGTTTTACCAGTCATTTCAAAATAATCTTTTGTCATGATATCCCATGATTCTTCAATATTTTCAGAAAGGCCAAATAGTCCGCTTCGTCCGATGACATATATATCTGGACCAGCTTTATCAATTTGTTTAAAAGTTTTGCGACTTGAAGAACCATCCATTTCTATCACAAAGTGATGGTCATTTTTTTTTCTCAAAGCCTTTAGTTCAACAATCTTATCTAATGTACTTTCAAGAAAACGCTGTCCTGCAAACCCAGGATCCACTGTCATAATAGTAACTTTATCAACTAAAGTAATATAAGGAAGGATAGTCTCAATAGGTGTTTCAGGATTTAAGACAACACCTGTTTTTAGACCTGCATTATGAATTTTATCAAATAAACGGAAAGCCAGTCCATTTAGCACCTCTGCATGGATACATATCCATTCCGCATTTACATTTATCAATTGATCAACCCAAAACGTAGGGTCAGTAACCATGAGATGAGCTGACATAGGCAAGGTAGATATTTTTCTGACCTCTTCAATGAACCACGGCGATAAAGTAATATTAGGGACAAAATGTCCATCCATAATATCAATATGGTATGAGCTAACATGATCATTTAAAAAAGTAATCTGCTCTGTAAATTTGTCCAAATCCATGGTCATTAGTGACGGTGAAAATTCTACTTTTGACATACTTTTTCTCCTTACAAAATTTCAATGTCATCAAAATCAATATCTTCTTCATCTTCAGCATTGACAATAGCAACTTCATCTTTTTCTGTAACATTCTTTTTAAGAATTGCATATACAATCCCTGTCACAAGAATATTAGCTAACAGTGCACAAATACCTGCTATGGGCTTCGTCATAGTTGGTAGCATTAACACACCGCCAAATGGAACGCTTGAATCTGCTCCCATAGCCATTGATACTGAGCCGCCAACAGCTCCACCAATAGCTGTAGCAATCAAGCCAGGTACCAGATTATTCATAACGATTGGAATAACACCCTCAACAATATTAACAATTCCCATTGGTACAGCTGATTTTAGTGTTTCAATTTCATTTTTTGTATAAATATTTTTCTTTAGTAATTTAGCAACTAGGTAAGCAAAACCAAACCCAACTGGAGTGGCTGTATTAACCAATTGTAATGCTGTCAACGGCTCTTTGACTCCTTCAGCTTGTAAAGTTAAAACAAAGGCATAAACTGTCTTGTTAAGTGGCCCACCGAAGTCAACAGCACTAAGTACACCAACAACAGCTCCCATAACACCGTTTGAAGTATCACCGAGACTTTGTAGGAAGCCCGTTAACCATGAGGTAAAGGCAGCAATTGGTCCACCAATAACATAAATCATAATCATACCGCTAACAAACGATGATAGAAATGGAACTATTAAGGTAGGCATCAACCCTTTTGCCCAAGAAGGCACTTTAATTTTTTTTAAAATCACAAGTGCTAAGTAACCTGCAATATAACCTCCTAAAATTCCACCAATAAATCCTGCCCCAATGGCATTGGCAACAAGCCCTACAACAAAACCTGGGGCGATACCTGGTTTACCTGCGATAGAAAATGCAATTCCTGTTGCAATAACAACACTAATGCTTTTCCTCCCATTGTTGCGAGAGTATCCCAGAATGTAAATTCACCTGCCACAAGAGCATCTGGAACACTCCCACCCATTGCAAGACCAATAGCTACAAGAAATCCTGCCCCACAAACGATAGGGATCAAATAAGAAATGGCAGTTAAAAGGTGACCTTTTAAATTAAGTTGTTTTATCATGTCCTTTTCTCCTCTAAAAATAAGTTTACGGGGCTTCTTCTCCCCAAAATGCTAACAATTCTTACAGCTCGACTGTTGAAAGACTTACCAGAACAATAGAGTCACAGCTGTTTCTAGTCCTCCTTTAAGTACTTTATTTTGAACTAATTTCAACAGCTTTTGCAATTAACTTATTAGGTGATTTTATAGCAACTTCTGTTGGTACTTTAATTACTTTTTTTCCTTCAAAACGTTCCATACCAGAAATCTTGACATCAACAGCTAAAATAACAACGTCAGCCTCATTAATTTGTTCTTGAGTTAATTCATTCTCTATACCAATAGTTCCTTGAGTCTCAATATGAACCTCATAACCCACTGCTTGACCCGCATTTTCAAGTTTTTCTTGTGCAATATAAGTATGTGCAATTCCTACAGTACATGCTGCTACTCCGACAATTTTCATAATTTACTCCTTTATTTAAATGCGTTGATGACATCATCAACTGTTTTTGAATTCACTAGATGATTAATAACTTCATCATTACCTAATTTCCTTGCAAAGAGTGATAAGAGTTTCAAATGTTCTTGGGCACCCTCAGTATCATTTCCTATAGCAAATAAGATGACAACTTTTACGCCATTATTATCGAGACTCTCCCATGGAATATCTTTCCGATTAATTCCAATTGCAACACCAACTTTATCTACAAAAAAACTTTTTCCATGCGGAATCGCAACAAAATTACCAATACCGGTCTGTCCTTCAGCTTCTCGTTCGTAAACATCTTTTAAGAAACCATCTGAATCATTGACATAACCATTAACTTTTAATGTTTCTATTAAAACTTCTAGCATTTCATCTTTAGTTGAAACATCTAACTCAGTGACAACTAAATTGGAATCAATAGCATCAACTACTTGCATAATTTACTCCTTATTATTTGACTTACTACTTCTACATCTTTCTTTTTCAAATTTTCAATGAAAGAATCATTAGCTAACATTTGCATCAACAGTTTAATCTCATTTAAACTATCACCTGTTTTATACAGAAGTGCAATCACTAGGTCGACTTTGCTAATATTTGAAGACCAGCTTTTAATTGACTGCAATGGTCTGATGATAATAATTTTTGTCCGTGTCAGCGCCTTATACTCAAAATGAGGTAAAATGACACCCTCAGCAATTTCAATACTGCCTTGTTTCTCTCTTTCTTCTAGATTTTCTAGAAAAATCTGTTGAGAAACATAATCATCAATATCACAATGATCATATAAAAATTCTAAAACGGTCTGCTTATCTGCTAATGGTTCTCCAAGATAAATACTCACATCATCATTTCTCATAATTGATATCCCTTATATAACTTCTAAGTTGATTTTTATCTTCTTCTGTGAACAAAGCACTAACTACTATTGTTCTATATCTATTCGTCTTGGGATAATCAATAGTTGAAATTAATAGTTCTAGACTTGGAAAGTTTTCAATAATAGTATCAGGCTGTTGATAATTAGTTACTGCCAATATTTCAACCTCAGGAAAATTATTTTCTATCTTTGATTTTAATAATTCAGAAGTACCTATACCAGTAGTACACATAATCACTACTTTAACTTTTTGTCTTTTTATCTCTTTAAATCTTGCAAAATACAGAGTTAAAAAACCAATTTCATCATCATTTATACCTGATAAACCATATTCTTGACTTACCATTTTTGAAATTTTGACTAATTCTTTAAAAATTGCATTGTAATTATCTTTGATATCATTGAGCATATTATTTTTTATTCTTATCTTATTCTCAATCCTCCTCAATAAAGGATTGATATGATTGGCTAAATCCACAAAAATCGGCGAATCATCTTGAATGTTTGATAAATCAAATAAAGTAAATTTATCAAAATACTGTCTTGTTATTTGCCGTATTTTTTTAGAAAATTGCGGTGTCTCCGAGACAACTTTTTTATTTTGGAATCTTGAAGAAATAAGATACCTATACAAATAATCTACTTCAATCTCAGGAATCTTTTTATAAATAAAATGTTCAATAGCATTAACGACTCTTTTACTTTCGTGATAGATAGCCTTTTCTTCAATAGTGGCAACACCATTCTCATTCTTCGGTAACTGATCAAATTTTCTAACTTTGAGAATTCGATTAACCATTATATATAAGTGTGAAAAAATATTGACATTATAAGGATAAGGAATTTTGTCTTGAAGATTATACTCTATTTTCTTTATTTCAGACTGTAAAAATTGCGCTAATTCTAGATTAATCGTTGGGTCTTCATGAAACTCCAATCTATCTAGGTCAATAGTGCTAAAACTGGGTATTAAATCTACAATAGCTTGTCTAACATCAAACTCATTTCCCCTAATCAGAAGTTCTCCTTTTCGGGATAAAATGTCCAAATTATAAGGAAACAATTGCTTTTGTAACAATTGTTTATCTTTTAGTATTTGGGAGTCACTAACAAAAAACTCTTGTCCTAATGCAATTGTAGAAATACTACTTGGAGAAATCATTAACAATCTTTCCAAAATATTTTCTCGTCTTTTTTCAGCAGACATTTCATTATCATTGAAAAGATGGATAGACCTATATTTAAACTGCTCATTTATTCGGTAACCTTTTCCTTTCTCAGACAATATAGGGAGTTCTGGAAAATAATTATCATTTAGTTCGCGAACCAAACGATATACTGTTTTTTCAGATATCCCTAGTTCGCATGATAAAGTTTTTGCAGTAATAAATTGCTTTTTTTTAGATAGAATTTTAAAGAGTTGATCAATTCTATTCTGCTTCTTCATCTCATCCTCCCTTCATTTTTATTGTAATCGTTTTCTTGTTTCGTTTGTGATAATTCATTGTCCAGTACAATAGCCAACTTCAATCTACCTTTTCATTCTATAATAAACTTAGTTACGAGAAAAAAGCTAAATCATCTCAAAGAGGTATAAATACATATCATTTCTGCATGAGTAAAATCTCCACACATTTATCCTTAGTAAAATGAAATAAAATCAGTACAACTAGGATATAATATGCCTCGAAAAAGTATCACAATCAGCCAATACTTTTCTTGGGGTATTTTTATTTCATACTACTATAACTACTAAAAATAAAAAATAGTTCATCAGTTTTAGGTTTAAAACTAACGAACTACGTTTCTATCAACTAATATTTTTGAGAAATAGTTTTTCAATTTCTGTGAATTAGCAAGAAGTATTTCCATATATAAAGTTCTTATTTCTGCTTGATTATCTGTAACAACCAACAACTCTTTCCCTCTCACCTACTCTTCAGCTGCATAGACTTGTGTCGCTCTTACAGCGCGTTTCCATCCTTTGTAAAGTTTCTCTCTGCGTGAAGAAGGCATGTGCGCTTGGAACAGTTGACCTGCTTCGTTAAGTTTCTTAAGCTCTTCAATATCTTTCCAGTAGCCTACTGCCAATCCTGCTAAGAAGGCTGCCCCAAGAGCCGTTGTTTCCAAATTCTTAGCTCGGGTGATATCTATCCCAAGAATATCGGCTTGAAACTGCATGAGGTAATTATTCATCGCTGCCCCACCATCCACGCGCAATTCAGGAATAGCAATTCCTGAGTCTAGTCGCATGGTATCTATCACATCGCGTACCTGATAAGCAATGGATTGTAGCGTTGCTTTTACAAAATCTTCCTTGCTACTACCACGCGTCAAGCCAAAAACTGACCCTCTGGCATCAGAATCCCAATAGGGTGCTCCTAGACCTGTGAAAGCAGGAACCACGTAAATGTCATCTTCTGCTGTTGACTGTAAAGCAAGCATTTCAGAATCCGCTGACTGTTCAATCATACGAAGTCCATCGCGAAGCCATTGAACAGCAGAACCAGCAATAAAAATGGAACCTTCTAGGGCATAGTAAATATTTCCGTTGATGCCATATCCAATCGTCGTCAACAAGTTATGATTTGACAATTGCATCTCTTCACCAGTATTCATAATGATGAACGAGCCGGTTCCATAAGTATTTTTAATCTTCCCTTTTTCAAAAGCTAGCTGTCCAAATAAAGCCGCTTGCTGATCTCCAGCCATCCCTGAAATCGGAACACTGCCACCATAGAAATGGAAAGGTGCTGTTACACCATAAATTTCCGAATTGGATTTTACCTCTGGTAACATAACCTTAGGAATATTAAGAAGCTCTAAAATCTCATCATCCCAGGTTAACTCCTTTATGTTATAAAGCATGGTACGAGCAGCGTTGGAATAATCTGTAATATGAGCCTGACCATCCGTCAATTTCCATACCAACCAAGTGTCAATCGTTCCAAATAACAAGTCCCCTTTTTCCGCCCTCTCTTGCGCCCCGGGAACTTTGTCCAGAATCCACCGCACCTTTGTTGCAGAGAAATAGGCATCAATCACCAAACCTGTTTTTTCATGAAACATATCCGTATAGCCATCTTTTTTTAACTGTTCTGCCAAATCAGCTGTTTGACGTGATTGCCATACAATAGCATTATAAATCGGAAGACCGGTATGCTTATCCCACACAACTGTCGTTTCACGTTGGTTCGTAATCCCAATCGCCTCTATTTGATCGGGTTTAATCCCCGATTCAATGAAAGAGCTGGCTATCACTGATTGTACCGAATTCCAAATTTGATTAGCATCATGCTCAACCCAGCCAGCCTTCGGAAAAATCTGTGGAAACTCCTTCTGGCTTGTGCTGACACTTTGTCCTTTTTTATCAAAAATAATAGCTCTTGAACTGGTCGTTCCTTGATCAATAGCCATAATATATTTTTCTTGAGACATTCTCGTCCTCCTCTTTTCTTAACAAGTAAGCGTTTTCTGACTCTTTTACTATAACAAAACTATAGAAATTCTGCATTTATTTTGCTACCTTATTGTCTATTACTACCCTATCGCCTTAACGCAGGTCCTAGTCCCACCAGAACCGATAGATTGTCAGCACGTAACCTCACTCTAGTGACAGTCTAATACTTTATCCAGTCTCTAACAGCCAGTCAGCATTACTGTGAAGTGACTTTTAGCTTACAAAGAATCAGCCAAAATGATGATTTATCAAAACTTTTTTCAAAAATCCTAAGCCTAGGGTTAATCCCCATCAATAAGACAAGATCACGCCAAAGCGATTAACCCTTAGAGGTCTATTGCACAGGAAAACCATGGCGCTTGTACTACTAAATGCAAAAAAACCTAAAATCATTAATCTCAAGATCTTGATTTTAGGTTTTTGTTTATTGTAACAAGTATTGACAACATTTTAATGATTTGACGTTGCCTTTAAGCGATCAAGATTCAGGATCATCCAAACTGCGACCATGCAAGCCTTTTTCACGTTGAATTTGACGGAGTTTTTCTGGTGTTACATCATTGCCATCTTCATCAACTAATTTGATGCCTTCGATATGATGACGAAGTGATCTGCGATAACCGTCAATATATTCGCGTCGGAGTTTATCCTGTTCAACTTTTTCCTCATCAGTGAGGCCAACCGTTTTTTTCTTTCTCGCTAATTCATTAATGCGATTAATTTTAGCTTGGTCCATCTTAAGATATTAAGCCTATACGCCCCAAGAAAGATAGACACTAAAGCGGATATGTTCACATCCAACCAGCGGTTTTCTTTTCTTACGAAGACGTAGGTGAGGGATTTACCTCTAGGGCTTTCCTTTCTTTCTTTATTTCAGAGAAACACGGCCATTATCCGTAGTCCTCATCTTCCTATTTGCTATTCAACTGATTGAAAATGGCGACATAACTAGCTTTGTTCGCTAAGTTTTTCAAGAGAGCCAGACGGTTAGCTTTGAGCGATTCATCCTCAGCCATAACCATAGTATTGTCAAAGAAGTCTGTAATAGCAGGTGCTAGGGCAAAGAGCGCTTCAACATTGGCAAGCATGTCATGGCTAATCTCTAAATCTTCAACAGCTGCATTAAGGGCTTTTTCTTGCTCATTTTCAAAAAGACTAACAGTAATGGCGTTATTCTCAGCTTTTTCAGCTAAGTTGAAAACACGTGACAAACTTTCAACAGCTTCTTTGTAACCAGCTTCTTTTGATTTTTGGAAAATAGCAGAGCTAGCAGCCAGTTGCTCTGTCACTACGTGGTTAGTGCTATCAAGAACAGCTGTGCGAATATCTTTTGGAATAGCTTTATCCATCATTTTATCCACACGCGCACGGATAAAGGTCATGACATCAGCCTTATGTTGATAGGTCAAACTGTCAAACGACAAAGCATAAAGATCAGTGATCAATTCGTCTAACGGCATTTCCCAACCAAAGGCATTCAGGATACGAACGATACCAGCTGTGGCACGTCGCAGGGCATATGGGTCATTAGAACCTGAAGGAATAAGGCCAACAGAGAAGAATGATAACAGGGTATCTAACTTATCAGAAAGCGCAAGGACTGCACCAACTTTCGTTTCTGGCAATTCTCCATCAGCTGAGTTTGGCAGGTAGTGCTCACGAATAGCTGTCGCCACAGCAGCCTCCTCACCAGCTAGAAGAGCGTATTTTTCCCCCATAAGTCCTTGAAGTTCATCAAATTCACCAACCATACCAGTCAAAAGGTCAAATTTATAAATCTCAGCGGCACGAGCGACTGCCTTACTTTCTTCAGCTGAAAGACCAGCTTTTTTAGTTAAATACTTAGCGATAACACCACTGCGTTCCATATGTTCAGCCAAAGAACCAATTTTTTCATGGAAGGTAACATCAACTAACTTAGCTACCAAGTCTTCAATTTTTAGTTTCTGGTCTTCACGCCAGAAAAACTCTCCATCTTCCAAACGCGCGACAAGTACTTTTTCATTGCCCTTAACCACATTTTCAATATGTTGATCATTCCCATTACGGACTGAGATAAAATGAGGTTTCAACTGACCATTTTGATCACGCACCACAAAATAACGTTGGTGATTTTTCATTGAGGTTACCAGCACTTCTTCAGGCACATCAAGGTATTTCGCATCGAAAGCCCCCATGAAAGCCGTTGGATATTCAACCAGGTTAAGCACTTCATTGAGGAGATCCTCATCGATTTCTACTTGAACATCCTCCGCAGCTTCAATAGCTCTGATTTGTTCAACAATCATATGCTCACGCTCTTTGGCATCAGCGATAACAAATTGTCTACGCAAGTCATCTTCATAAGATGTTGCTGAAGCGATCTCCGTTTCTTGACCAAGAAAACGGTGTCCACGGCTCACACGACCAGAATGGATATCCAAGAAATCCATGTCTAAAACGTTATCGTCCAACAGAACAGTCAAGGTATGAACTGGACGGATATATTCAAAACTATTGTTAGCCCAATGCATATTAACAGGGAAGGTCATTTGATGAAGAACTTTGGGAAGGTCGGCTAAAACCTCTTCTGCTGGTTTACCTGCTTCGTTTTTCGTGACATAGAGGTATTCGACCCCCTTAACATCACGAAACTCGATGTCATCAGTACTCAATCCTTTTCCACGAACGAAACCTTGAGCTGCTTTAGTATAATTTCCCTCATCATCAAGCGCAATTTTCTTAGCAGGACCTTTAAAATCCTCAGTCAAATCAGTTTGCTGATCAGCAAGGCCTATCACACGCGCTGCTAAACGGCGAGGCGTTGAAAAAGTCTTGATGTCTTCAAAAGAGAGACGATTGTCTTTAAGGAAAGCGGCAAGACGCTCTCCTAGTTGTTGTTCGCTTGGTGTGACAACGTAGGCTGGAAGTTCCTCCAAACCAAGTTCTATTAAAAGATTTTTTGTCATTTTTCTTTCCTTTTTTCTTTTTACCAATGGTCTTGCAAGGTCTAGCACGCCAACAAATCATTGATTTACTGGATCAACGAAAAAGCAGAAGCCTTGCGTTTACTCCTATCATTTTCAAAGCCAATGCTATTATTGACACAACATCTAGGCTTTTCTGAAGCGACTCCAAGTCACTCTAAATTTACTGCGATGGTACTTTTTGGGATCGCTTTGATACCTAAACCCACATCTGAAACTGTCTAATAGACCATTTGGCTATTCTGCATCTTCAGCGAGAAGCGCTGCTCTTGTTGCTTCATCCAGCAATGGGAAACCAAGCTTTTTACGTTCTGCGACAAAGGTTTTCGCCACAAGACGAGCAAGATTCCGGATACGGGCAATATAGCCAGCACGCTCGGTAACAGAAACGGCACCACGCGCATCTAATAGATTGAAAGTGTGGGAACATTTGAGGACATAATCATAAGCTGGGTGGACTAGCCCCTCTTCTAAAGCGCGAGCAGCTTCTGTCTCAAATTTCTCAAAATTTTCAAGTAACATGTCTTGGTTTGACAGTTCAAAAGAGTATTTTGAATGTTCATACTCGGGTTGCAAGAAGATTTCACCGTATTTAACACCTGGAGCCCACTCAATATCATAAACAGAATCGACTTCTTGAATATAGGAAGCCAATCGTTCCAATCCATAAGTAACCTCAGCAGTGACGGGTGACGTTGCCAGACCTCCCACTTGTTGGAAATAGGTAAACTGGGTGATTTCCATACCATCAAGCCATACTTCCCAACCAAGACCGGCTGAACCAGTTGATGGATTTTCCCAGTTGTCTTCAACAAAACGAATATCATGCTCCAAAGGATTGATACCTAATTTTTCCAGAGACTCAAGATAAAGTTCTTGAATATTGGATGGAGATGGCTTCATAACCACTTGGAATTGGTGGTGTTGGTAAAGGCGGTTAGGGTTTTCACCATAACGACCATCCGCCGGACGACGTGATGGTTCGACATAAGCAGCATTCCAAGGCTCGGGACCAATGGCGCGAAGGAAAGTATAGGGACTCATAGTACCTGCACCTTTTTCATTATCATAAGCCTGCATCAGCATGCACCCTTGGTCATTCCAGTATTGTTGTAAGGTTAAAATAATTTCTTGAAATGTCAATTTTTTACTCAATTTCATTTCCTCTTTCTTTTTATAATCTTTTTTGAAAAGCGTGAGTTTAAAAACACGTTTTGCTTTCTATGAAAACCGATAGGATGGTCCTAATAATCATTTTGATACACCATAAATGACTAAATGTTAGGGTTCTTTCGTCAGTATTTCTTTTTGAACAAGCCAATCTAGTAACGGTTGAGAATGGTCTGTATTTAGCCATTCTTGATAGATCTTAAAAACAGCATCCACTGATCCCACCTTCATGACCAACTCATCAACAGTAAGGAAGCTTCTCCAATACTCATAAAAAATACTAGCGTAGTTGCCATCATAAGTCGCTTGACCAAAATCATTTAATGAGTGCCAACCGTGCTCATTTTGAAACAGGTCAACCAAGTAGCGATTCGCCAGTTTTTCAGCTTTAAATTCCTCAGAAGTGAGAAAGTATTTACGACTAATGTACTCTACCATCCCCTCTTCAAACCAAATAAAACTATCATAATCGTCAAAATCATCTTCGAATAATTCTGACCAATGAGCTAATTCATGACCGACTATCTGAAGTAAGTAATTTTCTCCAACATATTGGTAATGATCAGTCAGCCAATCTTTAATGGCGCTATCCTCATAGCTACCGAGCTGCTTCAAATAAATATCACGCCAAACTGACAAATCAGGTGTCATAACGATTCGGGTCTCATTGGTATATGCTGGAACAGGAATTTGCCTTAACATTTCTGTTGCAGAGACTTTATCTGCCCAAATAATAGCTTTAGGTATATCCTCAACATAATAGTTTCTTATTAGAAATGCGCTATAATCTTCTAACTTGCTTTCGAACGTTTCTAAAAATCGTTGATAGGAAGCTAATTGCTTTTTATCTCGGACAAGATAAAAATAATCCATTTTAACTCCTTTAATAACCTAAAAAACCACGTTTCTCCACTCCCATGCCACTTGACATAGGGGCGTTAAAACGCGGTTCCACCCTAATTTATTACTTACTTCATATGTAGTTCTGATAAACCTAACAGAAAGCGCCAAGTCTTTACTTAGTTCCACCTGGCTCTCACTACTCCAAGCTCGCTGTTAGAACGCCCTAAAGCTCTCTTTCCTTCCTAAAAGTATATCAAATTAGAATCTGATTGTCTATTTTTTAAATGACTTACTAGTATTTTAAAGCTCAGAAGCTAGTCAAGTGCTTTAAAACATTGATAGCCTAAACCTATCACTCCTGATGATAGCCTCAACACAATTCCTTAGAAACATTGATTTAGCAACCTTGCTGATTTTTTTCTATCTCCAAGAAGGCAAAATGTCGAACAACTAATTTTTCTTCCCAGTCTTTTTAATAGTTTTCTTTAGGCTTGATATACTTTTTGACCATCCAGATAAGTTGCCACCAACTCCAAGTCATTGTCCAAAACAATAAAATCAGCGGCGTAGCCTTCTGTCAACTGGCCACATACATCAGCAATACCAACGGATTTGGCTGCTACATAAGAGGCCATTTTAATAGCTTCTTCAGGTGTGGCGATCCCCCATTGGACGACGTTTTTAATCCCATCTTTTAGTTGGAGAATAGATCCTGCTAAATTACCAGAAGCTTTCAAGCGTGCGGTTCCATGTTCCACAATAACCGGAAATTCACCCAACATATAATCACCATCAGGTTGACCACCTGCACGCATACAGTCTGTAATCAAGGCAACATGATCATGCCCTTTTTCACGCATAAGAATCTCACTGGCTACTGGTGAGACATGGTGCCCATCAGTAATGAGTTCGGCATAAGTATTTGGAATATTGTAGACCGCACCAACCATGCCTGGTTCTCGGTGAGTGAGTCCCCTCATCCCATTATAAGCATGAACCCAAACAGAAGCACCTGCATCTACTGCTGCTTTCGCTTCTTCATAGGTAGCATTAGAATGTCCCAGAGCCACCGTCACTCCTTGTTTAGTTACTGTTGAAACAAACTCTTCAACCCCTTGACGTTCTGGAGCTAGGGCAATCTTTTTGATTCGTCCGCCTGCTGCTTCTTGCCATTTAGCAAATTCATCTAAACTAGGGTCAAACATATAGTCTGGATTTTGGGCACCCTTGTACTCTTCTGTAAAATAAGGTCCCTCGAAATAAATACCTTGAATTTTTGCACCTTTAACGTCATCAGCGACACTGGCAACAGCTACAGAGGCTTTTTCTAAAGCTTCTGATGAGGAAGTTAGTGTCGTCGGTAAAAATGATGTCACTCCAGTTGACAAAAGCCCTTCGCTCATTGCATGAATGCCTTCAGGTGAACCATCCATGACATCCCAGCCAGCAAAACCATGAATGTGAGTATCTACTAAACCAGGAGCAATTTGATAACCTGAATAATCAAGAATATCACCTTCAGTTGGTTCCTGACTCTGCCAGCTGCCAAAGTGACCATCAGTTAGTTGAAGATAACCTCCTTCCTTTGTTTCATCTACAAAATAAAATCGATCTGCTTTTACATATTGTGTCATGTCTGTACTCGCTTTCATCCTTTTTCTCTTATTATACGCTCTTGAAAAAATTTTTCAACTGGTATATACCAAAAAGAGCTTGTTAGCCCAAAAAAATTCGAGATCTTCAACAGCAAGAAGAGAACAACCAATAGCTAAACCATTATTTTCTTCAATCAGGTCATGACTAGCATCAACAGCAATGTTCTAAGCTACCTGACAAAGACAGGAGCCATCAGAAACCCACTGATCTAGCTATAGAGTTCATATCGATCAGGCTTTAATGTAACTTTTTTAGGAAGAATACGGCATCCTCATCAACCGTTTCTCACGATAGTCTAAAAAAGAATCAAGTAGGGAACGAAGTTCTAGCTCCTCTCACACCACCGTTCGTACCATTCGGGAGCAAACGGTGATTCAACTAACTGTTAACGAGAATGCATAGACTTCCACATCGTTCATTTTATAGAGTCGTTCTATTGATGCTGTTCTCGATTGATAACCAATAGCCATCATTGACACTTTCAGTTCACCATTTTTCAGGCCAAGAATGATCATAGGCAAGGCTAACTTGAGTAAGATCATTTAATTGTTCGAATCCTTTGTTATACTTCCATTACAAAAGCGTCACTACTACTTCTACTTCGAGCAAAGAGTCTAAAGACTCTAGGGAGAATTATCTGTTTCGCACAGACCTTTTTCCGAATGCAATTACTCTCGTAATGGATGCATGTTAATGATGTCTACTTTTGGGACTTTATCGTTTTGGGTCTGCTTATCCGCTATACACATCTTGATATTGTTTTCCAGTTCGTCATGCCATGATATCACTATTCTTTCCTCTGACGGTTTCAATGTCTAGCATCAGACTTAGAAGTTACTATTAGGTTCACCAGTAGTGGATGACAACAGAGGCCTTTCACCTTAGATGTGCAACATGCCCGTCGTATTCAAAAAGACCTTAGAAAAGAAATTCTAAGATCTTTGTTTTCGGGTTCTATAAACTTTCTTTTAAATGACATCCTCAATAACTTTTTCAACCAAGTTGATGCCATGATCAGAGATACGCGTGTAATGAGATAAGATATCCACATAGCTGATACCTGCTTGCGCTGAACATTCCCCGCGGTTAAGACGTTTAGTATGAACACGACGATATTTACGCTCTAACTTAACAATATCCTTATGGCGCTCTAAAAGTTCACCAGCCAATACTTTATCATGGTCGACAACCACACGAATGCTGTCTAGAACTAAGCGATGCGCCATCGTATACATTTTCTTTAGCTCAGCCTGAGCTTCTTCTGAGAAAATGACATTTTTAGACAGTGTTTCTGTCGTCAATTGCGCTAACTCATTAGCATGATCAGCGATACGCTCGAGGTCACGAGAGGAGTCTAGCGAACTGGCAAGTACTTCATTTTCACTCTCATTAAGAGCTTCATTTGAAATAGCAATAAGATAGCTGGTCAATTCTTCATCAATCGTATTAACAGCATTTTCATATTTTTCAACTTTAGCAGCATACTTACTATCAGATGAGGAAATATAAGCATAGGAAGCTTCTAACGCTTGAACAGAATAGGAAGCCAAATGAACTAATTCACGTTTAGCATTTCCAAGCGCAATAGACGGTGCTGACGTGATAAGACCACGGTCAAGATAAAGGGCTTCGTATTTAACCACTTCATCCTCACCCGGAATGATTTTCGTGACAATGTAAGCCAAAGCCCCGATGAATGGAAATTGCACCACGGTATTGGTAATGTTAAACGTTCCATGGGCAAAGGCAATCGTCATTTCTTTTGTCAAGCCCAATTGACCTTGGAACCATGCCACTAAATGCGTAAATGGTGCTAAGAGAATCAAGCAGATGACAGTACCGATCACATTAAACATGACGTGAGCACCAGCCACCCGCTTAGCAGCAATATTAGCTCCTAAAGCCGCCAAGACAGCCGTGATGGTTGTTCCAATATTATCACCAAAAAGGATTGGTAGGGCACCATTCAAATCAAGCAAACCACCCGCATAAAGACTTTGCAAAATACCGATTGTCGCTGATGATGACTGTATGAGAACTGTCAAGAGAGTCCCGATGAACACCCCTTGAAGCGGCTTATCGCTCAAACTAACCATATAATCGCGAAAGGCTTGAATGTCTCTCAGCGGTGCCATGGCATCCCCCATAAGGTTCAAGGCGAAGAAAAGACCACCAAGACCAAAGAGAATTTTTCCTAAATTATTGAGTTTTCGATTTTTCACAAATAAGAGTAATACCGCACCGACAAATAAAATAGGGAGTCCATAGTCTCCTAATTTGAAACCAATCAAAAAAGAAGTAACTGTCGTTCCAATATTGGCACCCATAACAATACCAATAGCTTGTCGCAGCCCCAGAAGACCCGCTGATACCAAACCAACCGCAATCGCAGTCACACCTGAACTAGATTGAATCAATCCAGTAATGACAATCCCAATCAAGACTCCCAAGAAAGGATTGCTAGTGTATCTGTCAATATAGTCACGTAATTTATCCCCTGCAGCTTGTTGCAAGCCATCTCCCATATATTTAATACTAAAAAGGAAGAGACCTAGACCACCTAGGAAGCTAAAGGCAATTTCTTGCCAGTTGATAGACATATGTTTATCCCCAAACTTTTTTATTTTGTCTACTAGACAACACTTCTATTTTAATA
The DNA here is from genome assembly GCF_001598035.1 of Streptococcus halotolerans. Lineage (NCBI taxonomy): Bacteria > Bacillati > Bacillota > Bacilli > Lactobacillales > Streptococcaceae > Streptococcus > Streptococcus halotolerans. Next base: position 1,993,207 of record NZ_CP014835.1, on the reverse strand, counting down.
GAATATGATAAAGGGCACAAGGATTTTTTTAAGAAATTATGGGTTTAGGTTGGCATTTTAACAATTGTCCTTTATAATAGTTAAAGAATAAGACGATATGAAGGAAATCAAATGTTAAAATCAAAAAGTGAAACACTCTTTATGCTCTTGTCTGTATTGCTCCTCATCGTTATTGGGGGAGTTTATATACTAGCTAATAAGTCTACTCAAGAGCAAAGCTCTAGCCAAGTAACAAAAACAAGCCAGTCGAGCTCATCAGAAGCTATTAAAAACCAAGAAGCTGCCGAAAAAGCGGTTAAAACATTAGAAGATAAGCCTAATGATGACCATTTAAAAAAAGCTAAAGAAGCTTTGGCTAAACTGCCTAAAGGTGACTTGAAGGACAAACTGCAAAAACGTATCGATGCTGTTGAAGCTGTTTTAAAGCAAGAAAAAACAGCCGAAAAAGCGGTTAAACAAGCTAGTGAAACGCTGTCAGCAACTGATATTGATGCTGCTCAAACAGAAATCGACAAATTAAAAGATGGCGATAAAAAGACAGACTTGCAAAAGCAACTCGATGATATTCGCCAACGCTTAAATGCGGAATTACCAACTGAACCAGCCCCCTCTTCTGAAGAATTGGACACAGAAACAGAAACTGAGGACAATGATAATGCTAATCAGTCCGGGGCAGTTGAAGCTCCTCAAAGTCGACCTAACATCTATACACCAGTAACTCCAGCCCCAGCTGCTCCTGCTCCTTCAGCTGGGACAAACCAACCTGAACCAGCAAACCCTGGCTCATCTGATGCTGCATCAGCTGAGCCTGCTGATAATGCTGATGCCCCATAGATAGTGTGGATCAAAAAAATCGGTAAGCTAATGTTGTAGCTTACCGATTTTTTATTGGATTTCGTATCCCATGAGAATGCCACCCTCTTCCGCATAAAAGCTACACAAACCAGAAGTTGGTACAATTTGAACATCTGCCGTAGGATAGTCTTTCTTAATCGCCTCTTCTAGCTGTTGACAGATGGCAGCGTTATGACAATGAGCTATTAAAACACGACCACCTTGATAACCTGCCTTGACCATTTCTTGATAAGAAGTTGATACTGATTTTTTTTGTCCCTTAGCCTTGTGCAAGAGCTCCAACTTTCCTTCTGCGCTAGCCTTACCAACCATACGAATATTTAGCAGTCCGATAACCTTTCCAAGCACTTTATTCAAACGTCCGTTTTTGACTAAATTATCCACCTTGGCAAGAACAAAAATCAATTTCGTCTTTTCTTGATAATCTTTTATTTGTGAAACAACATCATCAAATGATAAGCCTGCTTCAGTCAATTCCTGAATTTTTTGCACTAAAAGATCCATTTCACCGCCGGCTGATAAACTATCAATGACATGAATATTAGTATTAGGATGGTCTTCAAGATACATTTCTTTAGCTATCTGGGCACTATTTTGACTGCCAGATAACCCGCCTGTTATGGTAACAACCACAATATTATCTGCCCCTTCAAATGCTTTCATATAGGCATCTGGACTAGGACAAGCCGAGGTAGCTGCTGCCTTTGTTTCTTTAAGAACATCAAGCATATGCTCGACATCTAGTCCTTCATCATCAATAAACAATTGGTTTCCAACCTGTAGTGTTAAAGGAACTCGTACAAAATTAACATCTTCTGCTAGATCTTGTAACACTTTCAGATCGCATCCAGAATCTGCGACAATTTTCCAAGTCATACCTTATCTCCTTGTACTTTATTTTGACATACAAACTACTTTATAATAAAATTATATCATTAAACATCCCAAAAATACGCAATTTTTAGTCGGATGTCACAAAAAGAAAGGATTTGTCATGGCTACACAAGTTATTCCTGAACCATCTCTTAAGCCGTTACAAATAGCCAACCAAGAAGCTAAACAAGCCACCAAGGAAGCTATCGAAGAAGCCCTCATACTCCTCATGGAAGAAAAACCTTTAGAAAATATCTCTATTTCAGAGCTTACGAAAAAGGCAGGGGTCTCTCGTAATGCCTTCTACCGCCATTACCAAACCAAAGAAGTATTGTTTCATAAAATGATTAAACGGGCAACATTAAAAGTGGTTAAAGGCTTACAACGGTTTAATTTTCAGACCGAACGTTACCAGGCCTGGCTATACCTCTTTAAACAGGCTAAGAAAAATGCTCGCCTTCTTAAAATAATCCTTAAATACAACATGCTGCAATGGATTTACGATATCATTATCAATCGCTTGAGTAAATTTAGAAAACTAAATGATAGCAAACAAAATCAGTATCGACATTCCTTCTGGAGCCAAGCTGTCCTTTCTGTTCTAGGTCGCTGGATTAACGAAGGCATGGTTGTCCCAGAAGAAGAAATGGCAGCAATGGATTTACCCCTGTTAGTCTAAACCATAAAAGCTAGTTGCACGAGGCAGCTAGCTTGTTTTTTTATAAAATATGATCATAAATAGCTTTAGCGACCCCTGATTCTTGATTGGAATGCGTCACAAAATCAGCTTGTGCTTTAACAGCATCTGAAGCATTTGCCATCGCTACGGCAACTCCTGCAAAATCAAACATTTCTAAATCATTATTACCGTCACCCAATACCATAATGCTTTCTGGAGCTAGGTTTAACTCTGCCGCTAGGTCCTTCAGAGCACGGCCTTTATCAACGCCGAGCGGTAGAGCTTCATAGGCGTAGTCCATACTACGCACTGTTGCTACCTGTTCAGATAAAAGAGCATCTGCTCTGTCTTGGAAGGCGTCCATGACCGTCTCTTCTCCCATAAAGACTGCAACAGCTACTGGAATATCTAGATCTAAAAATGCCTCAAACGTGGTGTGATATAGCTTAGAATTTTCAATCTCCGCATCACGGATAGCTGCTGGATAGAGCTCTTTTCCCAAGGCATAATTGGCTTCTTGAGTGAAGAACACCAGATTAATGCCTGGGGTATTGTCAAAGATAGCGACTATATGTTCCAAAGCTTCACGAGAGAGACTATGGGAGGCTAGCGGTGACCAGTCATTGGTCTTAAAAAGCCAAGAGCCGTTGTTGGCAATCACATAATCATCTTCTAAACCAAGTTCCTGAGCATAAGGTAAAATACCTGACTTGGGACGCCCCGTACAAATGACAACATGAACCCCAGCTTGACGCGCCTTCCTAATGGCTTCTTTATTTTCTGCGGTTAATTGTTTAGCCTCATCCAAAAGCGTGCCATCCATATCAATGGCAACTAACTTAATGTTAGGATTTAAGGACAAATTCTCTGATAGCATAGGCAACTCCTGCTTGATCGTTGTTTAGTGTGATTTTATCGGCATGAACTTTAACCGCCTCTGAGGCATTTCCCATGGCAACTGCAAATCCTGAAAAATCCAGCATCTCAATATCATTGTTGCCATCGCCGATGGTCATGATTTGACTGGGGTCCAATCCTAACCGTTTGACAAGTTCTGCTAATCCAGTAGCTTTATTAGAATGTTGAGGTAAGACTTCATAAAGAAAGTCTTGGCTACGCACGCCAGTATAAGCGTTCACAATGTCAGTTTCGTATTGGTTCTGAAAGGCATCGATAGCTTTTGGGGTTCCCATGTACATGGCATTGTATACAGGCTCTTCAATGGTTGACAGGTCTTCTTTTTTGATTGGCAATAAGTTGGTAAAGACTGAATCAGCATCAGCTTGAGCAATCTCTGAAGGTTTTTCTCCAACAAAATAATAATCCTTATTAGTTGCTAACACCAGATCAACTTCCAAATGATTATCCACATAAGACTGCAATGTTAGCATATCTGAATGGCGCAAAGGTTTGCCATAAAGAGTCGACCAATTGAGCGTTTCATGAAGCGAGCAGCCATTATTTAAAATAACATATTCTTCTTCGTGAAGACCTAGTTGATCAAAATATGGCTTCACCCCAGCCTGCGAACGACCGGTACAAATCACAATTTTAATACCAGCAGCAACAGCTTCTTGAATAGCGTTGATGTTTTCCTGGGATAATTTTTTTTGACTATCTAAGAGCGTGCCATCCATATCGATAGCGATTAACTGAACCATCCTAAACCTCTTTCTACTTTATCACTTACTATTAGCATAGCAAAATTCTTAAAAAATCAAAAGCCTAGCCTGCAAACAAAAAGAACTCAGACGAGTTCTTTTTAAGCAATTATCAACATAACCTTTTGCCATTCAACTAGAAGGACTTCCTTTCTATTTTTGCATTTTGTGATACAGCCAATACAACAAAACACCAATACTAATAAGGCACAAAAGAGTTTCAATCATGATTTCCTCCTAAAATTCTTTTCTCTGCATAATGTTTTTACTAATTAGGACAGACAATGCGGCTGTAGAACAAATAACAAGAGTTCCAATAGAAATGAGAACCATGAATTCTATCCCTAATACGTGACGAACCAAGCTAGCAAACCAAGCTGATACACCATCGACCGCATGCGTCACTTGCAAGTAGACTAAGAACAATCCTGCAAATGTTATCATGATAACATGCCGAGATTTTTCACCTCCAAATTTTAAATAAACCGGAATCAGAAGGTTAATCAGTAAGCAACACGACAATAAAACAAATAAGTAAGGTAAGAAAAAACTCTTTGACGACATGTGATGAGGGAATTGACGAGATAGCAAGATCACCCCGAACGACATTAACCAAGCTAAGAAAATCAAAAAGAAACTCAAGACATATTTTTCCAATACATACTGTGTCCGCGAAACTGGTAAACAAAATAGATAGGCTTGTCCTTTAGACCTATCATCCTGGCTAATCGTGCTAATGGCCATAAGGCCGATAAAATAGGTGAAAAAACTCACTGAGAATACTGTGTCATCTGAAAAGACAGCAATCCCGACTAAGATGGCAGCAAGCACCAGCACCAGACTCAGCTGTTTCTTTATCATTTGAACATCTTTTATCAGTAAACCTTTCATAATCTCTCTCCTTCGATAATGATAGCTAGCAAACCATCAATGGTCATATCATCGATGACCAGATGTGGATAATTTTCCTTATAAAAACCTTTTTGATTTGTCAAACACTTATAATAATAAGCCTCTTTTTCAATATACTGAAGATAGTCTTTTGCAATTGATTCAAACTGCTCTTCAGTCATTTTGAGAAGGGCGTAGGTGTCTAAAATAATATCGGTATCTTCTTCCAGCAAGATTTTGCCATCATGAAGCAAGACCAACCGATCACATAAAGTTTCAATGTCTGAAGAAACATGTGAACTAATCAAGACCGCGGCTTCTTCTTTCTCTTGAAAATCTCGAATTAAGTTGAGAATCTCTTTTCGCGCAACAACGTCCAAACCAGCTGTAGGTTCATCTAGAATCAACAACTTGGACCGATGACTTAAAGCAACCAGCACTTTCAACTTAGCTCTCATCCCTGTTGAAAAGGTTTTAATGGCTGTCTTGGTAGGTAAACCAAAAGCTTGAACTTTCTTGAGAAAGTCATGTTTATCAAAAGAATGGTAGAAAGCATCAAGAATGGTGCTGATATCGCTAATGGTCATCAGTTCATTGAAATCCATATCTGGAAAAACAACACCAATTTTTTCAAAATCCTCATGATTCAAGTCACGAGTAGACTGACCGAACATGCTAATCTTTCCTTGATCAAGAGTGACTAAATCTAGGAGAGCTTTAAAAAAGGTTGATTTTCCAGAACCATTTTTACCAACAATTCCGACAGTTTCACCTGCCTTAATCTTTAAAGAAAGGTCTAACTCAAAATTCTTGTACGACTTCTTTATGTTATTGACTTCAATCATCATCTACTCCTTTATTTTCATCTCTAAGATTGCTATAATATCAGATTGCTCGATGCCATAGACAAGCGATTTTTCAATCAGCTGATCTAAAGATGCCTCAAACTCTTTTAATTGTTCCTCATAAAAACGACTGGATTGAATCTTATTGACAAAAGAACCTTTCCCATGAATGGTGCTGATTAAGCCATCTTTTTCAAGGTAATCATAGGATTTTTTAACCGTTAAAGCACTAATCTGTAATTCTTTAGCCAGTTGTCTAACTGAGGGTAAATGATCTTCTGGCAATAATGCTTGGGATAAAATAGCATTTTTTAGTTGACCATAAATTTGTTCGTAAATAGGTACCAAGGATGACTGATTGATAATAATTTCCATGTTTGACCTCTCTTTATAAACAGTATATAACAGTTTATAACAGTTGTCAAATATCACTAGACAAACGCACGTTATCTGTTTTAGGTCCTTATGTCCTTTAGTGTTTTTTATACGCAATGACAATCAAAAGCAGGCTAAGCGACGCCAGTATAGATAGAACTAAAGGAGTATCAAATCCAGTCAGCAACATCTGCATTGATTGTCGATGTGCATTAACACGAGATAAGCATTTCTAACTTCCCATTATCTCTAGCTTCTAACCTTTTTCAGAAAAGCGGCATCAACTAAAAAAAGCCATGAACCAGACCAGTTAAGGACTCATTCATGTCTTCATGTGTTTAATCAAACTGACCTTCTTTTTTCAAGTCTGTCAGAAGAACTTCCCATCTAGGATCCAGCATCCATTTTGGATCTTTGACAATTTCTGCCGAAACACGTCTGGCTTCTTCTAAGATAGGAAAGTCTTCGACAATGTCTGCCGTTTTAAATTCTGGTAAACCCGATTGACGGGTACCAAATATCTCTCCCGAACCACGCATTTTCAAATCTTTTTCTGCTAAGATAAAGCCATCATTTGTTTCACACATGGCCAGCATACGGTCTTTGCCGGTATCAGTTTTAGGATTGGCAATAAGCACAGCGTAGGATTGTTTATGACCTCGGCCAACACGGCCTCGAAGCTGGTGTAATTGGCTAAGACCAAAACGATCTGCATCCATGATTACCATAATCGTAGCATTGGGAACATTGACCCCAACTTCGATAACTGTCGTTGATACTAGTACCTGACTTTTTGCGGCTTTAAAGGCCAACATGGTTGCTTCTTTTTCATCAGCTTTCATGCGACCATGCATCAAGTCCACCCGAAAATCTTCTCCGAAGAATGCTGCCAACTCAGCATGTAACGCCACAGCATTTTTTAAGTCTAGGGCTTCTGACTCCTCAATTAAGGGAGAAATAACATAAGCCTGTGCTCCCTTGGTCAACTCATCTCTCATCCAAGTTAAGACCGTATTCAACTGCTCATGCTTGACCCATCTGGTCACGATTGGTTTTCTCCCTGCCGGCAATTCATCAATGATGGAAACGTCCATTTCGCCAAAGGTCGTGATGGCGAGCGTGCGGGGAATTGGTGTGGCTGTCATCATCAGCACATCGGGATTCTCCCCTTTTTCTCGAAAAACGCGACGCTGATTGACACCAAAACGATGCTGCTCATCTGTGATAACCAAACCTAGCTTATGGTAGGTCACAGCATCTTGAATCAAGGCGTGCGTCCCCACAATCATGTCCACAGAACCATCAGCAATAGCTGCTAACGTATCTCGTTTAACAGAAAGCTTCATGCCAGCAGTTAAGAGAGCTACATTGAGATCTGGAAATAATGCTGTCAGGCTGGCAAAGTGCTGTTCAGCCAGAATTTCCGTAGGCACCATAAGCGCTGACTGATACCCAGCGGTGTAGCTTGCATACATCGCCAAACTGGCAATAACGGTTTTTCCAGAACCCACATCTCCCTGTAAGAGACGGTTCATGTGGGCACCTGATTTCATATCTTCTAAAATTTCAGTCAGACTTCTGGATTGGGCACCCGTTAAAGGAAATGGCAGTGCTTTGACTTTTTCATCGATCATTGCTTGGTCAAAATGAAGAGCTAAGCCGCTAGTCTCAGACTTGTTTTCTGCTTTTAAGACTTGTAAATTAAGCTGAAAATAGAACAGTTCTTCGAACTTAATTCGTCGTAGAGCCTGCTTGTAAGCTGCCAAGTCCTTTGGAAAATGCATGGCTGCCACTGCTTCCTGCCTAGTCATCAAGCGATACTTTTGAAGTAAAACTTGAGGCAAATTTTCCCTGATTGATCCTAGTAATTGACTGTCAAAAGCAGATTTGATAGCCTTTACCAAAGCGGATTGTGAGACGCCTTGGGCAACATGATAGACTGGCTGCATGTCGTCTTCAACCTGCGCTAATAGTTTCATGCCTGTTAGGGCGGATTTTTTAGCATCCCACTTTCCGAAAACAGCGATTTCGCTGCCCATCTCAATCTTATCAACTAGATAGGGTTGGTTAAAAAAACTCACAGCGATAACCGCTTCATCTTGTTTGATTTTAAAGGATAAGCGATTTCGTTTAAAACCATAATACTGGACATTAGCTGGTGTTACTACCTGACCGGTAACGACAGCCTTCTCACCATCCACAAGGTCAAAAATAGAACGGCTTTTAAAATCCTCATAACGGAAAGGATAATACAAAAAGAGATCTTCAATCGTGTATAAGCCTAATTTGGCAAACTTTTCCGCAGACTTAGGTCCAAAACCTTTTAATGCTGCAATCGGTGATTGTAAATTCATATATCTATTATAACAAAGGGAGCCTCGATTGGCTCCCTTTAATCTTTTTCTCCTAAGTTGGCTCCTTACTGCCTTGTTTGATTGAAGCTAGCAGTATCTCACCCAAATAGTATCAATATTCCCTCGGCACACGGTCACTGATTAAACAGAGCACTTCATAATTAATGGTGCCACGTTTTTCGGCGACATCCGTTGCTGAAATTGACTGGTCACCGCTCTTTCCAATGAGAGTAACTTTAGTTCCCAGGGGGTATTTTTTTGGTAAACGAATGGTGGTTTGATCCATAGAAACACGTCCAACCATTTGACAAAGCTGCCCATCAACTAAAACATCAAAATCTTGCATGTCACGCGTCCAACCATCCGCATACCCGATTGGCAAAGTTCCTATCCATTCAGCTTTTGGCGAATGATAAGTCCCTCCATAACCAACTGAAGCTCCTGCTGGAACCTCCTTAACATGGACTAAGGCTGATTCCAAGTGTAGTGCTGGTTCAATATCATAAGGTAGATCTAAGGCGGTACCACTTGGATTAAGACCATAGATAATTACGCCCAGACGAACGGCATTAAACACTGTATCGGCATGCCAAATACTGGTTGCAGAATTACTAGCATGAACGACGGAAGGACAATTGTCCAATGACCTTACTAATGCTCTAAAGAAGGCCAGCTGTTCTTCAAATTGACCTTGATCCACTTCGTCTGCTGTTGCAAAATGGGTGAAAATCCCTTCAACAAAAGCACCTTGCTCTTGTAATTCAGCAATCAATGCTTCCGCTTCTGCTTGACTTCTCACACCAATTCGCCCCATGCCTGAATCAATCTTAATGTGGCAGGTGAGGCCTTTCAAATCAATCTCTGACCTTTTAGCCAAGCGCACCCACTCTAGGCTGGCAATGGTTAAGGTCAGCTGGTAATCAATTGCCAGATAAACTTCTTCTGGCAAAACAACTCCCAAGATAAGAATTGATTTCGTCACGCCTGCCTGACGTAGTTCAATGGCTTCATCTAGGTTGGACACACAAAAACCATCCACCTGTCCTTCTATATGACGAGCAACAGCAATCGCCCCATGGCCGTAGGCATTAGCCTTGACAACTGCCCAAACCTTGGGTTGGCTGGGAATATGGTCAACAACGGTACGAATATTGGCTGAAATGGCATCCAGATTAACCTTAGCCTTTGTTGGCCTGTGTAAACTTGATATCATAAAAGCACTCCTTTCCATCCTAGAACGTGACTTTAATCTTCTAAAATCACACTTGCTTGAACAAAGCCCCCACTATGTGAAATCGAAAGATGGCTCCGCCCTTCAAAAGGTGATTTATTGACATAGGGTTTGCCAAGCTGATCTGATAAGATTTCGATGTCTTGAAAAGAAACCTTTCCAATGCCAGTCCCATATGCCTTGGAAAAAGCTTCTTTAGCTGACCACCGTCCGGCTAAGAATTCTACTTGACGCTTACCTTTTAAAGCATTAAACTTCATCAGTTCATTTGGGGTTAATACACGATCAGCGAAGCTCTTTTTCTTATGATAAGCCTTTTCTATCGCTGAAATATCCTGCAAATCAATGCCATGTCCTACTATCATCTGAAATCTTCCTAAAAAGAGAGTAAGCATTCTCCAGTTTCCTGTCAAATCCTTACTCCACCTTATTGTTTAAACAGCTTGTCGCACAATCCTATTAAAATTGAGAGCGACCGTGGCAATTTTTAAATTTCTTGCCTGAACCACATGGGCACAACTCATTACGCCCAACATTGTTAAAGTCAATTGCTTCCATTTGAGAAACATCTGTTCCTTGTTTGGCAGCGATATTCTTAACAGCAGTTGTTGTCGCATGTTCTTGAGATTGCTCACGTTCTTGCTCATGAATTTGAGCTTTCATCATCGTTCTGGTAACGTCAAATTCAATGGCGCCAACCATATCGTTGAACATTCGAAAACCTTCTGTTTGATATTCAACAATAGGATTGTTTTGAGCATAACCACGAAGACCTACTGAGTTACGTAACTGATCCAAAGCATCAATATGGTCTGTCCATTTATTATCCACAACCATCAGAATCAAAACTTTTTGGAATTCAATAACAGCCTGTTCATCTGGCAACTTGGCAATCTGTTGGTTATAAATGCGGAGAGCATGGTCATAAAGGTTTTCTTTGATGACACTAAACTTCTCACCTTCCAAGTCAGACAGACTAATGGCTTCTTCTGGCAAAATGTTATTTTGAGCGAATGTTAGAATACCTTCATAAGCCTCATCTTTTGGCATACGACTATGACCATCAACAGCGCGAGCAATGGTACGTTTGATCATAGCTTTAATTTCTGGTCCAAGATCACGTGTTGATGTAATAACATCATAACGATCCGCATAGATGATTTCACGTTGCTCACGCATCACATCATCGTATTGAAGGACTTGCTTACGGGTATCGTAGTTATTACCTTCCACACGTTTTTGTGCAGCTTCCACTTGACTAGTGAAGACACGTGATTTAATGACAAGGTCCTCATCTTGATCAGCATTAAAACGCTCTAGGAAGTTTTTGATACGATCAGTACCAAAGCGGCGAAGCAATTCATCCTCTAGGGACAGATAGAATTGTGACTCACCTGGGTCACCTTGTCGACCTGAACGGCCACGGAGCTGATTATCAATACGACGACTTTCGTGACGTTCTGTCCCAATAACACAGAGGCCACCAAGCTCGCGGACACCTTCACCAAGTTTAATATCGGTTCCGCGACCAGCCATGTTGGTAGCGATAGTAACTGCTCCACGTTGACCAGCATTCATGATGATTTGAGCTTCTTTAAAGTGATTTTTGGCATTCAAAACTTCATGAGGGATACCGGCTGCAACCAAATTTTTGGAAATCAATTCACTGGTTTCAACAGCAACGGTACCAACCAAGATAGGTTGTCCTTTAGCATGACGTTCCTTGATATCTGCAATAACAGCACGGAATTTGGATTCTAATGTTGGATAGAGCAAATCCGGATTATCAATACGTTGAATAGGACGGTTAGTTGGAATCGGAATAATACGCATGTTATAAATTTCGCGGAATTCCTCTTCTTCAGTTTTACCAGTACCAGTCATACCTGCCAATTTTTTGTACATACGGAACATATTTTGGTAGGTAATAGAAGCTGATGTCTTAGATTCATCCTGAATAGGCACATCTTCTTTGGCTTCAATCGCTTGGTGAAGACCATCAGAGAAGCGTCGGCCTTCCATCGTACGACCGGTAAATTGGTCAACAATTAAGATTTCTTGTTCTTCGCTAACAACATAGTCGATGTCCAAAAGCATGATGTAGTTGGCACGAAGAGCATTGTCAATAAAGTGAGTTAGAGCAACATTTTCTAAATCATACAAGTTGTCAAGTTTGAAAAATTTCTCTGCTTTATCAATCCCTGAATCCATGAGACCGATGGTCTTACTTGGCACATCAATGGCGTAATCATCTCGGTTCAAAGTCTTTACAAAGCGATCCGCCATATAATAAAGCTGGTTGGTTTCTGAACTTGCTGGACTAGACACAATCAATGGGGTTCTAGCTTCGTCAATCAAGACAGAGTCCACCTCGTCAACTAGGGCAAAGTTCAAAGGACGTTGCACCATATCTTCTTGGCGGACAACCATGTTGTCACGCAAGTAGTCAAAGCCAACCTCTGAGTTGGTAGAGTAGGTGATGTCGCAAGCATAGGCTTCGCGTTTTTCAAAAGAAGATTTGGCTGCAAGGTTAATCCCTACTGAAAGCCCCAACCAACTATACAATTCTCCCATCTCAGTCGCATCACGTGTTGAAAGGTATTCATTAACTGTGATAACATGAACCCCTTGACCAGCAAGAGCATTGAGGTAGACAGGCATAGTCGCTGTCAGGGTTTTCCCTTCACCAGTACGCATTTCTGGTACATCACCATGGTGGAGAACAATCCCACCCATGATTTGTACATGGTAAGGATATAGTCCCAACACACGCTTAGCACCTTCGCGGACAACCGCAAAAGCTTCTGGAAGGAGATCGTCTAAAGTTTCTCCATTTTGATAACGTTTCTTAAATTCTTCGGTTTTAGCTTGTAAGTCAGGATCGCTAAGAGCCGCCATCTCATCAGCATAGCTCTCAACTTTTTTGGCTAGTTTATCAAGTTTTTTTAATTCACCTTTATCATTTTCAATGATATCTCGGATTATATTTGCCATCTTTTTCCCTTTCGATAGTCTTATCTTCTCATTTTAGCATAATACAGGGGTAAATTCAACGAAATAAAAAGCAGGAAAATGACTATTAATCAAGCAAATAGTAGACCTATTCCAGGTCTACAAAAAACTAGGATAAACAGCATCAGCTTCGGAAGCTAAATAAAACTCTATAAACGGTAGCGACATTAAAAGGTGATACTTAACCATAAGTAACAAGAGTATTAGGAATCTTGAGTTGGTCACTTTTCTGAGAGTTGCTATTTCGTCAAATAATAAAAAAGGTTGAAGAAAATTGTCAAAAAATGACTTTCTACAACCTGAAACGAAGACAAGAGCCCTTTTTTCTCTAATACTATTGAAGCCACTTAAAGACGCAGTGCGAGGTACTCAAAAACTTGAACATTTTCTGAAACAAAGAGCGATGGACAAAGTAAGTACTTCAAAACGTCGTCAGACCCTCTCCAACATGAAAATAGCGAAGAATTAACCTTTCCAGCATGACATCATAAACCTCTTAGAGAGATTGAGATAACAGTGTCTCTAAGAGGTTCTTTTTTCCAGCATGAAAAAAGATTGGAGAAAATTGTCCAAAATGAACTTTTTCTTCAATCTGCTGACTGACAAATAAATACCTTCGTCTCATTCACTGACAAGCTCAACTTCGTTCATCACGATTGTTTGAGATAACCTTCTCCAAATCCACCTCCCAGTTCAAACACTAAGACAGTAAAGTATCACTTAACAAGCTGCCTTAAACATACACAGGGGGGACAAAGCTTTAAGTTAACGATTTTGGCTTCGCTCTTCTTTGGGAAATACTGCCATAAATTCAGAGATTGTTGCTACCATTTTTTCCTTGAAAAAAGGAAGGTTTTCTGGACTTGCTGAAACAGTTACCACAGGACTTACCACAAAATCTGCAAAATAGCTATAGGCTAACTGATGATCCTGATAATAAAATTTCAACAATGGATGTGGGGTTTTATCACCACAAGGACCAGGTTCTGAAATAGAAAGGGCATAGTGATTCCCATCATAACGTTTCACTTGAAAATAACGCCCTTGATAAAAGATAGCTTCCTCAGGAAAATGATCAATCAACCATTCCAAATCAGTCATCATTTTTTTCTCCGACATGACTGACAATCATATCAAGTTTGCCATCGAATTCCCACGATTCAACTTGATTAGGAATAATGAAATGATCTCCTTTTCGAATGCAGAAAATCCCATTATCTACTGTAATGTGGCCTTCACCATCAATAACACTAACTAATAGATAAGGTGCCGTTTGCTGCATGACAACGGATCGGCTAACTTTCCAGTTATAGACCGTAAAGAAAGGGTTAGCAACTAAAAGTGTCGAAGTAAGTCCTCCTACTGAAATCTCAGCAGGTGTACTATTTTGAGGCTGCCCAATGGTCATCACATCGACGGATTGTTTCAAATGAAGTTCCCGAAGATTCCCTTGATCATCCTTTCGATCAAAATCATAGACACGATAGGTAGTATCACTTGATTGTTGGGTTTCTAAAATCATGATTCCTTTGCCAATGGCATGCATGGTGCCGCTTGGGACATAGTAAAAATCACCTGCTTTTACTGGAATACGAGTCAAGAGGTGGTCCCAATCACCTGATTCAATCATCTGAGCCAACTCCTCTTTGGACTTAGCATGATGACCATAGATGATCTCAGCTCCCTCTTCAGCTGATAGAATATACCAACATTCTGTTTTGCCTAGTTCTCCCTCATGAATCATGGCATAATCATCATCTGGGTGAACTTGGACACTCAACCAATCATTAGCATCAAGAATTTTGGTTAACAATGGAAAAACACCACTATCTGGATTGCCAAAAACATCTGGATGATTTTGGTAAAGTTCATCCAATCCCATCCCCTTGAATTTACCATTTTTAATGGTAGACACACCATTTGGATGCGCGGAAATAGCCCAACATTCACCGGTATGATCCGATGGAATCTCGTAACCATATTCTTGTGCTAGGCGACTACCACCCCAAATTTTCTCTTGCATCACTGGTGCTAAAAATAAAGGCTTAGCCATATCCGTTTCCTTTCAAGTTTCTTCATTTCAGAAGCAAATTAGAGTCATTATACCCCTTTTTAGAAAGTGGTTCAAGACAAAGTCAACTTATCTTCAAAAATCCCTGCCCAAGACTAACCATTTAGAACAGAAAAAATCTGGCCACAACCAGATTTTTTACTGTAATCCATAACTAGCTTTTCGATCAGCAACATCTTTGGCAAGCGCAAAGTTACCCAATGTCGCTGAACCATTTTCCGCAACAGCAGGTGTTACGATATACTCTGACACATCAGGGACTGGAAGGTAGCCATTCAGTAGAGCTGTGAATTTTTCACGAACTCGACGCAACATATGCTCCTGCACCATAACCCCTCCACCAAAAACAATGACTTGTGGGCGATAGAGAACGGTCGCTTGAACAGCTGCTTGCGCAATATAGTAGGCTTGGATATCCCAAACATCTGAATTTTGGTCAATCAACTCGCCACGAATTCCTGTACGAGCTTCAAGAGATGGACCAGCAGCTAAACCTTCCAAACAACCTTTGTGGAAAGGACAGACGCCTTGAAATTCATTCGCATAATCGCGGGGATGACGAGGAACATAGACATGCCCTGCCTCTGTGTGTCCAACACCGCCAACAAATTCACCTCGTTGGATAGCACCAGCTCCGATACCCGTGCCAATAGTATAATAAACTAAGCTATCAACACCTTTACGCGCCATCACTTCTCCATAAGCTGAACTGTTGACATCTGTTGTAAAGTAAAAGGGGACGTTGAATTCTTTCGAAATCAACCCAACCAAGTCAACATTCGCCCAGTGTTCTTTTGGCGTTGTTGTGATATATCCATAAGTATCAGAATTTTGGTCAATATCAATCGGACCAAACGAACCAATAGCAATACCTTGCAAATCCTTTTCGTAGCGCTTGAAGAATGCCACCGTACGTTCTATCGTTTCGTAAGGGGTCGTTGTTGGAAATTGTGTTTTTTCAACAACGTTAAACTGTTCATCACCGATAGCACAGACAAACTTTGTCCCACCAGCTTCCAAACTCCCGTATAATTTAGGCATAATATCTCCTTTTTTATCTTGCATTGTTATCTTTATTATAAGTAAATTTAGTGCTTCTCGCAAGAAACGTCCTGTCGTCTTTCAATAAGAAAACACTCTAATCTAAGATTAGAGCATTTCTCGAGAATTTAGGATTATTTGACAGCAACCAAAGCATCACCTTTAGCAACTGTTCCTGTTGCTAGGGTATTGATCTCAGCGTAATCCGGCGTATTTGTCACGATCATCATAGTTGTGCTATCAAGACCTGCTGCTGCAATTTCATCGAGATCAAACGTTCCAAGAACATCACCTTTTTTAACGACTTGGTTGGCTTTCACTTTTTGATCAAATCCTTTACCATCCATCGAAACGGTGTCAATACCGATATGGATAAGTATCTCTGCTCCATCATTAGATTTAATGCCATAAGCGTGTCCGGTTTCAAAAGCAATTTGGATAACACCATCAACTGGAGAGTAAACCGTATTGTCAGTTGGTTTGATGGCAACCCCTTTACCCATAGCTTCTGAAGCAAACACTGGATCATTAACAGACGTTAAGCTAACAACTTCACCATTAAGAGGTGACACAATCGTTTCCTCTGAAAGCGTTACAGGAGCTGCTACGGCAGGTTCTGATTTGACGTCTTCAGTAGAGGTAGGTGCCGCTTGTTGTGTAACTGTTTCTTCATCTTTATAGCCAAAGAAGTAAGTCAGCACGAAGGCAAGGGCTGTTGTTCCGAGAACCATGATGACGTATTTAAGCACTTGGCCGTTGAGGTAAAGTAGCGTACCTGGAATGATTGTAATTCCAAAGCCAGTACCAGCCAATTTAAAGATTGACGCCAACCATCCACCAGCTGCACCAGCGATAAGACCCATGATAAACGGTTTACCAAAACGTAGGTTAACCCCAAAGATAGCAGGTTCAGTAATCCCAAGACCAGCTGAAAGAGCTGCAGGGAAAGCAAGAGCTTTCAATTTTTTATTTTTCGTTTTAACACCAACTGCAAGCGTTGCACCAGCTTGTGCTGTCATCGCTGCTGTGATAATGGCGTTGAATGGGTCTTTACCATCAGCCGCAATCAATTGTGACTCAAGAAGGTTAAAGATATGGTGAACACCAGTAACAACAATGATTTGGTGAAGGCCACCAAGGATAAGTCCTGAAAGACCAAGTGGCAAGTTAAGGATAAATTTAGTTCCAGCTAGAACATAGTTTTCAACGCTATGAAAGACCGGACCAATAACAAAGAGTGACAAAGCTGACATAATGGTAAATGTCAAGAATGGTACAACCAGAAGGTCAAGAACATCGGGAACCACTTTATGCAGTTTTTTCTCAAGTTTAGCACCCAAGAGACCTACGAAGAAGGCTGGGAGAACTGAGTTTTGGTAACCAACAACAGGAATAAATCCGAAGAATTCAATTGGCTTGGCTGCTCTAGAGGCCACATCCCAAGCATTTGGAAGGGCTGAGTTTACCATCATAAGTCCCAAGACCAAACCGATAACTGGATTACCGCCAAATACCCGGAAGGCTGACCATGAGATCAAGGCTGGGAAGAAGGCGAAAGCTGTATCAGTTAAAACAACCGTATAAGTATAGAAGTTTGTTGATGAGAAGGCTTCTGATGTTGTTCCAAACATCCCCAAAATCGTATCGTTGTTGATAGCACCACGGATACCCATGAAAAGACCAGTCGCAACGATAGCTGGAAGCAAGGGAACAAAGACGTCACCAAAAGTACGAATAGCACGCTGGAAAGCATTTCCTTGTTTAGCAGCTTCTTCTTTTTGTTCACCAGTTGATGAGGTTGGAAGACCTAGGGCAACCACTTCATCATAAATTTTATTGACAGTACCTGTACCAAAGATGATTTGGTATTGACCTGAGTTAAAGAAAGCTCCTTGTACTTTTTCAATTTCTTCCGTTTTGGCTTTATCGATTTTTGATTCATCGTTAACCATCACACGAAGACGTGTGGCACAGTGAGCGACACTTTTAACATTATCGCGACCACCAAGAGCAACGATGACTTCTTCTGCAATTTGCTTATTATCCATTTGCAAAAAGACTCCTTTTATTATTTTCTATTAAGTTAAGTGAAAGCGTTTCACATCACACCATCATTTTATCAGGTTTTAAAAATATGTCAAGCGTTTTGCAGAAATTATTATAAATTGACAGTAAACCATTGATTTTTAGTGAGAAAACGTTTACTATATAATTGACATCTGTTGACAGAAAACTGTTTATTTCTGCCGATTACTAATACAATAGAAAGGACGTGTTCAGTGGGCAATCGTCAGCTGAACACGGAGCTACTCACATATTTGCTTAGCTCTGATGTATCATATTTATGAATTTACCTACCGAAATTCGCTATCGCCGTTATGAGGATTGGACAGAAGACGAGAAAAATAAAATTGCTGAAAATAAAACAAAATCGCCATGGCTCACTAGCTATCACCTAGAGCCAAAAACTGGCTTATTAAACGATCCAAATGGCTTTTCTTACTTTAATGGTAAGTTTCAACTCTTCTACCAAAACTGGCCATTTGGTGCAGCTCACGGCTTAAAACAATGGGTTCACACTGAATCAAGTGACCTTGTCCATTTTAAAGAAACAGGAGTTACTCTAGAGCCCGACCATGTCAACGATAGCCATGGAGCCTACTCAGGGTCTGCCTATGAGATTGATGGTAAGCTCTTTCTCTTTTATACGGGTAACGTCCGTGATGACAACTGGATCCGTGACCCGCTTCAAGTCGGAGCTTGGATGGATCAGGATGGTCATATTGAAAAATGTGACAAGGTTCTCATTCAACAACCAGACGATGTGACCGAACATTTTCGTGACCCTCAAATCTTTAACTATCAAGGACAATTCTATGCCATTGTAGGTGCTCAAAACCATGATAAACAAGGCTTTATCAAACTTTATAAGGCTACTAACAATGATGTTCATAACTGGAAATTTGTCGGCAATCTTGAATTTGGTGGTACTGGATCAGAATACATGATTGAATGCCCAAATCTTGTCTTCGTTGATGGACACCCTGTTCTCCTTTATAGCCCACAAGGTTTAGATAAATCTGAACTCAATTATGACAATATTTACCCTAATACCTATAAAATATGTCAAGCGTTTGACACACATGCAGCTAAACTGCTTGAGGCATCCCCTATTTATAATCTAGATTATGGTTTTGAAGCCTATGCAACACAAGCTTTTAATGCTCCTGACGGTAAGGTTTATGCGATCAGTTGGATTGGATTGCCAGATATTGACTACCCTACTGACCAATATGACTACCAGGGTGCCATGAGTTTGGTTAAGGAACTATCAATCAGAGACGGCAAACTCTATCAATACCCTGTCTCAGCCATGAAGGATTTGCGATTAGAAGCCAAAGCTCTATCCAATCGATCTAGCAGTCAAAATACTTATGAACTGGAAGTCACCGTCCCTGCTGACGATAAATCCCAACTTATTTTATTCTCTGATGAACAGTTAAATGGCCTAACAATCACAATTGATACTACCCAAGGCCAAATCCTTGTGGACCGTTCTTCTGCTGGTCAGCAGTATGCTGTCGATTTTGGTAACACACGGCAATGTGACATTGATAAAGCAGAGACAAAACTCAATATTTTTGTCGATAAATCAATCTTTGAGATTTTTGTTAACGATGGTGAAAAAGTCTTTACCGGCCGTGTCTTCCCAAGTCAAGACCAATCTGGAATTTATATTAAAGAAGGGCAAATTAGCGGTAGCTACTTTGAATTAAGGGTCTAACATGGTCGCAAAACTCACCGATGTTGCACAACTCGCTGGCGTTAGTCCTACGACAGTTTCACGCGTTATCAATAAAAAAGGCTATCTCTCACAAAAAACCATCGACAAAGTCCATCAAGCCATGCATGACTTGGGCTACAAACCAAATAATCTAGCTCGTAGCCTGCAAGGAAAATCCCCTCAATTAGTTGGCTTGATTTTTCCTAACATTTCCAATATCTTCTTTGCGCAATTGATTGAGCATTTGGAAATTCAACTGTTTGAAAAAGGCTACAAAACCATTATTTGTAATAGTCAGCATAATCCCATCAAAGAAAAAGAATATTTAGAAATGCTCGCTGCTAACCAAGTAGATGGTATCATCTCATCCAGCCACAATCTAGGAATCAAAGATTACGAAAAAGTAGAAGCCCCCATCGTTGCTTTCGACCGTAACCTCGCTCCTCACATCCCCATCGTTTCCTCTGATAATTTTGAAGGAGGCAAGCTGGCAGGGCAGCTCCTAAAAAAAGCTGGATGTACACATAGTATTATGATCACGGGTAATGATAATTCTAACTCTCCGACTGGATTACGCCAGCTAGGCTTTAGCTATGAACTAGGTAAAGACACGCCAGTTCATCACATTCCGCGAGAATTATCAACCTTGAGACGTGAAATGGAGATCCGCTCTATCATCGCCAAAGAAAATCCTGACGGCATTTTTACCTCTGATGATTTAACAGCCGTACAGGTAATCAAAGTGGCGCAAGAAATGGGCAAACGAATTCCTGAAGATTTAAAACTGATTGGATATGATGGAACGGACTTTATGGAACAGTATTTCCCACACCTAACAACCATTAAGCAACCCATTGAAGATTTGGCCAGCCTCATTGTAGATGTTTTAATCAAAAAAATGTCTGGTCAAGAAACCAGTCGAGACTATATTCTACCAATTAGTTACTCCGCTGGTAGAACCGTCTAAACAAGATTATGTTGCCAAAGTCGCCCATCCGAAAACTTCGTTTTGGGGACACAAACGCCGGACAAATCAAATTCACCAAAAGAGTTTGAACCTGAAAATGGGTGAAAAACAGCCTCTCAAGCACCAAATTGCTCCTAATGAAACTCTAAAAAAGAAGCTAGGAATAATCTAGCTTCTTTTTCACTCTCCTTTTGCAGGTTGGTTTTGAACCTTCTCAAGAGCTTTCATGATGGTATCTGTGTAATAGCCAGATGCCTTAGCTAATAAATCATAATCCAGCAGACCATCCGTTCGTTCAAAGTGAACCGAATCAGTTCCTTCCCAGATTTCAGGATGAGCTTCTGCTGTCTTTTTCCAATCCGCTACTGCGACAAAATCATATTTTTTAGCAAGTTTCATTTCATTTTGTCTAGTATCATAAACGTTTGATCCTTTAACATTACTGTATGACCCATTATAAGGCGTCACAAGGACCAATCGACGATTATCAGGTAAACTAGCAACTAGGTCATCCAAAACTTCCTTGCTATTGGTCACTTCGTTCACTCCAACGGCTACAACAATATTTTTGGGCAGCGCTCCATTATCAGCATAGTTCTTGATGATAGTAGCGGCATCAGCCAAATTTCTATTACTTTTAGAGTCGATAATGGCTCCTTGGAAACGAGCATTGACACTTTCTCCAGCATGGACTGCAACAGAATCTCCGATAAATAGAAGATCATCAGTCATCCTTGTTCCAGCAGAATCATAACGTTGTTTGAAGTCATCTAATTTAGCCGTAATAGCATCTAGGTACAACTGTGCACCCAAACGACTCGTCTCAACAGTATGAGAGAAATGAGTGCCATCAGAGCCTGGCCATAACTCGGTGTGTTCTAATGCTATCTTGTACCAATCCGCTACGGATACCCTATCATCTTTTTCGGCCAACTTCAGTTCGTAATCACGGATAGCCTTAATCTCTTCTACCGCTTCTGTTTGACTATAAGGCGTTACAAAGATCAAATGATGATCTTTTGGTAATTTAGCTAGGAAGGCTTGGATGTGCGCTTGGTAGTTATTGGGTGAATTAACACCTACGGCAACGACTGTATAGGTTGGTAAATTGCCAGAATCAATATAATTTTGATAAATGTCAAAGGCTTGATCAAAACGCCTACTGTCTGCCACATCAACAGTTGCCGATTTCAGTTTTTCTGGCATGGTATGGACAGAATCAAGGGCAACAGAATCGCCAATCACAAGGACGTTGTCATATTGCTCACTAACAGCTCTCTGTCCAGAAGATGGTTGTTTGATGCCACCAACAGCTAGTTGCTTAGTTGTCCCCATCCCTATATCAAATTGCTGAAGATTCTTTTCAAGCATATTTTGCTCAAAAGGCCCCAAAACTGGAGCAGCTTTGGCAATCTGCACCATATAAGCACCCAAAATCATAAAGTAAATCAAGGCAACCCCATAAGCTAAACGCAGCAAAATAGCTTGTCTCCTATCACTTTGAATCTGTCCCATAAGCATTGGTTCTAAAAGATAAAAGGAGATCGTTGATAAAACAACCGAAGTCAAAGTTGTCACTAGAACAGCCACGTGATCAGAAAATAAATCTTTTGTGATTTGTAAAATAGGCCAATGATAGAGGTAGACGCTGTAACTGATATTAGCTAAAAATGAAATCACAATAGGCTCTGTTTTACCAGAAAATTGATCATGCAAAACGCGACACAAAACAATACTAAAGCCAGTTAGACCAGTAGCTAACACAAAACCGAATCGGTAAGTGAATACACTATCAAAATGCAGGCATTTGGCTAATACCAAAAGTAGGCTTGTTAATGCTAAAACTAGACCTAAGGTTTGAATTGGTTTTACCTTATTCTTGATAACATCATGCAAGATGCCCACGTGCTTAATCCCTGATAAAGCACCAAAGCAACTGCCCACAAAAAGAGGAAAGGCATGACTGAAAGTAGAAAAGTAAAGAACAGAATCCTCAACACCCATGAAACTGCCAACAATCATCACCAAAGCACTTGCAAGACCCAAACCAGCTGATAAGTATAACACACCCTTACGAAAGCTCTCCGGCTTAGGAAGATACTTGACCAAGAGCCATAAAGCAATTCCCCAAAAGAGGTAGTATTGAAACTCGATGGCTAAACTCCAAGTGTGCAAAAACAGATGTGGTGAAAACTGATTTTCATAGTGACTGCCCAGAAGTATTTCATAAATATTAGTCACAAAACCAAGAGCCGCCTTGATTTGATGACCAATTGAAGCCAGAAAATCCCTACGAATCAATAAGGCAAACGGCATAACTTGCAAAATCATAAAGAGCAAGGGTGGCAAAATACGATAAAATCTACGCCTCAAGTAATCGACCAAATGGATTTTCTTTTTCTCATAAACCGCATCTATCAAAAGAGCTGTGATCAAATAACCAGAAAAGGTAAAGAAGATATCTACACCTATAAAACCACCTGGTAATATGTCTTTATAAAAATGATATAACAAGACAAAAAGTAAGCCTAGAACCCTAATAAACGAAAACCATTGTATTCTCATTTTTGATAAATCCCCTGCTTAAACTTTCCTTTATATTGCTTGCCGTCAGGTAATTTCAATCGTCCATTTCCATTGGCCTGTCCTTTTTTAAACTCGCCGGTATAAGACCAACCCTCGTGAGAGTAAAAAGTCCCCTGACCATCAAACGCACCGTCTTTAAACTGGCCAACATAGCGATCTTTATTATCATAAGTCAGCGTCCCTTTTCCATTTAGACGTCCATTTCGAAGGACACCATTGTAAGTCATTTTATTATTAGCCAGCGATAAAACAGCCTTCTTGGGATAGGTTGAATAGATAGTCCAGCCTGCAAAAGCTAAAATTAACAAGGCAGCCATCGCTTCTACTAACCTCTTCATTAACATTTTCATTACTAACTCCACTGATAAAAACCTTCCAAGACTAACTTGAAAGGTTATGTTACTATCTAATTATTCAACAACAAATTGACTCAAGAGACCGTTAATAAACTTAGCTGATGTTTCATCTGAATACTTCTTAGCAATCTCGATAATTTCATTTAAGGCAACACGCTCAGGTGTTTCCTCAAAAAATTTAATCTCAAACAAGCCAAGGCGAAGCATGGTCTTATCCGTCAAGGTCAGACGCTCGATAGACCAACCTTTACGCAATTTTTCAGAAATTAAAGCATCTAATTCATCCTTATGGCTTTCAACGCCATTAACAAGATTCAATAAGAAAGCGGGAACTTCAACAGTTTCCTCATCCTCAACCGTCTTATCATGAAGATAAGCTGATTCGGATGCTTGTAACCATTCGCCACCAAATTCCATGCTAAACAAGGCTTGAAAAGCACGTTCGCGGAGGTCACGTCTTGAGCCAGTATAAATACTAGTCTTGCTCATTCAAAAAATCCTCGCTGAAAAGACTGTTCAAATCAGGTTTTGGAGTCTTTTCAGGGACAATTCCAACTACATGAACATTTACTTGAGCAACTGTTACTTCTGCCATATCATAAACAGCTGCTTTAACAGCTTTCTGTACAGCAATGGAAACAGTTGGCACATTGACACCATATTGAAGATAGACATAAATATCGGCAACAACGTCACCATTCTCGTTATTCTTCAAGTAAACACCACGACCAAGACTCGCTTTACTTAGCGTATCTGCTGCTTTTTTGTTGTGCAATGAATGAACACCGTCAACTTTAGTTGCAGCAATCCCTGTAATAACTTCCAATACGCGTGGCGAAATAACAATTTCGCCAATATTTTCAGTAATCATAGCTTTTCCTTTCGTCATTATAGTTTAAGTCAGTTTTTTCATATTTGAAAAAACGCAACTATAAATTTCTTTACCTTGGCTTAGGCACGTGAAACGTATGTACCTTCAGCAGTGTTAACAACAAGCTTTTGACCAACTTCAATGAAGTCAGGAACGTTAACCACAAGACCTGTTTCAAGAGTTGCTGGCTTACCTGAACCAGTAACCGTTGCTCCTTTAATAGAAGGTTGTGTCTCAACGACAGTCAATTCAACAGTTGTTGGTACCGTCACACCGATAACTTCTGTTCCATAGAATTGGATCTTAACTTCTTCATTTTCTAATATGTAGAGCAACTCATTTTCTACGTTTGCGACCGGAATTTCATATTGGTCATAGCTTTCAGTATCCATAAAGAAGGCTGTGTCGTCCATCTTGTAAAGGTATTGAGCAGGGCGTGTTTCAATGATGGCTTGCTCAAATTTTTCATCTGGACGGTAAGTTGTGTCAAAGGTTGATCCTGAACGCACGTCACGCAATTTCATACGCATGATCGTGTTACCTTTACCAGGTTTATGGTGACTGGCGTCCAAGACTTTAATCAATTTGCCATCAGATGCTACGAAAGTCATACCTGCTCTAAGCTTACTTGCTTCAATCATTCTCTTATTACCTCTTTGTAAAAATTATTTATCACTTCATTCTAGCACAAATACTAGCTTTTGTAAAAAGTCAAACTATTTTTCATGACTGCTCTTTACATTTGCGGTTATTCTTTGGTTCCTAGGGTCATGGCAGGTACATCGTGTTGAATGTAAGCAACACCCTTTTTCTCCAAAAGTTCAATCGCAAAACGATGTGGTCGGTAGTTAGCTTTGTAAGTGATCTTTTTTATTCCTGCTTGTAGAAGGGCTTTGGTGCAGTTTAAGCAGGGAAAATGCGTTACATAGATCTCAGTGCCATCTGTTGAGATCCCTTCTTTAGCACACTGGATCAGAGCATTCATCTCTGCATGGACGGTTCGAATACAATGCCCATCTTCCATATAGTGTCCGACTTCATTACAGTTATCCGTTGCTGAAACACCACCATTATAACCAGTCGCAATAATGCGATTATTTTTCACTAAAACAGCACCTACAAAAGCCCTATCACAAGTGGAACGCTTAGAAATCAACTCAGCGTTGGCCATGAAATAATCCTGCCAGGATAATCTCTCCATACTCTCTCCTATTTTAATACGATCAATTCTTTAGGGGCTTGGGTCAATACTTCGCACCCATTTTTTGTAATAACTAAGTCATCTTCAATACGGAGTCCGTATTTATTTGGCAAATAGATACCTGGTTCATCCGTCACTACCATACCAGCCTCCAGCTTATCCTCACTACCACGGAAAAATGGATTTTCATGAATATCCAAACCAATACCATGACCGATACCGTGTGTGAAGAATTCTCCATAACCCGCATTCTCTATAACCTGACGAGGAATGGCATCAAAGTCTTTATAAGTCATCCCTGCTTTTGCTTGGTCAATCAAGGTCTGATTAGCTCTTAGGACAACATCGTAAATCTCACGTTCTTCATCCGTCACGTGCCCGATATGAATGGTCCGCGTCATATCACTGACGTAATGCTTGTAGTAACAACCGAAGTCCAAGGTTAACGATTCTCCTGACTGAATGACCTTGTCACTGGCAACACCGTGAGGCATGGCAGAGCGATAACCCGAAGCAGTGATAGTCTCAAAAGATACTCCCGAAGCACCGTAGTGACGCATACGAAAATCAAGGAAATTGGCCACTTGCAACTCTGTCGTTTGACCAGGTTTGATAAAATCCAGCACATCTACAAAAGCCTTATCAGAAATTTGACAGGCCTGACGGATAGTGTCAATCTCTGATTTGTCTTTTACCACGCGCAAGGTTTCTACAAAGTCTGTCTGAGGCAGCCACTGTGTCTGAGGCGATAAGCTTGTCAATTGGCCATAAAAAGCATAAGAAACTTGACTATCAAAACCGACTCTGGCAAGCTGATCAGCCTTGATTATGTTAGAAACTTCAGCCAAAGCTGTACGTGTCTCAATGATGTCAAATCCTTCAACCACTTCCTTGGCAATCAATGTATAGCGAGCATCTGTCATAAAGATGCGACGATTGCGAGTGATGAAAACGGTACTCTCCGTTCCCCAAAAACCAGTCAGATAGTAGATATTCTTTTGCCCTGTCACTAAAAAACCATCCAAATTTGATTGCGCTAATTTTTCTTCAAAACGAACAATCCTAGAATCCATAATAACCTCCTGAATAAAACATTAAACTTATCTTATTTTAACAAAAAATCCTCGAAAACGAGGAATAATTCATGATTTAACGATAAAGTGTGTTGTGCAAACGCTATTGCTCCAGAATACTTCTCAATCATTTAAATCAGCAAAATGGCAACAGCTATTGTCAACACAATATTTGTGAGATGCCTTGCTTATTTTTAATTTAGGTTAAGTACCAAGCGCACGTCCTCAAAAACCTTGCATGCCTTGGTAAATAGTAGAACACTTCAACTTCAACCGCTAACCTCTTTAACTGCCCATCAATCAATACCTGAGCAACAACTGAACAAGCATCTCGAATTGCTATCACGTCAAAATCTTTAACCACATATTAAGCATGGGTAATGACCCATCATCTGTACTCAAGACCTAACTATCCGACAACAACAACATCATCTCAAATGCTCCAGCCCCTTGTCAGCTAGTAAAGGCTATGAAGACTTGTAATGAGGAGAGCGACGCGCTTGACCTTCGTCACTTTCCGACGTAACTTTTCAAGTTTCTCTTGGACGTGGTCCTCTTAATACGATTGTCATCATTTATAAAAAAACTCCATTATAGTCTTTTGAATTAAGGTTGAGACATCGTCACTTTCGCCTTGCCCTACTCAAGTGTTGCCCGCATCTCAATTCTTTGTCTCAACGTTAGTTCATTCGACTATAATAGCTAGCCATAGCCACTGTCTCTATCTTCTTGTTTGACAAAGACTTCCCAAAATAGCTCAGCAATCATTTAGAGTTTGAGGCAGGCTTCCCAAGCTCTTTCTGCATTACTGTTTATGCTCGAGACTATATTGCGACGTCTTTTGTGTCAAAAATTCAACAGGATGTTTATCAAAAATACTCCTGCTACTTGGCTTGTTGGATGTAGTATAGGAAGCATAGTAGCAAGTATTTCCCTTCAAAAAACAAAAGAAAACCCGACAAACATCGGATTCTCTCTTATTTAGATAACTTCCCTTTCAAATACTGTCCTGTATAAGAAGCTTCCACTTGTGCTACTTCTTCTGGCGTTCCTGTTGCGATGATCTGTCCACCACCAACACCGCCTTCTGGACCAAGGTCGATGATATGGTCTGCTGTCTTGATCACATCGAGATTGTGTTCGATGACAAGAACAGTGTTCCCTTCGTCCACAAAACGATTCAAAACCGTAATTAATCGGGCAATATCATCCGTATGAAGTCCAGTTGTTGGTTCATCCAAGATATATAAGGATTTACCAGTTGAGCGTTTATGCAGTTCACTAGCCAACTTCATCCGTTGAGCTTCCCCACCAGATAGGGTAGTTGCTGGCTGGCCCAGTGTCACATAACCTAGACCAACATCTTTAATGGTCTGAATTTTACGCGCAATTTTGGGAATAGCTGCGAAGAATTCCACCGCATCATCTATGGTCATTTCTAAAATGTCCGCAATCGTTTTGCCTTTGTAATGCACTTCCAAAGTTTCAGAATTATAACGTGTACCATGGCAAACCTCACAGGGAACATAGACATCTGGTAAGAAGTGCATCTCAATCTTGATAATACCATCACCAGAACAAGCCTCGCAGCGACCGCCTTTGACGTTAAAAGAGAAGCGGCCTTTTTTATAACCACGAATTTTTGCTTCATTCGTTTGGGCAAACAAGTCTCGAATATCATCAAAAACACCCGTGTAAGTCGCTGGATTAGAGCGTGGTGTACGCCCAATCGGACTTTGGTCAATATCAATCAAGCGCTCAATATGCTCAATCCCCTCCACAGACTGATGCTTACCTGGTTTATCAGAATTGCGATTTAATTTTTGGGCGATAGCTTTTTTGAGAATACTGTTGACCAGAGTTGATTTTCCAGAACCTGAGACACCCGTAACAGCAATAAATTGACCGAGTGGGAATTTGGCATCAATGGTTTGAAGGTTGTGCTCGCTAGCCCCTTTCACTTCAATGAAACGACCATTTCCCTGACGGCGTTCTTCTGGAACTGGAATAGCTTTTCGACCAGATAAGTATTGACCGGTAATTGATTTTTTCGATTTGGCAACTTGTTTAGGCGTGCCCGAAGCAACAATCTCACCACCGAGCGCCCCTGCTCCTGGTCCCACATCAATCAACCAGTCCGCTTCCATCATGGTATCTTCATCATGTTCCACAACGATCAGCGTATTGCCAAGATCACGCATCTTTTTCAAACTAGAAATCAGGCGATCGTTGTCCCTCTGATGAAGACCAATAGAAGGCTCATCTAGCACATAGAGGACTCCACTTAGATTGGAGCCAATCTGCGTTGCCAAGCGAATACGTTGGCTTTCTCCGCCTGATAAGGTTCCAGCCATCCGAGACAAGGTCAAATAATTTAGACCGACATTATTCAAGAAAGTCAAACGGTCAGTGATTTCCTTAAGGATTGGGCGGGCAATCATTTCATCATTTTCCCCGAGTGTTAAGCGCGAAAGTTGCTTCAAGTGGTCTTCGATGGATAGGTTTGAAATTTGTCCAATGTTCATCCCATCTGGGCCTCCGACGCGGACAGATAAGGCAGCATCATTGAGGCGATAGCCGTTACAGGTCGAACAAGTCAACTCGTTCATGTAATCACGCATCACACCACGAGTATATTCGGAATTAGTTTCGTGGTAACGGCGATTAACATTAGTCACCACTCCCTCAAAAGGCAAGTCAATATCACGCACACCACCGAAATCATTTTCATAGTGGAAATGAAACTCACGCTCTCCTGAACCGTAGAGAACTAGGTCTTTATCCTCATCAGATAAATCATCCCAAGGAGTATCCATATCGATGCCAAAACTTGTCATGGCTTGCTCCAACAAGGTCGGATAGTAATTAGACGAAATCGGATTCCATGGTGCTAGAGCGCCTTCTCTGAGGGTCTTTGTCCCATCTGGCACAATCAAATCCAAATCCACGACCAACTTCATTCCCAAGCCATCACAAGTTGGACAAGAACCAAATGGCGCATTAAATGAGAAGAGTCGAGGTTCTAACTCAGGGACTGTAAAGCCACAAACAGGACAGGAATAATGTTCTGAATATAGCAATTCATTACCATCCATGGTATCGATCATAAGATAACCATCACCTAGTCGAAGAGCAGCCTCAATAGAATCAAAGAGCCGTGAGCGAATGCCTTCTTTATTGACCAAACGATCAATAACCACTTCGATATTATGCATTTTACTCTTAGACAACTCAGGAACTTCTGTCACATCAAAGATATCACCATCTACACGAACCCGAACATAACCATCTTTTTGGATTCGTTCAAAAATTGTTTTATGCTGGCCTTTTTTACGACGAACAATTGGAGCAAGGATTTGCATCCGAGTACGTTCGGGTAATTCTAACACCTCGTCAACAATCTGTTCAACAGAAGAGGCTGAAATGGCACCATGTCCGTTGATACAGTAGGGTGTTCCCACACGCGCATACAACAAACGAAGATAATCGTTAATCTCTGTCGCCGTACCAACGGTCGAACGTGGGTTTTTACTAGTTGTTTTTTGGTCAATCGAAATAGCTGGGCTAAGTCCATCAATAGAGTCAACGTCCGGCTTTTCCATATTACCCAAAAATTGGCGAGCATAGGCTGAAAGACTTTCCACATAGCGTCTTTGCCCTTCAGCATAAATAGTATCAAAAGCCAAAGAAGATTTTCCAGAACCAGACAAACCTGTCACAACAACCAACTTATCTCGCGGAATCTCCACATCAATATTTTTTAAATTATGGGCGCGTGCCCCATGAATCACTAACTTATCTTGCATAATCTAAGATACAAAACCCAGCACATAGTCCATCGAAAAAGAAAACGACTAAAAGAGAATCCCCTTCAAATTGGTTTTTCTTTTTGACAGCATTTAGGGCGTATTTCATTCCTTTCATCCTTAGTTAGAAGCGTATCTAGTCTTTATCAAAACTTGATAGCAGAGAATTTTCAGCCAATATTCTTAAAAATAGCGTTAATCATGTCAAAACTCTTAGAAGTTTTAATCCTTTTGAACCATTTAAAACATCTTTTGATAACCGATTTAACCCCATTTTAAAACGGCGTAATTGCCAAGAAACTTCTTAAGGTTACTCTATTATAACAAAATCAGATTTTTTTACTGTAAAAAGAATCGTTAGACTCTGCTTTTTTTTGGAGCTAAAATAGAGTATAATAGTTAGGTATGGCTAAATTCTAACTTACAGGAGGGAATGTACATGAAACAAATGTTTCTGTCAACAGGAATTGACTTCAAAGAAATTGATACGTTCGAGCCCGGTGCTTGGATTAATTTGGTCAATCCTTCCCAGGAAGAATCCCATCAAATAGCTGAACGCTTCAATATTGACATTTCCGATTTACGAGCTCCCCTCGATATTGAAGAAACTTCTCGTATCACGGTTGAAGATGATTATACTTTGATTCTCGTCGACGTTCCTATCTATGAAGAGCGTAACAACAAAAACTACTATATGACTATTCCTCTGGGTATCATCGTCGCTGAAAATGCTGTTATTACGACTTGTCTAGAAGAATTATCTATTTTTGATCAATTTAAAAATCATCGTGTCAAAGGCTTTTATACTTTTATGAAGACACGATTCATTTTTCAACTCCTCTATCGCAATGCCATTTTATACCTAACCGCCTTACGTTCTATTGATCGCCAAAGCGACCGTATCGAAGCCCAATTGGAAGATGCCACTCGTAACGAACAACTGATCGACATGATGGAGTTGGAAAAATCCATCGTCTATCTAAAGGCTTCACTCAAAATGAATGAGCGAATCGTTAAAAAGCTCTCCAGTAATACCTCAAGTCTCAAAAAATACGTTGAGGACGAAGACCTGCTGGAAGATACCTTAATTGAAACCCAACAGGCTATTGAAATGGCAGGTATTTATGAAAATGTCTTGAATGCAATGGCGGAAACTTCTGCAGCTATCATCAATAACAATCAGAACACCATTATGAAAACCTTGGCGCTGATGACGATGGCATTAGACATCCCAACTGTCATCTTCTCAGCTTACGGCATGAACTTCCAAAACAACTGGTTACCTCTAAATGGTCTGCCACACGCCTTCTGGTACATCGTTTTTATCGCTTCTGTACTCAGTATGTTGGTTGTGCTTTACTTTATCAGGAAAAAATGGTTTTGATGCTTTATAGTTGGCAGTCGCAAAACGACTCGTCAAACAGTGGCATTAGCCAAATAACTGATTGGTACCGAAGGAATTTGCTAGCGCCTTAACCTCTTTAATAATCAGAGACTTTCTAAAACATCTTTTTGGCTTCTCCACACAAACTAATCCTAGAAGCTGATGAGATAAGATTATGGGGTGACTTTATGCTCAGGTACCTTAACCTTGTTAACAATCTGGTACTTTCTAAACCTTTTACAAAGGTAACGATAGATTAACTATTCCCATTTCTGAAAGGATTATCATGGATTTAAACAATCTCACTCACAAAAATCAAGAATTTATTCACATTGCTACTAAACAATTGATACAAGACGGCAAATCAGATACTGAAATTAAAACTATTTTAGAAGATATTTTGCCAACCATCGAAGAAAATCAAAAAAATGGTATTCCCGCGCGTTCTTTCCTCGGGGCTCCAACAACGTGGGCTGCGCAATTCACTAAATCAGAAGCAGAGATAAAAGCAGAAGCTCAAGAAGCCAAAAATACAAACCCTTGGCTTATGTGGACGGATGCTTCACTCTTTTGGCTTGGTTTCCTTGGCGTCATCACAGGTCTCCTTGCTCTTACCAATAACCAAACCCAATCTTACGGTTTATTATCACTAATAGTTGTTGGACTAGGTGGCGGAGCCTTTCTCTACACCACTTACTACTATATCTATCGTCATATGGGCAAAGAAAAATCCCAACGCCCAAATTTTTGGAAAAGCATTGGTCTCTTAGGACTTCTGATGATCGGTTGGTTAGTTCTGTTTAGTGCCACTACCTTTTTACCAGCAGCTATCAACCCACAATTACCTCCGCTCTTACTTATTCTAATAGGCGCAGTCGCTTTTGCTATCCGCTACTACCTCAAGAAAAAATACAATATTTTGAGTGCTATGTCAGCACAAGCTACACCTCGAAGATAACGACTAAAGCCAAACATCCGTTTTGATGTTTGGCTTTTTCAGTATGCGGCTGAAAGAACTCATTCAGTAAACTATAGTCTTTTGAATTAAGGTTGAGACATCGTCACTTTCGCCTTGCTCTACTCAAGTGCTGTCCGCATCTCAGTTCGTTGTCTCAACCTTAATTCATTCGATTATAACACATTCACATAATGCCTCGCCCTTAAAACAACAAGGTCTTTCACCGCCAATTGAGCTAATTTTTTTGAGTTTTTAGCACACCAAGCTTACGATCTCAACTAAGACTTATCTTTTACGCTTGTACAGTTAAGCCTTTGATACTCTGCAAAGGTAACCGTTTTTGATTGTAATATACAATCTCTTACAAATTCCTGACATCACGCTCCTCAAAAGCTATTAGAAAATGGCGTCTAAAGATTTTTTCGTCAATGTCATCACTTATCAAAACTAGACAACTGTTACAATCAAAAATCTCATTTATCACGCTATGCGAATAAAAGCTAATAAAATAGGTACAATGGTAACTTTTTTTGGAATTTTAGGAGCCTCAAGTCACTTCAAAGCGAATTTGATCACAGAGTGACTATTAGATATGATAAAACAAAAAACCACTCCCTGCTTAGGAAGTGGCCTAACGAATTAGTCTTCGTTTACGTAAGGCATAAGAGCCATAACGCGAGCACGTTTGATTGCTGTTGTTACTTTACGTTGGTTTTTAGCTGAAGTTCCTGTTACGCGACGAGGAAGAATTTTTCCACGTTCTGAAACGAAACGGCTAAGAAGTTCAGTATCTTTATAATCAACGTATTCAATTTTATTAGCTGCGATATAATCAACTTTTTTACGGCGTTTAAATCCGCCACGACGTTGTTGAGCCATATTATTTCTCCTTATATTATAGTATTAAGTCCATCCTAGAACGGTAAATCGTCATCTGAGATATCCATTGGGTTCGAATTACCAAATGGGCTCTCATCTCGACCAAAGTTTGGTGTTTGTGATGAAGATGAAAAACTGTTATTTGATGATTGGTTATTATAACCACCATTATAAGAACTTTGTGAACCACCTTCACGTGTAGCACGACTTTCCAACATTTGGAAATTTTCCGCAACAACTTCTGTTACATAAACGCGTTGGCCTTGTTGATTTTCATAATTACGCGTCTGGATACGTCCAGTGATACCAATTAAAGCACCTTTTTTAGCCCAATTAGCCAAATTCTCAGCTGACTGGCGCCAAATCACACAGTTAATGAAATCAGCTTCACGTTCACCATTTTGACTCTTGAAGTTACGGTTAACTGCAAGAGAGAAAGTAGCAACAGCAACATTGCTTGGTGTGTAGCGAAGTTCTGCATCTCTGGTCATACGACCAACAAGTACCACATTATTAATCATAAACTACCTTCTTACGCTTCGAGGTTAACGATCATGTGACGAAGAATGTCATTGTTGATTTTTGAAAGACGGTCAAACTCGTTAAGAGCGAAAGCATCTTCAGTTTCAACAGTAACGATGTGGTAAAGACCTTCGCGGAAATCTTTGATTTCGTAAGCAAAGCGACGTTTTTCCCAATCTTTTGATTCAACGATAGTAGCACCGTTATCAGTCAAGATAGAATCAAAACGTTCTACCAAAGCAGTTTTTGCTTCTTCTTCAATGTTTGGACGAATAATATAAAGAATTTCGTATTTAGCCATTGATATTTCCTCCTTTTGGACTAATGACCCCAAGACCTAGCAAGGGGTAAGTGAGGTATTCTCACAATTTATTATTATACCATTTCAAAACGAAATAGCAAGGATTTTCTTTAATTAGAAACGCTATTTATCATTCGAAAGTAATAATGTCTTGGTTAGGTCGAAAGTCAAAATGTCCTATTCTGTTAATCTAAAAAAATGTGGAAAACAGAATTAAACATAACAGAGTCAAAGAAATACTTAGTCATTAAAGCCGTATGTGATGGAAAAAACTTAAAAACAGAGCCTATCTAGAGCTGAGCCTAAGTCGAAGACAGTCAATCGTTTGATCATAGGCTATCAAGAAAAGGGAAAAATCCTTTATCCTATGAATGAACTCACTCCTTCCCAAACTCATGAATTAAAACAGGCACTCAGAGATAAAAGGAATACCAGAATCATAGACAAATTCAGGCGCTTATTCTTTACTCTGAATATCATAATTTAACAGCAGTAGCTAAATCAGTAGGCTTTGTCCACTAAAACATCCGAAATTTATTGAATCGCTATCAAGCCAGAGGTTTACAGAGTCTTCTCACTGAGAAACGTGGTGGACGTCGTCGTTTCTACATGACACAAACATTTCCTCAATGAAAAGTTTTTTCTACTCTAAATGGAAAATTTGTAACGGTCAATTCTCTTTTTAAGGCCTACCAATAATAAGTTGGTCGTCAAACAACTCGCTAAGGTTCCTATGCTCTTCTTAGGCATTATGGTTGGTGTAAGACTAGTCCTCTCCCTCAACATCCTAAAAAAGCAGACGGCCAAACCATTTTAGCGTCTAAAAATAAAATCTTTATTCGAGGAGAGAGCAAGTAAGTGCTTCATCGACGGGAAATTCTACCAAACCACCCCGCCTTATGTATCAAGATGAGATAAACTTTGGTCGTATCAGTAAGCTGGAGGCTCATTGATTACCATAGAATTATCGTCCTCATGTGGCTAGTCATCACATTCGTGAGTGCCGCTATTGTTATGGTGTTGTGGGGATACTCATACGGGCGAGTCATTTTTTTATCATAGCAGGTGGGTGTCATAGCGATTGGAGGATTGAGGGGCAACATCAGCTATCAGCGACCTATCCAGGTGATTACCTTATTTTAGTCATGGATAATGATGTTTGCCATAAATCTCAAACCTTAGCTATCTCTGAAAATATAGCATTTAGCTTCATTCCACCTGATACCCCTGAAATGAATCCTATTGAGCATTCACAAGCGTGGATTTAAGAATAAGGTATTTAGAACATTAAATGAGGCCATTGATAACCTTCAAGAGGTGATTCAAGCCTTATCTCTTCCCCAATTAAAATCGATTGTACACAGAGACTAGATATCTGCTATTTTTGAGTTTGAATGAGTATAACATCATAGAATCCAAACTCGGACGACCATTATCAGAAGAATAGGAGTCTTCAACTAAATCATAAATAAACTCAAAATCAATGATTTGCTCCACTTGAGGGAGAAAGTCATCCTCAAGAACCAACTGATCAAGAGTATAGCATCTAAATTGGTTACGATTATAGTCAGGGTTTTTTATGAAACTACTGCACCCTCACCAACACTTTTCTTTTATTATAAGCCGAAAATTAGTAAAAAGCCCTGAGAGACCTAGTTCTAAGAACTTTGTTTTCAATCTGAAGCAACGACTATCCGTTGTTTTTTATGTGTTAAGAAACTTTTGTCTCAGACTCTTTTGAACAAGAATACAGTAAGAATATCTTATGCAGCTAGTCGTTGGCATGAATGTCAAAATTCTTGAGCAACCAATCGCCAACACCAGTCGCATCTGGATTATGAGTTGGCTGATTTTTATCAAGAGCCCGAAGTTCTTTGATTTCCTCATCTGTTAGTTTAAAACTAAAAATATCAAGATTGGATTGAATACGAGCAGGTTTGGTAGATTTGGGCAAAACGATGATACCTTCTTGATTTTCAAATCTAAGAATAATTTGTCCCACATCTTTACCATATTTTTCAGCCAAACGCACGATAGTAGGGTTATTTAGCAGGTTTTGGTTACCTTGCCCGAGAGGACCCCAAGCTTCGATAAGAACATGGTCATTAGCTAATAACTCGCGCAACTCTTTTTGTTGCGCATAGGGATGACATTCCACTTGATTCACCGCAGGCAACGTTTTAAATCGCGGAACATATTCTTTCCAGAGTTTTGATGTCATGTTGGAAACACCGATGGATTTGACTTTGCCGGCAACTTTGAATTCCTCGAGAGCACGCCAGCCGTCCAGCACTTGACCGTAAGGTTGATGAAGTAAAACCAGATCAATATAGTCCAAACCTAACTTTTCTAGCGAAACTTCTAATCCATTCACAGCCGCGTCATAAGCATAATCTTGTAGCCAAAGTTTAGTTGTCACAAAAATTTCTTCACGAGTAAGTCCTGAATCAGCAATGGCTTGACCAACTTCTTTTTCATTGAAATAAGCTTGCGCAGTATCAATATGCCGATAACCAACAGCCAGAGCTTCTTTAACTGCTGTGTAGGTTGATCCGTCAGCCGGAATGCGGAAGACCCCAAAACCAACTGCAGGTATAGTGTTTCCATCATTGAGTGTAAACGTTTGTGTCATCATGCTCTCCTTATCATTGTTCATTATTTTATCAGGTTCCCTGTAAGCTTGTCGTTAGCCTCCGTAAAAATGGGCAGCAGTCGCTCCTCCATCAATTAAAAAGGTTGAACCAGTAATAAATTGTGCTCGCTCATTCATGATGAGTTCGGCTAAATCAGCTACCTCATCTGCTGTTCCAGGACGACCAGCAGGGGATTTAGCAAACATTTCCTTGTAAAAATCTCCGCGCGGACCATTAAATTCATCCAAAGCAAGTGGCGTTACAATGATACCTGGAGCTATATCGTTGATACGAGCACCACGCTTACCCCAACGCACTGCTTCATACATGGTGCGTTTTTCGTTGGCACGTTTGGCAAGCTGATAAGCATGCAAACCATCTCTGATATTTTTCGGTTGAAGAAAGTCCAAGCTAAGCAAATCTTCGGTTGCTGTTGTAGCTAGTTGTTTGTCTTGTTCAGCTGTTAAAGCTGGCATACGAAAACCAGACTGACTGGAAATTATTACACCAGAACCACCACTTTCAATCACCTTACCAACTTCTTCTAAGAGAACAGCTGTCCCGTAAAGATCAACTTTCAAAATGGTTTCAATAGAAGCCTGAGACGGTGAAACCCCGGCACCGTTGACTAGATATTTTATCGGACCAAACGTTTGAGCCCGTAAAATCATAGATTGGATAGACTCACGAGAAGACAAATCCATTTCCATCACTTCGACATCAAAACCAGCTTCTAGAAGGATTTTGCCAATTTTCCATGCATTTTCGAGTGATTTATCAGCTAAAACAATTTTCTTTCCATAGCCAATTCGACGCACAATTGCGAGTGAAATTTGTCCTGCACCTGTTACTAATAAAACATCTTTTGTCATGATATATTCTCCTAATTTAGTTATTTCGAGCTAAGTCGTTGACTACCCTGTGTGGTAAAATAATAAGAAAACCAGCTATTAAAATACTATACATCATTGCTGGTGGATACACTGTAACCGCTAATAATAAACCGATAAATTTCACTGCTAAATCAACACATAACATCAAGACACTGGATTTGACTTCTGTCATCAGTATTTTATTATTCCTATCAGCTTGAACCAGCGTATAATTTGACCAAGTTACACAGACTGAAACTAAAATGGTAATCATACCGTACATGACCTGTGTAAAACTATTTTGAAAATGTGCAGCAACAATTTTTGTGGTATATGGAAAGAATGAAACGAAAAACAATAGCAAGAGTTGTGTCCACACTGTTAAGCTACTAATTTTAGTCGCTTTGTGCCAAATATTATGAATACCTACCCACATGGTTCCCAACCAAAAGAAGGATAAAACATAGCTAAAAATACTAGGAGTTATCTTCCACAAACCTTGAACATTCAATGTTTGTGGAACTTCTAATTCTAGTATTAAAATCGTCATAATAATGGCTAAGACAGCATCAAAAAATGCTGAACACCTTTCTTTTGACATACTTAAGTTGCTCCTTTAATCACGCACTATTCCTAAATTTTCTTTCTGATATCTGCTCGTTTTTAAGGCAACGTCTTTCACAAAATCTGCAATAGCTGCACGCGAAATGGTATTGCCATAGATAATCTCACCTTTGGGAATGAGCTGATAGGAATGATCAGGTGAATTGTCAAACCAACCCGGTCGCAAAATAGTGTAGTCCAGGTCTGTTTGTTCTAGGATATCTGCTGCCTTACGGTAAGACCTCAAGATACTATCAACACGCCCATTTTGACCAGGCAATTCTCCATAAATCCCATAGGAAGAAACAAAGATAATTCTTCTGACAGTTTTTGCTTTCATGGCATCTATAACAGCAGTTATCATAGCTGGCAAATCTCCTGATAAGGCCACAAAAACTAAGTCACTACCACCAATAGCTTGTTCTAATGCACTTTTATCAAAGATACTAGCTGCAATTTTTGTCACGCGCACATGGTCTGACAGACGGTTGGCTGACCGTGAGAACAAGGTCAGTTCACTTTCTGTTTCTTCTAATATTGTTTTTGTCGCTGCTCGACCGAGCGACCCTGTGGCACCAATAATCGTTACTTTTGTCATGATGGACCTCCTCTTAATAAGCACTAGCTACTTGTTTGCTAATTTTCCAATGCCCATCTACTTTTTCAAAAGACATCTTCATTTGTAGTCGCCACATAAATGGACCAGATCCCCAGATGCGAGCCTTCACCCGGCTTTGACCGATAAGGCTGGCATGATTTCCAGAGATGGTGACATCCTTAATGACATCTTCCTCCCAAGAATAGTACTTCATCTCTTCTGTCTCAATCTGATCTAACCATTCTTCCACCGGTTGCTGATAACCTGTCATATGCACCAGCAAGGTATTTGGTTCTAGAATCCGTTTAAGTGTTTCAATATCCTTATCTACCATGGCCTGATTGACCTGGCGATAGAGATTTTTTAAGGTTATTTCTTCTGACATTTTGTCTCTCCTTTCAGAATTAGTAGGTTGAGATAATAAAACAGATGTATCTTTAGCTACGAATTGTTCTGTATAACCCTGAAGTCCCAAAACAAAACTTGCAATCACGATGATACTCTTAGCAGTTATTCGTCTGCTCATTTACTCACTTCCATTTTGCTTGATATCCTTACTATAAACCCTTACAATAAAATTATCCAATACTTATTTTCGATTATTTATCAAATTATTTTATAAGGAAAATACCATGAATACCAAACAAATGACCTACCTCATTGAAACAGCTAAGACACTAAACTTAAGTCGTGCAGCTGAGAATCTCTATATTTCTCAACCATCGCTATCTTATCAAATCAAAACGATTGAAGAGGAAGTCGGTTTTGCTGTTTTCGATCGTGTCGGAAAAAGCATCCGTATGACACCTGCGGGAGAGGAGCTAATCATCTCCCTGCAGCGTATTTCACGCGAACTGCAATTTGCTATTGAGCAGGCACAAAATATGGGGGAGCGATACAAAGATGCGATTAAAATTGGATTTCAGGCTCGTACCTCACTCTATTATCTACCGAAAGCCATCAAAATTTTTGAAGAAAAACAGCCATCTGTTCAGATTGTTCCTGAAATCCAGTCACCCAATAGATTCATCAACTCCTTTATGAGCAAGGAATTGGACATTATTTTACTGCCGAAAGAGGAAGCTGAGAAATTGACAGGAGTACGCACCTATCCGCTGTTTACCAGCCAGATCTATCTTCTTTGTCAGAATTCAGACCCCCTTGCTCAGAAAGACCTCATTACAACTAACGATTTAGCTCATCGGACCTTGCTTGTGAATGGTGGTTCATCTGCTACTCTACGTCAAGTTCAACAACGAGTTCTGTCATCTGTTCCTATCCATTACTATAATAGTCCGACGCACGATTTTACGCTGATACAGGTTGCAAGTGACAAGGCAATCTGTCTCTCTCCAGGCTATCTGAATGATCACTCTGATCAATTTGCTTGGATTCCTTTTGATTGTCCTGAGCAGTTTGAATTTGTTCTCGTTACGCACAAGGATAATCGGACACCTAGCCTCAAAGTTTTGATAGATATTTTGGTTGATTTATATGATTCTTCAATGAGGAAATTTTAAAAAACTTAATTATAACTTTTGGGAATAGCATTTTGCACCTTATAACTCTTTTTTGGCAAACTCTTCATAAATGTTCTTGATTTTTGAGGGCAGGCTCCGTTCCACAATATACTTTCAAACAGTACCCATTCTATTGCGTGCGACAGTATAGGTACCTGCTATCCGTACACGTTGAAGTAACATCACTGCTTGTACGAACTGATTTATCAGAGAAGCAGAAGGATATAATTTGCCCATGCGATAGCTGTCGCAAAACGTAGTGATACAATAACAGCGATCCGCTGAGTACGTAGTTCTGCTCATAAAGGCCTAGAAGTCTTTGAACGAAAGAGATAGTAAAAAGCCTTGATTTTAAGGCTTTTTAGCATATAGGGAGAAGTACCAAAATAAGAGTATGGACAGATCTAGTAGGTTTGATAGGATAATTGAAGAGTAATTTATTTCCAGAAACTCTAGGGATACGTATTTGTTTCCATAGACTAGGGGTTAATAGGAATAAGAACTTGTATTCACAATTGTGAATACAAGTTCTAAAACAGTCTGGGGATAGACTGTTTTAATCCACTACCTCACGATAGCTAGTCTTGGGAGCCGCTATTGGCTTCACCGGTGGCAGGTACCCACGGTGGACTTTCATCTCAGATTTACGACATGCCCGTCTTACCAAAAAACCAAACCTCCAAAAGGAAGATTATCTTCAATCTTAAAAGCCCTATTTCAAGGGCTTTTGTCTATATTTTGATGCCGATTGCAGGGATCGAACCTGTGACCTACGCGTTACGAGTGCGTTGCTCTACCAACTGAGCTAAATCGGCTTAACATGATTATTTTAGCACTTTAACTGATTCTGTCAAGTCTTTCACAAAATTAAAAAAGATACTTACTGCACGCTTGTAAGTACCTTTTTAATGTGTAAAATATTCGTCTAAAATATAATTCTCCTTTCATATGTACGATTTCATAAGGAGTATCTAGCGTCATTAAAGTTTTTATTAATTTCGTTATTTATATTTTGAATAATATCGTCCTCCTTTAATACTTCAGTAAAGAGGATTGTCTCCGTTTTTATAACGGCTAATGTTAAATCTTAGCATCGTTCACCTCATTTTAATGATCCATTAACCTGAGTGACTATAGACACTGACTTAATTGTCACCGTTCTTGTAACGTCCAATATCAAATGTTAGCATAGGCGTTCCTCCATATTGTCTTTAAACAAGTCTGAATTTACGTTTTTGATATATGCACAACCTGAGTGACATTAACAATAGTTTATTTTTCAGCACACCCTGAGTAACGCGACGACTTTATTGAGCTCAATCGGTGGTTAATCACCATGTTATCAAAATAAAACTAATACCTATTTCTCATCGTGAGAAATAAACAATACCTATTAACAACGGATTTGTCTTTAAGTTATTTGCTGCAATAACTTAAACTGTCTCCGTTTTTATAGCGTCCTTTATTGAATTCCATCATGAGTGTTACCTCCTAATTGAAAACAAGTTCTAGAAACTTTGTCAGTAAAATGTTTCAGTTATATCTTATACTAAAAGTTTTATCAGTGATCACTTTGATACGCAAAATGTAAAGTTAATAAGGTGTAAAGTTTGCCTACTATTTATCCGGAGACTTAACTATCTCCGTTCTTGTACCGTGCGACATGTGGTTTCATCATAAGATTACCTCCTATAAATCTGTTTCTTCTGTCATCCTTCTTTGTACTTTAATTATATTGTATGCGCTTTCTTTTGTCAAGAAAAAACATTAGTAGACCTCTTTTTTATCATTCGAAAGTGATAATGTCTTGGCTAGGTCGAAAGTCAAAATGTCCATTTCTGACGCCAGGAGCTTTAAAGGAATGGCACTGAACAGATCTGACTAAAATATCTCAGCACTAACATTTACGATGAATTGAATCGGTTACACTAAACTAGACAGAATTTATAAAGTGTTCTAATAGTAATCAAAAACAGGAGAAAGTTATGTCTAGAAGAGTACGTCGTCAATTCACAGATGACTTTAAACAACAAATCGTTGACCTTCACAATGCAGGTATGAAACGTAGCGAAATCATCAAAGAATATGATTTAACCCCCTCAACCTTCGACAAATGGGTGAGACAAGCTAAAACAACTGGTTCCTTCAAATCGGTTGATAATCTAACAGAGGACCAACGGGAGCTCATAGCCCTTAGAAAACGCAATAAAGAACTCGAAATGCAGCTAGACATCCTAAAGCAAGCGGCAGTGATTATGGCACAAAAAGGCAAATAATCACTGCTAACAAGGATAAATACAGCATTTCAGCCATGTGTCGTTGGTTGAACCTCCCTCGTTCTAGCTATTACTACAAAGCCATAGAGCCAGTATCGGAAACAGAGCTTGAAGAAAAAGTTAAGCAGATTTTCCTTGAGAGCAAATCTAGATATGGTGCTCGAAAGATCAAGAAATGTCTGGAAACAGAAGGAATCCTCTTGTCTCGTCGTCGCATTCGTCGGATCATGAAGCGATGGAATCTCGTATCTGTTTACCAGTAGACTACCTTCAAGTCGCATTCTAAAGGGAAAAATGAAGCATCCATTCCAAATCGCTTAGCCAGACAATTCAATCGAAAAAGGCCACTTGAAGCGATTGTAACAGACTTAACTTATGTCCGTGTTGGTAAGCGCTGGGCTTATGTTTGCTTGATAATAGACCTCTATAATCGTGAAATCATTGGTCTGTCAGTCGGTTGGCAGAAGACCGCAGAGCTCGTAAAGCAAGCGATTCAGAGTATCCCTTATGCCCTAACCAAGGTCAATCTTTTCCATTCTGATCGTGGTAAGGAGTTTGATAATCAGCTGATTGATGAGGTGTTAGGAGCATTCGGTATCACCCGTTCACTTAGTCAATCAGGCTGTCCTTATGATAATGCCGTGGCTGAAAGTACTTATCGTTCCTTCAAACTTGAGTTTATTAATCAAGAAATCTTTCATTCACTTGAAGAACTAACTCTCAAAACCAAGGACTACGTCCACTGGTGGAATCATCATCGCATTCACGGTAGTCTCAACTATCAAACCCCCATGGCTCGACGAGTTATCGGTTGACAAAAAACACTTTATAAAAATTGTACAGAAAAGTGTTGCCTTTTCAAATCAAAAAAAGAAAAACAGCACTTCTGTGAAGCTAGACTTATATGCAGTAGCAAAAAGTAGCTTTTAGCTGGCAAGTCATACCGAAAGGCCTTGACCACTAGTCTACAAGGCACCAAACTCCTTACCATAGATAAATAGCAATCTTATATAGTCGAATGAATTAACTTTGAGATAAAGAACTGAGAAGCGGGCAGCAATTGAGTAGGGTAATGCGAAAGCGAAGATGTTACAATCTTAATTCAAAAGACTATAAACCCTCCAACTCCAAACACACCGACCAACTTTGAACTCTCAACAGAAAATAATGGCAAC
The DNA here is from genome assembly GCF_001598035.1 of Streptococcus halotolerans. Classification (NCBI taxonomy): domain Bacteria; kingdom Bacillati; phylum Bacillota; class Bacilli; order Lactobacillales; family Streptococcaceae; genus Streptococcus; species Streptococcus halotolerans. Next base: position 1,948,954 of record NZ_CP014835.1, on the reverse strand, counting down.
CACTATACCGACACCACTGTTAGAAATCTCTTCTACACGTAAGCTTGTTACTCTTAAAACTTAGAAAAACTGTCAACAGTTAAGCTGTACCTTCAATTCCTATCGCCTTAGGAGCTTTTTTCTGTTCAAAAGACACTTCTTTGTTACAATAGAAATATGTTAGATTTAAAAGATTACGGCATCAAAATGTGGGATGATGACAAGATTGCTTCCTTTCGTCGCACACTCTTAACATGGTATGACCAAGAAAAGCGGGATTTGCCTTGGCGACGCACAAATAATCCATACTACATTTGGATTAGTGAAATCATGTTACAACAAACACAAGTCATTACAGTGATTCCCTATTACGAGCGCTTTTTAGAATGGTTCCCGACAGTGGCTGATTTGGCTAATGCTCCAGAAGAAAAATTATTAAAAGCGTGGGAAGGATTAGGCTACTACTCTCGCGTGCGAAACATGCAAAAAGCTGCCCAGCAAATCATGTCAGACTTTGACGAAACTTTTCCAGAACGATATGAGGATATCCTTTCCCTCAAAGGAATCGGACCTTACACGGCTGGCGCAATTGCAAGCATTGCTTTTCAGCTGCCTGAACCAGCCGTTGATGGCAATGTTATGCGGGTCATGGCTAGACTTTTTGAAGTGGATTATGATATTGGTGACCCCAAGAATCGGAAAATTTTCCAAGCTATCATGGAAAGGTTAATTGATCCAGAGAGACCTGGCGATTTCAATCAAGCTTTGATGGACTTAGGGACAGATATTGAGTCCGCTAAAAACCCTCGACCTGATGAATCCCCTATTCGTTTTTTTAACGCTGCTTATCTAAATGGTACTTATGACAAATATCCTATCAAGTTGCCTAAGAAAAAACCAAAACCCTTAGAATGTCAAGCTTTTATCATCCGAAATCAGGAGGGAGAATTACTTCTTGAAAAAAAGATGCAGGGACGATTATTGGATGGCTTCTGGTCTTTTCCCATTATAGAAACGTCACTTATCGGTCAACAGACCAATCTTTTTGAAGACACAACTTCCCTTTTAAAACCTCTTTCACAAAAAGATAATTTTGAAAAAAGCTATGCCATAAAACCAACTTGGACCAATCGAAGTTTCAAGCAAATTAAACATACTTTTAGTCATCAAAAATGGACAATGACTTTGGTCGAGGGTCTTATCAAAAAAGAAGACCTGCCAGAAGGAGAACATCTTCATTGGGTTAGCATCGATCATTTGGACAACTACCCTATGGCAACTCCTCAAAAAAAGATGTTAGCAGAATATCTGAGCAATGAAAGATAAACAAAACAGCCTCCACACAAAAGGCTGTTTTTCTAGTCTCTATTTTAGCAAATCAAGCAATTGCTCCAAGTGGTTGATAAAAGCATCCGCTTGACTTTGATCAACGCCAAAGCGTTCATCTTTAAGGGCAACCACTCTCAAGCCAGCTCTCTTTCCGGCTGCTATCCCTTTTTGGCTATCTTCAATGACTAAGGCTTGATTTTTCTCAACTCCTAATTGAGCAATAGCTTCTTGGTAGATAGCTGGATGAGGTTTACTTTCTGGAAAATCTTCACCCGATAAGATAATCTCAAAAGCATCATACAAGCCTGAACCTTTAAGAGCCCGTTCAATATCAAAAATAGCCGAACTTGAAGCCAAAACCAGACGATAGCCGTCCGCTTTCAAACGGTGGATAACAGTTTTTGCTCCAGGCATGATGAGTTCAGGGTAAGGAGCAGGCTGCTCTTGTTTTTTCTGGCGATAAGCCTCTTCCAATTTGGGAATATCCCAGTTATCATAATCATTACCCAAGACTAGCTGCCAAGATTGCTTGACATTGCCTCCAATAAAATCTTTTGGTGCTAGATGTTCTATATTAATCCCTTGTTGCGCTAAAAATTTTTTTCGACGCTCAAAGTAAAATATTTCAGTATCAAAAAGGACACCGTCCATATCAAAAATCACTGCTTTTATAGCCATAAAAATCACCTCACACCTATTGTAACATAAGAAAACCAGACAGCCGAGCCATCTGGTTTTTAGGAGATTATGAAAAAGAAAAGTTTTAGGATGCTTAGAGTATATCTAACATAGCTTAAAATTTTCTTAAGAAACAACAAGCATAGACTTAATCGTTTGCCGATCAGCCATGTCTTGATAGGCTTGGTTAATATCGTCTAATTGATAAGTATCAGTGAAGACTCTTCCTGGATTAATGTCCCCATCTAAAACCGCTTTAAGGAGAAATGCCTTATCATAAGTGGTGACCGAGGCTGATCCTCCGCCAAATGAAATGTTCTGGGCAAACGTTGAGCCAATGGGGCGGTCACTGTAATGAGGTACGCCAACATAGCCAACGCGGCCTCCGTTATGAAGAACACCAATAGCCTGTTCAAGGGCAGCTTCCGTTCCAACACACTCTAAAGCAGCATCTGCTCCACCACCTAGAATTTCGCGAACTTTGGCAATACCTTCTTGGCCACGTTCAGCTACCACTGCAGTAGCACCAAATTCAAGCGCCAATCGTTGCCGATCTTCATAGCGACTCATAAGGATAATTTGAGAAGCACCTCGCATTTTAGCAGCTATGACAGCGCACTGTCCAACAGCACCATCTCCAATCACAACGACTTTATCTCCTTTTTGAACATTAGCACAACGAGCAGCATGGTAACCTGTTGGCATCACATCAGCTAAGGTTAAGAGCGACTTAATCATTCCTTCTGAATAATCACTCGGCTGACCAGGAACTTTTATGAGTGCCCAATTGGCATAATGGAAGCGAATGTATTCAGATTGGAAACCATTTGACCAGTTAGTCGGTGCTTCATGCTTGTCACAGGTTCCATCAAAGCCAGCACGACAGGCGTCACATTCTCCACATCCATGTGTAAACGGTACAATAACAAAATCTCCTGGCACCACTGTGGTAATGTCAGCACCAACTGCTTCCACAATCCCTAAAGCTTCGTGACCAGAATTTTCTGAGTGAGCCTTTTTATTATCGCCATGTGAATAAGACCATAAATCTGAGCCGCAGACACAGGCACGAACAACCTTAACAATCACATCATCGGCAGCTTGAATAGAGGGTTTGGTTACCTCTTCAATAATCATCTGACCAGCAGATTCAAAAATAGCAGTTTTCATTTTCATAGAAGATACCTAGCCCACAACCGTCACGTCAAAATAGAAAAGTCAACAACGATGCCAAATCACCAGGCTAGTTTGACCTTCTTACAGAGACGGTAGGTGAGCTCAGTCACGTCAGTGACCAAATCATCCTTTCTGTATGTATAAATAGTGGCGCTTGCATTTAGCTGCAAGCTTTCTCATTCTAAACTTTTTAGACTCCATACCCTGTCGTTTGGGGGGAGCTTTTCCAGCAAACTTCTTTCACTGTCCGAATGGATTAAGCTCATACTGACAATGCTGACTTCTACCTTATAGCGACACAATCTCTTTAGAAAGTCATTTCTGCAATGACAAGTGTTGGGCAAAAAATTCAACCAATCTATCAAACGGAATCTTATCCTTTTGATCATAAAGATCTACATGATCTGCTCCTGGGACAATAAGTAACTCTTTAGGCTCATTGGCAAGAGCGTAGGCTTCCTCAGAATGATAGAGCGAGTGGGCATTTTCACCGGCGACAAAAAGAATAGGCCTTGGTGAAATATCCTTGATATTAGCATAGAGCGGAAATTGGTAAAAGGACATCGGCGTCGTTGCTGTCCAAGCAGCCGTAGAGTTAATCGAACGTTCATGGTAACCACGAGATGTGCGATAATAATCAAAAAAAGCTTTAGCAATAGAATCGGCATCTTCTGGCAATTGCTTAGGGAAGAGATTATCGTCTGACATAACGTTTCCCGCTGTGTCAAAACCAAGTTCGTGGTAGCCAAGAGAATAATGGCCCGTTTCGGTAGCACCCTTATCCACATCTATCCAGCGTTGCTGACTAACATAATCACGAAGTTTTGCTTTTTGGTCATCGCTGTAGCTATTTTTATAGCCAAGATACATAGACTTGGACATATCGTACATGGAAGCCGTCGCCACCGCCTTGATACGAGTATCTGCTCCAGCTGCGGTCAATGCCATGCCAGACAAGCCACAAATGGCCTGAGCACCAATGCGGTCACGATTCACATAAGGCAGATTACCGAGATAATCAACGGCTGCGCTATAATCCTCCGCAAAAATAGCTGGCTCTGCTACGTTGCGAACAGCGCCTCCTGACTCGCCGGTAAATGATGGGTCGAAGGCTAGCGCAACAAAGCCATTTTTGGCAAATTCTTGAGCATATAAGCCTGAGGCTTGCTCTTTAACGGCACCAAAAGGACCAGAAACCACTATGGCCGGCCATAGCTTGTCTTCGTAGTTCTCGGGTAAATACAAATCTGCAGCTACCTCAATCCCAAAACGATTGTTAAAATGAACCTTTTGTGCTTGGATAGTGGAATAAATGTCAAATGTTTTTGTCATCATAAACCTCTTTTCTAATGACTAAATAGCGTAAGCACGGATTTCGTTAAATTCATTTCTAAGGGGGATTATAGTTTACCACTTAGAGTCTACTCCAACTCAAGTGCTTTATTTCATTTTCTGATTGATAAAGTTACTAAAACTTGCGGCTTATCCAATAACGCTACTAGGTCTAAATGATCACCTGAGAGTTTACCTAACTTGGTATAAGTCCAAGAATGTTGACCGTGAAAGATAACCAGCTTGTCACTGTTATAAAGCATGATATCCCCAGCCTTAGCAGTTTGCGGCTTATCTTGACTAGGGAGTTCAATCCCTAAAGGGCCAACTTGCTCAAAACGACCATAAGCCGTTAACCGTAGCTCAAGTTCACCTTCCAACAAGCGTCTCTCAAGTTCTTCAACTGCTGCATTTTTCTCCCAAGTGACTTCTACCGGTTTTTGGTCAATCTTTAGTTGAATCTTATGCACAGCAACCATGTCTTTTTCTACCTCACTGTTTTTCTGACTGCAAGAAGCTAATAGTAAGATTAGCGGAACGATTATCACTAGTCTTAATAACACTCTCATCTATCTTTTATCTCTGTCTCAAACGTAGGAGATTGGTAATGTTGAATTTTAAGATTTAAACGATCAAGTGCTTGACCAAGTTCATCATAGCGCTCCTGCATTTTTTGATGCTCTTCTTGTAAAATTTCAAGGCGTGCCTGACGTGTTTTATCTCCTTCTTGATAGAGTGCCATATACTCAATCAAACTTTCTACAGAAACGCCTGCCGCTCGAAAGCATTTTACAAACGCTAAAGCATCCAAATCAGTCTGTTGAAAATCACGAATGCCTGAAGTAGTTCTTGGTATCGCTGGCACCAGACCAATACGTTCGTAATAGCGAATGGTATCCGCACTTAGACCTACAAGTTCTGCTGCTTTTTTGATATTCATAGAATGCTCCTTTTATTGTTTGTTTTCAATTACCATTTCTGTTGTCACATAAGATTTTAACAGCCATCAACTCAAGTCCCTAGTTACACTCCGTTTAAAATAGCGTAATGGCTAGCCACTAGCGAGGCTTGACTAGCTAAACAGGCCTTTCAGATTTTCTCCGAAAGACACATAGACTTATCAACCAACCAAGGGAAAAATAATTATGAATGCTCAATAGCTTGCTGCTCTCCCAGAATGTGATGACATATTTCTTAGTTTGCCCAAACCTCCTTCGCTAAACGAAAGGCTGCCCATGCTTTTGGCCAGCCAGCGTAGAAAGCTACATGTGTTAAGGTAGCAGTGATTTCTTCTTTGGTCACACCATGATTTTTGGCATTTTGCAAATGATAGGTTAGTGAACGATCTGTCACACCAGATGACATGAGAGCAACTACTGTAATAATGCACCGGGTTTTGAGCTCTATGTCCTGATTATTCCAATTTTCACCAAATAACACATCATCATTGAAGTGAGCAAAATCTGGTGCAAAGTCGCCAAGCTGGTCGCGTCCAGCAGTTTGTTTGATTGTTTCTACCATATTGAAACTTCTTTCTATTGTCTAGATCATTTCGGTGATGTTGCTTGTGCAGCGATATACTCTTGATCACTCACAGGTTCAAACCACTCAGCTCTACCAGCAGTTATCGCCACGTGACTAAACCAGCTATTTGATTTAGCACCATGCCAATGTTTAACACCTGCCTGTGTAACAACAACATCTCCGGCCTTTAGTAGTTGAGCTGGTTTTCCCTCTTCCTGATACAAGCCCTCCCCATCGGTCACTAACAATAGTTGATAGCCGTCCTGGTGGGCATGCCAATTATTGCGACAACCTGGTTCAAAAGTAACATTGGCAATAGCAAATTGCTTGTCTGGTGCCTGAGCCAGCGCTGCTAGATAAGATTGTCCAGTAAATACCGAAGCATAGGCTTCGTTAGGTTTCCCTTTTGGAAAAATTGGTTTAAATACTCCCATTTTATTTCCTCCTCTTTTCCTAGGATACACCTTGAAGTCAACTCTAAGTCAAGTGTTTACAGCTGTTTTATGACTCTTGCAGGAATACCGGCTACAAGTGTATTGTCTGGAACATCCTTGGTCACCAAGGCGCCTGCTGCAACGACTGCATTTTCACCAACGGTCACACCTGGCATAATCGTTGCGTCAGCACCTATCCAGCAATTTCGTTTGAGTGTAACCGACTTGAGCTCTAATTTATGCCGGTCACTAGGTTTCAAAGGATGGTTAACCGTCAAAATCTTAGCACGAGGGGCAATGAGGACATCATCTTCAATGGTAATCCCACCCAAGTCTGTCATAAAAACATCCATGTTGACATAAACACGTTTGCCAAAGCTGATGTGGCGTCCAAAGTCTGTCTGAAAAGGGACATTAATGATTGTTGTCGGATCAATCTGATCTTGAGTTATTTTTTCTACGAGAAGACGTGCTGAGTCATAAGTTTGCACCTGTGTATTAAGTTCTTGGATCAAGGGTTTGTTTTCTTCTTGAATCTGACTAATAATGGTGCGCAAACCATCTGCCTCAGGTACCAGTTTGCCAGTATTTAAAAAGGGTTTAAAGCTCTGATCAATCATAAGTATCTCCTGTTTTAGATGTTAGGATTAGTGTATCAAACAAGAACAATCATAACAAATACTTATATAAAATACTTTATATGCCTAAAAAGCATGGTATAATAACTGTCAAAGAAAGGACCTTTAATACTAAACAATGGATATTCGTGTACTAACTTATTTCGTAGCTCTCGTGCAAACAAAATCGATTTCTAATGCTGCCGCTGCCCTCCACATTACCCAACCCACCCTATCGCGTCAACTCAAGGACCTAGAAAAAGAGTTGGGAACTGTTTTGTTTTACCGGGGTAGTCGGGAAATTCAATTAACAGATGATGGCCAGTACCTCTATAATCGAGCCATTGAAATCCTCAATTTAGTTGATAAAACACAATACCATCTTCAGCAACAAGAAGGCATCTCTGGTGAACTAACCATCGGAGCTGCTGAAAGCCAGTCGCTTGATGTCATTGCCAAAGCTGTCACCAAATTAACAAGCAAGTATTCGTCAACTAGCATCCACATCCGTAGTGGAAACGCTGATCAAGTCTATGAAGATTTGGACCAAGGGCTACTGGATTTCGGCATTACTATTGGAGACTTTGATCGTCGTAAATACAATCATATATCGCTGACGAACAGAGACCGTTGGGGGGTCCTTATGCCACGACAGCATCCCTTAGCTGAAAAAGGTATCGTCAATCTGCAAGATGTTCTTTCTTATCCACTATTAGTCTCTGCCCAGTCCTCTGTTGATCGCAGGATGTTTGCTGGTTTGGGTGATTATCGCATTGTCGGTAGCTACAACCTCATCTATAACGCGGCTCTACTTGTCAAAGCAGGAGCTGGTATTGCACTGGCCTTAGATGGCCTTATTGACACCTCCTCTGAACATAGTGACTTGACCTTTCGATACCTTAATCATGACAACCATGATGGGATCCAAATACTTTGGAAAAAACAGGCTATCTTATCTCCGGTCGCTAAACGATTTTTAGAAATCCTCAAAGGAGACATCCTAAATGAGAAAGAAATGCCTCATTAATGGATAATCTAGTAAAATGAGATACAAATAGTCCAGTGATGAGATAACTTTTACCTCTGCTTCTCTACTCATCGAAGTGCTAGTCTATTGAGAAGACAGGGATCCAGACTAAAAACCTCAAGAAAAACATCGTCCAATCGCGATACTTTTCTTGAGGGAATTTTGCTCTAGTCTTGCTTCAAATAGCTATAAACAAACCTCGAACCACTTGGCTCGAGGTTTGACTTAGTGTAGTCTTTTTTGATTTCCTACTCAAGAAACTTCTCCCTGAAGTAGGTATTTATCAATGATTAAAATCCATTTGTGAATTCAAAAATTCTGTTAAAGAAGTTGCTGGTCGTCCTAGAACACGTTCGATGTCACTAGAAACAGCTTCTAACTCTCCTTTTGCAATGGCAGTGTAGGTTGACACCCAGCTATCATATTCCCAGTCTTCTGCTGGCCAAGCTTTTCTAGAATCATAGGCTTCTTCGAGTGTCTCTTCCACATATGAGATTTCTTTTCGCCAAGCTCTGCCTACTATTTCAGCAATTTCAGCCATAGACAAGCTTTCAGGCCCCGTCATATTAAGGACTTGATTTTCAAAGTTTTGAGGATTTTGCAAAACCTCGAGAGCAACCGCTGCGACGTCCTCACGAACAACGGCTGAAACTTTGCCATTACCAGCTGGACCCTTGATTTCGTCATATTCTCGACATAATTCAACAAAGAAATCCATATAAAAATTATCTCGGATAAAGGTATAGGTGAGACCTAGTTCTTTGATATAGGCTTCTGTTGCCGCATGATCACGTGACAAGGTAAAGGTAGCATCCGCCGATGCTTGGCAGAAACTAGTATAAACAATATGCTTAACACCTGCACTCTTAGCAGCATCTAATAAGGCTTTATGCTCAGCCACACGTTCAAGAGATTCACGCGCCGACACCATAAACAGAACATCAGCACCCATCAAAGCATCTATCGTTGTCTGACTCTTATCATAGTAAGACTCGTAAATAGTCATGTGCGGCAAATCCTCAACTGCTTGAGGTCGACGAGCCAGTAGTCGGGCAGATATTCCTTTTTGTGACAAATCTCGTGCTAAAAGCGTTCCCAACTTTCCAGTTACACCTGTAATTGCTAACATGTTTCTTCTCCTTTAGCTTACCTAATCCTTTAGTCCCAGCAACCGTCTTGCATAAAAAACTTGTCCTGAATGCATAGTGATGTCATCCAGCGTAGATACCAATCGTACGCCACGAGTGACAGCTGGTGTCCAAGAATCATCAACAATTTCATTCAAATTTGCTTCTTGTAGCGACTGAATATACTTGACGGCGGCAGTTTGGACTTCTTTAAAGTAAGTAAATAAATCATCCAGATTAGCAACTCTAATCTGTTGCGCTTCTTCTAAAGTATGAAGCCAGCTTGGGCTGGAACTTGATGGTAATTTTTGCTCCCACCCGTTTTTCTTAAGTAGCGATTCTTGATCTGCCAATTCAGCAATCTGAATATCCAAGACCAAGGCTGTGTGCCAGAGCAACCAAGCCATGGACTTAATCTGTGGTGCCTTATCAGCAACTGGAAAGCTATTCGCTTGCTCCACGCTGACCTCTTGAAAAGCCCGTTCAAATCGAGCCACTGCACGGTTTAAATCATCAATCAATAAATCTTTAAAGTTTGTCATATGTCTTCTTCTATTTTTTTAGCAATCCTTCTTTTTCCAAATAATCATGCGCTACCTGTGCTGCATCTTTTCCTTTAACGTCCACTTGATAGTTCATCTCAGACATTTCGGTTTCGGTGATTTTACCGGCTAGTTGTTTGAGGATTTTCTTAAGCTCTGGATGTTCTTTCAAGAATGCTTCTGTCATCAATGGAGCGCCCTGATAAGGCGGAAAGAGCTGCTTGTCATCTTCTAAAATGACCAAATCATACTCCTTAATCTGACTATCCGTAGAATAGGCATCGATGATATTGACATCACCGGTCTGAATCGCTTGGTAGCGCAAAGCCGGCTCCATCGTATTGACCTTAAAATTCAGACCATAAAGATCTTGTAAACCTGGGTAACCATCTGGTCGGTCATTGAATTCCAAAGAAAATCCTGCCACTAGCTTGTCTTGCACAGTTACTAAATCAGAAATTTTGGACACATTATTTTCCTGAGCAAACTTCTTGGTAACGGCTAGGGCATAGGTATTCTGATAAGCCATCGGCTTTAGCAGAGCCAAGCCATCTTGTTTTAAAATCCCATCACGGGCTGCGGTATAAACCTCTTTGGGATCATTAGAGAGTTTCGGAGGATTTTTCAAAAGACTACCTGTCACCGTCCCCGTAAATTCGGGGTAAATATCGATATCACCTGATTTTACGGACTCATAAAGGAAGCTAGTCTTACCAAAGCTAGGCTTAAGGTCAACCTTGAGGTCACTTTGATCCTCAATCAGCTCCTTGTACATGTTAATCAGAATCTCGGGCTCAGCCCCTAGTTTTCCAGCAATAACGACGGTATCATCACGGTGGCTAAGGTTTTTAAAAATAGTTGGCGCATAGGTCATCAAAAGCCCAAAGACCATGACAGCAAAAGAAAGCAGAATGGTTCTTAGCTTTGCTTTTTCCAAAACTTTCAAGACGGCATTAAAGAGAATAGCCAAAATAGCCGACGAAATCGCCCCTATCAGGATAAGCGAACTGTTATTACGATCTATCCCCAACATGATAAAAGAGCCTAATCCACCAGCACCGATAAGAGAAGCCAAGGTTGCCGTTCCGATAATCATAACAGCAGAAGTCCGTATCCCTGACATAATGATTGGCATACTAATCGGCAGAATAAACGTTTTTAGACGTTCCCAACGATTTAATCCAAAAGCTGTTCCGGCTTCAATCAGGCTAGGATCAATACTCGCAATAGCCGTCACAGTACTCTGCATAATGGGAAAAATCGCATAGATAACCAAGGCCACTACCGCTGGTAAGGTACCAATCCCCATAAAGGGAATAAAAAGACCTAAGAGCGCTAATGAAGGAATCGTTTGAAAAACACCTGTCACCTGCAAACTAGCTTCTGCCCAACTTTGACGCTTACTAAGGAAAATAGCCAGGGGCACAGAAATTAGGATAGCCACCAACAGGGCAATCAAGGAAATCTGTAAGTGCTCTACAAGAGCTGTCAACCAGTCACCAAATTTGGCTTGGAAAGTCACAATCAAATTAGTCATGGCGAACACCTCCAAATAATTCAGCTACAAAAGCATCTGCTGGTTGATCAAGGATTTCTTGCGGACTAGCGAGTTGAACCAGTTCCCCTTGATTGAGCACAGCAATACGATCAGCCAACTCCAAAGCTTCGCGAACATCGTGCGTGACAAAGATGGTCGTCATCCCAAACTCTTCATGCAATTCTTTAGTCAAAAGTTGCAACTGCTCACGACTGATCGGGTCTAGGGCTGAGAAAGGTTCGTCCATCAGCAAATACTCTGGTTCATGAATAATGGCGCGTACAATACCAACACGTTGCTGCTCCCCACCAGACAAATCCTTAGGATAACGATTGAGATACTTACTTGGTGTCAAACCAACGCGTTCTAAAAAGTATTGGGATCGCTCCTTGATTCGCTCTGGTGGCCATTTTTTCATCTTAGGGATAAGGGCAATATTTTCAGCGACTGTTAGGTTAGGAAACAGAGCAATCTGCTGCAAGACATAGCCCATGGAAAGACGAAGTTGTCGTAAATCTAGTTGACTTTGCTGAGTGCCATCGATGATAATTTTGCCATCTGTTAAGTCAATCAAACGATTGAGCATTTTGAGAATCGTTGTTTTCCCAGAACCAGATGGTCCAACCAAAACCAAAAATTCGCTATCAGCTATCGTAAAGCTCTGTTTTTTAAGGACAACTTTGTCACCAAAAGACTTGCTGACATAATCAAATTCAATCATACATTTTCTCCATTTCCTGTTTGAGGGCTGCATTGTATTTTATAGTCAATTTATTCAATAAATCTTGCTCATCTTTTGAAAGTTCGGCTGCTGCCCGATTCTCCATAAATGATATTTTTTGATAAATTTCTTCGGCCCAGGATTGACCTTCAGTAGTCAAGCGAATAAACTTATGGCGTTTATCTCTTGGATTTTCCAACAATTGAAGATAACCTTTTTGTCGCCAAGATTTAATGGCCGCGTTGACCACTTGTTTGGACGAGTAGGTTTTTTGTGCCAACATTTTTTGAGTAATATAGTCTCCCGTCATCTCAGGATAACGTTTAATCCAAAATAAAATCTGCATAGACTTTCGTTGTAAACCGTATTGACGGGCAAACCATTCATAAAGACTGAATTGTTCATCCATACTCCTAATATAGGGATTAAAAGTAAGATTTCTCGTCATAATGACTCCTTTAGTCAAATTCTTTTACTATATTGAGTTTAACTAATTGCTTTTTATTAGTCAAGTGTTTTGACTAATTTTATCTCAAAAACTAATCTATTTTTACAAAATCAGGTCAGAAAACTAAGTTACCCCTCACTCTCACACAAAAGCATCTTATAACATAATCCTTTTTACATGCGGTCCTATAAGACAGGAAGACCCCTGTGTAAAAAGTTGAATCCTATACTTACCACCACTACTGGAGTGTAGAACGCCATAGCAATGCTAGTCCAGCTTCTTCAGCTGATTCAAAGACTCTTTGGTAAAATAGAGTAAATTTCCCTTGATTCTGCCGGACTCATCTTGCCTAACCATAGTTATTATAGAGTTGCTGAGCCATATGGCACACTTGATGTTCTCTCTAAACTCGGTTAGCTTTTTGTCTGATTAAGCCATTAGGGGCTACTACCTTTGGCTAACTGGAGATTAACTACGAAAACCTCAATCACTGTTCGTTGTCATAAAAGGAGATCCTAACTAGCCAAAATAATCGTTCAATGCCTTGATCTCTTCACTGATAGCTAATACTCACTGAACATCAAAAGTAGATTAGACGACGCCGATGCATATAGAACTGAAGTTCATCAAATCAAGCTAACAATGCTTACTTTTGATTTTCGAAGACTATAAGTCTTTTAACAGTTATAGGTGCTTCTAGCACTGCTTAGCGCATCAGGATATATGATTATAACAAAGTTCCACTACCTTTTTTGATCAAGTTGCTTCACTAGGCTACCGCAAGCATGATGCCAGCAACCAAAAGAAAAAACGAGCACTCAGGCCCGTTTTTAGCTTATTTTATGCGCTTAATTCTGCAACAATAGCTTTGATTTGATCTTTAGTATGGACACCAGCAACTTGCTTAACCACTTGCCCATCTTTTTTGAAAAGAAGGGTTGGGATTGACATAATGCCAAATGATTGTGCTGTGTGTGGATTTTCATCAACATCCATTTTAACAATTTTGAGTTCATCTTCATCAAACTCTTGGGATAATTGCTCCAAGATTGGCGCTTGCATAAGACATGGGCCGCACCATGTTGCCCAGAAGTCTACCAAAACGAGACCTTCTGCCGTTTCCTTTTCAAAACTTGCATCAGTTACCACTTGTGTCATATCTTACCTCTTTCTTTTTAGGACATCAAGCAAAGCTAGCTTCCTAACGGTTAATGTAAAGCTATTTTAACGAATTCTTAAGGAAGTTACAACTATTTGCTACGCTCATTTAGGTGACTTGACCACGCTTATAAGAATGATTATAAACCTCGTAGTCATGATCATGAAGTATGGCTGCTGCATCTGCTAACCAATTGACATTGCGCAAAATGCCCCGCCCAAGTAAAATCAAATCTGCTTGACCATTTTGTAATAAATACTCTGCTAAGCCAGGATTATCCAAAAGACCAACAGCTGTTACTGGAATAGAGACAGCTTCTTTCATTTTAGCAGTAAAGCTTGCTTGATAACCACTATGAATTGGAATATTAGGACCAACATTCATAAGACCGCCTGTAGAAATATCCAAACAAGCTACCCCCAGTTCTTCCAACCATTTCCCCAGTTGTTGGTAATCTTTGATGGTATTTTGGACACCAGTTTCATCATAGGCTGACATAGACAAACGCACCCAGATTGGTTTCAAAAAGACCTTCTTAATCTCTTCAATCACTTCTTTCAAAAAACGGAAACGGTTTTCGAGAGAGCCACCGTATTTATCGCTACGTTGATTAGATTGAGGCTCCAAAAACTGATTAATCAAATAACCATGTGCTCCATGAAGTTCAATCATGTCATAGCCTGCTTTATCAGCCCGTTTAGCCGCTTCCACAAAGGCTTTTTTGACACGTTCAATATCTTCTAAAGTCATCTCACGCGGCACTCTGTAATCACTGCCATAACCAATGGCACTTGGTGCAATAGGATCAATAGCATCATGGGCTTTGCGACCGCCATGTCCTAGTTGGACACCCACTTGCGCCCCTAAATAATGTAAGTCATCGACAATCTCAGCGAGGGCATTAGCCTGCTCATCCGTCCAAATCCCTAAGTCACGGTTAGTCAAACGTCCATCAGCCTCAACCGCCGTTGCCTCTTGAATGATAAGACCAACTCCAGCAATAGCACGCGCTCCGTAATGGGCGCGATGGAAAGCCGTTGGAAGGCCGTCCTCCTTGTGAACTTCATACATGCACATCGGCGACATCACCACACGGTTTTTTAAGGTTAATCCTGCCATCTCGACAGGTGAAAGCAACATTGTCATTGTCTAGCCTCCTCTTTCCGTCTACAATTGTCATTATTCTAGCACAATCCTACCAAAACGTCAGTTTTTTGCTATCAAAAGGCTCTAGAACAGATTCCCTTAATGAATTCCTTCTTACCCTAAACAGTAGGTCATCATTGAAAAATCTGTATAACAGTCTCCATACAACCAGTGAGCCGTGCTTCCTTGACAAAGCGCAATATAAAGACCTAAAATATCTAGCGCTTATCGCCTAAGATGATCTTACCAGTTCTTGTCGTTCTAGCATTGTTTGATACAACATTTTCGCACTTCCTCTCTGGAGTTAAATATTTTTTACGAATACGACCTTCTCCAAAGGGAATATCTTAAACAATGGCAGGATGAACTCCTTCTCTAGCACACTAAAAACAGAGATGATTTTGAGCTCTTGGAAGACAGCTTCTTCCCGTGAAGGCATTGGAAGTAATTATTGCAAATGATATTGTGGTCAATTGAAACAAAAAAGGACAACAACTAAAAAAAGTATTGTCATTAGGCAATACTTTTCGGCTTGTTTAATAAAATCTAGTGATTATTCCATATCAAGATGATATTGCGATTGTACTGTTTTTGTTTCATTCCAATCCGACTTGATCACAAACGAATCAAACTAACATTCAAGGGACTGAACCCTGCGATACAGAACTCACTCCTTGTCTTAACAGAGAATCCCCAAACTTTAAGCGTCATTTCAACAAGGAGGAATTTTAACTCCCCATTGATATTATAAAATGACAGCCTTGACTAAGGCATAAAGAATGAGAATAATCCCTAAAACAATACGATATTTACCAAAGACAGTAAAATCATGTCTCTTAACATAATTTGTCAAGAACTTAATTGCGTAAAGACTGACGAGAAAGGCAGTAACACTAGCCACCAAGAGGATCAGCACTTGTGGCATATTAAGAACATTACCATCAATAAAAAACTTAACAGCTTTCAAGCCACTGTAGCCAAACATGGTTGGAATAGCCAAGAAGAAGGTAAAGTCTGCCGCCACAGAACGACTGGTCCCTAAAATAATGGCTCCTAAAATCGTAGCGCCCGAACGGCTAGTCCCTGGGACAATGGCAAGCACCTGGAAAACACCAATAAACAAAGCTGTCTTATAAGACATCCTTGCCAAGTCAGTCACTTTGGGCTCTCTCGTTGCATTACGCTTCTCAATCACAATAAAGGCAATACCATAGACAATCAAGGCAACCGCTACTGGAAACATAGCATTAAAATGACGCTCGAACCAATCATCAAAAGGTAGAGCAACTAAAATTGATGGAATACAAGCTATGACAACTTTTAACCAAAGCTGCCAAGTTAACTGAATGTCTAGCTTCGTTTTTCCAGGTTGAAATGGATTTAAACGTTCGAAATAAATAACAATAACGGCTAAAATAGCCCCTAATTGAATCACAATATTGAACATATCAACAAAGTCTTTTGACTGGTTGAATGCAAGAAATTCTTGAACTAAAATGAGATGACCTGTACTTGATACAGGAAGCCACTCTGTGACACCTTCGACAATGCCAAAAAAGATAGCCTTTAAAATTTCTATGATTAGCATGCAAACTCCTATATTTAAACTTGTCTTCTATTATAACAAAACATCCACAAAAATGGCGCAGCAACTATTATTATTAAACGATTATTGCATCATTATTCTTCATTTTAAGTGATTTCATATTGAAATAGACTCTGGTTTCTTGTAAAATGGAGAAGACACAATAAAAAATGAGGAGTCTTTCATGAAAAAGATTTTTTTAGGCTGTTTTGCAGCTTTACTCCTATTATTCGGAGGAGTAACAAAAGCGCAAGCAGATGAGTACTTGCGTGTCGGGATGGAGGCTGCCTATGCCCCCTTTAACTGGACGCAAGATGATGACTCAAATGGCGCTGCGCCAATTGAAGGAACTAAGCAATATGCTAATGGGTACGATGTCCAAGTAGCACAAAAGATTGCTAAACGCATGGGTAAAAAACTCCTTGTTGTTAAGACAAAATGGGAAGGTCTCGTTCCTGCCCTGACTTCAGGCAAAATTGACATGATTGCTGCAGGTATGAGTCCTACTGAAGAACGCAAAAAAGAAGTTGCCTTCTCAAATAGTTATTATACTAGTGAGCCAGTCATTGTGGTCACCAAAGATGGTGATTATGCTAATGCAACATCCATCAAAGATTTCAAAGATGCTAAAGTGACGGCCCAACAAGGGGTATGGCATGTCGACCTTCTTGCAGATTTAAAAGATGCTAATCCTCAAACACCTATGGGAGACTTCTCTCAAATGCGTCAAGCCCTCTCTTCAGGCGTTATCGATGCTTACATCTCTGAACGTCCAGAAGCCCTGACTGCCCAGGAAGCTAACAGTAAATTTAAAATGCTTACCTTGAAACCTGGCTTTAAAGTTGACGAGTCAAACGCTGCTACTGCTGTCGGTATGCGTAAAGGAGATAAGCGTATATCGCAGGTTAATGACGTGCTCGCCACTATTTCTGAAAGTGATCGCATCAAACTGATGGATAAAATGATTGCCGAACAACCTTCGGATAATAGCGATGACGAAGCTGCTAAGAGTTTCTTTGGGCAGGTTGCTGATATCGTCAAAAACAACTGGGAACAATTGCTTCGCGGTACCGGTATCACACTCTTGATTTCCATTTTAGGGACTGTCATTGGGACTATCATTGGTCTCTTGATTGGTGTCTACCGTACAGCTCCTAAAGCCAGCAACAAGGCTCTTGCCATTCTTCAAAAACTCTTTGGTTGGCTACTCAACATTTATATCGAAATTTTCCGTGGCACTCCGATGATTGTACAATCCATGGTTATCTATTATGGAACTGCCCAAGCCTTTGGGGTCTCTCTTGACCGTACCCTAGCTGCTATTTTCATTGTTTCAATCAACACAGGTGCCTATATGAGTGAAATCGTGCGTGGTGGTATCTTTGCCGTTGATAAAGGACAATTCGAAGCCGCTACTGCACTTGGTTTTAACCATAACCAGACCATGCGTAAAATTGTCTTACCACAAGTTATCCGCAATATCTTACCTGCTACTGGTAATGAGTTCGTTATCAATATCAAAGATACTTCCGTATTGAACGTTATCTCCGTTGTGGAACTTTACTTCTCTGGGAATACTGTCGCAACACAAACCTACCAATATTTCCAAACCTTCACAGTTATCGCCGTTATCTATTTCGTATTGACCTTTACTGTGACCCGTATCCTTCGATTCATTGAGCGTCGTATGGACGTCGACACTTATACTACTGGTGCTAACCAAATGCAAGTTGAGGAGGTGGCACATGACTAATCCTATTTTAGAAATCAAACATCTCAAAAAATCATTTGGTAACAATGAAGTTCTCAAGGACATTTCATTAAGTATCAATAAAGGTGAGGTTATCTCTATCATCGGTTCATCTGGTTCCGGTAAGTCAACCCTCCTTCGTTCGATTAACTTATTAGAGATTCCAACAGAAGGTAACATTATCTATCATGGTGAGAATGTTCTCGAAAAAGGCTACCCACTAACCACTTATCGAGAAAAACTTGGTATGGTATTCCAATCGTTTAACCTTTTTGACAATCTAAATGTTTTAGAAAATGCTATTGTGGCGCAAACGACTGTACTAAAACGCAGCCGTCCTGAAGCTGAAGCCATTGCCAAAGAAAACCTTGAAAAAGTCGGTATGGGAGAACGCTATTGGAAGGCTCGTCCTAGTCAATTATCTGGTGGACAAAAGCAACGTGTGGCCATCGCTCGCGCTCTATCCGTTGATCCAGAAGCCATCTTATTTGATGAACCAACTTCTGCTCTTGACCCAGAAATGGTCGGCGAAGTGCTTAAAACGATGCAAGATTTAGCTAAATCAGGCCTAACGATGATTATCGTAACTCATGAAATGGAATTCGCTCGTGATGTTTCTGATCGTGTCATTTTCATGGATAAGGGAGTCATCGCTGAGGAAGGATCGCCACAACAAATTTTTGAAAATCCGCAAGAAGAACGCACTAAAGAATTCTTGAAACGCTTCTTGAATTAAAGATAATATCAGAGAGTTGACATAGTCAGCTCTTTTTATCTGCTATCAATTAAAGACAACAATCTTATGCTTCTAATAACCTTCGAAAATCAAAAGCGGGGGTTACTGACTTGGTTCGATAAACTTCAGTTCTATTCGCATCATCATCGCCTGGTTTGCTTTTGGCCTTCATTGAGTATAAATAAAGGTAATTGTCAAAATGTCATCACAAAATACTTTACCGGTTAACTATTTTATGTTATCATGAGATAGTCATTGCAATGACTACTTTTTATAAGGAGGAAACCATGGCAGAAAAAACAGATCTTTCATCAGCCTACCGTCGTCTTAAAAGTCCAAATATCAAGACACGTAAACGTGCTCTTAAAATCATCCACGACTTCAAACGCAGAGGCAAAAGTAACTAATACTATTATGTCATCAATCATGACCACCCGTCTAACGGGTGGTTTGAACCGGGGCTATAAGCCCACATTACCAGCCAGCGCCTAAAGACGCTGGCTTTCACTTTGTTCAAGCCTCACTGCTCTTGACCCGTCGCTAGCCTCTCAAAGAGGCAGTGGTACTACTTGCCACTATCCCTAAAGGGATCTTCATACTCTTTCACACTCAACTTATCTAGTGCTATATCATGCTTCTCTTGTTCTTGAATATATTTCTTTATCGTGGCTTCATTGAGACCGACCGTACTCACGTAATATCCCTCTGCCCAAAAATGGGCGGTTCCCAAATTTATATTTTAAATTGGCGTGTTTATCAAACATCATTAAGGCACTTTTACCTTTTAGGTATCCCATGAAACTTGATACACTTATTCGTGGTGGGATGCTCACTAGCATATGAACATGGTCTGGCATCAGATGTCCTTCTATAATTTCTACCCCCTTATAACTGCATAATCGGCGAAATATCTCGCCCAAACTGCTTCTATTTTGATGATAAATGACTTTTCGTCTATACTTAAGGGTAAACACAATGTGATATTTACACATCCATTTTGTGTGTGATAAACTATGTGCCTTTTGTGCCACATCATTATCTCCTTTCGCTTTACAGTAGGCTTGAACACCTTTATTGTATTGCGTTTGGAGATTTTTTTGTATAACAGTCGATGCGCACCCGCATAGCGGGTGGTTTATTTGTCTCGCACCTATCGGAGCGAGACTGGGCTTAAAGCCACATAACCAAAAAAGACAAGAGAAACACATCTCTTGGCTTTTTAGTTTACTTATTTGCTTTTAAAGCTGATAATACCTGAGTTCGAATATCATCGACACCATTAGGTGTATTGGGTAAAAAGATGGTTTGATTACCATTTGCAGCGAAAGTATTGAGTGTATCAAGGTATTGATTGGTTAAAAGGATAGACATGATTTCTTCCTCATTCAAACTAATATTGGCATCCTTAAGTTCTTGAATAGAGTCTGCCAACCCATCAACAATAGCCTTACGTTGTTGGGCAATACCTACCCCATGTAGACGGTCTTTTTCAGCTTCAGCTGAAGCTGCTGTAACAATCTTAATTTTATCGGCTTCTGCTAACTCCTGTGCGGCCACACGTTTACGTTGAGCTGCATTGATTTCATTCATTGACTGCTTAACTTCAGCATCTGGCTCAACCTTAGTAATCAAGGTTTTAACAATGATATAACCATAAGTTGACATTTCTTCAGCAACTTGATGTTGTACTTCCAAAGCGATTTCATCTTTTTTCTCAAACAATTCGTCCAAGGTTAATTTAGGAACTGATGAACGCAAGGCATCCTCAATATATGATTTGATCTGTGCTTCAGGTTTCATCAATTTGTAATAAGCGTCAATAACATTTTGCTCATTGACGCGGTATTGAGTAGCAATATTAAGTGTGACAAAGACATTGTCTTTTGTCTTTGTTTCAACAATAATTTCACTTTGAAGTAGACGTAATTGCACACGCGCAGCAATCTTATCAATACCAAATGGTAATCGCACATGAATGCCACTAGTCGATATGGTTTGATATTTACCAAAGCGTTCTATAATAGCCACCGACTGCTGTCTGACCACATAAAGTGTACTAGCAATTATGGTCAAAACAATAATCAAGATGACAAGCGGAAAAATAAGTGCCATAGTAACAGTTCCTCCTGAAACGTTTAATACTATTATTATATCAAGTATGAAAGCAGTGTCAAATATCCACCTAATAGTTATTGAAAAAATAAGAAAATAATGGATTGGTTAGATATAATATCTATTTTCATTAAATAAACTTCTAATGTAAAAACGATAAACACATCAAACCATTTCTTTCATCTATCAACCAAACCTCATATCCTCTTGTTATTGTAAGAGCAATAAAAGACTAATTCATCAAGCCATTACTAACAAATGTCAAAGAGACAAGTTTCCCACCACTACGAAATACTGATAAGGCTAACTCATAACAGAGTAAAGCTTGGTTTATCAGACATTTCGAACAACTTGATTCCTGTTACTATTAATAGTAGAATGAAAATAGAGAAAATAAGGCTACGGGACAATGTCGCACTTGTCGTTTATTCTACTACTGACATAGTAACCATTCATGATGAAATGCTATGTCATTAATTCTTAGAAAGCTCATAGATAATGTTAAGGTTAGATGTCATTTCTATTTTCTTGCAATAGTCCATTATTCAATTACTCTTGTAATTAACACATATAGGTGACAACTACCTTTTGGGACTTTAGCATTTTGAGCCCCTTATCCACTACGTACGCCTTACTATCACGTTTTTTTCTGTTCGTAGTGTCACGATTTCGCCATGCCTTCCTCTGATGGTTTCAGTTTCTAGCGTCAGACCTAAGACAGTCTATCCTCAGACTATTTCAATCTGCTACCTCCTCACGATAGTCCAGCTCGGAAATCGTTATTGACTTCACCGACAACTGGTGCCCTCAGAGGACTTTCACCTCAGATTTATGGCATGCCTGTCGTACCCAAAAAGCCTGAGTGCCAAATGACACTCAGACTTTTTTATTCATAATCATCATTCAACGCTCATCAAGTAAGGGTAGACAGGTTGGCTTCCAGTATGGATCTCAACTTCTACATCTTCATGAGTTGCTTCAAGCTTGTCAGCAATTGACTCTGCCAATTCTTGCTCTCCATCTTCCCCAACGTAGATGGTTACAATTTCACTATCTTCATCTAACATTTTTTCAAATGTCGATAAGAGAGCCGCTTCCATATCAGGGGTGGAAACCAGAATTTTACCATCAACCATTCCCAAAATATCATTTTCATGAATTTCAAGACCATCGATTGTCGTATCACGAACAGCCAAGGTGACGCTACCACTAACAACGTCAGATAAGCTAGCAGACATAGCCACTACGTTATCCTCCAAAGTTTTAGAGGGATCAAAAGCTAAAAGACTCGTCAAACCTTGTGGTACGGTACGAGATTCCACAACTGCTGCTGGGATGTCCACGACATCTGCTGCTGATTGAGCAGCCATAAAGATATTTTTATTGTTTGGTAAGATAATAACATTCTTAGCATTAACTTCTTCAATAGCTTTAACAATATCTTCAGTTGATGGATTCATTGTCTGACCACCAGAAATAATATAATCCGCACCCTGCGCTTTAAAAATATCTGCCAATCCTTCTCCAGCTACGACTGCGATCACGCCATACTCTTTTGTTTCCTTCGGAGTTACAGACGCTTCTGAACTTGTTCTCTCAAGAACTTCATCATGCTGATTACGCATGTTATCAACTTTAACTTTAACAAGAGACCCGTACTTTAAGCCTTCTTGCATAACAAGTCCTGGATCCTCAGTATGAACGTGTACTTTGACAATTTCATCGTCATTAACCACTAGAAGTGAGTCACCAATACCACTCAAATAACCTTGAAATTCTTCATAATTAAATTCTTTAACATGTGTTGGACCTTTACCAAGCGCTACCATAATTTCAGTACAGTAACCAAAAGTAATATCTTCAGTCGCTACATGACCGGCTACGGATTTATGGTGTTCAGCGTTAATCATCTCAGACATAGTTGCAGGCGTTGCTTGGAAGTCTTCTGAAGATAAATAGTCACCTGTCAAGGCTGCCAAAAAACCTTCGTAAATGTAAACGAGTCCCTGACCACCAGAATCAACCACTCCTACCTCTTTAAGAACGGGAAGTAAATCAGGCGTTTTTAAAAGAGCCGCTTTTGCACCATCAACTGCTGCACGCATTACTTCAGTAGCATCATTTGACACTTCAGCCTTATTTTTCGCTGCTGTTGCGGCACCACGTGAAACTGTCAAAATGGTTCCTTCAACAGGCTTCATAACGGCCTTATAGGCAACTTCTACACCTGATTGAAAGGCATCAGCTAAAGCTTTACCATCTAGTTCATCAAGGTCTTTAATACTTTGTCCAAAACCGCGAAACAATTGTGAAGTGATAACACCTGAGTTTCCACGAGCACCCATCAATAGACCCTTAGACAAAATCTGACCAACCTGGCCGACAGTTGTCGCAGGCTTATCAGCAACTTCCTTAGCTCCATTATCCATAGTCATCCCCATGTTTGTCCCAGTGTCACCATCTGGAACTGGAAAGACATTTAAGGAATTGACATATTCAGCTTGTTTACCAAGACGTGTAGCTGCTGCTTGAACCATTTCTTGGAATAAACTTGTTGTAATATTTGACACTACTCTTCTCCTACAACCTTGATATTTTGAACATAAACATTCACTGTTTCAGCTGAAATGCCTAGTTGATTTTCTAAATTAAACTTGACACGTTCTTGAATGTTTTTGGAAACCTCACTGATTTTCACACCATAACTCATTACAGTGTAAACATCTACGGAAATTCCTGATTCTGTTGATTTGACAACAACACCTTTTGCGTAGTTTTCTTTACGAAGAAGGGCTTGGAAATTGTCTTTAATAGCGCTTTTACTAGCCATACCAACAACACCAAAAATCTCTGTTGCCGAACCCCCAACGACTGTTGCAATAACATCGTCTAAGAGTTCAATTTGACCATCTTTTGTATTGATTTTTACAGTCATATTCACTACCTCAAAAAGTTTTTATCACTTCATTTTATCATAATAGAGAGACTTTGTAAAAAAAGATAATACTTTGAGGAAATAAAAAAGCTAGATGACAAACATCCAACTTCTTTAACTATTAAACGCGCTCAACTTTACCTGATTTAAGGGCACGAGCTGAAGCCCAAACTTTTTTAGGTTTACCGTCAACAAGAACAGTAACTTTTTGAAGATTTGGTTTTGCTGTACGTTTTGTTTTGTTCATCGCGTGTGAACGGTTGTTAGCTGACATAGTCTTACGACCTGTAAAATAACATACTTTAGCCATTTCGTGTTTTCCTCCTACGTAGAATATGTTTGGATGTGCTAGCACCACATACCTTACTATTATAGCAGAAACCCAAAAACAAAACAAGATATTTTTATCATTCTTTTGGTTTTCTGAAAAATAAAATGAAAGTGTTACCTTAAATACAACAGGTTCTATTTGTTAAGAGCTGGATTGATGAAAAGTGTTAGGGCTAGCCCCAATCATGCTTAAACAATTGACAAAAACAGTAAAAAAACTCCGTCAAAAATTGATTCCTAACAAAAAAGGAGCCATGTTTAGATTCTGAATTCTCCATACAGTTTTTAACTTCATTCTAAATGGCATTTGAAATTGGACTACTATCTAAAACTTTTGACGACAAAAAACCAACCTTACGGCTGGTTTTAGTCATAAATCTTAAATTAAGCTTTATCTGCTGATCCGAAGACGTCGATACGTTCTTCAACAGCACCTTGAACAGCTTTGAAACCGTCAGCAAGGAACTTACGTGGGTCGAAGAGTTTCTTACCGTCATAAGTTGCTTCGTCTGCATCGTAGGCACGAGCAAATGCACGTGTCGCATTAGAGAAGGCGATTTGGCTTTCAGTGTTAACGTTAACTTTAGCAACACCAAGTTTGATAGCAGCTTGGATTTGATCATCAGGAATACCTGATCCACCGTGAAGTACGATTGGGAAACCAGGTACAGCTTCTGTCAATTTCTTCAAGTGGTCAAGATCAAGACCTGCCCAGTTTTCTGGGTATGGACCGTGGATGTTACCGATACCAGCAGCCAAGAAGTCGATCCCAGTTTCAACCATAGCTTTAGCGTCTTCAACTGGTGCAAGTTCTCCGCTACCAATGATACCGTCTTCTTCACCGCCGATTGTACCAACTTCAGCTTCTACAGAAACACCTTTAGCGTGTGCCAAAGCAACAACTTCTTTAGCTTTTTCAAGGTTTTCTTCGATTGGAAGGTGTGAACCGTCAAACATGATTGAAGTGTAACCAACTTCGATACACTCAAGTGCATCTTCATAGTGACCGTGGTCAAGGTGAATAGCAACTGGTACAGTGATACCCATTGACTCTACAAGGTTAGCAATAAGTGATTGACATACTTTGTAACCACCCATATATTTAGCAGCACCCATTGAAGTTTGGATAAGAACTGGAGCTTGTTTAGCTTCTGCTGCGCGCAAAATAGCTTGTGTCCATTCAAGGTTGTTTGTGTTAAATCCACCTACAGCATAGCCGTTGTCACGAGCTGCTTGGACGAATTTTTCTGCTGAAACGATTGCCATTATAAAGGCCTCCTCTATATTTTTGGGGATTATTTCCCCTTTACGCTCTATATTTTAGCACAAATGAGGTTAAAAAACCAGTTTTCTTCTAAGTTAAGCGTTTTCTAAATCAAAAGAATGAGAAATATATCACTTATTATTAGACCCTGACCAACCCTTGCTTTAATAACCGTAAGAAATGACTACGTTAACCAGTGTTTTAGCTAACAAAAAAGGCTCTATAATTTCTGTAGTGGGTAAATTCCCCTCGGAGATTATGGAGTCTTTTTGAATATAGCAAAAAAGTCCCATATGACTTATAATGAAAAGCAACCAAACCACTCATTAGAAAGACTCATATGGAACAATTAGATTATATCAAAGAGTCGCTTGACATTAAAGACCCTAACATCACTTTTGAAAAGACATTTGACAAGTTTTTCACTCACAGAGAGTATCATGCCAAGTTAGATGATGATCCCCCGCAATGCCCTGTTTGTCAAGGAAAAATGACAAAGTACGATTTCCAAAAGCCTTGCAAAATTCCCTATCTGGAAATGGCGGGTTGTAAAGTACTGATTCGTCTCAAAAAGCGTCGCTTCAAATGTCAAGCGTGTGGGAAAATGGCTGTCGCTAAGACCTCTCTGGTCAGAGAAAATCATCAGATTCCCAACATCATTAACCACAAAATCACCGACAAACTCATGAGTCGTGAGGCAATGACAAAAATCGCTGAAGACCTGTCTGTCTCTGTCTCAACCGTCTATCGGCAACTCAACCGCTTTGAGTGCAAGACCGATTTAACCTGGTTACCTGAGAACATGCCGTGGGATGAATATGCTTTTAAGAAGGGAAAGATGAGCTTTATTGCCCAAGATTTCGATGCTAACAAGATTATCGCTATCCTTGATGGGCGGACGCAAGCTGTCATCAGAAATCATTTTTTGCGGTATTCTCACAAGGTGCGCAGTCGTGTCAAAGTCATCACCATGGATATGTTTAGTCCCTACTATGACATCGCTAAGCAACTGTTTCCTAAGGCGAAGATTGTTCTCGATAGGTTCCACATTGTTCAACAGTTATCTCGTGCCATGAACCGTTTCCGTATCCAAATCATGAACCAATTTGAGCGTCAATCTCACGACTATAAGGCCTTAAAACGTTACTGGAAACTTATCCAACAAGATAGTCGTAACCTAAACGATAAACGGTTTTATCGTCCAACTTTTCGCATGCATTTGACCAATCAAGAGATTGTGCAACGTCTTTTGAGCTACTCTGATGAGCTACGTCACCACTATGAACTCTTCCAATGCCTTCTCTTTCATTTCCAAGAAAAGCAGGAGAAACACTTCTTTGAACTCATTTCTGATACCATCAAACAGGTCCATCCCATCTTCAAGACCGTCTTGTCAACCTTTCTAAAAGACAAAGAGAAGATTATTAATGCCTTGAAACTACCTTATTCCAATGCAAAACTAGAGGCGACCAACAACCTTATTAAAGTCATTAAGCGAAATGCTTTTGGCTTTAGGAAGATGAAAACTTCAAAAAACGGATTTATCTTGCTTTGAACACAACAAAAGAGAAGACCAAACTAGTCCTCTCTCGGTGTTAGCTATAAGTCAACCCACTACAGTTGACAAAGAGCCACAAAAAAACCAAGCTGAAGACTTGGTTTCACTATGCGGAAAGGGGGACTTGAACCCCCACGACCTAAAGCGGTCACAGGATCCTTAGTCCTGCGCGTCTGCCAATTCCGCCATTTCCGCTGTTCTTAACAACAAAAATTATTATAACAGCTGTTAAGAGAAGTGTCAATACTATTTTTGATATTTTTTCAAAAAATCCTTAATTTTTTGGCGATAGGTTTTGGGATCTTTTTCGAAAGATTGTGCATGTTTGGCACCTTTGGCAATATAAAGTTCTTTTGGTCCTTGGCTAGCTTTAAAATTGTCATAAACCATATCTGTCAGCACAAACTTATCAGCATCTCCATGAATAAATAATACTGGTAAGTCATTTTTAGCTAACTGTTTAACCGAACTAGCTTCTCCATAAGTGAATCCAGCTAACAGTTTAGAAATACCTGATACCCCATACAAAATTGGAAATGGTTTTAAGCCATACATGTCTTTAGCTTGATAAGAAAGTTCTTCCCAAACGCTTGTGTAGCCACAATCTTCTATTATAGTTGTGACTTGTTTAGGAAGTTCTTCACCACTAGCCATCATGACCGTCGCGGCACCCATAGAAACACCAAAGAGAGTGATTTTCTGTTTAGGATTCCCGGTAATTAAGCTATTGGTCCACTTAATCACATTATCTTTATCATTCCAACCGTAGCCGATAATGTTCCCTTGACTGTCACCGTGGGCGACATTATCAGGTATTAGAACATTGTAACCCAACTGATGGAACATATAGGCGTATGGTTTCATGTCTGATTTATCATTGGTAAATCCGTGAACAACAATAACCGTCTTGTCTGATTTTTTCTCAGCAGGAACATACCAAGCAACTTGTTTTAACCCTTGATTAGTTAAGTAACGCTTTTCTTTAGGTAAGCGATTGAAGGCTTGTTCGTCTTGATAAAGTGAACTGTTTGGCGTGCGAGCTTTGTTGTTGATAAAGTCTTTTTCAGAACGGAATTGTGCCACATAGAAAAAGTAGGCACTAGCGCCAGCTGTCGTTAATAAAACAAGTGTCACCAAGATGATGAGACTAATAATCCATTTTTTCATACTCTTATTGTACTGAGAATTTCCCAAAAAGAAAAGACCTGCGACTTAAAGCTAAAAAAATTCATTTCATTTTGAGCAACGAAAAACTCTCAGCAATCTTTACTAAATCCACATTGCTAAGAGTTCTTTTTTGATCATTGAGTTTTGATCTTTCGAGGAGTCTGAAGATGTGTCCATCCCCCAAGAAAACTCATCTATGCTTCAGTCTTACATTAGGATGCTTCCAAAGATTGGAACAACAACTGTAACAATGACACCAACAAGTACAAGAGCAATCGACGCCATTGACGCTTCTACTTCCCCCATGTCTTGTGCCACTGAAGCACCGAGTGAATGCCCTGCCGTTCCAAGTGCGATACCACGCGCAATCGGATCTTTGATTTTAAAGCGTTTCAAGAGCGGTCTTGCTAAAGCATAGATGATAACAGCATTCAAGATACACGCTAGCGATGTTAATTCACCTGAACCTCCGAGAGCAACTGAAGTTGGCATAGCAATAGCTGTTGTAGCTGCTTGAGGCAACATTGACGCTGTCACTTGACGTCCCAAACCCATGATGGTTGATACCATATAAATACCATAAACAGCAACAATACTTCCCAAAGTGATGCCACCAACAATTTGGAAGCAATATTTTTTTAAAACATCACGTCTTTTATAAAGAGGAATCGCAAAGGCGATAGTTGCTGGCTCCAGAAAGAAACTAACAATCTGGCCACCTTTATTATACTCTTCAAAACTAATACCTGTCGCTAGAAGAGTCATAATCCCTAAGACCATCCCAACAAAGAGAGGGGCAAAAAGGAAGAAACCTTTTGACTTTTTAAAGAGGACTTGACCGATGAAAAAACTACTAATGGTGAGTAGGACACCGAACATTGGAGATTCTTTTAAAACGTCTACTAAAACAGCCATGTGACTACCTCCTTAGTTATTCCAGTATGAGTCGCTTGGTTTTAATTCACTTTGAACACTTGATTTTTTCTTAGCAAAATACTGTTTAACAGTTGTCACAAGAGTAACAGGATTTGCCGCCATAAGCACTTGAGTCATCCAACCAGTTGCCACCAAGAGAATCAACGTTGAAAGGAAGATTAAAAGAATATTGAGGATAAAGTGAGTTTTTAAAATACCAAAGGAATTCATTACTGAAATCCCAGCTGGCACAAAGAAGAGTCCAATATTATCAACCAAAGCTGTACCAGCTTTTTCAACTTGTTCTAACTTAATAACGTTGAAGGTCAATGCCAAGAATAATAAGATAAGTCCAATAACCGACGATGGCATTGTAAATGGTAGGAAAGTTTCAATCACTTTTGAAATAAGAACGATAAGACCGAGGACAACACTTTGATAGAGAACTGAGTAATGTTTTTTCATGAGTAACTCCTTTTCACTGTTTATCTTGCTTTCGATGGTTTTAGTATAACTAAAAAAAGAGCTCATTGGCTCTTTTTGGTATAAAACGCTTTCTTTTTGGTATGAAATGCTGTTTTAACTTCCTAAAATACACTTTATAAACCTAAGCGTTCCTTAAATGCCTTCAGGTATGATCGACTAACAGGAACCTTTCCGCCATTGGTCATGGTAATCTGGTAGGTTTGATTGAACCACGGTTGAATTTCCTTGATTTGGTCCTGATTGATCAAATAACTGCGATGAACTTTCATGAAACGGTCTGTCGTCAACAGCTTTTCTATGGCAGACAGACTGGTATGACTCGTATGGCTAGCTGTTTTAGTATAAACCGTTGTTTCCTTACCTTGTACTTCACAGTAAATAATATCCTCAAATGGGATCAAGTAAATGCGCTCATCCGTCTCAACTGTCAAACGCCGACTGGACTTTTCAGCTCCTTTTTCAGATTGTTCCACTTCGGTTGATAAGACTTGCTTGGCTTTATGGATAGTCCGTTGAATTCTATCCTGCTCAAAAGGTTTTAGAATATAGTCTAAAGCATTAACCTCAAAGGCTTCCACAGCATGATTATCATAAGCTGTAGCAAAAACAATCAAAGGGGCCTGTGGGACTGTGCTTAGCCTCTTAGCCAAATCAAGTCCGCTCTCATCTGTCAAATGGATATCAAGAAAAAGCAGATCAGGCTGATGGGTTAAAATCAATTGGAAGGCATCATCGATGGACTCACCTTCCCAAATGTCTGTCACATCATTGGTTTGTTCAAGCAAGTAGGACAATTCCATACGTGCCAAGGGTTCATCATCAATAACAACTACTTTCATTACACACTCTCCTCCACGGGTCTATTGGGTAAAAGGATCTTGAAACAAGTCCCCAATTGGTCAGACGCAATGCTAAACTGAGCATTGTCGCCATATAAGCTTGTCAGGCGACGGTTGAGATTTTCCAAAGCTGATCCTGTTCCTCGTTGCGAAGGCACTACTTCCTTACCTAGTTTATCTTGAAGTTCTTTCGAAATACCACAGCCATTGTCGCAGACTTCCAAGAGGAAATGGTTCTGATCAGCTGGAGCCAAGTGCACCCAAACGTGGTTGTCTTTTTTACGACCTGGAAAGGCGTGTTTTAAAGCATTTTCCACCAAAATCTGAATCACAAACGGCGGAATCCCCGACTGGTATAACTCTTCTGAGACATCAATATCAATCTGGTAACGATTGGGGAATCTAGCTTGTTCAATGGCTAAATAAGCTTGCAAATGAGCCAGTTCATCCTCAACGCTAATAACATTTTCACGAGTGCTCTTAATATTAGAACGAAAATACTTTCCTAGTTGAAGGAGCAAATGGCGTGCTTTTTCATTGTCGATACGCATCAAAGCAGAAATAGTATTGATGGCATTAAACAGAAAATGAGGGTTAACTTGAGCTTGAAGGGATTTGATTTCTGCATCTTTTAATAGCCCTTGCTCCAAAGCCATTTGTCCTAGTTCTAATTGTGATGAGAAGATATTCCCTAAACCAGCTGCCAACTGTTCTTCAACATAGGTCAAATCATCTGCGTTGGTAAAATATAATTTAAACGTTCCAAGCACTTTGGTTTTAACCATTAAAGGGACCACGATGGCAGCTGACAAAGGACAATCGGGGTAGTAGCAGCCAATGTCGTGTTTGTGCCTGACCACATGAATTTCTCCTGTCTCAATCACTTCTTTAGATAAGTCAGTAATGATCTTCTTAGTGGGAATATGATGGTCACTGGCTGCTCCAACGTGGGCTAATATCGACTGGCGATTGGTCACGCTAACTGCTGACACGCGCATAAACCGTTTGATTTCCTCAGCTGCCTTAACTGCCGACTCAGGTGTCAATCCTTGCCTAAAATAAGGCAAGGTCGTGTTAGCTAACTCTAAAACATCATGAGTCTGAATAGCTTTCATGCTTTCTTCTTGCCGAAGGGTCCCCAAAATAATAGAGAGAAAAATGCCAGTCCCTAAGGCGTTAACCAGAACCATTGGTAAAGCAATCGTTTCAATCAAAGCGATAGCATTAGCCTTGTTGGGAAGAAAAATGAAGATACAAAGCATCTGAACCATCTCCATCATGACACCACAAAGGCTACCTTGCCAAATGGCTGGGTAAGTATTTTTACGCAGGCTGATACGGCCAACAAAACCTGATAAAAGACCAATTAACAGTGACGAAATAAAATAAGTGTAAGGGACACTCCCCCCCTGTAGCCAACGAACCGTTCCTGAAATTAAACCAACAAACACGCCGACAAAAGGACCACCAATCAAGCCTGACATGCCAATGGTTAAAGTCCTAGTATTGGCTATCGAAGCGTGAGCCGTCAAGCTGACAGCATTACCACTGTCGATACTCGTAGACGATGTCACCAAAACTCCTGTAAAATTGGAAATAATAGCAAAGACACTAAAGGTTGCAATCAACAGCCATTTAGCCTTCGTCTCTTTACGGTGATACATCATTTTTTTATAAAAAGGACTAATCATTAATAGATTAGCCAAGAGAATGATGAGCCCCACACGTTCCAGCAAAGGGAGCAATAAAGATGCCATAGCCAACCTCTCTTTAAGATGATAGTCATCTACAATCAAAAGAAAGCTAGTTTTAGTTAAAAACTATACGCTAGCCTAAACTTTCTTAACATGCTTCTTCCGATATTGATTTTCTTTGAGTATTATTATAGCACTAATGTTTTGTCAAATTCAAATCACTTTTAGCTGTGACTAGCAACAGCTTGTGTCATAAAAGTGGTGTGCAACTCTTCAACAGAATTGAGGCAGAGTTGCCATTCTAAATGGTGCTGGTTTACCACTATCTCTTACCAATAGACAATATCACACCACCAGTCACAACAATGTCCTTGGTCAATAACAGGACACCTCTTCTAAAAAATAACTAACGCTAGCAACCAATCTCTCAAATATAGTCGAATGAATTAACTTTGAGACAAAGAACTGAGATACGGGCAGCAATTGAGTAGGGTAAGGCGAAAGCGAAGATGCCATAATCTTAATTCAAAAAACTATAAAATCAATGGCATCCAATTCACACCATAATAGGATAGCTTGGGCAAAAAGAACTAAAAATTCTGAAAGTCTGTTTAACTCCCCTTTTTCAAAGCAAAATGAAAAAGACAATCGCAGATGACTTCAACGAAGCCATATACGATTGCCTCCATGCATCGCCCTATTCGAACGATAGATTATCTCTACCTTAGTCTAACCAAAATCAGTATGGTTAGCCAGGCACTAACTTTATAAGACCTTAGCAAAAACTCTCAAAACAAGATATTGTTTTTGCGTGCTATTTTGAAACTAACCAACCCGAAAAATAAGACAGTGGTTAGTCATCGATTGCTGTCACGAAAACCATTTTGGTAGTAAGTCCCATAAAATAAATAGCAGACAAAAGCTCCCTAGCCTTAACTAGAGAGCTTCGCATAACCTCCAAAGAGGTACAGGCTGCTATAAATATGTAGGATTGATTAAGAGAAGCTACTGCTTACTCCTCAACGTCTTCGTCGTCAGAGAACTCGTCATCTTCTTCGTTTAGATCAACATCTTCTTCAACAACTTCGTCATCAGAGATGATTTCATTCAACTCAGAGTCGTATGACTCAACCTCTGATTTTTCATCATCTGGATTTTCTTCATCATACTCGATCGTTTCTGTTGCAGCTGTGTAGTCTTCATCTTCTGGATCATCAGCGTTGTAATCAATCGCATCTTCGTCACCATCCATGAAGGCATTGACACGTTTTTTCTTACGTTTTGGTGCATCCTCACCTTCTTCTTCAAAGGTAAGGATTTCTTCGTCGATTTCATCGATTGCGTACCATGAGCGAAGACCCCAGCGGTTATCACCTAATGGGATAAAACTTCCATCGATGTTCAAATCTGAGTAGAAATATGGGAGAGACTCACGAATATCTGCATCCGTTTTTCCAAGGTAGACTTGGATCTCATTCACCATGTCGCTGAAATACATCTCATTGTCGCGACCACGTTCTTCTAAAATTGCACGAGCCACTTCAATCATTGAAAGTTCGCTCTTTTCTTGACCAGCAAATACTTCTAATTCCAAGGCCTATTCTCCTTATGTTATCATTCCTTTCTATTTTACGCTAAAAATAGTCTTTCGTCAAAACTTTTATTGTGAATTTTCAATAAAGAGACAACCTCTTTCACAATTCCAGCAATCAGCCATCACCCCCCTTTATTAAGGAAGCTTGACAAGTGATATGACGTTTTCTCTAATAAGTTCAAGCCAAAGCCAAAGACTGTCCCACTTGATCTGCTGCTAGAATGGCTGCTTTAAACCGCTCTGCCTCAAATGGTGTGTGTTTATACTCATTGGTTGTCAAAGCTAATTCAAGCACTGCTGCTATGTCTGTTTCTGTCAAACCAATATCGCTCAAGGTTACTGGTAAGCCAAGGGATTTATTGAAAGAAGCGACTTTATGCAGTTCTTCTGTTTCATTAAAATAAGCATGAAGTACCATAACACCAAAAGCTACTACTGCACCGTGAAGATGCTCACCGTCACGTTTAACAGCTGTTGTCCCATTATAAAAAGCATGAGCATGACAAGAGTTGAAATAAAAATCAGGTTGGTTCACTAAGTTTGAAGCATAAGCAGTAGAGACAAGAATAGCTAAAGCAATCTCCTCTACTGCTTTTGATGGTCTATTATTTTCGACATCTTTTAATCCCATTTGACCATACTCATAAAAAGCATCTTTTGAAGAGAGGGCTACCGCTCGGCCTAAAA
Source organism: Streptococcus halotolerans (assembly GCF_001598035.1). Classification (NCBI taxonomy): domain Bacteria; kingdom Bacillati; phylum Bacillota; class Bacilli; order Lactobacillales; family Streptococcaceae; genus Streptococcus; species Streptococcus halotolerans. The sequence goes on along the minus strand of NZ_CP014835.1, from coordinate 1,914,526 downwards.
CGCCTGTATGCGACAGCTTACCGCCGCCTTGTTCATATTTATAAGCAGCACGTTCCACTTCAGGGGCCTTAGAGATCCCATCTCCAATGCCTGCCCAGAAATACTTAACTGGTGCCTCGGCAATCACTTTAGTATTAATAAAGATATGAACTGGCGTTTCAGGATAGCCATATTTAAGGAGACTATGATCATCCTTATAAATAACGGCAATAGCTGTTCCGGCTGAGCAATTAGAACAGATGGTCGGGAAGGTCATGATATCTTTTTCTAGTTCATGTGCCACCATCTTAGCCGTATCCAGCGCACGTCCGCCACCAAATCCAAAAATGATATCCGCACGAGCCACATCTGGATTAGCCACTAGTTTGTCGATATTGGACTGGGTCGAATCTGTCCCATAGATAAACTGACCAGTCACTTCGTAGCCATTTGTTTCTAAAATCGTAACCACTTGGTCAGCTGAACTAGCCAAGGCTTTCTCACCACCAATGAGCGCTACGCTCCTAACATGATAAGACTTCAGAACTTGAGGAATTTCCTGAAAGCAATCCACCCCATAACTGTAATTGGACATATTGTTGGTTGTCATAGCACTCTCCTTAGTAAAATATTTTTTGAATTATCCAAAAATTCAAAATGTTATTCTCTATCTTATCACTTCTGCTGATAAAATCAAGAAATTTTTAACATTTTTAAGGATTTTTAGCTCAAGCATTGTCAAAAAGGAGAGCACCTTTTATAATGTAGATACAATCGGTTAATTAAAAAAACAGCTACCAAGAGTGGAGTTAACATCTAAGCGTATTTTTCTTTACTTTTGAGATATATTACGAAATAGGATAGGAGCCAGAAAGCAAATGAAACGACGTCCAATTGCCACCCTTAAAAATGAAATCGATGCCGTCCTCTTTGCTGGACGTATTCTCATGGAATCAGGAGCCGAGGTATTCCGTATCGAAACCACAATGAACCATATTGCTGACTCTTTAGATATCGAGCAATTCGAGGTTTACGTAGTCAATCAAGGCATTATCGCTTCAGGCACCAATCAACTGGGGTATCAAGAATCAAAAGTGATGAATGTTAATGAAACTGCCATGGATTTAGGTAAACTAGAAGCCGTCAATGCTCTTTCTAGAAGCCTATCGAAAAAAAACAAGGTAACTCCCTCGTATGTCTTTCATCGCTTAAAAGAAATCAACAATAGTGTCTTATATTCTATCTGGACTATTTTGGCAGCCTACTTCTTTGGTGCTGGTGGCTTCTCTCTAGCGCTAGGAAGCTCACCCATTGATTCTTTCGCAGCTGCTGTCGCTGGTCTGCTCGCTGGTTGGTTTATCCAAGTAGGATCTGCTCGGATTCACACCCCATTTCTAACCACCATCCTAGCTAGTTCGATAGTCAGTTTATCTGTCAACTTCTTTTATTTTCTTGGACTCGGAGAAACAAGAAGTATCATTATCTTAGGTGCCTTGATGATTATGGTACCAGGAGGATTCTTCATTAACGCTGTGCGAGAGATTTCTCATAATAATTTCTCAATCGGCTTTACCCTACTAATGTCCGCCATCATGACCTGTATCTCCATTTCAGCTGGCGTAGCTGGGATGACTGAAATTCTCCCCTTTGCGGATCAAATGACAGGAACTTTCTCAACGGAAACAGTTACAGTGATTGGCTTCTTGATAAGAACACTTGCCGCAGGGATTGGCACAATTGCCTTTTCGATTACCTATAATGTTCCCAAACGCTATTTGCTGGATATTGGAATCATCGGTGCCGTCTCTTGGGTGCTTTACTTGATTTTGAAAGAAAATTTTGGAATGGATATCATCGCTATCTTCATTCCCGGCCTCTTTGCCACTTTGATATCAAAAATTCTAGCTGCTAGACGGAAGACACCAATGACTATTTTCCTAGCTACCAGCATGTTCCCTTTGATTCCCGGACTAAGTTTCTACCGTGGCATTTACTTCTTACTAACAGGTTCAAGCGAATTAGCGATGACACATATGAGAACATCCTTTGTAACAGCCTTTGCTATTACTATTGCCATTAGTATCATCCAGCAATTCCCCTTGTCACTTTTTAAGAAGAAAAAAAAATAAGCTAACATCTAGTGCTGGCTTCACAACAAAGACAGACGTCAGTTTTGAGGTTTGTCTTTTTCTTGTCCAATTAAATACAGGCATTTCAAAGAGAACATAAAAAGTCACAAAATGATAAAGCGTCCTATATTGAAGAAAATAGGGTAATAGCGCTGCTAACTGAAATAGTAATAGAGCAACGCTTCTATGAGATTTTTACGACAATCCATTAAAAAACGATACCGATAGTCTTTTATACTAATACTTTCTATTTCAATTCACCATCTGTATTGAAAAACTCATCATTACTTTGCAGTAACTTGAACTACAACATACTAATAGTGGCGGGAATTTGGTGTGAAAAGTGGTGTGAATTTTGTTAAAAAATCATCAAAAAACACCCCATGGTGTGAACCATGAAGTGCTTTGAAACGTTGATATATCGCTGATAATTAACGTTTTGAGAATTGTGATGCTTTACGTGCTTTCTTAAGACCTGGTTTTTTACGCTCAACCATACGTGCGTCACGAGTAAGAAGTCCAGCGCGTTTCAATGAATCGCGGAAGTCTGGGTCTACTTGAAGAAGCGCACGTGCAATACCGTGACGGATTGCACCTGATTGACCACCGTATCCACCACCAATAACGTTTACGAAAACGTCGTATGAACCTTCAGTTGAAGTTACTGCAAATGGTTGGTTGATAACAAGACGAAGGTCTGCACGTGGAATGTACTCTTCTACATCTTTTTTGTTAACTGTGATTTTACCAGTACCTGGTACCAAACGAACGCGTGCAACCGCGTTTTTACGACGACCAGTACCTGCATATTGTGCTTGTGCCATGTTTATGTTGCTCCTTTCCTCTTAGATTAGATAAGTCCTGAGATATCAAGTACTTCTGGTTGTTGAGCAGCATGTGCGTGCTCAGCGCCTGTGAAGACTTTCAATTTCATGCCTTGTGCACGTCCAAGAGTGTTGTGTGGAAGCATGCCTTTAACTGATTTTTCGATCAAACGCACAGCGTTTTTAGAACGAAGTTCACCAGCAGAGATTTGTTTCAATCCACCTGGATACATTGAGTGAGTGTAGTAGATTTTATCAGTTGCTTTTTTACCAGTTAATTTAACTTTTTCAGCATTGATAACAATCACAAAATCACCTGTATCAGTGTGTGGAGTGAAAGTTGGTTTGTTTTTTCCGCGAAGTACGCTAGCAACTACTGCAGAAAGACGTCCAAGTGGCACATCTGTTGCGTCAACAACGTACCATTTACGTTCAACTTGGCCTGGTTTAGCCATGAAAGTTGTTTTGTTCATGATTTCTCCTATACGAATTCGTAATATTTGTTTACAAGTGCGGTGGGTGTTCCGTCCCACCAAAAGTATTTGGAAGGTTCCGGGGCCTTTCAAATGGGGTAAACAATACCGTTTAATATCATATCAAAAAACATCGATTAAAGTCAAGTGTTTTTTCTTTTTATTTCTCATTTATCTCGGACTTTTTTTAATGGTGAAGATAGCTAGCGTTCCAGGGCCGACATGAGCTGCAATAACAGGTCCTAGAGGTAGCTGGATAACACACCTAACACCACTTTCATCTAATAAATACTCTTCTATTTTTTGAGCCGCTTCGGTGTCACCAGCATGGGCAAGAACGACTGTCGTATAATCTAAATCTTCGAGAGACTTTTCAACCATCTCTCTAATCCCTTTTTTACGCCCTCTCACTTTGGTCAAGGGTGCCAGTTTTCCTTGATCGTTAATCCATAACAGTGGCTTGATATTGATCAAACTCCCAATAACAGCCGAACTTTTTGACAGGCGACCTCCGCGCATCAAATGATAAAGATCATCCACTAAAAAATGACTATACAAATAAGGGCTGACGGCTTTCATGTCTGCGACAACCTGATCCAATGGCTGACCCTGATTACGTTTTTCAGCCGCTAGCATAACCAAAAAGCCTTCACCACCAGCCGCAGCTAAGGTATCGACAATCTCAATACGGGCCTCAGGGTATTCTTCTAAAATCATCTCGCGTGCCATCACTGCAGACTGATAAGTTCCTGACAATACTGACGAAAAAGCCATATACAAAAGGTTATTTCCTTTTTGAACCTCTTGGCGGAAATAAGCTTCAAAAACCCCAACATTGATTTGACTGGTTGTTGGGTTACTTCCAGTTTGCATAGCTGCCAATAACTCTTCTGATGTTATGCGATTATCTCCAACGGTCTCATAAGTCATTCCGTCTAGGCTAATCGTCAAGCCTAAAACCGTTACATCATTATCTTTAGCCCAGGTTTCATTAAGATCAGCAGTTGAGTCTGTTACAAGTTTAAAAGTCATTTCATTCTCTTTTCAAATATTTTGAATATCAAAGTTTTTTTACATTATAACAAAAAAACTATCTAAAAGATAGTTTCAAAACATCTACTTGAGATTTATGATCTCCTTGCGGTCAGACGATTTACAACTCATTCAAAAGACCTTTCAATTTAGAGAGTTGATGGTCGTCCCATGGCCTCAATCTTGGTTTTTTCAAATCAATACTTTGCGACATCTTGTCCAAATCAGATTTAACGGTATTGACACGCTCTTCCAATTCACGCGCCGATACTCGGAGCGCCCCTTGTGAGAAAATGGTCCATTGTTCGTTCAAATCGCTAGTCGCCACTTCTACTAAATGGATTGGATTGTTGAGCTCTGCTGCTAAACGCTCGATGTAGCTATCAGCCGTCTCGTCTTCCTCCGTAAAGATCACTTGAACCCTGTACTGATCGTAGCGCTGTCGTGTTCCTGGCACAAACTGAGCATCGAAAACACAAACGATATCCAAATGTTCAAAATGAGCATAATTATTGAGCTTACGCAAGAGCACATTTCGAGCATCATCCAGTTGATTTGTCTTAAAGAGCTGTCGTGTCTCCTGCCAAAAAGCAATCATATTATAACCGTCGACCAGGAGAATACGTTTTTTTACCATTTTTTCTCCTTCTTATATGGCTTATATTTTATTGCGGAAAACCTCGTACATGAGCACTGCTGCCGCGACACTGGCATTAAGGCTCTGCACATGCCCATCCATAGGGATAGTAATCATTTCATCCACTTGTTTTTTGATGTTTTGGGAAATCCCCTTACCCTCATTGCCGATAAGCAAAGCAAGTTTGCCACTAGTATTCCATTGGTGAGATGGGGTCCCATTCATATCCGTTCCAAAAATCCAGAAACCCGCTGACTTAAGCTTATCAAGAGTTTGACTAAGGTTGGTCACACGAGCAATCGGAACGTGTTGAACCGCACCGGTAGAGGTTTTGGCAACCACTGGTGTTACTCCAACCGCACGGTGTTTAGGAATGATGACCCCAGTTACCCCAGTAGCATCCGCCGTTCGTAAGATAGACCCAAAGTTGTGCGGATCGGTCAAGCCATCCAAAATCAAAACTAGAGGATTGTCTTGCATTTCTGCCTTTTCGAGAATGTCATCTAGCTCTGCATAGGCAAACTCAGAGACACGAAGGACAAAACCTTGATGAACAGCACCACCAGTCATTTCGAACAAACTTTTCTTTGGTGTCCAAGAAATAGATACTTTTTTCTTGGCCGCTAGAGCCTTGATTTTGTCAACATTTTTTCCTTTTAGGTCATCTTGGATGTAGAGTTTATTACCAGTATTAGCTTCTAGACTTTCAGTGACCGCATGGACACCATAGACCATGTCCTTATTTTCTAGTTCAGTAAGTTTTTCTTTCATATCACCATTATAGCATGGAAAACAGAAAATAAGCATCATCGAATAGTCACTCTGTGTCAAATTTACTAATCAAAGTAGGAATGAGACAGTTATTTCCGAATGATGATACAATTAACAATCGACCATTTCGTTTTTTCTATAGTGACAATTACAAAAAACATCTTGTTGAAAGACAAAAAAACGTTATTGTTTCATTCAAAATCTTTCGTACGTTTGCCCTGCCAAAGCAAATTACCATAAGAGTGTTATACTAACATTAAGAGCAGCTATCTTAACTAGATTGGAGTGATGCCAATTGTTTCGCTGTCTAATCCTTGTGGGATTCCTTGCCTACGTTGCCACAGGAATGTTACTTATCAAAAATCAAGCTAAACTTACCTTATCCAAACCCTCAAAAATCTTATTATTAGTGATTTATCTGGTATTATTAATGTTGATTGGATATGCATCACTTTTTGTGATCATGTTTGGTTACAATTCTTAATAAAAACAATCACTAAAAAATGACGGTTGTTAGGATTGGCTTGAAGGTTAACAACCCTTCTAAACGATAAACCGTTAAAAATGTAGGTCTTGCTTATCATTAAAACAAACTCTTAGAACTGGTGATTTAGCACCTTTCTAAGAGTTTTTCTTTCCTATATAGAACATTAAGTAATTGGAAAAATTCTCAAAAATGGACTTTTCTCATTAAGCGAACACTCTCTTCAAAACCTCTCCAACGGTTGAAACACCAACAACCTGAATATTATCTGGAATATCAATGCCTTGTAATGAATTTTTAGGAGCATAGATCTTGGTAAAACCCAGTTTAGCCGCTTCGTTGATTCGTTGTTCAATACGAGTCACACGACGAATCTCACCAGTCAATCCAATTTCTCCGATAAAAGCTTCTTGTGGGCTGGTCGGTTTTTCTTTATAGCTAGAAGCAATTGCTACTGCGACAGCTAGGTCAATAGCTGGCTCATCTAGCTTGACACCGCCAGCTGACTTAAGGTAAGCATCTTGATTTTGCAAGAGCAAACCACATCGTTTTTCAAGAACAGCCATAATCAAGCTCACTCGATTAAAATCAAGACCCGTAGTTGTACGTTTAGCATTTCCAAAAACCGTCGGCGTCACAAGAGCCTGGACCTCTGCCAAAATTGGACGGGTTCCTTCCATAGTCACAACGATAGCCGAACCTGTCGCCCCGTCCAAACGCTCCTCCAAAAAGACCTGACTAGGGTTGAGAACTTCGACCAAACCGCCTGATTGCATCTCAAAAATCCCAATTTCATTCGTTGAACCAAAGCGATTTTTAACAGCACGTAGAATACGGAAAGTGTGATGGCGTTCTCCTTCAAAATAAAGCACGGTATCCACCATGTGCTCTAACATGCGAGGACCAGCCAGCGTTCCTTCTTTAGTAACGTGTCCAACGATAAACGTTGCGATACTATTCGTTTTAGCTAGGTTCATCAACTCTGCCGTTACTTCCCGAACTTGCGAAACCGAACCTTGCACACTAGAAATCTCTGGACTCATGATGGTTTGGATAGAATCGATAATAAGGAAATCTGGATGCACCTTCTCGATCTCTGCGCGGATATGTGCCATATTCGTCTCAGCATAGAGGTAAAATTCATTGTCAATATCACCTAAGCGCTCACTGCGCAATTTGATCTGCTCAGCTGATTCTTCTCCTGAAACATATAACACAGTTCCTTGATGAGCTAGTTGAGTCGATACTTGCAAGAGAAGTGTCGACTTCCCAATACCAGGATCCCCACCGATCAAAACCAAACTGCCTGGAACGACACCTCCACCAAGAACGCGGTTAAATTCATCCATATTTGTTTTGGTTCGAGCATAATGGATAGAAGTCACATCTTTGAGCTTCGTTAGGCGTGCTTTTTCACCTGTCAGGCTAATGCGAGCATTTTTAACCTCTTGAACTTCTACTTCTTCGACAAAGGACGACCAAGCCGAGCAATTGGGGCAGCGCCCTAGGTATTTTGGGGAATTGTAACCACATTCTTGGCATACAAAACTCGATTTTTTCTTTGCGATGATAAGCCTCCTTGACTATTTTCCTGTACTGCCGAAACCACCTGTCCTTGAACCAGTAGCGCTATCTCCATCTACTACTAAGAATGGCGCAAACACGCCTTGAACAATACGGTCTCCTTTTTCTAAACGAACAACTTGGTCTGAAATATTTTGCATTTGAGCAAAGATATGACCCTCGTTTCCTTCGTTATTATAGTAGTCTCCATCAATGACCCCGACAGAGTTGATTAAAATAAGTCCTTTTTTTCGAGGATTAGACGAGCGGTCATAGAGATAGAGCACTTCGCCGTCTTGCATGTAAGCCTTGACACCCGTTGGGACAAGGACAATCTCCCCTGGATCAATTTCAATTTCTTCCGCCACCTTCAAATCATAACCCGCGGCATGAGCAGTTTCTCGTTTAGGGAGAAGGTCAGCTTGTCCTTCAAAAGCTGTTATTAATTCAAATCCACGTACTTTAGTCATTTTGTCTTCCTTATCTTTAAAAATCGTCTATTCATTATAAAATATTCGAAAAACAAAAGCAAAAAATAGCCCAGTTAGAGAACTAACCAAGCTGAAAATATATACTAACAAGACCTGAAAAATCTGACTTAGCAAGCTTTGGTTTAGCCTCTTCTTCTCGCAATAAGAACTTCAAAGCTGCAAAATTGATGATGTCCAGTTTCTTGAGTAAGCGAGAAATGGATGATCTCGACACAAAACAGGCTTCTGCTAGCTCCTGACTGGTCATTTGCTGAATATCAGTTATATGTTGATCTAAATAAGCTAAGATTTCCCTATCTTGAACCGTCAATCGTTCATCAAATTTGTCTTTTCGCTCCAACCAATTCATATTGCTTCCTCCAATCTTACCTTCTAACAAACTAAATCTTACCTTCTAACAAACTATCAGTAATTAACAGTTATGCCTATCCAAACACCGACCGAGGTAGCTCACTTTTATTTATCCGGAATAACCTTAAATAAATAATAAGTGATAAACACTGTCAGCACAACAAGCATGAACTTAATAGGCAACAAGGGAGCAAAATAAATCGAAATTCCCATTAACAAATAGATTTGCCAAATCATCTTTTTCTTACGTTCTTTAGCAATACTTTTGGTTTCTGCATAGTCCGCAACATAAAAGTCATAAATCTTGCTGTTTCGAAGCCAAACGTCAAATTTTTTAGAACTGCGAGCAAAACAAAATCCTGCCAATAATAACAAGGGGGTTGTTGGTACAATAGGAAGAACGATACCAGCAACACCTATCACTAAACTAATGCAACCCACAATCAAATAAAATAGTTTTTTCATAGCACCTTATATTGTACCAAATCTTCCTAACTTTCATCAGATTAATTGTCTAATAAAGCACAAACAGAAAGGTTGACAGGCTCTACCATTTTATGATTTGATATTGACTTTTTTAGCCGTAAACGTTATCATTAAAATGTGAATTATTTTATATTTTTTACCAGAAAATTAAGGAGAATCCTATGAAACTTATCGGACTGGTGGGGACTAATTCCTCTAAATCAACCAACCGCAAGCTTTTACAATACATTGAAAAACACTATGCTGATAAAGCAGATATCGAACTTATTGAAGTTAAAGATTTACCAACCTTTAATAAACCGGCAGACAAGAAACTTCCTGAAAGTGTTTTAGAAATTGCAGCCAAAATCGAAGAAGCTGATGGTGTGATTATTGGCACACCAGAGTATGACCACTCAATCCCAGCTGTTCTTATGAACGCTTTAGCTTGGTTGTCATACGGTATCTTCCCACTTCTTAACAAGCCTGTTATGATCACAGGTGCTTCTTACGGAACACTTGGTTCATCACGCGCTCAATTGCAACTTCGTCAAATCCTTAATGCTCCTGAGTTGAAAGCCAATGTGCTTCCAGATGAATTCTTGCTTTCACACTCATTACAAGCTTTTGACGCTGAAGGTAATCTCTTTGATTTGGAAACCATCCAAAAATTGGATGCCATCTTCGATGATTTCCGTCTCTTTGTTAAAATTGCCGGAAAACTTTCAAGTGCCAAATCATTGTTGCACAAGGAAGCTGAAAATTTTGACTGGGAAAGTTTAAGCTAAGCGGGAGGAAATCACTATGAAATTTGTAGGTATTGTCGGATCGAATGCAGATCAATCATACAACCGTATGCTTTTGCAATTCATCCAACGTCACTTTAAAATTAAATTTGAACTTGAAGTTCTTGAAATCAAAGATGTGCCAATGTTTAACCAAGATGACGATCAGTCTGAAAACTTTGCACTTCGCTACCTTTATAATAAAATCACACGTGCTGATGGAGTCATCATCGCCACACCAGAGCACAACCACACTATCACACCTGCCCTCAAAAGCACTTTAGAGTGGTTGTCATTCGGTGACCTCCATCCATTTGAAAACAAACCCGTTATGATTGTTGGCGCTTCATACTATGACCAAGGAACGTCACGCGCTCAAGTTCACTTGCGTAAAATCCTTGATGCACCAGGTGTTAACGCTTATGCCCTTCCAGGTAACGAATTCTTACTTGGTAAAGCTAAAGAAGCCTTCGATGACAATGGTAACCTTATCAATCAAGGAACTATTGACTTCTTAGGTTCTTGTTTGGATAATTTCATCAAATACGTAGGAGTTGTGAAACAATTGCAAAAACCAAAACCAATTGAACCTGAAGATTTGTATGCTACAAATCCAATTAAAACAACCATTCAAGGAATCGATCCTGATGATCCAGACTGGTTGGACAAAGCAGCTGCACAAGTCAACGCTGTTGAAGGTGATACTTATGTCAAATTGGATAACGGACTTTTGACAGTTGATCAATTAAACATGTTCCTTAACGCTATGCCATTTGAATTGACATATGCTGATGATAACAACCAGTTCCTCTACTACAATCACCAACACCAAGAAGCATCAACAATGCTTGGTAAACGTGTTCGCGAGCAAGTCGGTAATCGTTTAGCAACTGTTCATGATACACTTCCTCCTGCACGTATGAAGAATGTTGAGTGGGTTGTTGGAAGTCTCCGTAACGGTAATGAAGAATACGTTCGTACCATTGTTCCAGGTACTCCTCCTGAAATCATTAACACTCACAACTATCAGGCGATGTACTATCCAGACGGTTCTTACGCTGGTATCAACGAAATCATTTTCAACTTCAAACCATGGTTAGATTGGTACCTCCAAGCAACTGGGCAACACCTCGCTGGTGGTAAGGCTCCTGCTGGTCATGCTGCTACGTCTGCTGATGCTACGTCTGGCGCTTCAGATGCTGGTGGGCATAACGATGCTCCTGCAGCCGCAGAAGCCGACGCTACTTCTGGGGCATCTGAAAGCTAAGAATCCCCTAAAAAACGGGAGGCTTGTCTTCCCGTTTTCTTTAGGTTTTAAATCTTTGTAATATAAATCACAAGAAAAAGGAAACTATTTATGTCACAATTTAAAGATAAAGTCATTGCTGCCTGTGCCAAAAAAGAAGCACTCTTTAGTGAAAGTCTCGGCCGTTACGCTCTTCGCTCCATGTTTGCTGGTGCTTTCTTAACCATGACCACTGCCGTTGGTATTATTGGTGCTGATGCCATTTCAAGTCAATTTCCAGCTCTCGCTAAATTTGTCTTTACTTTTATTTTTGCGATCGGTTTGGTCTATGTTCTCATCTTTAACGGCGAATTAGCCACTTCAAATATGATGTATCTCACAACCGGCGCTTACTACAAGGTCATCAGTTGGAAAAAAGTTGTCGCTATCCTTCTTTACTGCACCATTTTTAACTTGGTCGGTGCTGTTATCTTAGCTTGGCTCTTTAATCAATCCTACGCATTTAACCAGCTTACAGAACAATCCTTCGTTATCAACACTGTTCAAACAAAACTGGCTAAAGATAACTGGATGGCATTCATTGAAGGTATCACTGCCAATATGTTTGTTAACATTGCTATTCTAGGTTATATGCTCCTAAAAGAAGAATCTGCTAAATTCTTCGTCGTGGTGTCAGCTATCTTTATGTTCGTCCTTATCTCAAACGAACACTTGATTGCAAACTTTGCCTCATTCATGTTAGCTGGATTTAGCCCTGTTGACCAAATCAAAGGCTTTGATGTACTGAATATCATCCGTCAATGGGTTGTGGTCTTCTTTGGTAACTGGATCGGTGGCGGAATCTTTATCGGTATCGCCTATGGTTGGTTGAATAAAAGCCAAACCAAACACGTTGACTAAAATGATAACCCTTAAGAAGATTGAAAAATCTTCTTTTCTTTTGTCCTTTTTTAGGGGTGATGTGGTAAAATAATGGCTATGAATACTTTGGTTTTCCAATTGTCTAAGACAGCTATCCAAAATCTCGTTGAACAGCTATCCGCCTATCAAACAAGTAACAATAACCCTTATGTCACCTTTGCTGCTAAACACAAGAATGCAACCTTTTTAGCCTATACCTCAGGTAAAGTTGTGATTCAGGGCAAGGGTGCACAAGATTTAGCAAATAATCTCAAATTAGAAGCAAATCCTCCTAAAAGCACCTCGTCCCAAAATGCTCTTAAAACAGATCACAATCGATCAATGATTGGGACTGATGAGGTAGGAAACGGTTCCTATTTTGGAGGCCTTGCTGTGGTGGCCAGTTTTGTCAAACCCGAAGATCACAACTTCCTAAAATCACTCGGTGTCGATGATTCTAAAAAAATGACAGATCAAAAAATCCAAGCTATTGCTCCTCTTTTGGAAGAAAAAATTCCCCACCAAGCCCTGCTATTGTCTCCTCAGAAATACAATCAAGTGGTTGGAAAAGGTTTGAAACACAATGCTGTGTCAGTCAAAGTTGCCTTACATAATCAGGCTATTTTTCTTCTCCTTCAAAAGGGGGTTCAAGCAGATAACATTGTCATCGACGCCTTCACATCGCCAAGGAATTACCAGAAATACGTTTCCAAAGAGAACAACCAAGTCACACAGGCTATCACGTTGGAGGAAAAAGCTGAAGGCAACTATCTTGCTGTCGCTGTCTCATCCATTATAGCTAGAGCGATGTTTCTGGAAAACCTCAAAACCTTAGGTGAAGATGTGGGATTTCAATTACCGAGCGGCGCTTCTGCCAAGTCTGATAAAGTAGCCAGTCAACTACTAGCTGCTTACGGGATGGAAAGCCTAGCCTACACTGCCAAACTACACTTTGCTAACACCCAAAAAGCACAAGCATTACTGAAAAAATAAAGGAATTATCATGAAACGTTTTATTAAAGAATGGGGATTATTTATCCTGTTTCTAATGGTCTTTCTCGTGACCCGCTGGTTAATCTGGTTCCCTGTTACCGTTGACGGACACTCCATGGACCCGACTTTGGCCGACCGTGAAAAATTGCTAGTGGTCAAAACAGCAACCATCGATCGCTTCGACATGGTAGTTGCTGAGGAAGTAGAAAATGGCACTAAAAAACAAATCGTCAAGCGTGTCGTTGGTATGCCAGGTGATACCATTACCTATAAAAATGACAAGCTTTACGTTAACAACAAGGAAACAAAGGAAACTTACCTCACAGACTACAAGAAACGCTACGAAAAAGACAAGCTTCAAAAAACATACTCTTACAATCCCTACTTCCAATCGTTAGCGCAGGCAAGCGATGCTTTCACTCAAGATAATTCGGGCAAGACAAGCTTTACCGTTAAGGTACCTAAAGACCAATACTATCTTCTAGGTGATGACCGTATTGTATCTAAGGATAGCCGAGCTGTTGGAACCTTTAAGAAGGATACCATTGTCGGTGAAGTCAAATTCCGTTACTGGCCTTTTACTAAAATTGGTACTTTGAAATAACCTACTAAGAGGCAGGACTTCCGTCCCAGCCTCTTTTTCTACTAAATACAAAGGAAACGACATGACAAGTTATTTTTCTGGCACAATAGATCGTATTATCTTTGAAAATGCTAGCAACTTTTTTAAGATTTTACGACTTGAAATTGACGATACTAATAGTGATTTTGACGATTTTGACATTATCATCACAGGAACTATTGGTGATGTCGTCGAAGGTGACACTTATACGTTTTGGGGAGAGCTGGTACAACACCCCAAATATGGACAGCAGCTCAAGGCAGACCGTTATGAACGAGCAAAGCCAACAGCATCAGGACTCATCAAGTACTTTTCTAGTGACCATTTCAAGGGAATTGGTCGAAAGACAGCCGAGAAAATTATCGCTATCTATGGTGAAGATCCCATTGATAAGATTTTAGAGGATCCTAGTCAACTAGATAGTATTGCAGGATTATCTAAGGTCAACCGTGAGAGTTTTGTTGCCAAACTTAAACTCAATTACGGCACCGAGCAAGTCTTGACCAAGCTGGCCAAGTACGGTCTATCATCTAAACTTGCTCTCCAGGTCTTTAATCAGTATCAGGACCAAAGTCTTGCTATTGTCGAGGAAAATCCTTATCAGTTAGTTGAGGATATCCAAGGGATTGGTTTCAAAATAGCCGATCAACTAGCGGAACAATTAGGGATTGCTGCTGACGCCACTCAACGATATCGAGCAGGAATTATCCACACCCTAACAGAAAGTTCTATCCAAACTGGGAATACTTATACTGAAGCTCGCGATCTTCTAGAGATGACCCTTTATTTGCTAGAATCAAGTCGTCAAATTGAATTAGAACCAAGTCTGGTTGCTGCTGAATTAACCCATTTAATTGAAGAAGATAAAATCCAAACCATCGGTACCAAGGTTTTCGACAACACCCTTTATTATGCTGAAGAAGGTGTCCACAAACATCTCACACGACTGCTAAATAATGATGAAACACTCAGTTTTCCACAAGACGCCATCTCTAAAGAAATTGAGCGCATCCAAGCAAGCTTAAACATCACTTACGATGACATTCAAAAAGAAGCTATTGCTAAAGCCCTAACCAATCGTGTCTTTATCTTGACTGGAGGACCAGGTACAGGGAAGACAACGGTTATCAATGGGATTATTGAAGCCTACGGCAATCTTCATCAGATTGACATCCACAAAAACGATCCTCCGATTCTTCTAGCCGCTCCTACTGGTCGGGCTGCGCGTCGGATGAATGAATTAACAGGGCTACCGTCTGCCACTATCCATAGACACTTAGGCTTGACTGGGGATAACGATGATTACCAGGCTTTAGATGATTATTTAGATGCTGATTTAATCATTGTGGATGAATTTTCCATGGTGGATACTTGGTTAGCTAACCAGCTCTTAAGTGCTATTTCTGCACGAAGTCAGCTTATTATCGTCGGAGATAGCGACCAACTCCCATCTGTTGGACCAGGGCAAGTTTTGGCTGATTTATTAAAGGTTCAAGAATTACCTCAAGTTCGTCTAGAGAAAATTTTCCGTCAAACAGATGATTCTACTATCGTCACTTTGGCGAGTCAGATGCGCCAAGGGCAACTACCAAGTGATTTCACCGAAAAAAAAGCGGATCGCTCTTACTTTGAAGCCCAAGCTTTCCACATTCCTCAAATGGTAACTAAAATCGTCTCTTCAGCAGTCAAAAGTGGTATTCAGCCACAAGAAATCCAGATTCTGGCTCCCATGTACAAGGGAGATGCTGGCATCAACAACCTCAACAACCTAGTCCAAAATCTTCTAAATCCGCTCGACGATGGTTTAGAATTTACCTTTAACGACCAACGGTTTAGACAAAATGATAAGGTCTTACATCTCGTCAATGATGCTGAAAACAACGTCTTCAATGGCGATATCGGTTACATCACCGATCTGCTCCCTGCCAAATACACAGATAGCAAACAAGATGAAATCACCATCCAATTCGATGCCACTGAAGTGGTCTATCCTCGTAATGAATGGGGGAAAATCACGCTGGCTTATGCCATGTCTATCCATAAATCACAAGGAAGTGAGTTCCAAGTGGTTATCCTTCCTATCACGCGCCAAAGCGGCCGCATGCTACAGCGTAATCTCGTTTACACAGCAATCACTCGCTCAAAAAGCAAACTCATCCTCTTAGGCGAAGTAGCGGCCTTTGATAAGGCTGTCCATACAGAAGGCGCTGTCCGTCAAACTTGGTTGGTTCAGCGGTTCCAAAACGAAGACAGCTCAAATCAAGTTGTGCACAAGTTATCCACAGAAACAGAACAAGAAGCCCACAAAAATGGGGATAAAGATCCTTCTCTTTCTCATCAAAACACCACTGAATCCCTTGATAATACTACGTTTCCAGGATATTCCACAATTTATCAACAACTTGTGGATAAGGATGTTAATAAACCTATGGATAAGGTGGAAAACTATCGTTTAACAGTTGATAATCTGTTGATCATTGACCCTATGATTGGGATTACTGAGGAAGATCTCAAGCTATTTTTTAAGACAAAAAATAAGAGCTAATCACGACAATGATTGGCTCTTTGTTTTAAAATAAAGAGGTTTCAACACTCATGCCATCCCGCAATCCTGTCACAGTCACCCCTAAAAGCCTAATGCCAGACGATTGGGTTTCCAATTCATCGTAGATACGATGAGCTTCTTGTTCAATCACTTCAAAAGATTGACTAGCTTCCGCTAAGGTATGTCGTTTAGTCAAGGTTGTAAAATCAGCATAACGAACTTTGATAACAACCACTTTTCCTAACTTTTCATTTTTAATCAACGTGTCAGCGACACGCCGCGCATTTTTCGATAGTTCCACTTTGATGTCTTCCTCATGGTAGAGTAGTTTTCCATAGGTTCGCTCACTCCCTATCGATTTACGAATACGATTGGGTTTAACGCTAGTATTAGAAATCCCCCTTGCCTTGCGATACAAATCATAGCCGAAACGGCCAAAGTGATCAATCAAAGTCATTTCTGATAATGCTAGTAAGTCCTTACCTGTCTTAACGTCTAACTTATGTAATTTTGCCACCGTTTTTTCCCCTACGCCGTGAAATTTCTCGATAGGCAGTGTCTCCAAGAAAGCCTGCGCATCTTCTGGTAAAATCAGTGTCAAGCCAGCTGGTTTCTGAAAATCAGAAGCCAATTTTGCTAAAAATTTATTGTAAGAAACACCTGCCGAACAAGTTAGATGCAGTTCATTCCAAATATCATGTTGAATAAGCTTAGCAACCTTGACAGCTGACTTTAGGTTAAGTTTATTATCCGTCACATCTAAGTAAGCCTCATCAATAGACATGGGTTCTACCAAATCAGTATACCGTTTAAAAATATCACGGATTTGTCTACCAACTTCTCGATATTTAGCGTAATTTCCAGAAATAAAAATAGCTTGTGGACATCGTTCGTAGGCTTCTTTGGAACTCATCGCCGAGTGAATTCCAAACGCTCTAGCCTCGTATGAACAGGTAGATACCACACCGCGGCCGCCAGTTTCCCTCGGATCCTTAGCGATGACAACTGGTTTGCCCTTCAAGTCAGGATTATCACGCACTTCTACGGCAGCAAAAAAAGCATCCATGTCAATATGGATGATTTTTCGACTGGTATCATTGACAAGTGGAAATATAAGCATAAACTCCCCCTTCTGCCACAAAAACAACAGTCAGCTATCCTGAACGGCGCTGCGACTGCCCTTCCTCTTTTATGGCATGAGGAAGTCGGTAAATGACATCTGTGCACTACCACTCTATCAAAAACTAATTAGAGCTACTAGGACGATGAGATCACCACGTCTTTCACAGCAGGTGAACAATCAGGACATTCTAAAAACATCTAAAACCGTCTTGCTAGCACTTAGGATGATTAGGACCATTCCCCAAAAACTAGAAAGACTTCCTGAGGCTATCGAGATAAAATAAAGACCAGCTCCCAAAATCATTAAAAAAGGATTTAGCAAGAGCCCATACTTCTCAGCCTCTCGGGAAACAGTCGACCAAAGGCTAATGGAACGTAGGAAACTAACTCCAAAAATGACTAAGCTACCCATTAAGCCGCTAAAAAAAGACCAAGAAACAAAATGATTTTCTAAACGAACAGACGAAACAAAAAGTCCAAAGCTATACAAAATGACTGCAAAAGCTAAAAAGCCAAGACTGACCATAACCGCATATAACTGACTCTTTTTCCTTTTCCAAAAGGTGAGGGATAATTTTTTAAGCAATAACATTACTTCCTAACATCTATTAATAGTCTTCATTATACCTTATTTTTTGCGGAATTGCTCAGCTCTCGATCGCCGATCAAGGCATCTAGCCTTCTTTATATCCTATCAAGTCAGTCGGCAGTCATCAGTCGTTTTATAATACAGATCCTCTTATCCATTTTCAACTGTAATATAAAAGAAAAGTTATTAAGTCAAGAAATTTGCTTGTGAAATCGTTTTCTGATTGATATAATAATTTGTGTAAAGTGTAACAGATAGTTTGTTACTAGATTTGAAGGAGAAATTCTTATGGCAACAGTCAAAACAAATACAGACGTTTTTGAAAAAGCTTGGGAAGGCTTTAAAGGAACTGATTGGAAAGAAAAAGCAAGTGTCGCTCGATTTGTACAAGCTAACTACACACCATATGATGGTGATGAAAGTTTCCTAGCTGGCGCAACTGAACGGTCACTTCATATTAAAAAAATCATTGAAGAGACTAAAGCAGAATACGAAGCAACTCGTTTCCCAATGGACACACGTCCAACGTCAATTGCTGACATTCCTGCAGGATTCATCGATAAAGAAAACGAAGTTATTTTCGGTATCCAAAATGATGAGCTCTTCAAACTTAACTTCATGCCAAAAGGTGGTATCCGCATGGCGGAAACAACGCTTAAGGAAAATGGTTATGAACCAGATCCTGCCGTGCATGACATCTATACTAAACATGTTACAACTGTAAACGATGGTATCTTCCGCGCTTACACATCAAACATCCGTCGTGCTCGTCATGCCCACACTGTTACTGGTCTCCCAGATGCCTACTCACGTGGACGTATTATCGGGGTTTACGCACGTTTAGCTGTTTACGGCGCGGACTTCTTGATGCAAGAAAAAGTTAACGATTGGAACGCTATCACAGAAATCGATGAAGAATCCATTCGTCTTCGCGAAGAAGTTAACCTTCAATACCAAGCACTTGGTGAAGTAGTTAAACTTGGTGATCTTTATGGTGTTGATGTTCGCCGTCCTGCTGAAAACGTAAAAGAAGCTATCCAATGGGTTAACATCGCCTTCATGGCTGTCTGCCGTGTTATCAACGGTGCTGCTACATCACTTGGACGTGTCCCAATTGTTCTTGATATCTTCGCAGAGCGTGACCTTGCGCGCGGAACATTCACAGAATCAGAAATTCAAGAATTCGTTGATGATTTCGTTCTAAAACTCCGTACCGTAAAATTTGCTCGTACAAAAGCTTATGATGCTCTTTACTCAGGTGACCCAACATTCATCACAACATCAATGGCTGGTATGGGTAACGATGGTCGTCATCGTGTTACAAAAATGGACTACCGTTTCTTGAATACACTTGACAATATCGGTAACTCACCAGAACCAAACTTGACTGTTCTTTGGACAGACAAATTACCATACGCATTCCGTCGCTACTGTATGGCAATGAGCCACAAACACTCTTCAATCCAATACGAAGGTGTGACAACAATGGCTAAAGATGGTTACGGTGAAATGTCATGTATCTCATGTTGTGTATCACCACTCGACCCAGAAAACGAAGAGAAACGTCACAACATCCAATACTTTGGTGCTCGTGTTAACGTTCTTAAAGCCCTTCTCACAGGTCTTAATGGTGGATACGATGATGTTCATAAAGACTACAAAGTCTTTGAAATCGATCCTGTAACTGATGACGTTCTTGATTTTGACACTGTTAAAGCTAACTTCGAGAAATCACTAGACTGGTTGACAGATACTTATGTCGATGCTCTTAACATCATTCACTACATGACTGATAAATACAACTACGAAGCTGTTCAAATGGCCTTCTTACCAAGTCACCAACGCGCTAACATGGGATTCGGTATCTGTGGATTTGCTAACACTGTTGATACATTATCAGCTATCAAATACGCTACTGTTAAACCAATTCGTGACGAAGATGGCTACATCTATGACTACGAAACTGTTGGGGAATTCCCACGTTGGGGTGAAGATGATCCTCGTTCAAACGAATTAGCTGAATGGTTGATCGAAGCTTACACTACTCGTTTGCGTAGCCACAAACTCTACAAAGACGCAGAAGCAACTGTATCACTTCTTACCATCACTTCAAACGTTGCCTACTCTAAACAAACTGGTAACTCACCTGTTCACCGTGGTGTCTATCTCAACGAAGATGGTACAGTAAACACTTCTAAAGTTGAATTCTTCTCACCAGGTGCTAACCCATCAAACAAAGCTAATGGTGGATGGTTGCAAAACCTTAACTCTCTTGCAAGTCTTGACTTCTCATATGCTGCTGATGGTATCTCATTGACAACTCAAGTATCACCACGTGCTCTTGGTAAATCATTCGATGAACAAGTGACAAACTTGGTAACAGTTCTTGATGGTTACTTTGAAAACGGTGGTCAACACGTCAACTTGAACGTTATGGACCTCAACGATGTTTACGAAAAAATCATGGCTGGTGAAGACGTTATCGTTCGTATCTCTGGTTACTGTGTAAATACTAAATACCTCACACCAGAACAAAAAACTGAATTGACACAACGTGTCTTCCACGAAGTTCTTTCAATGGATGATGCTATCCAAGCTTAATTCCTCAAAATCTTACCTTCGGGTAAGATTTTTTGTTTTCTCAACCAAAAAAGCCAGCTCCATTGAACTGACTTTTAATAACTCCATATCCTTAAAATCATTAGTTAACGTAGCTCATCAATGATGACAGCCATTAACTCTTTTCGCCTAGCAATCCATTCTGCGCGATGATCCTTCTCATAGGTCCGATTCGTCAAAAAGATAACGGCTTGCTGAGTTCTACGATTAGCCATGATAAAGGGACCGGTGTAACCTGTATGATCGATCCAATGCCCATCTAGATTCCATCCCAAAGCACGGGATTTACTCCCAGATGGACTGAGATTTTCCCACAAATTTTTGGCAAAATCATCTTGTAAATAATGCTCTAAGAAGGTTTCTAAATCCTTAACCGTCGAAAACAAACCAGCAGAACCTGCATGTTCTTTCAAAACTTTAGCTTTGGGATCGTGAACCAAGCCATCTGAAATCCCTTTAACTGTTGGAACTGCTTGGTTATTTGGACCAAATCCTGTCTGAGTCATCTGCCAAGGTTTGAAAATGTCTTTCTCAAACAGTTGATCCAAAACCAAGCCAGTCATCTCTTCTAACATAAATCCTAACAGCAAGAAATTGAGATCGGTATACAAGAACTTCTTTTGATCCGTCACCTTAATCTGATTAATCGCTGCCTTTAGTTCAGCAGCATCTAACTGGTCACGGTTTGGGATAAAAGGATCAATCCCAGAAGTATGGGTTAAGAGCTGACGAACCGTCACATCATTAGTTTGAAAATCTGGGTAATAACATGAAACGGACTCATCTATATCTAACTTGCCCTGATAGACTAAGAAAGCAGCTATGGTGGCAACACCAACAACCTTAGAAACACTTGCCAAATCATATACTAAATTTGGCTTAACAAGACGTTCTCCATCAATCGTCCCTATATAATATTCCTGCCAATGACCATCATTTAAAACAGCTACACTTGCACCATGATAAAGATTCTCAGCAATTTGGTGATTGATTTTTTCAAGGATTTTTTCCATAAACACTTATTTGCTAAACCAAATTTCAATATTACTTGGGTCAGAAACAACGACCACTCGGGCTTTCTTATCAATATAAGGAGCTAAATCCTTAGCATCTAGATAGTCATACAAAGCCAGCAAATCGTAGTCTTCTGGTACTTGGAAATCAAAGAATTCGATATCCCAAGTCATTTGAGGCTCAATGGCCAAGTCTGGTCCTTCTGCAGTCTCAAAGGTCAAATTAAGTGGTAAATGTCCTTCAAAAGCCTCTTGATAAAACGCCTGACTGGCTTCTGGATCTGGTACGTTTAAAACAACCTCTTCAACATGGAAATCTGATAAGCCCTTAAATGCAGAATCAATGTCTGCCTCAACAGAAGTCACTTGTTCCAAATCTTCAATAGCCTTTTCAGCATGAATTAAAATGGCATCTCCCTGTGGAGATACCGTTTCAAAAGCATAGCCTTCCTTACCTTTAAAAATATGACGAGCTTCAGCACCATGAACTAAAAGTTGTGCAATCTCAGCAGCTTGTGCTTTGATGACTAAACAGTTTAACTTCTTAGTTCCTTCAACTGCTCTTGTACGGTAGGCTGGCGATTCTTCTATAATGAAACGGATTTCTTTGGATTCATGACCAGATAAAAAAGCCAAGGCATTTTCTTCACTGACGAGTTTCATGCCAAGATTTTTTTGCAAGAATTCTAAATTTCTATCTCGTTCTTCAACCCTTGTAACCGGTGATCTGAAGGTAATATCTGTAAATAGTGACATAACGTCCTCCTTGTTCTTATTTATTGTATGCAAAAATATCTTTTTTGACAAGAAATTATATGTAAGCTAAGCAATTTTAATGAGAGATATTTACATTTCATCATTTTTTCAGTAAACTGATAGAATGACTGATAATACGATCTTACATCTCATACAATTTTTTTTAGTAATAGCCATTATCACCATTGCAAGTTATCTCATTTTTCATATCAAGAAGAATCATATTAATCCCTTCAAACGTTTTTGGACTGGTTTTGGGATTGGCTTGACGACCGATTTATTAGATACGCTTGGTATTGGATCATTTGCCACGACAACAACCTTATTCAAAGTAACCAAAATGCTTGATGATGATAGTCAACTTCCAGGAACTATGAATGCTGTGCATGTCATCCCTGTATTAGTACAATCGCTTTGTTTTATTTTAGTTGTTAACGTGGAACCCCTTACCCTAGTCAGTATGGCCGCTGCTTCTTTCGTAGGAGCTCTTTTTGGTACTAGAATCACTAAAAACTGGCATACTCCAACTGTCCAAAGAATACTGGGGACCTTGCTTATCATTGCTGCCTTTATTAGCATTTACCGTATGTGGAGTAATCCTGGTTCCGATATTGTCGAAAGCGCCCATGGCTTGGAGGGCATTTGGCTAATCGTCGGTGTCATTTTTAATCTAATCATCGGTGTATTGATGACTATGGGGCTTGGTAACTATGCCCCTGAACTCATTTTCTTCTCACTCATGGGGCTAAGTCCTGCAGTTGCTATGCCTGTTATGATGCTTGATGCTGCTATGATTATGACTGCATCAACCACTCAGTTTATAAAAAGTAATCGCGTCAGTTGGAATGGCTATGCAGGTATGGTCTTGGGGGGGATTGTTGGTGTCTTAATTGCCGTTGCCTTCTTGTCAAATCTCAACCTCAACAGCTTAAAGGTTCTGGTCATCATTATTGTGATCTTTACTGGAAGCATGCTCATTCGATCATCTTTAAAACCTCAGCTAAAAGACAAACAAACTCGGCATCACTAAACACAAAACAACGAGACAGTCATCTATGCTTACAAAGCACAAAGAGATGGCTATCCCAACTTTTTTGCCAAAACGTCAATAATCGTTTTATAAAACAAGGATAGGACAAAAATACCTCAAGAAAAGTATCGCCATCAAGTAATACTTTTCTTGGGGTATTTTAGGCTCTTTGTCAACTGTAGTGGGTTGACAAAGAGCCAGAAATGACACCTCGGATCTACGACAGAACCGTTATACACAAAAAATCCCTGAATAATCATTTCAAGGATTTCTTTTTGTATTTGAATTAGGCGTAAAGTAGTTTGTAAAGAGCTACCGCTGCGATACTTGCAAGAATAGGAGCTACTACTGGAACCCAAGCATACCACCATTTTGAATCTGATTTGTGTTGTCCAAGAATTGATTTTGGCAACAAGTGGTGAAGCAAACGTGGACCGAAGTCACGTGCAGGGTTCAGACCAGGACCCGTAGGACCTCCAAGACTCGTCACAAGTGCCATCACAAGGAAACCAAGAGCCATGTGAGAAACTGCTGAACCTGCTGAAGTAGAAGCAATCAAACCTCCTTGCAATTTTTGACCTGCATTAAGGGCTGCTACGTCTACACCTTGTTTTGATATAAACTGGATAGCTTCAGCACCGAAGTAATTTTTGGTCATAGCAACTGCACCAAAGAAAAGGACGAATGAACCAAAGAATTCGTTGATGAAACCGTTGATTGTAGCACCTTTACGCGTATCAATAATGCCATTGTCGCGTGATGAAATAGTAGAAAATGAGCCAAGAATCGCATTTGATTCTTCTGTCTCCATATAGTAAGGTCGGTGAGTAGCAACCACTACTGCTTGACCTGCCATTGCTCCAAGAATTTGAGCAACAATGTAAGGAGCAACTTGAGCCCATGGGAAGTAGCCTGACACAGCCAAACCAAGTGTGAACGCTGGGTTGATGTGGTTACCAGACACGTTACCAAACATCAAGGCTGGGATCATTACCCCCATACCATAACCAATAGCGATTGTTAACCAACCACTAGCGTGCCCCTTGGTTCCTTTAAGTTCAACATTGGCAACAGCACCATTACCAAGAATGATAAGAATTGCTGTTCCTAGAAATTCTGTAATATACTTTACAGTCCATGTAACATCCATGTTTTGTGTAATCCTTTCAATTTAGCGATTTTTTTATTTTCGACAACCTTCATTTTATCAAGTATAATGAATAAAGTAAAGGTAATCTTAACAATTAAAACGTTTACTTAAAGGAGCTCTTTTTATGAAATATAATCAATATAGCTATATACCTACTTCTCCTGAAATGGCCCTTGCAGAACTGGGCGACCTTGGGTTTGCTGTCTCGAGTAAAGCTAATCTCAAGCAAAACCTTGAAACTCTAGTGCGTCATATCCTATCCTTACAGTATCAAGATACCAATTATGCCTTATCGTTATTGATTTCAGATTTTGAAACTGACTTACTCACTTTCTTCCAATCAGATGCTGATTTAACTCGAACTCATTTTAATACAATAGCACTTCAGCTACTGGGCTTCATTCCAAATGTTGACTTTACAAATACTGAGCAATTTATCAAGGAAATCGCTTTTCCAGTAATATTTGAAGATAGCATCTTACCACTCTATCATCTATTAGCCACTCGTACTAAATCCGGTAATACCTTAATCGATAGCCTTGTCGCTCAACATCTTATTCCTATAACTAATCAGTACAGGTATTTCAATGGTAAGAGTTTGGCTAGCTTTGATACTACTGATGTCATTCGTGAAGTCGTCTATGTAGAGTCTGGCGTTGATACTGATAAGGATGGACAGGTAGATCTTGTTAAAGTCTCTGTTATCAGACCAAAAACTGATCTAGCATTGCCTACCATGATGACAGCTAGTCCCTATCATCAAGGGGTCAACGAGCCAGCCAGTGATAAATTAACCCACAAAATGGAAGGTAAACTCCTTAAAAAAGAAGCTGGTAACATTTCTGTCGAAACTCAAGACATTACGATTTTAACATCGGATAGCACGGTCGATGAGGTCCAAAAAACAGAAGAAACTTTCCTTTACCCAAATAGTTACACTCTCAACGATTACATGCTCGCGCGTGGATTTGCCAATGTTTACGTATCAGGTATTGGCACCATCCAATCTGACGGCTTTATGACAACAGGGGATTATCACCAAGTTCAAGCCTACAAATCAGTCATTGATTGGTTGAATGGGCGTACTCGTGCTTTTACAAGTCACGATCGCAAGCGTCATATTAAAGCTACTTGGGCGACTGGTAAGGTGGTCACAACCGGCCTCTCCTATCTAGGAACCATGTCAAATGCCCTAGCGACGACAGGCGTTGAAGGGCTTGAAGTCGTCATTGCTGAAGCTGGTATCTCCTCATGGTACAACTATTATCGAGAAAATGGCCTTGTTACCAGTCCTGGCGGCTATCCTGGCGAAGACTTAGATACCTTGACTGAATTTACCTACTCTCGCAATCTTTCTGCTGGAGATTACCTCCGTCAAAATACTAAGTATCAAGAACAACTCAAGGAACAAAGCGCTGCTATTTCTCGAGAAACTGGCGATTATAATCAATTTTGGCATGACCGTAACTACCTAATACACGCCGATAAGGTCAAGGCGCGTATGGTCTTTACCCATGGTACTCAAGACTGGAACGTCAAGCCAATCAATGTTTACAATATGTTCAATGCTCTTCCTGAAACCATCTCAAAACACCTCTTTCTCCACCATGGTGCCCACGTTTATATGAATGCTTGGCAATCCATAGACTTTAGAGAAAGTATGAATGCCCTCTTGAGTCAGGTAATCTTAGGACAAGAAAATTCTTTTGACTTACCAACTGTGATTTGGCAAGATAATACCGCTGCCCAAACTTGGCAAGAACTTGATAGCTTTGGCAGTAATGACTATCAAAGCTATCCATTAGGTTCTGATTTGAAAACCATTGACAACCATTACCATGACGAAGATTTTTCTCGTTATGGAAAAGAGTTTAATAGCTTTAAAACAGATTTATTTAGCGACAAAGCAAATGCAGTAACCATTGATTTAGAACTCCCAAAATCTCTACGTATCAACGGTCGCATCAAACTTGAACTAAGGCTTAAATCAAGCACTGATAGAGGTCTTCTTTCCGCTCAAATCCTTGAAGTAGGAACCCAGAAATACCTCCAAGCTATCCCCGTTCCTAGTGGTAACAGTGTTGATAACGGTCGATTCTTCCAAATGGAGGCTCTTAAGGAATTACCTTTTAAAGAAGCCGCATCACGTGTTATCACTAAAGGACACATCAATCTTCAAAATCGTAATAACCTCCTTACCGTTGAGGACATTATTCCTGACGAGTGGATGAACTTCTCACTGGAACTTCAACCAAGTATCTACGATATCAAAGCCGGTGCTAAACTGCAGGTTATCTTATACACAACCGATTTTGAGCACACTATCCGAGATAATTCAAATTATCAATTAACCCTTGATCTTGGACAGTCTCAAATAGTCATTCCCCACGATTAAGCACTCAATTCAAAAATCCCTAGCACATTGTAGTGTAGGGATTTTTTGGATTATTTAATAGCCATCTGTCGAATTCAAACCTTTTTGAGGACCCTTAGAACTTCTAAAGGAATACTTCAAAATGAAGGGAGCAATGATGGTAGAGGCAATCGTAATGATAACCAACTCTGAATAAACTCTATTACCAATAATATGAGCAGCTTGCCCCACACCAATAATAATCAAAGCCATCTCACCTCGGCTGACCATCCCGCCACCAATAGTTAGGGATTCCATTTTAGGAAACTTGAAACTACGGCCAACAAAATAACCAGGAATTAGTTTTGTTAAAACTACTAGAATAGTGAAGCCTATGATCATTGGTAAGTGTTCCAGTAATCCCGTAAATCGCAAAGGAAAAGCGATAGAGGCAAAGAAAATAGGGATGAAGAAACTATAACCAAATGAAGTGACACGTCTCATCACAGAATGACCTTGTTTTGTCTGACCAATAGCCAAGCCTGCAAAGAATGAACCAATGATAGAACTCAACCCCACTTGATCAGCTAACCAAGACAGTGAAAAACAAATAATCAAAGCGACATAAAACATAAGATTCTTAGAAGCAAGGACTTCCAAGCGTTTTATCATCCAAGGAATGAGAACTTTGATAGCCAACCATAAGAAAACAAAGAATAATAATTGTGCCACCAATTGAAGGCTGATATTCTCTGTTGAACCTAATGATGAGACGAAGAAACTAAGCAGCAATACAGCAATGATATCATCTGCAACGGCTGCGCCGATAATGATGGCACCCACATCCGTAGATACCTTATCATACTCTTGAAGAACTTCAACAGTGATTGAAATACTTGTTGCTGCAAAAACTAAGCCGTAAAAAATAGATTGACTAACATTGAATTGCATAACTTGTGTTAGAAAATAAAAAACGAACAGAGGAACGATGACTCCCGTAATAGCCACTAGCAAGCTAGGTTTGAGGTACTTTTTCAACAAGCTGAAATCAGCTTCTAAACCAGCCATAAACATCAGCAGGATAACCCCAAGTTCTGATAAGAAGTGGAGAATTTCGCCATTGTGGACCAATCCTAAAATAGGCGGTCCAATAACAATACCAATCAATAGTTGGCCAACAACGGCAGGAATATTCAAACGTGAGGAAACCGCTCCTGCTAGCAAACTAGCTACTAAGATAATAACAATTTCTAATAATGCATGCATTAAAACTTTCCTTTCTGTCAATAAATTTCTTGATAAGTGTCACTGTGATGCTACAATAGCAAAGAGAACAAAAACGAACAAGACTCCCAAAACTTTCTATCAGACAGCAATCACTCGGTCCATCAGTTAACTTTACCATCACTATATCACAAGTTCCACCAAAACGCTCACTACTCCATGATAACAGAAATAAATAAAAAGTTAAGCTAAATCAGTATAACTAACTTTTTTGACATAAATTCATGTGACTGACACTGCTTAAAAAAACAATCTTGCAATGCTTAGATCAATCAAACATCATCTGACTTTCCCCTAACTTAACAGACGGATTAAAACTTACCCGTGTCGTCGACTGAAACAGCAATAGGATAACAGGGCTTCAAGAAAAGCCATACCATTCAATCTTTTTCGGGGTTATTTTACAAAAAACTAGTGAAAAGGTCATGCCAAGCTTATATCATCGTTGCACTGTTTTATGTCAATTCGCTATATTAAAACAAGAGTACTAGTCAGACGGCTTCTCATCTGGCCAAGGACAACCTATGCCATACGGTTAGCTGCTAGGAATTCCAACAGGATTTCTTATTTCTCCCATCCAATTGTTAACCAGCTTCCTACTAACAGCCATTGTTAATAGACTTAAAAAAACGCTAGATTCCTCAATCTAACGTTTTTAAATTTTTGAATCGGTTACACTAAACTAGACAGAATTTATAAAGTGTTCTAATAGTAATCAAAAACAGGAGAAATTTATGTCTAGAAGAGTACGTCGTTAATTCACAGATAACTTTAAACAACAAATCGTTGACCTTCACAATGCAGGTATGAAACGTAGCGAAATCATCAAAGAATATGATTTAACCCCCTCAACCTTCGACAAATGGGTGAGACAAGCTAAAACAACTGGTTCCTTCAAATCGGTTGATAATCTAACAGATGACCAACGGGAGCTAATAGCCCTTAGAAAACGCAATAAAGAACTCGAAATGCAGCTAGACATCTTAAAGCAAGCGGCAGTGATTATGGCACAAAAAGGCAAATAATCACTGCTAACAAGGATAAATACAGCATTTCAGCCATGTGTCGTTGGTTGAACCTCCCTCGTTCCAGCTATTACTACAAAGCCATAGAGCCAGTATCGAAAACAGAGCTTGAAGAAAAAGTTAAGCAGATTTTCCTTGAGAGCAAATCTAGATATGGTGCTCGAAAGATCAAGAAATGTCTGGAAACAGAAGGAATCCTCTTGTCTCGTCGTCGCATTCGTCGGATCATGAAGCGATGGAATCTCGTATCTGTTTACCAGCAGACTACCTTCAAGTCGCATTCTAAAGGGAAAAATGAAGCACCCATTCCAAATCGCTTAGCCAGACAATTCAATCAAGAAAGACCACTTGAAGCGATTGTAACAGACTTGACTTATGTCCGTGTTGGTAAGCGCTGGGCTTATGTTTGCTTGATAATAGACCTCTATAATCGTGAAATCATTGGTCTGTCAGTCGGTTGGCAGAAGACTGCAGAGCTCGTAAAGCAAGCGATTCAGAGTATCCCTTATGCCCTAACCAAGGTCAATCTTTTCCATTCTGATCGTGGTAAGGAGTTTGATAATCAGCTGATTGATGAGGTGTTAGGAGCATTTGGAATTACCCGTTCACTTAGTCAAGCAGGCTGTCCTTATGATAATGCCGTGGCTGAAAGTACTTATCGTTCCTTTAAAATTGAGTTTATTAATCAAGAAATCTTTCATTCGCTTGAAGAACTAACTCTCAAAACCAAGGACTACGTCCACTGGTGGAATCATCATCGCATTCACGGTAGTCTCAACTATCAAACCCCCATGGCTAGGCGAGTGATCGCTTAACAAAAACACTTTATAAAAATTGTACAGAAAAGTGTTGCCTTTTCATTTTATTTGTGCGCGTGAACGAAATCTACTGTTAGTCCAGTTGAATTACGGACCAATTCTTTCACGTCTGGATTTTGTAATCCTTGTGAGTTGAGGTAGTAAATTGGATTGTAAAGGGCTTTCTCATACAAAGCTTTCTCAGCCTCTTTATAGTTTTCGGCAGCTTTTTCTGGGAACATCGCATTTTCAGTGATGGCAGCTTGATAAGCCTTATCGTAATCTTCACTTGAGAATTTACCATAATTGTAGGCCGCATCAGAAGTAAAGAGGCCATAGAAGGTTGACCCTTCTGGGTAATCACCTCCCCATGAAACAAGAGCAACTTCAAAGTTTTGGTTTTTAGTATCTTCCAAGCGTTGTTTGAAGGTCACAAATTTTTCTTCAACGGTCAATCCAGGAAGGGCTTCCTCCCACGTACTCTTGAGGTAGTCAACAGCATTTTTAGTCGCTGGTGAATCTGAATCAGCTGTCACTGTCAATGTTAACGAATCTTGACCAAGCTCTTTCAATCCTTCTTTGAAGAGTTTCGTTGCTTCTTTGGCATCGTATTGATAACCAGGGGCTACAAAATCCGTTAAGTCCTCTCCATTTTCCAAAGTTTGAAGACCAGTCGGTGCAAGAGCTGTCGCGGGAATTGACCCCGTATCAACAGCAGCTTCGACGACTCCCTCACGGTCAGTTGCAAGGTTAAGTGCTTGACGAATCTTATCATTCATCAATGGTTTAACATCGCCAGTTTGATTGTAAACAATGTAAGTTGTACGCGCAGATGGTACATCAACGACATCCTTATTTTTCTTATTGGCATTGTAGATAGCTGAGGTTCCTGAGATGTCAGCGAAGTCTAAATCGCCTTGTTTATACATTTGTACAGCCGTATCTGGTTTCTTGATAACATCAACATTGACCGTTTGTGTTTCAACATTTTTGGCATCCCAGTATTCTTTGTTTTTAACTAGTTTGAAGCCACCGTTTGAGCCGTCCCAGCCCTCAACTTTGTAAGGTCCAGAATAAAGCATATCTTTTGATGTAGTGGCATAATTCTCACCAGTTTCTTCAACAAATGATTTTTTCTGTGGTAAGAAGTTAGAAAAAGCAAGGTAATTGATAAATTGCGGTGCAGGATTGGTCAGAGTAAAGATAACCTTATCGCCGTCTGCTTTGACACCAAGTTTGTTGAGATCTTTTTCCTCTCCATTGTTAATCTTATCCGCATTCTCTAGGTGAGCCTCAACAGCTAAATAGGCATACTCTGAGGCTGTCTTAGGATCAACGATACGTTGCCATGAGTAAACAAAGTCTTCCGCAGTTAACGCACTGCCATCTGACCATTTAAGCCCATCACGCAGTGTCGCTGTGTAGGTCAAGCCATCTTTAGAGACGTCAACGGTTTTGGCCAAGTCAGGACGAGTCCCATTTTTTCCGTCCAGACGTAATAAATTGCCCCCTGAGTTTCCAATAGCGACATTTGAGTATTGATCTGTATTTTTGGAAATATCTAGTGTCGAAATATCGGTCGGAATGTACCAATTGATCGTCTCTTTTGCCTCATCAGAAGACTTAGAAGAACTACCATTACCACAAGCTCCCAAAATAGCCACAGAGACAAAGGCAACTGCACCATATCCTAAACGTTTCCAAGTTGGTTTATTAAAAAATACCATACGCATCTCTCCTACCTTTTATTTCTTCATTGAAGCGACAAAATTTTCTAAAAATTAGTATGTTAGCTAGTTTAACACAACTTTTGTTAAAAAGGAATACTTTTTGGTAATTTTCTGAATTTTATTTTTATTTTATATTTAACAACTCAAAAACACTATAGTTGCATATAAATTAATTATATCACCTATCACTTGTATAATAAAAATACTCAAATGCTGTTTATAACAATTTTGAACTAAACACCAAACATGATATAATAACAGTTAGACATCCACTAACCCCTACCTAGTTATAGTGGAAATAGCTCTAAAAGAAACAAGGCTAACCCCTTGATACGAAAGGAATCTTAAAACTATTATGATGAATATGCAAAACATGATGAAGCAAGCGCAAAAACTCCAAAAGCAAATGGAGAAAAAACAAGAGGAGCTTGCTGCTACTACTTTCACTGGTAAATCAGCACAAGACTTGGTTGTCGTTGAATTCTCAGGTGATAAGAAATTAACCAATATCACTTTCGCTGAAGCAATCGTTGATCCTGAAGATGTAGAAACACTTCAAGATATGACTACACAAGCTATCAACGATGCCCTCGGACAAATTGATGACGCTACTCAAAAAACAATGGGAGCATTTGCTAATAAATTACCATTCTAAAACTCAGAAAAAGCCTTCTCCACAGGGAAAAGGCTTTTTTGCTAATCTTTCTTAGCTAATTCCAAACATGACGATTTAACATGACAATGTGGGCAGGTTAATTTACGTGTCCTAGGTGTGTGCGGTGCCTTAACAAATTTCCAATAACTAGGTTGGAAAGTCCTATGACAATTTGGACAGAGATATACTAATTGTTTATAAAAGTAATAGGTCAACCAAATAAGACCTACAACATAAATCACACCGACCATTACAGCTAATACTTTTAGCCACTCTAACTGTGGAAATTGCTTAGCCAACCAAATACTAGCAAGCAACGCTAGGATAAATGTAAACAGTGTAGCCAACATTTTCAGTTGAAGCTTGCGATGTACTTTTTTATTTTTCATGATGAGCGACATATCTTGTAAACTTGCAACAGAGTAATCTTCTTGTCGTTCTAGCTTGTCAAGTAGGTTGACAGCAGTGTCAAGTTTAAGCTGCTTTTGGTCAATTTCCTGCTTCAGTTCAATGATATGACCTTCTAATAGCAATTGTAAAACTTGCTCTGAATGGTCTTCCGTCAAAATATCTTGAATAGCTTTCAATGAGAAGTCAAGATCTCTCAAAAAACATATCCATTTGAGCTGCTCTAAATCCTTATCAGAATAACGCCTACGACCACCTTCTGTTAGGTCACTTGGTGTCAAGATACCACGCTGATCATAATATTGAACAGTCCGAATGGAAACCCCTGCTAGTTTAGCCATTTCCCCTGTTGTATAGGTTACAGACATCTCTTCACCTCCTTTATGGTAAGATACAAAGTCTTCAAACTCTGTTCTCCTGTAGCTTACCATATCACCCAAGGTCACAAACAAGACCTAACCTAAGGTAATTTTTATCTTTTTTTAAAATAGCAGAGCCATTAATCAAAAAAACCACCCAAAGCAGCAAACGGATTATCACCATGACTTTCTTCCTGCTCTGATAAATAAGACTTGTTGCTATCCAACTCATAAAAGGCTTCATAAACACGCGCTGTCATTCTAGCGTCTTCAAGACTATCATGCCCCTTACCAGAAATACCTAAAAACTCGGCCACAGTCTGTAAACGTAAGTTGACAATCCCGTTAAGGTCCGTACTACGACGCTCAAAGGCTTCATCATAAAGATCAACCGCGTAACGATCCGATAAACCCAGACCATTTTCAGCTAAAATCGGTAGATCTGACTTGTGGGCATTGTAACCCACAAGAGAAAATCCGTCAACAAAAGCTAAAAAATCAGCTAGTACCTTGTCTAACTTAGGCGCCTGAGTGATTTTATCAGCCGTAATCCCCGTCAAGCCATTGATAAAACTTTGCAAGGGAACATCGCTATAAACATAACTATCAAAATGGTCAATTTCCTCATGATTGACAAACTTGACTGCTGATACTTGAATGATATGACTGACCTCATTCACTGTATTAAATTCTAAATCAAATGCCACATATTGGTTTAAATTTTCCATTATTTCTCTTCCTCTTCTTCTAAAAAAAGACCCTGACGGGTCATTAGGTTATCTATTTTTTTTAAACATACGAGTAAACAGCCCTTTTTTAACAGCTTCTTCATGTTTTTCTTGAATTTCTTGCGCTTCCGTTCGAGCTTGGTTAGCCTCTTCTTTGGCTTCTTCCAATTCTAATTTTAAGGTTTCTTTATCCTGCATAGCTGTTAAAGTCAACTGCTGTTGCTGATCGATCTGCTTATCTTTCTCAGCAATCTGAACATCTTTGACACGCATTTGTTCATCTTTAGCAGCAATCTGAGCATCTTTAGCCTTCAACTGCTCATAAAGACGGGTGATTTCAGAATTCTTCTCATCAACCAGAAGCTCTAAAACCTCGCGTTGCTTTGTTTCTTCATCAATAGGATCATCTTCAAAAATGGTCTTTTTGTAGATTTCCTCCAATTTAATAAGTCCCTTGCGGTTGACAACCGTAACCCCTTTTTCATTTTTTTCGATGTCTTCTTCAGGAAGTGTCTTGATACGATTGTTAACCGCTTGACGACTAACGCCCAAAATTTCAGCTAATTCACTGACAGTCTTTTCAATAGCCATCTTACCCTCTTTTTACTGATTTTTCTTATAAAAATAGTAACACAAAGGCTTTTTGATGTCAATTTATCCTTGGCTAAGCACTTTGCAAAAGTCCTTTCTAACGATTTACTGTCTAAAATTATGCTAAAATAAGGATATGACACATTTTGATACTATTATTATTGGTGGGGGGCCTGCTGGTATGATGGCGACCATCTCTAGCGCCTTTCATGGTAAAAAAGCCCTCTTACTAGAAAAAAATCGCCGTCTTGGTAAAAAATTAGCTGGCACAGGGGGTGGCCGTTGCAATGTCACCAATAGCGGAACCCTTGAGGATCTCATGGAAGGTATCCCTGGCAACGGACGCTTTCTTTATAGCGTCTTCTCTCAGTTTGACAACCATGACATCATCGCTTTCTTTGAAGATAACGGTGTCAAACTAAAAGAAGAAGATCACGGACGCATGTTTCCTACTACGGACAAATCACGTACCATTATCCAAGCTTTGGAAACTAAAATTCTAGAACTAGGTGGCCAAATCAAAACTCAGTTTGAAGTCGTTTCGGTTAAGAAAAATGACTCTGTTTTCATTGTCAAATCTATCGATACCGAATTCACCTGTGACCAATTGATTGTGACTACCGGAGGAAAAGCCTATCCTTCGACTGGTTCGACTGGTTTTGGGCACGATATCGCTCGTCATTTCAAGCTGGAAGTTACCGAAATTGAGGCCGCCGAAAGCCCACTTTTGACCGATTTCCCTCATAAACCCTTACAGGGCATTTCCCTTGATGACATCACCCTCTCTTATGACAAGCATGTGATTACCCATGATTTGCTCTTTACCCACTTTGGTCTGTCTGGACCTGCTGCCTTACGCATGTCTTCTTTTGTTCGTGGCGGTGAAATCCTCTCACTGGATGTGCTCCCCAAAATGACAAGAGAAGAAATCAACCAGTATCTCACAGAAAATCGTAACAAGTCGATTAAAAATGGTCTCAAACCCCTTATTCCTGAACGTCTAGCTGACTTTTTCTCAGAAGGATTGCCCGAAAAAATCAAACAAATGGATCCTAAACAAACCGAAAGTTTAGTGGACAAACTCAAGATAACCCAGATTCCTGTCACTGGTAAGATGAATCTAACCAAGTCCTTTGTAACTAAGGGAGGCGTCGATCTGAAAGAAATCAACCCTAAAACCCTCGAAAGTAAAAAAGTTCCTGGACTGCACTTTGCTGGTGAAGTCTTAGACATCAATGCCCACACAGGTGGCTTTAATATCACTTCTGCCCTTTGTTCTGGCTGGGTAGCTGGTGCCCTGCATTATTAAATCCTAAAAAGTAACAAGTTTTCCTTGCTACTTTTTTTATTTTTTGATAGACTTTAATAGTTAACCAGTTAAGCAAAATAACAGGAGGTCAATATGGCAAAGAAATCTAAAATAGCTCGTTACGAAAAACAATTACAATTAATTGAGCAATACGCTGACTTACGCCGTGAGTTAAAAGCAAAAGGTGATTACGAAGCTCTTCGCAAATTACCTCGTGATTCAAACCCAAATCGTTTGAAAAATCGTGATAAAATCGATGGTCGTCCACACGCTTATATGCGTAAATTTGGTGTCAGCCGGATTAACTTCCGTCAATTAGCTCACAAAGGACAACTTCCAGGTGTCAAAAAAGCCAGCTGGTAATTTTTAGCCGATGATGCGTTGTTAACTGCATGTCCTCTATGATGCAGTTATTCTTATCATCTTAGCATATTAAAGTTTTTATCACCAAAAAGGTGTCGAGCTAGTAATCGACACCTTTTTGAGTACCTTATAAGATTGCTTTTAAAGCATCCATATCTTCTTGCTTCGTTGACCAGCTTGTCACAAAACGAACCACAGTATGATGCTCATCATATTTTTCCCAGAGACTCACAACTACTTTTTCTTGTAGTTCTTTTAACCTTTTATTTTCGATAATAACGAACTGTTGATTGGTTGGACTTTCCAAATAAAAGCGATAGCCTTTTTCCTTGAGAATTGTTTTTAATTGCTCAGCAAAGTGTAAAGCTTGTTGGCCAATCTTCAGGTATAAATCATCTGTAAAGAATTGTTCAAACTGAAGACCAACTAAACGTCCTTTAGCTAAGAGTGCACCGTGCTGTTTCACCATGGTTGGAAAATGCTTAGGCATATTAGCCTTCGTATAAATCAAGGCTTCTCCAATTAGGGCGCCAAGTTTCGTCCCACCGATATAAAAAACATCACAAAGTTCAGCAATATCTTTCAGAGTGACATCATTATCCCGAGCAGCCAGTCCATATCCAAGACGGGCACCATCGAGGAAAAGCGGAATATCGTATTGGCGACAGACAGAAGCCAAGGCAGTTAGTTCCTTCTTGCTATAAAGTGTCCCATACTCCGTCGGATGGGTGATATAGACCATCCCCGGAAAAACCATGTGCTCAAAGGTATCCTCATTGTAAAAAGTCTCCAAATATTCTGATACGGCTTTGGCAGAAATTTTGCCTGCTTGCTGGGGTAGCGTTATAACTTTATGGCCAACAAATTCGATAGCTCCTGCTTCATGCGTCGCAATGTGTCCCGTATCTGCTGAGATCACACCCTCGTAAGATTTCAATAAACTAGCAATCGCTACTTGATTGGTTTGTGTGCCACCCGCTAAGAATTGCACTTGAGCATGGGGACAATCAATAGCCTGACGAATATTTTTTATAGCCTGATCTGTGTAATCATCAAAGCCATAGCCTGCTTGATTGACTTCATTAGTATCGACAATGGCCCTTAACAGTTTTGGATGAACACCTTCATTATAATCATTTTCAAAATGTAACATAGGAACCTCTTTTCTTACCAAAATTGTACTAAAATTCTCTTAGAATACCAAGCGTAACACAGCTATGGTGACAATTCCTGTCAAAACCGACAGCAACATATTTTGGTGCTTAGTGGCCACCCAAAAGGTCGGTATCACCGCTAATATGTCCAACCAGTTGAATTGTGGCAACTGGCCTCTTTGTCCCTTAACTAAACTAGATAGGGTCAAGGCAAAAATAATGCTAATCGGTAGGTAATTAAGGAAACGAATCAGCGGTTCTGGAAGTCCTTTATACTTTGTCAAAATAAACGGGAAGACTCTAGGAATCCAGGTAACGAGTGCACCAAGGAATATCCCCAATAAAATGGTCTTAGTTGTCATCAATTCTCACCCCCACTGCACATCCCGCTAAGGTTGCTACTAAAACAGCCATGGAGTCTGAAAGAACGATGGTCAAAAGCAAATACGATACTGCAACAGCACCTAGAATCATTGCTATCTTCTGCCCCCCTAACCAGCGAAGCATCCCCGTCAGCTGACTCGCAAAAATAGACACAAACATAGCTACTAAAGCAAAATCTAACCCTAGAGACACAGGATTTGGAATATAAGAACCAACAAGCGCCCCACAGACAACTGCCAAAACCCAGCTTAAATAAGCCATAATATTATTGCCATGCATCCAAGACGTTGAAATGGTTTTCTGGTGGGCTTGCTCATTTAGTAAAACACCATAACTTTCATCTGTTAGCAAGGTTCCGATACCAATGCCTTGAACCAAAGAAACCTTTTTAAAGATGGTTGTCACATGCAGACTCATCAAAAGATGACGCAAATTGATTAAAAAAATCGTCAGTGTTAAGGTAACTAGGCTAGCGTTGGCTAAGACCAGTGCAGCAAAGGCAAATTGTGATGATCCTGCATAAATAAGAAGACTCATCAACCCCATTTCCCAAGTCGTCAACCCACTACTAGAACCGACAACGCCGCAAGCAAGGCCAATAGAGACATAGCCAACAGCCGTAGGCAGGGAGGCTCTTACTCCTCTAAAAAATTCTCTACTATCCATAAGCCTCCTTCATCTCTGTCTTTAATTTTCAGAATATTTTTTGATTATAACAAAAACACAACTTGAACTCAAGCTGTGTTGATAGGCTCTAAACTTCATAAACTGGAAAGGCTAGGCTGGGTTTAGCATTTAAATCAAGCTCAGCGGTGTGGTCTAACTCATATTCAATCGCCGCAGCAAAAGCAATCATTCCAGCATTATCTCCACAAAGGCGCAATGGAGGAATGATAACATCTACATCCTTTATTTCTTCCGACAGGCGCTCACGTAGCCCCGCATTGGCAGCAACGCCACCAGCAACCACTAAGGTTTCAACAGGATACCGTTCCAAAGCTTTTTTGGTTTTGGCTAGAAGAACATCCATAACAGAAGCTTGGAAGGAGGCGCATAGGTCTTCCAAGACCAAGTCTTCTCCTTTTTGAGCTGCATTGTGGTGCAGATTGATAAAGGCAGACTTCAAACCAGAAAATGAAAACTCTAAGTGGTCTTCCTTGATCATAGCCCTTGGAAAATGATACACGTCTTTGCCTTTATGGGCTAGTTGGTCAATTTCACGTCCTGCTGGATAAGTCAGTCCCATGACACGTCCAACCTTGTCATAAGCTTCACCGACCGCATCATCGCGAGTTTCACCGACAATATGATACTGGCCTGGTGCCGATACGTAGACAAGCTCCGTATGTCCACCTGATACCAAAAGCGCCATCAGTGGATAGGTTAGTTCTTTTTGTTCACGCGCTGCCATCAGATGACCAGCCATATGATTAACAGGGATTAAGGGCAGACCATGTGCCCAAGCAAAGGCTTTAGCAGCTGATACCCCAACAAGTAGAGCTCCAACAAGTCCTGGTCCATAAGTCACTGCTACTGCCGATAAGTCCTTAGCTTTAACCCCAGCTTCCACTAAAGCATCTTCAATACAAGTCGTAATCACTTCGACATGGTGACGACTGGCTACCTCAGGAACCACACCTCCAAAACGCTTATGACTCTCTACTTGACTGGCAATAATATTACTCAACAACTCTGATTCATTTTTTAGAACAGCCACACTAGTCTCATCACAAGAACTCTCAATGGCTAAAATATAGCGATCAGACATATTAACTCCTTCTCCTAACACTACCTTGCTTCCCGTTTCATTAATACAGCATCTTCTGTGGGGCGATGATAATAATTCTTTCGATAACCTACCTTCTTAAAGCCAAATTGCTGATAAAGGTTTTGAGCTTTTTTATTAGACGTTCTAACTTCCAAAAAAATAGGCTCGTCCATGGCTTCTAAATTTGCCATTAATTGTTTGGACAAGCCTCTTCCTTGATAAGATGGCAATACAGCAATATTGGTTAACTCCATCTCTCCAAAAAGCCCTTGAAGAGCCAAAAAACCAATAATCTGATCATTCTCAGACAGAAAAAAATAGTCCGTATTATTTTGATTATAATCAGCCAGAATCTGCTGCCTAGACCAGGGTGACTGACCATAGGCATCCTCTAAGATCTTAAATATCCCCTCAATAAGCTGATCTTTTGAGAGGTTAGACCCGTTTGATATAGTCATCTCTATTACCCGCTTGATTATCTTTTAACCAAATTTCTTCCGCTTCTACCTTTTTCAAGTAATTGGGCAAGAAAGCATCAACATCAGCACTCGGCAAGTTCAAGGCTAATTTTCCAATCTCATAAGCTGATGGAAGACTAGCTTCATAAGTAGCCTCTGGAAAATCCGTCGCAATCGTCTCCACAAAAGCATCCACTTCTCCAACGAAACAAACATGATCATAAGATTTAGCTTGCTCGATAATCTCATCTATATTGGCATAATGATCCTCTGCTATAGGGTGTCCATTTTGATAGAAACCAACATAGGCATGCTGACGTCGAGCATCTATGAGTGGTACTAACACAGCAGATGAAGTCACTGGTAAGGCTAAAGCCTGCAAACTAGACACGCCTACCAAATCAATTTTGAGACTATAAGCCAGAGTTTTAGCTGTTGCTACCGCCACGCGAAGACCCGTATAGGAACCTGGTCCCTGTGCCACTGCAATACGATCCAAATCAGCAGGTTGCCAACCAACTTGTTGCATAAGAAAATCAATCACTGGCATCAAGCTGATGCTATGATTTTTCTTAACGGTAAGACACGTCTCTGCCTGTAATTGTTCACCTTCTAAAAGCGCTACTGCCAAAGTTTGGTTTGAGGTATCAAATGCTAAAACTTTCATGAGAACTTCCTTCTTGTTTAACTATTCCTTTATTATATCACATTTAAAAACAGCCTAGTCCTGGAAAGTTTTCTCATCAATGTTTTTACTATACCTTGCCTTTATGGTATAATTTAAGATAATTGTAACGATATCACGGTTAACGCATGACACAGACATCAACACATTGAGTCAACCTAACCAGACAGGTTGTCTTCTTTTATTGTCAGCCATTGACCAAACCAGAAAGGAATTTTATGATTTACAAAATTTTCTACCAAGAAACAAAAGAACGTAACCCACGTCGTGAAACCACGCAATCACTTTATGTTGACATCGATGCTAAAGAGGAGTTAGAAGGCCGTATCAAAGCTCGTAAACTCATTGAAGAAAATACCGCTTTTAACATCGAACATATCGACTTATTATCAGATAAACACCTTGAATACGAAAAAGAAAAAGGTGTTTTCAAACTCACAACATTCTAATCCAAACTAGATAGAAAGGACTGACGTTAACAGAAACGTCAAGAAACTATGTCAAATATCAATCTAAAACCCGAAGAAGTTGGGGTCTATGCGATTGGTGGTTTGGGAGAAATTGGAAAAAACACCTATGGAATTGAGTATCAAGATGAAATCATCATTGTTGATGCCGGTATTAAATTCCCTGAAGACGATCTGCTAGGGATTGATTATGTCATCCCTGATTATTCATACATCGTTGAAAACCTTGACCGTGTCAAAGCACTGGTCATCACACATGGTCACGAAGACCATATCGGTGGTATTCCCTTCCTTCTCAAACAGGCCAATATACCTATTTACGCTGGACCTCTCGCCCTTGCCCTAATCCGTGGCAAACTTGAAGAACACGGACTATTGAGAGATGCTGAGTTATTTGAAATTAATCATAATACTGAGCTAACTTTTAAAAACCTTAGCGTTACTTTCTTCCGTACCACCCACTCTATTCCAGAACCCTTAGGAATTGTTATTCACACTCCTCAAGGGAAAATTGTCTGTACCGGAGATTTCAAGTTTGACTTTACACCTGTTGGTGAGCCTGCTGACTTACACCGAATGGCAGCCCTTGGTGAAGAAGGCGTTCTGTGTCTCCTCTCTGACTCTACCAATGCAGAAGTCCCTACTTTTACTAACTCAGAAAAAGTAGTTGGTCAATCTATCATGAAACTCATTGAAGGCATTGACGGACGTATTATCTTTGCATCCTTTGCTTCAAATATCTTCCGTTTACAACAAGCTGCTGAAGCTGCTGTGAAAACAGGACGTAAGATTGTTGTCTTTGGACGTTCAATGGAAAAAGCTATCGTAAACGGTGTTGAACTTGGTTACATCAAGGTTCCAAAAGGAACTATTATTGAGCCTAGCGAAATGAAAAACTATCATGCTAGTGAAATCCTTATCATGTGTACAGGTTCTCAAGGTGAGCCAATGGCTGCTCTTGCCCGCATTGCAAACGGTATGCACCGCCAAGTAACCTTGCAACCTGGCGATACTGTGATCTTCTCATCAAGCCCAATCCCTGGTAACACAACCAGCGTTAACAAGTTGATCAATACCATTCAAGAAGCTGGTGTTGAAGTTATCCATGGTAAGATTAATAATATCCATACTTCTGGACACGGTGGTCAACAAGAGCAAAAACTCATGCTCCGCTTGATAAAACCCAAATACTTCATGCCCGTTCACGGAGAGTACCGTATGCAAAAAGTCCATGCTGGACTTGCTATTGATACCGGTGTTCCGAAAGACAACATCTTCATCATGGAAAACGGTGATGTCCTAGCTCTAACCAAAGACTCTGCTCGCCGCGCTGGTCACTTCAACGCGCAAGACATCTACGTTGATGGTAATGGCATTGGTGATATAGGCGCTGCTGTTCTTCGTGACCGTAAAGATTTATCAGAGGATGGAGTTGTACTTGCCGTTGCAACTGTTGATTTCAAATCCAAAATGATTCTTGCTGGTCCAGATATCCTCAGTCGAGGTTTTATCTATATGCGTGAATCAGGAGACCTTATCCGTGAATGCCAACGTGTTTTGTTCAATGCTATTCGGATTGCTCTTAAAAACAAAGAAGCTAGTATCCAGTCTGTTAATGGTGCCATTGTCAACGCTATCCGTCCTTTCCTATACGAAAAGACCGAGCGTGAACCAATCATCATTCCCATGATCCTGACCCCTGATAAAGAAAATAAAAATCATAAATAGATAAGAATCAGTTAGCTTGGCTAGCTGATTTTTTCGACCAAAAAAGCCAGGCAACCGCCTAG
Source organism: Streptococcus halotolerans (assembly GCF_001598035.1). NCBI lineage: Bacteria > Bacillati > Bacillota > Bacilli > Lactobacillales > Streptococcaceae > Streptococcus > Streptococcus halotolerans. Next base: position 1,871,649 of record NZ_CP014835.1, on the reverse strand, counting down.
CTTTTACAATAGGATAATCTGTTATTAGACATTAGGATAAATATAAGACACTGTTCCTGGGGTACCACTTGCTAATGGATTAAACCATCCCCGATAGTTCCCAACAGCTTGGTTCCCATTATAATTAGCTTCCATCACTTGAATTTGACCATCAGCTGCCACATCCGTGACATAGGCCACGTGACCATAACCACCGTCAGTCCAAACCATTAGTGCACCCACTTGTGGTGTTGAACCCGTAGCAAATCCTGCTATTGAGGCACTTACTGTCCAATCACCACCATTTCCCCAGTTGCTACCAGCCCAAGGTGCCAAAGTTTTGGCTCCCCAAGTACATTGCCCAACTGGATAGCCATTTGAGCTTATTGTCGATACTGGCACATAACTGGCTGCTGGTTGACTTCCCCATGCAGCATCTTGATATTGATCCCCATAATTCTGATAGCTGTAATCATAAGAATAATGATAAGCGTATTGGTCAGCACTAACAGTACCACTGGTCATTAAAGATAATCCAGAAGCTGCTACGAGACCTAAGGTTGCAAAAACAGTTTTTGATGTCATATTAAAAATTTCCTTTCATTATCAGACTTGTCTATCTTACCGAAGAAATATGACATGCTATTGACGATGACATGACATTCATCACACTCAAGTTGCAAATAAGCTTTCTTTAAGTTTTCTAAAAAATAGCCCGTTACTTTCTTAGTCGTAACATTAATAGCATCTCAATCAAAAAAGCCTACCATCATTACACATAACACCACTGAAAACTCAGAAGCTTAGGGATACCGCTATTAACCACCCTAATGAAGGCATCAAAGTCATCCTGCTAAACCTCAAGGAAGCTAAGCTTTAAAATGGCTTACCACGCTATTATAGACAATCACTGTTGCGACTTCATTTCCTTTCTTGGCTTATTAAAAATGTCCCACAGACATTCCAAAACGTAAACAAACCTTCTCTAACAGAGAAATAGCGAGGAAATAACCTTATATAGTCTTTTGAATTAAGGTTGAGACATCGTCGCTTTCGCCTTGCCCTACTCAAGTACTGTCCGCATCTCAGTTCTTTGTCTCAAAGTTAATTCATTTGACTATATTCTAAAATAAAAAATCTCTTAAAAGTATTGATATGGCAGTACTTCTAAGAGATTTTTTAGATTCCAGGATAAAGAAAAAAGGTTGAAGAAAATTGTCCAAAATGAACATTTTCTTCAACCTGAAACGACCAGCAGACGTTTTTAATATAAATCTAAATAATTATCAATTTCCCATTGTGACACAAAGGTAGCATAGCTCGCCCATTCAAGGCGTTTTGCTTCAACAAAGTTGGTTGTAATATGTTCACCAAGCGCTGCCTTAACAACTTCATCTTCCTGCAAAGCTTTAATCGCATTGTGCAGCGTTGAAGGAAGATCGCTAATTCCCGCTGCTTTACGCTCATCAGCGGACATAGCATAAATGTTAGATTCAACAGGTGTTGGTGCTTCAATCTTATTTTTAACACCATCTAAACCAGACTCAAGCAATACTGCCATAGCTAGATAAGGGTTCGCCGTTGGGTCAACAGAACGTAATTCCAACCGTGTACTCATGCCACGAGAAGCAGGAACGCGAATGAGGGGAGAGCGGTTACGGCCTGCCCAAGCGATGTAAACAGGAGCCTCATAACCAGGAACCAAACGCTTATATGAATTAACCGTCGGATTCATAATAGCTGTGTAATTATAAGCGTGCTTCATCAAGCCACCGAGAAAATGATAAGCCGTCTCAGACAACTGCATACCATTCTTATCTTCAGGATCGTAAAAAGCATTCTGACCCTCTTTATCAAAGAGAGACATATTGCAATGCATCCCAGAGCCCGCGATGCCAAATTTCGGTTTCGCCATAAAAGTCGCATACAAACCGTGTTTCCGAGCAATCGTTTTAACAACCAACTTAAACATTTGGATATTATCACAAGCTTCTAAGACATCACCATATTTAAAGTCAATTTCATGTTGACCAACAGCAACTTCGTGGTGACTAGCCTCAACTTCAAAACCCATTTCCGTCAAGACATTAACAATCTCACGACGAGTATTATCAGCCAAATCAGTTGGAGCTAGATCAAAGTATCCACCTTTATCATTGACATCAAGAGTAGGTTCGCCTTTATCATTCAGTTTGAAAAGGAAAAATTCTGGTTCAGGACCCAAATTAAATGATTTGAAACCAACTTCTTCCATGTGTTCCAATGAACGTTTCAAATTACCACGAGGGTCACCAGCAAATGGTTGGCCTTCTGACGTGTAAATATCACAAATCAAACCAGCTACAGCACCATTTTCATCCCCCCAGGGGAAAACAGTCCATGTATCAAGGTCAGGGTATAGGTACATGTCAGATTCATTGATACGCACAAATCCTTCAATTGACGAGCCGTCAAACATCGCCTTATTGGATAAGACTTTTTCAACTTGCTCATCGGTCGCTGGGATTTCGACATTTTTCATGGTTCCCAAGATATCGGTAAACATCAAGCGTAAGAATGTAACATTTTTATCTTTGATATCTTGTTTGATATCAGCTACTGTAAGTGCCATTTGAGCTCCTTTTTAAGAATATGAGGCAGATTTATTTACGCATCATTCCAGATTGTAAATGATTTAAATGTGATGAAGGATTTTGAAATCCTCCTTGATTAAGAAGTTCATCATGAAGGATACGACGAACATCAGCATCAGTCAAAGATTTCTGCTTCGAGCGCTTGGCTTCTTGACGTTCCGCATATTCATGCTTTATGGCAGCAATATTTAATCCCTCGTCAATGAAATCCTTGATTTCCAGCAAACGGTCCATATCATTTAGGGAATACATGCGTCTGTTCCCAGGAGTTCTCTCAGGATCAATCAATCCTTGGTCTTCGTAGTAGCGAATCTGTCTAGCTGTTAAATCTGTCAATTTCATAACAGTCCCAATCGGGAAAACGGCCATTGTTCGTCTCAATTCTTTACCTTTCATGTGACCTCCTTTCCTGTACATTATATTCTGATAATTTATAGCTGTCAAGTGCTTATGTCACTTTTTCTGACATATAAAAATAAGGAGACAGACAACTAAATCTTACTCCTTACTAACCTAAAACTTCTTTTTAACTAGCCACTGACGAACTCTATCAACATCAGTATTAACTAAAATAGCAATGAAAACACCAATGAAAGTTTCAAAAATTCTTGAGAACACATAGAAAATCGTATCTCCCCGAGGAACAGACAAGGTGATAATGAGCAAGGCAGCTACACCACCAATAATGCCAGATTTATTATTACAAGCGACATTGATCATAATCGTCAACATGGTTAAAATGGGAACAAAAACAAGCATAACCCACGTATCAGCTCCTAATAATTCCCGTAAAAGATAATAAATTAAAGCAAAGATACCACCAACTGAATTGCCAAAAATGCGTGACATCCCAAAAGAAAAACTTTTATCAAAATTTTCTCTCAAACTAAAGACAGCAGTCAATGCGCCAATTTGAAGACCCTCCCAGCCAAATAAGCTAAACAATGCTAACACAAGAAAAACCGACAGACCCGTTTTAAAAGTTCGCATCCCCAAACGAAATTTCTTAGGATCAAAACGAAATTGCATCTTATTACCTCACTTCAATACTTATCTATTTTATCACAATTAATAGACTGAAACTCAACATTCCTCCTTAATTCCTTACCGTCTTAATATAAGTGTTACCCCTTTAGGCTTTGCAAACCTTCTTAAAAGCCTTGTAAGATCTAACTATACAATAGTCTTGAACACCTTTATTGTATCGCATTTAGAGTTTTTGGTATAACCTTCGATGCGCACCCGTATAGCAGCGAAAGTTTTTTATCTCGCTTCGAAGTTGGGAGACAGACGAAAGGTATTAAACAAGAAGAGAGTAGGAAAATCCGACTTTCCCACTCTCTTTTAGCATATTAAGTTAACAAAAACTTATTTTTCAGTAAGGGCATCAAGTCCTGGAAGTACTTTACCTTCTAGGAGTTCCATTGAGGCACCACCACCTGTTGAAATCCATGAGAATTTCTCTGCGCGACCTAGGTTGATTGCTGCAGCAGCTGAGTCACCACCACCAATGATTGATTTAACACCTGGTTGTTTAACGATAGCATCCATCACACCGATTGTACCAGCTTGGAAGTCAGGATTTTCAAAGACACCCATTGGTCCGTTCCAAACAACTGTTTTAGCACCTTCAAGAGCTTCTTCGAATTTAGCAATTGATTTAGGTCCGATATCAAGTCCAAGGAATCCTTCAGAAACAGCTTCACCATCAGTATCACGTACTTCAGTATAGTCTGCAAATGCATTGGCTTCTTTTGAATCAACTGGCAAGATCAATTTCCCATTTGATTTTTCAAGCAATTCTTTTGCAACTTCTAATTTATCTTCTTCTACAAGCGAGTTACCAATTTCGATACCTTGAGCTTTGTAGAATGTGTAAGTCATACCACCACCGATAAGAACTTTGTCAGCTTTATTAAGAAGATTTTCAATAACACCAATCTTATCTGAAACTTTTGAACCACCAAGAATAGCCACAAATGGACGTTCTGGAGTTTCAACTGCTTCTTGGATGTAGGCAATCTCATTTTCAAGAAGGTAACCAGCGACAGCTTTATCAACATTTGCTGAAATACCTACGTTTGACGCGTGTGCACGGTGAGCTGTACCGAAAGCATCATTAACAAAGATGCCATCACCGAGTGAAGCCCAGTAGCTACCGAGTTCAGGATCATTTTTAGATTCTTTCTTACCGTCAACGTCTTCAAAACGAGTATTTTCAACAAGAAGTACTTGTCCATCTTCAAGAGCATTGATAGCAGCTTCTAATTCAGCACCACGAGTAGCTCCTGGGAAAGCAACCTCTTGTCCAAGTTTTTCAGAAAGAGCTTTGGCAACAGGTGCTAATGATTTACCTTCTTTATCTGCTTCTTCTTTGACACGTCCAAGGTGAGAGAAAAGGATTGCACGTCCACCTTCTTCAACAATGTGCTTGATAGTTGGAAGAGCTGCTGTGATACGGTTATCGTTTGTGATAACGCCATCTTTCAAAGGCACGTTAAAGTCAACACGAACAAGGACTTTTTTACCCTTCAACTCAACATCTTTAAGCGTTAATTTAGCCATTAGTAAGACTCCTTATTAATTTTTTACAAAAACTATTATAACATAATTATTCCCAGAAACCCAAGATATGAAAGCAATAAATTAATTATTTCACATTTTTTTCAACATAAAAATCGCTTTTCATTCCAATAGCCATTAACAGATCAGTCTAGCTATCATTGTACTTAATACTAATAAACGATCAAAGGAAGATTAAAGCAATACCGTAACTAAAAAATCAGCCAAGAAATCGCCTGTGTACCATAAGTTTTCACAGGAATATCCTCTGAATTGCTCCAAGGTCATCCTAATGAAATTTGACTGATATTTGGATAGGTCTTTATTTGTCTGATTACTATTAGCAGCCATCCATCCACCATATCTGACCGCCATCAGTCACAAACTACCTAAATCCGAAAATTAGGTGCCACTATATTTCTAGTAACTATTCAGGCGCAACTAGAGGAATCAGCAGAGAAACACCCAATTAAAATCATTAGATATGCTCATATAAGATTGTTATGACAAAGACAATGCTAAATAGCTCTGACAAGAATGCCTTTCTTTGTATTGCTATTTCGCCCATTTGTTAATGTCCAACAATGTTAAAAAATATCTGATTGGTAAATGATTAAAACCAATCATAGCCAACTATTGCATCAACCGTCATATCAGCAGTTGACATAGTCACTAAAACGTCACCATTTCCTCGTATCAGCTTTTTCTCAACAGATTCTACAAATTCATCAATCAAACTACTAATGACTTAAAGCTCAGACACATGTTCTTTTCTAATCAACGTTTTAAAATGCACCTCTTTTCTTGCGAGGCTCTGCTCATTGTTTAAAAAGCACAGTCTCAAAATCAAAAATGTCTGGTAGATGGTGTGAGATAGCATATTCGAACACTTTACAATTATCTAAGCTCACGACCTGTTCAATCTGCATCAGATAGTCAGTTTCTACCAAATGCATCTTTTCTTGCTCCAATGCATTAGGACGAACACCTGTTACTTTTACAAAAGCGCTATGAACTTTACGACCCAAATTTTCATTAATATAACGGTAAACAGACGATTTTACATGTTCATATTTAAGATTAGGAATAACATCAAGAGGCATATAAGTGTACTCCATGATACTAGGTTGTTTATCAATGTGCCTCAATCTAATAATCTTATAAATAAAATCATCTTCATTGATAGATAATTTCTCTGCTACCTCTGCATCGGACCTGATGACATCAAAAGCCAGAACTTCAGTTTCTACCTTTTCGCCATAATCCTCTGTTGGCCCATTCAGGGTATAGATATGAGGCCTTTGAACTGACTTCCAATCTCGCACAAAAGTTCCAGCCCCTCGTCTTCGAATCAGGTAACCTTCTGCTACCAACATATCTAAAGCACGTTTCAAGGTCATTAAACTAACGTTAAATTCTTTTGCTAACGTCTTCCCATCAGGTAAGCTAGCATTTACTGGGTAAAATTCATCTTTGACTTTCTGACGAATCTGTGTTGCAATTTGTAAATATTTAGGTTCAATGTGTCCGATGATTAGTCACCCCCATTCTCTAATATATGCATGTTACTAATGATTTACTTGGTCACGACATCATCCCATACTCATCATGACTAATATTCTATGCCTATTTTAACACAATAGACTAGCTTCGAAAACTAATCCGGTGGAATATGTTGCTGTCAATATCAAAAGACCATACACCTATTACATCTAATAATCAAATCTTCGTAGCCCTTACTTTAAGTTTAAAATGGCAAGAACACTCCTTCTTACAAGAAAAGTAGCAAAATCTTTACCAACCTTTCTTAGAAGACATCGATGTTGTCGCATCATTAAATCAGTTACAAAAGTTTCAGCTAAGTCTTTTATACTGCTGTCTTTTACACCATTTGTAACACTAAGCTAGATGCAAAAAAAAGGAGGCAAGCCTCCTTTCTCTATTGATTAGAAATCAATTATTTAGCAATTTTTGCGAAGTACTCAAGAGTACGAACAAGTTGTGATGTGTATGACATTTCGTTGTCGTACCATGATACAACTTTAACTAATTGTTTACCATCAACTTCAAGTACTTTAGTTTGAGTTGCGTCAAACAATGAACCGTATGACATACCAACGATATCTGATGATACGATTGGATCTTCAGTATAGCCGTATGAATCATTTGCAGCTGATTTCATTGCAGCATTAACTTCTTCAACTGAAACGTTTTGTCCAAGAGTAACAACCAATTCAGTAACTGAACCTGTTGGAACTGGAACACGTTGTGCAGCACCGTCAAGTTTACCATTCAATTCTGGAATAACTAGACCGATAGCTTTTGCAGCACCTGTTGAGTTAGGAACAATGTTTGCTGCTGCTGCACGAGCACGACGTAGGTCACCACCACGGTGTGGTCCGTCAAGTACCATTTGGTCACCAGTGTAACCATGGATAGTTGTCATAAGACCTTTTTCGACGTTGAAGTTATCATGAAGAGCTTTTGCCATTGGTGCAAGACAGTTTGTAGTACATGAAGCACCTGAGATAACTGTTTCTGTACCATCAAGGATATCGTGGTTAGTGTTGAAAACAACTGTTTTAACATCGTTTCCACCAGGAGCTGTGATAACAACTTTTTTAGCACCATTTTCATGGATGTGTTGTTCAGCAGCTTCTTTTTTAGCGAAGAATCCAGTAGCTTCAAGTACGATTTCTACACCGTCATTTGCCCAGTCAATGTTTCCTGGTTCACGTTCTGCAGAAACTTTAATGAATTTACCATTTACTTCAAATCCACCGTCTTTAACTTCAACTGTTCCGTCGAAACGACCTTGAGTTGTGTCATATTTCAACAAGTGTGCAAGCATTGCTGGATCTGTAAGGTCGTTGATGCGTGCAACTTCAACACCTTCTACATTTTGGATACGACGGAATGCAAGACGTCCGATACGACCGAAACCGTTAATACCAACTTTAACTGTCATTTGTGATTTCCTCCTTATGAAAATCAATAAATAATTATGTTAGGGACTACTCCCTTAGCTATTGTGAAAATATTAACTAATATATATATCAGCTAACCTTTCAACATGATTATTGTATAATAATTTCTTCTAAATTGCAAATACAAGCTTTTTTCTGTAAAACAAAAGAGAACACCCGAGGGCATTCTCCAAGCACTTAACTGCTATGTATTATTCACCAGAATTTTTCTTGATGATTTCTTCTTGCACTGACTTAGGAACATCTTCATAGTGGTCAAATACCATCATGAATGTACCACGTCCTTGAGTTGCAGAACGAAGAGTTGTTGCATAACCAAACATTTCAGCAAGTGGAACATAGGCACGAACAATTTGGCTGTTACCATGAGCTTCCATACCATCTACACGTCCACGACGAGCTGTAACATGTCCCATAACATCTCCAAGGTTTTCTTCTGGAACTGTTACAGTAACTAACATCATAGGCTCAAGGATAGCAGGTTGCGCTGATTTAGCAGCTTCTTTAAGAGCAAGTGATGCAGCAATCTTGAAGGCTGTTTCAGATGAATCGACATCGTGGTATGAACCATCATAGAGTTTAGCTTTAACGTCAACCAATGGATAACCAGCAAGAACACCGTTTTCCATAGATTCTACAAGACCTTTTTCAACCGCTGGAACAAATTCACGAGGAACTACCCCACCAACGATAGCATTTTCAAACTCAAATCCTTTACCCTCTTCATTAGGTGTAAATTCAATCCAAACATCACCAAATTGACCTTTACCACCAGATTGACGTTTGAAGAATCCACGAGCTTGAGTAGAAGCACGGAATGTTTCACGGTATGATACTTGAGGCGCACCTACGTTCGCTTCAACTTTGAATTCGCGACGCATACGGTCAACAAGGACATCCAAGTGAAGCTCACCCATACCAGCAATAACTGTTTCCCCAGTTTCAACGTTTGTTTCAACGCGGAATGTTGGATCTTCTTCAGCAAGTTTTTGAAGGGCAATACCCATTTTATCTTGGTCAGCCTTAGATTTTGGCTCAACCATCAATTGGATAACTGGTTCTGGAATGTTGATTGATTCAAGAATAACTTTTGCTTTTTCATCAGTCAATGAATCACCAGTAGTTGTATCTTTCAAACCGACAGCGGCAGCGATATCACCAGCATAAACTGTTTCAATCTCTTGACGGCTGTTTGCATGCATTTGAAGGATACGTCCAATACGCTCACGCTTACCTTTTGAAGTATTCATGACGTATGAACCTGAGTTAAGAACACCAGAGTAAACACGGAAGAATGTCAAACGACCTACGAATGGATCAGTCATAATCTTGAAGGCAAGAGCTGCAAAAGGCTCTTCATCAGATGCTGGACGTTCTTCTTCAGCGTCTGTATCTGGATTTGTTCCTTTAATAGCTGGAATGTCAAGTGGGCTTGGAAGGTAGTTGATAACCGCATCAAGCATCAATTGAACACCTTTGTTTTTGAAGGCTGAACCACAAAGTACTGGGAAGAATTCAACGTTGATAGTCGCTTTACGAATACCAGCCATCAACTCTTCATTCGTAATTTCTTCACCTTCAAGGTATTTCATCATTAGATCTTCATCAGTCTCAGCAACTGCTTCAATCAATTTTTCACGGTATTCTTCAGCCTGCTCAAGGTAATCAGCTGGAATATCTTCTTCAAGAATATCTGTACCAAGGTCATTGGTATAGATTTCAGCTTTCATTTTGATCAAGTCGATGATTCCACGGAAATCATCTTCTGAACCGATTGGCAATTGAATTGGGTGTGCATTGGCTTGAAGACGATCATGAAGTGTGCTTACTGAGTAAAGGAAATCAGCACCGATTTTGTCCATTTTGTTAGCAAAAACGATACGAGGAACTCCATATTCAGTTGCTTGGCGCCAAACTGTTTCAGTTTGAGGTTCTACACCTGACTGAGAGTCAAGGACAGTTACTGCTCCATCAAGTACGCGAAGTGAACGTTGCACTTCAATTGTGAAGTCAACGTGTCCTGGCGTATCAATGATGTTAACACGGTGACCATCCCATTGTGCTGTTGTCGCAGCAGATGTGATTGTAATACCACGTTCTTGTTCTTGTTCCATCCAGTCCATTTGTGAAGCACCTTCGTGTGTTTCACCAATTTTGTGGATACGACCTGTATAATAAAGAATACGCTCTGTAGTAGTTGTTTTACCAGCATCAACGTGAGCCATGATACCGATATTACGAGTTTTTGCTAGTGAAAATTCGCGAGCCATTAGGTTTCTCCTATAAAATTTATTTTACCATATCATTATAGCACTATTTAAGAAAAACGGATAGGCAGGACCTACCCGTTAAGTGCTGTTTATTAGTTTAATTGAGTCGGGACCAAACATCCCTACATCTTAAGTCATTGAACTCAGACTAAACGCTAAACAAAAAAGATAAATCCTCCTAGAGTCCACAAACTCTTCGTCGCATTTTCTATTTCTGCTGTGCGTTTTAGATGTCTTCGTATCTTAATCTTACCAACGGAAGTGTGCAAAGGCACGGTTAGCTTCTGCCATTTTATGTGTATCTTCACGTTTCTTAACTGATGCACCAGTGTTGTTAGCAGCATCCATAATCTCTTTTGAAAGACGATCCTTCATAGTGTGTTCACCACGAGCACGTGATGCGTTAACCAACCAACGTAGGCCAAGTGTCACACGACGTTCTGGACGCACTTCAACTGGAACTTGGTAGTTTGAACCACCAACACGACGTGCACGTACTTCAAGTACAGGCATGATGTTGTTCATAGCTGTTTCAAACACTTCAAGAGCATCTGTTCCAGTAGTTTCTTTGATTTCTGCAAATGCATCATATACGATTGATGCTGCAGTACCACGTTTACCATCAAGCATTACACGGTTGATAAGACGTGTAACAATCTTTGAATTGTACAATGGATCTGGCAATACTTCGCGTTTTGGCGCTCTATTTTTACGACTCATTTTCTCTTATCCCCCTTCTATTACCCTTTAGGACGTTTAGCACCGTATTTAGAACGGCCTTGTTTACGATCAGCAACACCTGCTGTATCAAGCGCACCACGAACGATGTGATAACGTACCCCTGGAAGGTCTTTTACACGACCACCACGGATAAGAACAACGCTGTGTTCTTGCAAGTTATGACCAATACCAGGGATATAGGCAGTTACTTCAATAAGGTTGCTCAAACGTACACGAGCAAATTTACGAAGGGCTGAGTTAGGTTTTTTAGGTGTCATTGTTCCAACACGAGTTGCAACACCACGTTTTTGTGGTGCTGACAATTTAGTGTGGACTTTTTTGTGACTGTTGTAACCAATATTCAAAGCAGGTGAATCTGATTTTTCAACTTTAGATTTACGTGGTTTACGTACCAACTGGTTAATTGTAGGCATCTACATTTCTCCTGTAAAGATTTTATTTTTGGTTAAATAGAGCGATTGGTGACATCCTCTATTCTGTGTGTACTTTTGCAACATTTGTCAGCACGTCTCTGTACACTTTTGAGAGACCAAAAGTAAAAAGTACCGTTTATTATAATACCACAATACTTAGTCACCGTCAATTATTTTTCCTAAATTCTTTTTTGCATTGTAAAAGCGCCGCGTTGTAAAATGAAGTGCAACAGAAAAGACATGTTCCTCTGATATACTAAAGTCGCCAAACAAAGTATAAAGGAAATATGAACATGTCCACTAATCATTCTACCACAAAACAAGCCTATCACCATCTTTCTGAAGCAGAACGTGGGAAAATGGAAGCCTATCTTTCAGAAGGATTGAAACCAGCTGAAATTGCGAAACGTTTGAGTCGAAATCGCTCTACCATCTACCGTGAACTCAAGCGTGGAACTGTCAGGCAAGTTAAACAGATCAACGGAAAGAAAGTTTACTACGAACAATATGTCGCAGAAACTGCTCAGATTCGTTATTCTGAGGGTAGAAAAGGAAGTTACTATCTGAAACTTGAGAAAGTATCAGAAGCTTTCTTGTTAGCTTTCACAGAAGCTATGCAAGCTAAACCCAGAATTCATAGTGTAGATACTTTTGCCTATTCTTATAAGCTTGAGCATCCTGAGGAAGTTGTTCCCAGTACCAAGACGCTTTACAATTACATCCACCAAGGTTTATTGGACATCAAACCAATTGACCTGCCTAAAGTTGTCCGCATTCGTAAAAAGACTAAGAGCCGCCCATCAACTAAGAAATACCTTGGAACTTCTATTGAGAAGAGACCAGATGATATCAACGATCGTTCAACTTTTGGGCATTGGGAGATTGATTCTGTTCTTGGGTTAAAGACTGCTGGAGAGCCTTCTATTATGACTCTAGTTGAGAGGCAGACTCGTTTTGCACTCACCATTAAACTTCCTAAAAAGAGAGCTGAGTACGTTAATCAGGCTGTTTTAGACTACATGGAAAGCTATCCAATAAAATCAATAACAGCTGATAATGGAAGTGAATTTGCTTTACTAAGCGACCTAGAGGGTGTTGATATCTACTTTGCACATGCTTATTCATCTCACGAACGTGGGACAAATGAGAACTTCAATGGTTTGCTTAGAGAGTTTATACCAAAAGGAGTCTCACTTAAAGGACTTACTCTAGATGACTTAGAGATGTATACCCAAGCTATTAATGATAAACCAAGAAGAATACACAACTATCAGTCTTCTAAAAAACTGTTTGAGCTAGCTCAAACAGTATAAAAATCATTGACTTAGTCTGATGAACACTGTGTTGCACTTAACTTGACAACTGGGGGCATTGTAAAAGCCCCATAACCTCTGCGGTGAAGTCACCCACTACAGAAATTATAGAGCCCTGATTCTGTCTTGTGATTAACGATAAAGCAACCACTAGAGTTGACAACGAGCCAGTCCTTTGATGGACTAGATCGATAATCTAGTTGTTTTTGCGTTTGACAACCAATCCTGCCATGCCTAAAATGCCGATTCCAGTCAGGATGAATCTTGCAGAAGTATTATCACCAGTTTTTGGAAGACTAGAGGCTTTGCTTTCATGATGATTTTCTGATTTAGCCATAGCCTTATCATCCGAAGTTACACCGGTCTTCATATCCGCTTTTGAAACCATTTGAGAAGCGACTGGAGTCCCTGGAATAACTTTATTGGTCCCATCGAATGTTGGGACATTTCCTGGAACAATAGCTTTATTCATAGCTGCATCAGTTTCTGTTTCTGTAGAAGTAGCATTCGGTGCGCCAGGCACTTCCACTTCTTGTTCACTAATCAATGTTTTAAGAAGCGACTTAGCGTTCTCTAGGTTCTCTTTAGCTGTTCCATAGGATTTTGCTGCTGATTGCAAATCATTCTGTAACAGTTGAAGAGCTTTGACATTGACTTCTAAACCTGCTTTTGCTGTTTGAAGATCGTCTTTGAGTACTTTAACAGTAGCTGCTGTCCGAGATACGAGTTCTGGATCTTGGAATTTTTGCAATTCTTTGGATAGTTTTGCAATTCTTTCTTTCAAGCTTGCAACAGAGGCTTTAGATTCAGTAGTAGCTGCTTGTAAAACTTGATATTTCTTGAGTTCTCTTGTTAAGTTATCTTGAGCAATTAGTTTTTCTTGAAGGCGAACGGCACTGAGTTGTTTAGCTTCTTCAAGTTGTGAACGTAACTTGCTCTTGTTAGCTGCCAATGTTGTTTTCAAGGTTGATAACGTTTTATAGTTATCACGTGATGTCGACAATTGTTGATTGAGTTTTTTCAATTTATCTTTAGCACGAACAACTAGTGTAGAGGAAGCAATCGTCGATTGTTGAGCTTTCAAACTGTCAATTTCTGACTGAATAGCGGTCATAGCTGATTTTACTGCTGAAATTTGAGCGCTATTATCAACCGTTTTAGCTGCAACGAGTGATGTCGTATTGAAACGAGATGATTTGACATTGGCGGATGGGATAACATAAATGTGCTGGGCATTTGATGTAGAAGAAACACCTAGATAGTATGGTCCATTATTGCTATTTTGAAGCAAACTGATAGTATGCCCATAATTCGATGACACATCATTAAATAACATATAGACTATCGAATTATAGAAGTAGTTCTTCAACTGATCAACTGTTTTAGCATTACCAAAGAAACCTAAGCTTTCATAACCACGGTTATCAGAGTATAAAAGACCACGATTTTGCGCATGTTTTCCAATGATACTTGGATTGTGTGCATTCCCTAAACGACCATATCCAGAACGACGATATTCGTTTGCGATAGCTGCAGCCATCTCTTGTGCCGTTTTTGTAACTGTCAACGTTGCCAAACCAAGTTGGGAGCGAACATCGTTCAATAGTTCACCTGTAAACTGCGCCATTTCATTTTGAACAGCAGTTGAAAGGTTATTAGGATCAATATATCTTGTTTTATCTGCAGCAATCGATTTGTATGAGTTCACACCATTACCATTGTACAACACACCATAAACGGAAGACTGAACACCAGACTCAATTTGATTTTTCAATCGTGAAGCTGATTGGTTATAACCAGATGAGTAAGTCCATCCACTATTTTCGATTGTCTTTAAAGCTGGGTAAACAACGGTTTTGTATGTTGATGGAAGAACGATTCTATTGCTTCCAGTAACCGAGGCAACTTTAGCAGTTGTTTGATCTGATTTTAGTTTATTTAAAGCAGTTTGTTTTTGTGATAATTCTTCTTGTTTTTCAGCTAATTTTTTAGCAAGATTTGCTTTCGCAGTAGTTGTCGCAGAGATTACTGCTTTTTCAGCAGCAGATACTTCGCGTTCCAAACGACTCACTTCAGCTTTGGCGCTAAGTAAATTAGTAGATACTTTTTCTGGTGAAGCAACTAAAGAAATCAACTCATCAACTTTTGTTGCTGCTTCTGAAGCTGAACGGTTAGCCTCTGAGGCTGCTGTGCTAGCAGATGAAACTGTTACCGATTGAGAATCTGCTGCTGATTGGTTAGCAGCATTTACTGCTGACTCAGATGTATAAGTTTCTGTTACAGAAGCAACTTGAGATGCTAACTCTGAAATATGTTCAGATGATCCTTCGGATTTAATCGCAACTGCTTCAGAATGTTCTGCCAGCGCACTAGCTAGTTGTTCTTCAAGGGTTGCAACTTCAGATGTTGACACTTCAATTGTTTCAGATTGTGAAGCAACTTGACTTTCTTTTTCTGAGAAAGCTTCACTTGCACTATCCGCACCAGCTTGCGCGTTAACAACTAGCGCATTGGCTTCAGCCACTGTTGTTGGAACAAGGTCGACAGTTGTCGATGTTGTCGCTCCAGGTTCGGTTGGTGTAGAAACTGCCGTTACTTCATCAGCATGAACATTTGTTTGGTTGGCTAATCCAAAACCAAGCAAAGCAATCGTTGATGTTGCAGCTAGCTTCCCTGAATTTTCCCTTACTAATTTTAATTTCTTCAACATAAACTTCCACTCGTTATTCTTATTTCATTTCTAATGAATTCCACAATTCTCAAAAAACAGTAGAATTCAATCAGCTTATAAATAATAACACATGAATGTTTCAATCCTGTAACATTCATGTGTTAATTCTATAATTCACAAGGTTCTATTGAAAAATATTTCCAGTTTCTACAGTCACTCGATTATGTTTCACATCTAACTCAGAAACTTTTAATAATGATTTATAGGAAACATCCATTTTTTCTGTTTGGGCATTCTCAGCGAAAACAGCGACACCAACTAATTCACTGTCAAATTCTGCTAAAAGTCCCATCATTCCCGTCACCGTTCCGCCACCTTTTAAGAAATCATCCACAATAAGAACTCGACTTCCAGGTTGTAGGCTACGTTTTGATAAGAACATCTTCTCAATACGGTCTGATGACCCACTAACATAGTTAACAGAAACCGTTGATCCTTCCGTAATTTTCAAATCACGACGAACAATGACAAATGGTACATTAAGAACATTAGCAACTGCATTCGCTAGTGGCACACCTTTTGTTGCAACTGTCATAACAGCATCAATTTTTTCACCTTTGAAAGCATTGGCAATAATACGCCCAACATTTTGTAAAATAGTTGGCGTACTCAAAAGATCTGTTAGATAAAGATAGCCGCCAGGTAAAATACGATCACTTTCGGAAAGTTTGCCACAAAGATCTTCAACAATAGTTAGTGCTTCGTCTTTTGAAATACTAGGTGTGAAAATCACTCCTCCACTGGCTCCGGTGACTGTCTCAATTTCACCAATATGGCTTTCTTCAAAAGCTTTTTTGATAATAGCAATATCCTCAGAAATAGAGGACTTAGCCGCTTCATACTTACTTGCAAAAGTGTTTAAATTTGTTAATTGGTAGGGATTGTTAATGAGATAATTTGAAATCACAACCATACGTTCACTTCGTCTTAATTTCATCCTTTTCTCCTCTAGTCGATATGATCAAACAGCCGTTTTGTGACATTCTTTTTAATTACGATGGCACATAAACAAAGGTTTTCTATATTTTGCCGTACTATCACTTATTTTGTAGCTATTATAGCATAAACCTAATAAAAAGCGAACATTATCCTCAAATAACGCACGCTTTTTTATTTTTCTCTTGACTATTTATATTTTTGGCTTATAAAATGAACGATTATCTAGAGCAAAGAGTCGAGAGGTCATTTCACCTTCGCCCACTCTACTCAAGGCAGTCGTCATCATCATCATTTCAGCATCAATGTTATCTATCATATGGATAATTTCAGCCTCCATGATTCTAGGACGAACTGGACTACCATATTCTAAAAGGCCATGATGACTCAGAACAACGTGACGAAGCACTGTCACTTCTTCTTTAGTATCATCAATATTTAATTCTGTTAGTACTTTAGTGATTTCTTCATCGATAAGAGCAATATGACCAATCAAATTACCACGAACAGTATACTCTGTGTTATCTGGCCCTGACAATTCGATAACCTTGGCTAAGTCATGAAGCATGATACCTGCAAACAGTAGGCTCTTATTGAGCTCAGGATAGATGTCACCGATAGCATCAGCCAATCGTACCATGGTTGCTGTGTGATAGGCTAGTCCTGATTCAAAGGCATGATGATTCGTTTTCGCAGCTGGGTAGGTGAAGAATTCTTGATGGTATTTACGGTAAAGGGCACGAATAATGCGTTGCCAAGTTGCATTTTCAATCTTAAAAACCATCTGCTCTAAGTAGTCTTTGACATCAGCCACGTTTACAGGCGGTTTTTCTTTGAAATCACTTGGATCACTCGGTTCGCCATCTTTTGGTAAGCGCAGAGTAATTTGATTGACTTGAGGGGTATTGTTATAGACCTCACGACGTCCTTCCATATGGACAACCTTTCCGGCGGTGAAAGTTTCGACATTATGAGCTTGCGCATCCCAAAGATTACCGGAAATCTCCCCTGAGTCATCTTGAAAAGTCATAGAGAGAAAGTCTTTTCCAGCTCTTGTTTTACGCAATTCTGCTTTTTTGATAAGATAGAACCCTTCAAAAGGCTCATCTTTTTTCATTTGATTAATTTTCATAAGAATCCTCGTCTTCTAAAGGTGACATATCTAAGAGGTTTGTGGTTGCACTATCCTGATAAGTTTCAATGGTTTCTAAAGCACGTCGTATAGAATTGGTCCGAGTCGTCAGGAGGCTATCAACAGTCTTACTAGCTGTCGACAGTTGCTTCTGCGCTTTGACTAGCATATTTCCAAATTTATCAAACTCCAACTTGACGTTACCCAAAACTTTACTAATATCATCAGCATTCTTTTGAATATTAAGTGTTCTAAAGCCGACAGATAAAGAATTTAAAAGTGCTGACAGTGTCGATGGTCCAGCGACAACAATATTTTCCTCACGTCTGAGACTATCAAAGAAGGCTGACTGTCTCACCACTTCAGCGTAAAGCCCTTCTGTTGGTAAGAACAGCACCCCAAAATTTGTGGTTTCAGGTGGTTTAATATATTTTTGATTAATATCTTTGGAAAACCGTTTAATACTAGACAAAAGCGCTTTTCGGTAACGCTCAACCTCTGCCTTATCTCCCGTTTCATAGGCATCTTCCAATCTATAATAATCTTCCAAAGGAAACTTGGAATCAATGGGAAGATAAACATAGTCTCCCTGACTGGCTCCGGGCATCTTGATAGCATACTCTACCCGTTCTGATGAATTCGGAACAGTAACAAACTCTCGCTCATACTGATTTTCAGTCAAGATATCTTCAATAATTTGCCCCAGTTGAAGTTCTCCTAAAATACCACGCGTCTTAGTGTTAGACAGAACTTTATTAAGTGTGCCAACATCCTGCGCAACAGTTTTCATCTCACCGAGGCCTTGGTTAACAGACTCAAGCTGCTTAGACACGCTATCAAAAGAAGCCTGCAACCGTGTTTGCAAAGTTTTTTCCAACTTTTCTTCAACGGTCAGACGCATCTGTTCTAACCGTTTTTCGTTAGAATCTTGCATTTCTTTCACAGTCATCCTTAACCGTTCGGTCATTGTATCTAGTCGTTGGTCTGACCGATCGCGACTGTCTGAAAGGTTCTGATGCAACATTTCGCGAATCTCTGTTAACTGCTGATAGAAGTCCGTTTGTAATCGATTAAACTCTTGGCTTATGGCTATCCGTACTTCATTTGAAGAACGTTCGTTCTGATAGGAGAGTTGCTCTGAAAGATTGTCTATATGATCTTCCAGCTGATTTTTGAGAATGCCTTCTAAGTGTGTGACCTTGTGATATAAAAAGAAAGTTAATCCAAGGCTAGCTAGCAAAAGTAATATGATTAAAACCAGCATCGTAACCCCTTTCTCTAATCTTTACTTTCTATGACCACAACGTAACCAGAAGGCACAGTCAAGGTAATCGGTTTTCCAATAGCTTCATTACTGGAGTAGATTTTTTTCTTAAAATAATTAGCCGCGGTCAATTCGTACTTGGTACCCAAAATGCTCAACTCCGTTTCCTCATCTGTCATAAAAGCAAGATAAGTCATCTCTGGATGAGTGTCAACCGTATGCTCACCTTTTGGATAATAGGAAATGAAGTTGGTATCATTTGCCAAATGAATCTGGCGCATATAAGGTTGTAGGTCGGGATCGCTAGGTAAAAAGATATTAGATAAAAAGTGGTCAACACGACCACCAAAGGCACCAAATAACGTGGCCTGCGCCAGCGGATATGTCTTAAACAGTAATTTCAGTGCCAACTCCGTATCTGTATCATTTTTTTCAGCGGGCGATTGGTAAATCCGAGCACCAGACGATACGATTTTAGTCATTTCTTCTTCAGAAATGGAATCAAAATCTCCCACTGCCCAATCCAGAGCGAAGCCATTTTCCAAAAGCCTCAAAGCCCCACGATCAATACCGATATATAAATCAAAATCTCCTCTCGGTGGACTGTAATCGCCACCTGCTAACAAAGCGACCTTAGTCATTCAAAGCCACACGCAGGGTGTCAACTTGAGATACCAAATCTTGAGCTTTGAAAAGATACGAACCGGCTACAAAAACATTGGCACCAGCATCGGCACAGGCCTTAATCGTCTGGTCATCAACACCACCGTCTACTTCAATGTCAAAACGCAAACCTTTTTGGTCTCGTAACTGAGCAACCTTGCTAACCTTTTCCAAGCATTCTGGAATAAAGGCTTGCCCACCAAATCCAGGATTAACCGTCATGATAAGAACTTGGTCAACCAAATCCAGGACAGGGATAAGATTCTCCACTGGTGTTCCTGGATTAATCACTACGCCAGCTTTCATACCAGCAGCCTTGATTTTTTGAAGGGTTCCATGGATGTGTAATGTACTCTCAGCATGAACAGTCATGATATCTGCACCAGCCTGTGCATAGGCATCAACAAAACGTTCAGGATTGACGACCATGAGATGAACATCAAAAACAAGCTTACTGTGTTTTCGCATACTAGCGACAACGTCGGCACCAAAACTGATGTTAGGCACAAATTGACCATCCATAATATCAATGTGAACGTACTCAGCACTGGTTTCTTCAATGCGCTTGAGCTCAGAAGCAAAATTGGCATAATCAGCGGCTAAAATAGATGGAGCGATTTTATGAGTTGACATGATGGCCTACTTTCTTTTGATAACTTTGAGATATGTTTCGCGACGATTTTCGATTTCGCTAAGGAATTGAAGGTAATTATCATAACGAGATTGCCAAATGTCCCCCTCTTTAAGAGCCTCTTTAACGCCGCACGCTGGCTCATGGGTGTGGCTACAAGAGCGGAACTTGCAAAAATGGCTGGCTTTTCGAATTTCTGGAAAGGACTCACTAAGATCTTCAGCCGTTTTTACTTCATAATCCAAAGACGAAAAGCCCGGTGTATCTGCAATTTTCCCACCATGAACATTGTAAAAACTGACCGCACGTGTGGTGTGACGACCACGTCCTAGACTATCTGAAATCTCACCGGTTTCTAAGGCCAACTCAGGCGCAATGCTATTAAGTAAGGTTGATTTGCCAACGCCTGTTTGACCCATAAAGACTGTGACTTTGTCCTTTAATAGAGGTAAAAGCATCTCTTGTGAAGTCACGAAATCGTAACCAATTGCTTGGTAGCGATCAGCGATAGTTTCCATTTCTACTGGATTTTCTAATAAATCCATTTTGGAAATATAAACAACTGGCTGAATTCCCTTATGCTCTAACAAAACCAAGAAACGATCCAATAGATTAGCGTTGAAATCCGGTTCTTTAGCTGACATAATGACCACCGCTTGATCAATATTAACAATCGGTGGACGAACAAGGCTGTTTTGTCGTTCGTGAATCTTCAGAATATATCCTTCAGAATTGTCCTCTGCTGTGAAATCCACAAAATCCCCTACATAGGGGGTTTGACCTTTTTTTCTAAACTTTCCTCTGGCTCTGGTTTGATAGACTTGCCCTTGGCATTCTACATAGTAAAATCCTGCCAAAGCTTTGATAATTCTTCCTTGCAAATGAACTCCTTAGTAATCAAGATATGTTTATTATAACAGAATTATCAGCATTCTTCAGCAGCTAATACCTTTTTCAACTGGCTAAGATAAAAGACTAGAGATTTGGCCTCCTAACAAGGTTAAGATTTGTACAAATAAGCCACCATAAAGACAAAGTAGGCATGCTTTTTTTATGTGAGTAATCTTTTCATACGGGATATGACAAATAATAATAAAAGCGCCAAGAATCGTTAAAAAGCGAAAGAGTTGGCATAGATAGGCCATCTCCAATAGATGGGCCAGAGGAAGCAAGAGTAAGGCCCATAGGTAAATAAATTTAGACCGACGTACCCAACCACCCTTTCGACAAGTTTCCGTCATCAACATAAAACATGACAGAATGGACAACGTCGAAATCAAACATAACATTAGAGGCATCATAATCATTCCTTATTTTTTCTTCTTAACTATTCATTCGAAAAAAAGATAGCAAAAATAAAAAAAGATAAACTTTTTTCAAAGTCTATCTCAATTCCTTATGGTTACAAGGCTATTTTGTTGGTACTTTCAATGCATCTTTAGCAGGAACGTACTCTTTGTTACCAAGGTGCTCTTCAGCTAACTTAGCCAAAGTCCCATCTTCTTGAAGTTCTTTGATGCGCTTGTTTACAAATTTTTGTAAATCATCTTTTCCATCTGCAAAGATAAAGTAAATATAAGGTTGATCTTCTGATTTCAACTCAATGGTTTTAATATTGTCTAACCCTTGAGATTTCACAATTTCATTGACCGTTGGAGCATCAAAAATTTTGAAGTCAGTCTTACCATCATTCAAATTGCGCAAGATTTGAGTGATGTTTTCATCTGTAAATTGTAAGTCAACTGGCTTATCAGAATGCTTTTTATTAAACTCTTGCAGTTGTGTCACTGTTGTGTTTCCCTGAACGACCTGTGTCGAATGCCCAGCAATATCGTCAAACTTTTTAATATCACTGTCATTTGTGACTGCTAACACCGAAGGCGTAGACCCTGTTGGGTAGGAATAGAGGTACTTAGCAGCGCGTTCTTCAGTATAAGAAAGGTTGTTACCACTCATTTGATACTTACCAGCATCAAGGCCGGTAAAAATAGATGTCCAAGCAATTTTTTTGAAATTGACTTTATAGGTATCAGAATCTTTAAAGATCTCACGAGCCACTTCAACATCGTAGCCGGTTAATTTGCCGTCTTTTTCATAAGAAAAAGGAGCAGTAGTTCCTACTGTTGCAAAAACAACTTCTTCTTTACCAGATTTGTTTTTTTCAGTAGCTGAATCAGATGAACAAGCTGCCAACACTAGACCTGATGCTAAGGCAAGACTGGTGACTGCTAAAACTTTTTTCAATGTCATGTTATAACTCCTTAAAACGATTTAAGGCCATTATACCATGAAATCACGCCCAATCTCCTCCAAACAGTTATACTATTTCATTATCATCACGATAGACAAAGGCTATCACAACTGCTAAACTCGGTGACAATCAAAAGCAGACTTGGCAACGCCGTTACAGCTGGAACTAAAGGTCATCAAATCCAGTCAATAACGTCTGCTCTTGATTTTCGAAGCGTGCAAAACCCTAGCCGATAAAACGACTAGGGTCAAGATTACTCTAAACGATTATTGTGTAAATTCAGAACATACACAGCCTTATCAATCCACTGACCATCTTCAAACATAAATTGCTCCCGAATAACTTCTAATTGGAAACCGATTTTCTCAAGAAGATGCCGTGAGGGGGTATTTGCTAAAGAAACGTGCGCTTCAATCCGATGACAATTCAACAAAGGATATAGTTGCTCAATAAGTGCTGATAAAGATTCGTAAGCGTAGCCACAACGCCAATCTTGGTTATGAATAAAATACCCCAATTCACACCAATTCATATTAGCACGCGCTAACACGACTACATCAATCATTCCTAAATGACGACCCGACTTTGTGAATATGGCAAAAATATATTGCTTATCCTCCTCAGCTAGATGTCTATGTCGCCTCACCAAATTAGCAAACCAATCTTTGGTGCAGGGCGTCAGATCAATATAGCCATCATCATATGGTGATTGCGATGGTTGACGCTTACTATAGGCTTGGTACCAAGCGTCGTAGTTCTCTTTTCTTAGTGGTTGGATTACTAGACGCTCTGTTTCTATTTTAACTGTCGAAAAAGACATACTGCCTCCATTTCTTTCGTTTAATGGAGTTTATCCTCCATAGCCAATTTATCTACTTTAGTCAACATAGCTATCACAACCTTTCAATGAAACCAAAGATATTTTCGTCAAAACGCCTATTAACAAGGAATCTGTTCGTTTGGTCACTATCTTTTTAATAAAATAAATGAGATAATAATATCAGAAAATAAGAAAAAGTAGGAGGAAATATTGTATGAATATCAGTCATTATGCAAAGTCCATTACCTATGGTGGACTTGATGGCATTATCACTACCTTTGCCGTCGTTGCTGGGGCTATTGGGGGAAACTTAGGAACAGCAGCTATCATCATCTTAGGTTTTTCTAACCTTTTGGCCGATGGGTTTTCCATGGCAGCAGGAGATTACCTAAGCTCTACAACTGAAGAGGGCACAGACTCATCAAAAGCACTTAACAACGCTGTCATGACCTTTCTCTCTTTCAATTTCTTCGGCTTAATTCCTCTTCTCAGCTACCTTTTATTAATCCATCTCTCTGACTTTTCTGATCGTGTTACCT
Source organism: Streptococcus halotolerans (assembly GCF_001598035.1). Classification (NCBI taxonomy): domain Bacteria; kingdom Bacillati; phylum Bacillota; class Bacilli; order Lactobacillales; family Streptococcaceae; genus Streptococcus; species Streptococcus halotolerans. Next base: position 1,847,784 of record NZ_CP014835.1, on the reverse strand, counting down.
TAATTTTAGCCAGTCTACTCGTCTCCCTAGCGCTCGTCGCTCTTGGTTGGATTAAGGCAATGATTACAAAACAAAGTAAACGAACCGAAATTGTCCGAACACTCATCGTTGGCATCGTTGCGGCAGCAGTAGCCTTCTTAATTGGGCAAGTCTTGGGTAGTTTCATTTAGCAAGTAAAAACCAAAAAGTGTTTCAGGTTTTCTGAAATGCTTTTCTTTTTTTACAATCCTAACTCCTTGAGAGCGTCCGCTAAACGGCCGAAATCTTGAATGGAGAGAGCCTCACCACGAACATTTGGTTTAAGCTCCGCTTTTTCTAAGGCTTTTTCCAATATCACTTTGACATCATCTGTTTTTCCAAATCGATTCGTCAAATTGTTCCAGAGGGTCTTACGCCGATGCACAAAACTAGCTTTTGAAACGTCAAACAAGAAATCCTCATCCTGAACTGGCACCAAAGGATTTTCCCTACGAACCATCTTGAGAATAGCGGAATCCACGTTGGGGGCAGGAACAAAGACGGTGCGAGGCACAATGAAGGCTACCTTGGCCATCATGTAGTATTGAACAGCAATCGAAAGAGAACCGTAAGCTTTGGTGTTTGGTTCAGCTGAAATGCGGTCTGCCACTTCCTTTTGCATCATGACCACAAACTCTGTGAAAGGAATTTTGCTCTCAATTAAATGCATGAGGATAGGGGTGGTGATGTAGTAAGGAAGATTGGCTACCACTTTGATCGGCAGTCCTGGATTTTTAAACTTCTGAATCTCCGTCTGCAAATCTGCTTTGAGGACATCTTTATTGATAACTTGAACATTATCAAAGTCACGAAGCGTGTCGGCTAGAATCGGAACCAAGCGCTCATCAATTTCAAAAGCCATAACTTCAGCGGCATTTTCCGCTAAAAATTCGGTCAAGGCCCCAATCCCAGGACCAATTTCAATGACATTAACCGTCTGATCAATCTCAGCCGTGTCGACAATCTTCTGCAAAATGTTAGTGTCGGTCAAAAAGTTCTGACCGAATGATTTCTTAAAAGTAAAACCGTGACGCTCAAGAATGCTCTTGGTCACGGAGTAGTCTGCGATACGCATAATATTTTTCTTTCTATTTATGTCATTCTAAAAGGAGTTTGGACTTCATATTTTCTAAATCTGCTCCTGAAATGCTATTGTCATCAGAATACAATTCTTCAAACGGCTATCACCAAACTGGACCCTTGCTATTATATCCGTATTCTCCTAAATCACCAGACTTTCTCGGAAATAAATGCCAGTGTAAGTGGCTATCATCATTTCATAGACTTTCAATATTCATTTTCTCTGCAGAGAAAACTTTATTGACAGCCTTTGAAACGTCTGCTATTTCAGATAAATGATAGTCTCGAAAATCCCTAGGTAAATCATGTAATTCTGTCACATGTTCTTGACAGAGAAAAATAACGTAGCTCTAAAATGCTGATGGTCACCAACAACGACATCGCCGGTCTCCAGCTCTTTGACGAAATAAGGATTGGTTTGCGATTCAATCATTTCAATACGCTCACAAATCAGACACATGATTATTCTCCATACTCTCCCATCACTTCCTCAACTTCTGCCAGTGTCACTCCAAAGAGTTCCAAGCGTTTGAGGAGTTGTTTGCCATTGCTGTAACCAATGCGAAGTTTTTGTCCTAAATACTCGCGGCGTTGCCGGCTATCTGTTCCCATAAGAAGACGAAGACGTATGAGATCAGATTTGGTAATGTCAAAATAATCTTCGTCATCGAAATGCTGAGTAACTTTTGACAAGGCCTTATGTAAATCCTCAAAGCTAGCATGTTCAACACCAAGAGAACGCCCCTTTGTTTTGGTTTTTGGAACAGCCTCATCTCGATTAAGAAAAGCATGGCGAACAGTCGGAATAGCATCCATAATGACGCGTCGAATCCTCTCTCCGCTATAATCTGGATCTGTAAAGACGATAACACCACGAAGGTCATGTAGCTTTTCAATGCGTTCTAAGTCATCTTCGGAAATAGCTGACCCTCGTGTTTCGTAGGTATCTACATCGTAAAATCGCTGAAGATTTGCGGTATCGTCCTTACCTTCGACAATGAGAACCTCTTGTATTTTTAGTTTTTCTGTCATATGCTCCTTTTTCGCTAGCTTCCTCAAGAAATGGGATATAAACAACTGCTTTTCAACAGCTGTGACTCATTGTGATACTTAAAATTTCAGCAATCTCCTGAAGCTGCAACAACAGTAATTGGCTTAATGTTTTTAAGGTTGAACTTGTCAATCGCAGTGGTTAAATAGGGTCAAGTTCACACCGATTTCATTATCTCTTAGAGACCTACTTGGTAAGTCAGAGACAAGACAAGAAAGGCAAATCCTTCCGATTACCAATTTCTCTATTGCTCACTTCGATCACCTAGTCCTCTAATCCAAAGAGACGATTGGCATTCTCGGTTGTGATGTTTGCGACTTCTTCAACCGTCATATCCCGTAGCTCTGCTATTTTTTCAACCACATAGCGAGTATAGGCAGTTTTATTTTCTTTCCCTCGTTTTGGTACGGGTGCCAAATAGGGCGCGTCTGTTTCAACAAGGATTTTATCTAGGGGCAATCGCTGCGCTGCTTCTTGGACATCAGTTGCCTTTTTAAAAGTCACAACACCTGAAAATGAAATCATCATCCCCAAATCAACAAATCTCTGAGCATCTTCGAATGAGCCAGAGAAAGAATGCATGATGCCCCCACGTGGACCAACACCGGCTTCCTTAATAACTTGGTAAGTATCCTCAAGGGCGTCTCGAGTATGAACCACAAAGGGCAAATCCAAGGCTTTTGAAAGAGCTATTTGGCGTTTAAAAACCTCAATTTGAACCTCTTTGGGGTCTTCCATCCAGTGATAATCAAGGCCAATTTCACCAAGTGCCACGACTTTGTCATGCTTGAGAACTTGTTTGAGATAGGCTTCTACCTCGCTATCATAAGACCCTGCTTCGGTCGGATGCCAACCAAGCGTTAGGTAAACTTCTGGATGATTATCAGCAATCTCTAAGGCCTTCTCAATCGTTTCATGGTCAAAACCGACGACATTATGTCTCGTAACGTCCATCTCACGCGCCAAGTTTAGCTCTTCTTCAACAGTTTCTGTAAAATTCTCCACATTTAAGTGAGTATGCGTATCAAAGATTTCCATAATTTAATGTTTTATTTTTCCTTATATTTCCCAATGATTTTTTCCTGTTTTAGTTAATATATGGTTAGGGTGTTGGTTAGTTTCAAAGTACAATGCGATTTATCCTCATCATATATTTTGAGTAACATGACTATACGTTTCTTTACTTATTGATGCAAATGACATAACACTTTATTCGCTGATGTCACTTTATCCCATCTAACCTAATGTTCTGATCATTCTACATCGTTTTATCATCATCCACAGAGAGCGTATGTGTTGCAAAACAATCAAAGCACAATATGTTCTCAATAGATTAATGTGGCACACGCCATTTTCTTACACTTAAGCATCACAACCCACACCATCTCCATCTCTATCCAGCCACGATCCATACTGTGGATCACTAGCTGGAATGTTCACTCTACCTGCTCTCCTTGCTTCCGTACAATTTCCAAATGGTCTTAACCCTTGCTCAGGCGCCTGTTGCGGCGGGGTAGGTGGGACCGTTAGAGATGGTTGAGGAGTCAATTCTTCTGAGCGCTCTTTCTCTTCCTGTTCTTTTCTTTCCTGCTCCCTTCTTCGCTCCTCTTCTATTTCCTTTTGCTTCTCTTTTCTTTTTTCTTCTTCTTTTCTTTTTTCTTCTTCTTTTTTCTCTATTTTTTGAGCAGCCTTTTCTGAATAGTAAAAATAAAGAACAATTTCTGCATCTGCAACAGCTTCTATATTTCCGCTTATATTTTTAAAATTTTGTCCTTCTATATCGATACTGTCCATTTTATTGTGGAATCTTTCATCGTCGATAGGAATAAAATCTTCTTTGATTTCTGAGAACCCAACTGATTGCAAAGTTTTCTTAAAATTTTCTACATCTGTCATGCTATTTTTCATATAAGGTAGAGTGATAAAAGAACCATCCTCTTCATATTGCTTTAAAATTAAAGTAGAGGATGTTGGAAGATAAGACGACTCTAATTCTTGAATCTCTTTCCCTTTGTAAATCTCCTCATCAACCTCTAGCGCATGAACTGTTTTTTCATTTTCTGTAATATATCTATCCGTAATATACCTAACTCTCAGCTGTTCCTTACTAATAGATGTTGTAAGAAAACCATCCGACCGTAGTTTACCTGCTACTTTCTCAATTGTGTCACTTGTACCAATTGATAACTTTGCATAATTTTTTGGAAACTCATGGTACTTTATTTTGACCTCAGTTGATTTCCCATATTTTGCGCCTTCCTCGAAGAAGGTATCTCCTGCTATTTCAACTTCCATTACAGTTCTATCTTTATCCTTCCCTTTTTCCAGATCTCTGATAGGAACAGCCATAACATTTTTGAAACCTTGTGTTTGAAATTCCTCTTTCACCTCATCAAGCAGTTTATCGGTGAAATAAGATGAAGAATGAGGCACCGCAGTTCTTGAACCATACCAAACGCTAAAAATAACAAAAAGAAAAGTAGCTGCCGCAATGTAATATATCCGAGAACGCAAAGATAATGTTGTAAGAAATATTTGCAAACGAATCTTTAAAATTTCTAATTGATCCAAATTAGGTATACAAAATACGATCACAAAAAACAGTATGAGGCAAAGTAACACTAAGTACATCTCTATCTCCAGCAAAAAATGTTTATTTACAATTATACCTTATTTTACAGCTTTAATAAATATATCGTCTGAATAAAAGCTTGTCTAATATCTCAATGGCTTGCTTTACAGATAAAATAGTAATAATCAAGGAATATGGAGATAGCCAACTAAAACCAATAATTCTACATAAAAACAATAGCGGAGTAGGTAACTACAGAGGGAGTTTTCTTTCGCTTTATGGTAAAATAGCCTTATGACAAGAATTTTAGACAAGGATTTAATGGGCGATGAGGAGCTTGTGGAACGCACGCTTCGCCCACAATATTTCAGAGAGTATATCGGCCAAGACAAGGTCAAAGAACAGCTAGAAATTTTCATCAAAGCTGCCAAAATGCGCGATGAAGCCCTAGACCATGTTCTTCTTTTTGGACCCCCAGGTCTTGGTAAAACGACTATGGCTTTCGTTATTGCTAATGAACTCGGGGTTAATCTCAAGCAGACATCCGGTCCTGCTATTGAGAAAGCTGGCGATTTAGTTGCCATCCTTAACGAACTAGAACCGGGTGATGTTCTCTTTATCGATGAAATTCATCGCATGCCTATGGCGGTTGAGGAAGTGCTTTATAGCGCTATGGAAGATTTTTACATTGACATCATGATCGGTACCGGCGAAACTAGTCGAAGTGTTCACTTAGATCTGCCACCATTCACTCTTATCGGTGCAACCACTCGTGCTGGTATGTTGTCCAATCCTTTGAGAGCTCGTTTTGGAATAAACGGACATATGGAATACTATGAGCTAGTTGACTTGACGGAAATTGTTGAGCGGACGGCTGATATCTTTGACATGGAAATTACTCATGAAGCTGCGATCGAACTAGCCAAACGGAGCCGTGGAACTCCTCGTATCGCAAACCGCCTCTTAAAACGAGTGCGCGATTTCGCCCAAATCATGGGAGATGGTATCATCGATGATCACATTACTGATAAAGCCCTCACCATGCTGGATGTTGATCACGAAGGTTTAGATTATGTGGACCAAAAAATCCTCAAAACCATGATTGAAATGTATAATGGTGGACCAGTCGGATTAGGAACCTTATCTGTCAACATCGCTGAAGAACGCGAAACCGTCGAAGACATGTATGAGCCATATCTCATTCAAAAAGGGTTTCTTATGCGTACACGTACAGGGCGTGTAGCAACGGCTAAAGCCTACAATCACTTAGGATACGATCACTTTGAAGAAAAATAAAAGGGCTTTATGCTGACGCCAATTGCTAAAACCATTATTTATAACACACAGGATAGAGGTATTTGTAGGTTGTTTTATTCATAAGTCAACATACTTAGAAGGACTGGCAGCTAGCTAGGAAAGGGAAGTCTAAGCGCTTTTAGGATCCTTATCCTCTATTTTGTTATTGTTAAAGGAGATTATATGCATGATTTAACCAAGGGGAGTCCTATCAAGGTCATCCTTCTTTTTACTATTCCTCTCTTAATAGGGAGTTTTTTCCAATTAGCTTATAACTTTGCTGACAGCATGATTGTTGGGCAGACGCTTGGAAAAGAAGCTTTTGCTAGCGTTGGAGCTACTGGTAGCCTGACCTTTCTCATCCTCGGCTTTGCTCAGGGGTTAACAGCAGGATTAACTATCGTTACCGCCCAAAAATTTGGAGCTAAAGATGACGATGGGATTCGAAAAAGTTTTGTTCACGGTGTTTTTTACGCTTTGATGACTAGTCTGGTTTTGACAGCTCTGGCTCTCACCTTCCTTCGACCTAGCCTAGAACTCATGCGAACACCTGATAATCTTATCGACCATGCGCAACATTTCTTGACTGCTATTTATGGTGGTATGGTTTTCACCATTTTCTTTAACTATCTCTCCAACGTTTTAAGAAGCTTGGGTAATTCCAAAACACCCTTGATTGCTCTGATTATCGCAAGTATTATTAACATTGTCTTAGATTTCACCTTTATTTTAAACTTCCATATGGGGGTTTTTGGAGCTGGTTTAGCCACTATTATTGCACAAGCTTTCTCTGTTATTTATCTAGCTATCTATATTCATCGGAAAGTACCTTATTTTCACATGCGGCTATCAGATTGGCGTTTAGATCGTGAAAATCTCAAAAAACACGCACAATTAGCCTTTCCTATGGGATTTCAGTCCAGTATCATCGCCATCGGTGCCATTATTCTCCAAATCAGTCTTAACCAACTAGGAACCAATGCTATTGCAGCGCAAGCCATTGCCAGTAAAACCGACCAGCTGGCAATGTTGCCTATGATTAATCTGGGACTAGCGATGTCAACCTTTACGGCACAGAATTACGGGGCTAAAGAGTATAAACGTATTTTGCAAGGTCTTTACCGTACCGTTTTTATCGCCATTCTCTGGGCTATCTCTTTCGCTACTATCTTGATTGTTTTCAACCGTTTCTTCAGTGGCCTGTTTCTTTCAGATGGCAGTCAAGCGGTATATGATCTTGCATTATCTTACTATGTCATCAACGGAGCTCTCTACTGGGTTCTCTCGATTCTCTTTGTGACTCGAAGTTTTATTCAAGGTCTTGGAAAAGGACTGGCACCTACTCTAGCAGGCATTATGGAACTCCTTATGCGTGCAGGAATTGCCACTGTAGGCTCCATCTATTTTGGCTTTAGTGGTATTGCAGCCTCCAACCCTGCTGCTTGGTTGGGAGCCCTGCTTGTACTGCTACCAAGTACCTTTATAATGCGTAAACGTCTAAAAGCACAGGCAAATGCCCCTCGAGTTGCATAAATTTAGAAAAACAAAAAAACCGAAGTCTCGAGCACTTCGGTTTTTCTATTTATCATTTATAAGTCATTATGCTGATAAGACTTTACGTCCTTTACGACGACGGCTTGCGAGCACGCGACGTCCATTTTTAGTAGACATGCGGTGACGGAATCCGTGTTTACGTTGACGACGAATTTTACTTGGTTGATAAGTACGTTTCACAGTGAATACCTCCTCATAGATTTTCGTATTCGTTTAGCCGGCTATTTGTGATATCAGTTACTAAACATACTAAACTATAATATAGTAAATTCTATCTCTTGTCAAGATTTATTTTTCTATTAGCTAGCTTTTGATTGATTTTACGCACACTGTCTTTATTTTGCCAACTAAAATAAAATACAATAATGCCATAAATGAAAAGAAATTGCACACTTGCCCCAATGATATAGGCAACTTCAAACGGTAACCAAGCATTATAAAACAACATTCCCATCACCAAAAGATAAACGCTTAGCATACTCAACAGTCTCTTTTTAAACGCTGACCACTTGGGATGATCATAAATAAGGCTAGAGACTCCCATGAGACCACTTGCCAACCAATCTATCAGGGCATTTTCCCAAGTTGGTTCAAAACCATATAGGAGCAAACAAAGAATATAGATAATAGAGCCAATTCCTACACCCATCATAAAATAATCAATCACTTTTTTCATCTGCTTTTTCTCCTATAATCCCAATCGCTTTTCGAGACCTTTCAAATAACGTCTGCTGACAGTCACTGTCAAACCACCTGTTAAAAAGGCTGTCATATTACCCGAAAAAGAAGCCTCCATCCGTTCTAAATGTTGGATATTAATCAGACTTTGTTTAGATACTTGAACCATATCTGGATGATTCAGCCTTTGTTTAAACTGATACAGTCGCTGGCGTGTTGAAATGTCACGATTATGATAGTGAATAGTCAGGTAATCACCATCTACCTCAGCCGCAATAATATCATCTATTTTCAGAATAAGAATATCATCAAACGTCTTAACGCTAACAATCCCGTTTGAACTACCAGCATAAGCTTCCAGATAGGCCATTAAGTCTACGACCTCCGAGGTGTACTCTTGATTTTTGATGATAATAGATAACTCATCCACCGAACTTTTTTCAAAGAACCACTTCATTTGCCACCACCTCTTCCCCTTCCTTATGCTTCTATGATAGCAGATCCTCATCGGTTTGTGACACTTTCTTAGGTAAGTGGTCAAAACTTGGTTGTAAGCGGTCAACAATATAAAAAAGAAGTTAGACTAGCTAACTTCTCGATACTAATGACCTGATAACGTAACCACAACATAGCGATTAGGATCGTCACCTTCTGAGTAAGATGACACTCCTTCAATTTGCGAAATCGTTTTGTGTACTGTTTTGCGTTCACTATTACTCATTGGATCCATGTCAAACGACTCACCCGAATCCAAGACACGATTTGCTATTTTATGGGCGAAATCAATCAAAGTTTCTGTCCGATGCTCAACGTAATCATGAACATTAATGGACACAGAATAATGGCGTGAATAGCGATCATGTAAATAATTTTGCGCCAATAATTGCAAGGATTTCAGTACTTTTCCGTGATAACCAATCACACGACCAGGCTCTGTCGTCTCAATTTGCAAACTGATGCGACGGCGACTGGTTTGAGTGTCAATGCTCGCTTCCACATCCATCTCATCAATAATTTTCTGAACATAGGCTGTCACTTGCGTAGCAGCTTCCTCTAATTCCTCTGCTAACTCTGGTAGTGGTTCCTTGCTATCCGTTGAAAATTCTTTGGCAACGAATTGGTCAAACGTCTCTTCGCCAGTTTCGACTTCTCTTGCTTCAGAGGATTCTTTATCAACGCTTGGTTGTTCTTCGATAATCACGAGACCTTCAGATTCTTCTGTCACACGCACAGCTTCTTCAGAAGAGTCTACCGAAGGTTGAGGCTCAGTCGGTTCAATCGATTCGTCCGTCACTCGTTCAGCCTCAGTTTCTTGAACAAATGCTTCTTGGCCTGATTCACTTGGAACAGAAGTCTCAGAAGGTCCCTGAGCGTCAACTGACTCAGTAACTAAGGCTTTCTCATCCAGTTCAGTGGTTGATTTGGGACGTTCTTTGAAAATACTAGTCACACTGCTTGCTTTTTTATCAGATGCTTGGGCATCGTCTAAACTAGAAACATCTACTTGCGCAGGTTTTTTACCAAATCCTAAAAACCCTTTTTTCTCTTTCGAAATGACCTTGATACGTGCTTTTAAACGAGGGATTCCTAGCTGATTTAAACCAGTCTCAATCGCTTCTTCTACGTTTTTACCTGTAAATATAGCCATTTTCTATCTCCTTTATTACTTTCTACGTGCTTTTTTCTTAGCTCGTCTAATTTTTGCCAAACGTTCTCTCTCTTCTTCTTCCAAACGTTTGCGTTCTGCAATGATTTTGAAGGGATTATTCAACAGTAAGATTTGACCTACCTGAAAAGCATTCGATACTGCCCAATAAAGAGCAATACCACTCGCCAAGTTGGCACCCATTACTAAAATCAAGATCGGCATGAGATAAGTCATCAAGGTTAGCGTAATGTTCGACTCTTTAGCTGCCTTATTGCTTAACCATGTCGATAAGAAAGTAAAGAGAGCGGCAAGAATCGGTAAGATAAAGTAAGGGTCTCTCTCGGCCAAATTAACCCAGAGAAACTGACCTTCTTTCAAGAAAGAAACACGGCTCAAAGCTTGATACAAAGCCATCAAAATCGGCATTTGAACCACTAATGGTAAGAAAGAAGCATAAGGATTGACATCATATTTCTTATAAAGAGCTTGGCTTTCCTCAGCCAACTTGATACGGTTCTCCGCACCAGGATACTGGCGTTGTAACTCTCGTAATTCTGGCTGTAAGTCTTGCATTTTTTGACTTGATTTGAGTTGCATATGATAAAGTGGCATCAAAATCAAGCGAATTAACAAGGTAAAGAGCACAATACCTAGACCGATTGAACCACCAAAGCCAAGGAAACGAATGATTTCCGCAAAGAGATAAATCAACTGGTTCCAAAAGCCATTAGATGATTTGGTTACTTCGCTGGTTCCACAAGCTGTCAACAAGAAAAGAGACAGCCCCGCTGTGACTGAGAGTTTAAATTTCTTTTTCACTAATTTGTCCTTCTTCAAATAATTTTGCAATTTTTAGCACATGTACGAGATTTGATTTCATATCTTGGTAAGTCAGCTCTTCCACACCCTTACGAGCAATGATAACAAAATCATGATGACGCAATCCTGAATCTAATTCCATCACAATATGTCTCAGCCGTCTTTTGATAAGGTTACGTGTTACAGCGTTACCAAGCTTTTTGCTCACCGATAATCCAAGGCGATAATGTGGCTGCTGTTTTTCCAAACGGTAGATAACAAACTTCCGATTGGCACAACTTTTCCCCTTGTTAAAGATGGCTTGAAAATCCTTCTCACTTTTAACACGATATGATTTTTTCAAGGTAATCTCCAAACATCTGTATTTGCCCTATTATATCAAAAAATCATAAAAAAAGCCAAAAGCCTTGCGACTATTGACTTTATGGCTATAATAACAAAAAATCTGATTTTGTTGTCTCCACCTGCCATAGAACTTGGCCAAATCCTATCCCTCCAAGGGTTTAGCACTTGGTAACCACCTTACGACTCCCAAAAACCTCATAACCATCTGCTTCAAACCATTCTGACTAGCCTTTGTAATCTTCCGGAGAAATATCTTGCCTACCACTCTCTTTTGGGGAGGCATTCTAGGACCATACGCTCAACAATGGCGTAAAACTCACAGAGGCTTTGTCGTTTTATGATAGGGTATCGAGTGCCTAAAAAACACATAACTTAACAAAACATCTCTACTTTACCACAATGAAAAAGTAGTAAGTACTCTCTCCCATCGGAGATTTCCTTACTACTCTTTTTAGTCTGTTTATGACCTTATTGGCTAACATGTCGAGATAGCATCTGTGTCAATGACACAACCTACTTTATCCCAATTGTTTTATCAACGTTTAATCTCAGAAGCTCTAGCAATCCTAAAACTTGTCGAATGGTCGACTGACTTAATAACTTAGGCTAGGTCGACAGTAATCTGCAGGTTTAGTTAAAGAGTGCTTTTTAACTTCAACGACGTTTCTCGGCACAACTGCCTGCACTACTTGTTTCTAAAACGACTAATGATTGCATAAGCAAAGAGTCCACAAAACAATATAAAAGCAAAGATACCCATATACTTGTCCTCCTTTTCGGTAACAATGAGCCTATCAATTAAACGATAAATAGGTCATAAATACACTCATCTCAAAGTTCTAAAATCATATAGATCTTCAGAGCTCTTAAAGCTTGTCAATAATTTGGTTAAACTAGAGTCTAGGATTATTTTACTTTAGCTGAGCTTGTGATGACTTCGATGGCTTTCTTCATGGCAATGTCATGTTGTAGCATTTCCGGAGAAAGAAGCGAACGTACTTGGTCTGCATCCATATTGTACTCAGCGGCAAGATCCGTAATTTCTTTTTCGACTTCTTCTTCTGAAGCTTCAAAACCTTCTGCTTTAGCGATAGCTTCAATAACAAGGTTAGTTTTAACACGTTTGTCAGCGTCAGCTTCGTATTGTTTGTGAAGGTCGTCTTGAGTTGTACCTGTCAATTGGAAGTACATATCAGGTGAGATACCTTGACGTTGCATGTTGCCCATGAATTCATTCATAGCACGATGAACTTCGTCATGTACCATTTCTTCTGGCAATTCAACGATTTCTGCGTTTTCAACAGCAAGTTCAATCGCAGCACCTTCAACAGCATCATCATAAGCGATTTCTTTAGCTGCTTCAAGTTCTTTACGGTATTTAGCTTTCAACTCATCAAGTGTTTCAACGTCTTCATCGATGTCTTTGGCAAGTTCATCGTCAAGTTCTGGAACTTCTTTTGCTTTAACTTCATGTACAGTTGTTGCAAAGACCGCATCCTTACCAGCAAGCGTTTCTTCTTGATAGTCTTCTGGGAAAGTAACTTTCACTTCAACGTCATCACCAGCTTTTGAACCAACTAATTGATCTTCGAAGCCTGGGATGAATTGACCTGAACCAAGTTCAAGTGAGAAGTTATCGCCTTTACCACCGTCAAATTCAACACCGTCGACAGAACCAACAAAGTCGATCACAACAGTGTCGCCATTTTCAGCAGCTTCTTCCTTGATAACGAGTTCAGCAAGATTTTTACGTTCGCGTTCAAGTTTTTCAGTAACTTCGTCTTCTGAAACTTCTTTAGAAGCGTCAACTGATACTTCTAAATCTTTGTAATCACCAAGTTTAACCTCTGGTTTTGTAACAACTTCAGCAACGATTTCCCAATCTTGACCTTTTTCCATTGACTTCACATCAACTTTTGGTTGAGCCACAACTTCAAGTCCAAGTTCAGCAATAGCTGCTTCGTATGCTTCTGGCAAGATGGCATTTAAAGCATCTTCGTAAAGGGCTTCTTCGCCAAAACGTTGGTTGAAAATAGCGCGAGGCATGTGTCCTTTACGGAATCCTGGAGCATTCAAATCTTTTTTGACTTTGTTGAAAGCTTGATCAAGGGCTGGTTTAATTTTATCTTGACCGATTGTGAATGTTACAACACCACGGTTAGTTGATTTGTTTTCAAATGATGTAGACATTAAGTCGTTTCTCCTTAAAAAATTTATAATACAGCTTAGTTTATCATATTTACATTATTTTTAAAAGTTTTTTGTCAATTTTCTCTTGAAAATCAAGGGATTAGAAGAATTGATCGTCAGATATTTTGATCGACCTAGAATGATTTTTAACGCTTTTTTTGGTAAACTACTTTTATGACATACATTGAAAATTATTGGAACAAACTTCATGTTGAAGCGATTGCAGAAAACATTATTTCTAAGACTGTCTCTTTAGTGCTATTACTAACGCTTTTTTTTCTAGCAAAAAAAGTTTTTGACGTTCTTTTTACGAAGACTATCGAACGCTCCATCTCCTTTACTAAGCAGAGTCCCATGAGACAGCGTACCATGACAAAACTCCTTCATAATGTCATGAATTACGCGCTGTATTTCTTGCTGTTTTACTGGATTTTGAGTATTCTAGGCATTCCTGTTTCTAGCCTACTAGCTGGTGCTGGGATTGCAGGGGTTGCAGTTGGTCTAGGAGCTCAAGGTTTTCTATCCGATATGGTTAATGGCTTCTTTATTCTTTTTGAAAACCAATTAGAAGTTGATGAAGTTGTCGAAGTCGGAGAGGTTGCAGGAACAGTCGCTAGTGTCGGCATTCGAACAACACAGATTATTGGGTTTGATGGCACCTTGCATTTTGTGCCAAATCGAAACATCAGCACGGTAAGTAATCAATCCCGTGGTAACATGCGTGCGCAAGTGGACCTGCCCATCTATGCCCATACTGAACTTGATAAAGTCATTGACGTTGTTAAAGCAGTCAACGATACCAGAGTGCTTGAATACCCTGAAATTGTTACCAATCCAGATATTATTGGTGCTATTACTAATACTAATAATCAGTTGGTTTTTCGGGTCAATATTTTCGTTCAAAATGGACAACAATATACCATCGGTCCAAAATTCTTTAGGTTTTATCAAGAGGCCTTGTTAAAAGAGGGGATCCAATTACCAACGGTAACACCTATTGGGCATCAATAAGTATGCCGATTTTGAAGCTAACAATTTAGCAAGTCTTCTCAAGGGAAGGCTTTTTTAGCACTATTTTTAGTCTGATTGTCAAGAAATGATAAGTCCTCTTTTTAGGCTGCTCCAGAGAGCCATTCATTATTTATACTCAATGAAAATCAAAAACAAACTAGGCAACGCCGATACAGATAGAACTAAAGTTCATCAAATCATGTCAAGAAGGTCTGCCTTTGATTTCGAAGAGTATTAAAAACCACCGTCAACAGACAATGGTTACAGAAAGTTAGTTTTTGATTTTGGATGAGTATTAGCTGCTTTTTAATAGCAAACGCTGTCATAACAAGAATAAGCTTCTTTATAATAAGAAGGACATCACTCACTTACCCTCGTTTTCTGTGGTAGTTATCTAAACCTCACATAGATGACCCTGTTCGTCTAGCTTAATAGGATCAATTTGGAGTTTCGCCATAGTAAGTCAGTAGAAGAAACTAATCTTGTGAGATAAATCAGCTTAGTTAATCTCTACGAGAATGAGTACTACTCTAACAATACCAGCAGGCTCTTTCACCGTTCAAGATTTAACGATAGTCCTCTATGATTCGTTTGCTTACCTTCTTGTCATATCCACCTTGTCCAAATCTATCCGCGACCTTGTTAATCCAGATCCTCAAGAAATAAGCTTGGACATTTACTATTAACTCTTTCAGAAACCTATCATAAAAAAGTCCGTAAAAAGCTAACTTGAGAAAAACCACCAGTTAGCTTTTCAAATCAACTGAAACAAGATAGGGGCAAAGATATATCAAGAAAAGCATTGCCGTTAGACAATACTTTTTTGATCTGTTTTGCGAAAATCTAGTGAGTGGCTAATCCATACCAATATTATATGATGATTACCTTGGTTTTGTTTCATATCATTATATACTTCAGTTAGTATTTTCGAATTGGATCTTCTAAATACTGACCTCGGGCACCACCGATGAGTTTTGGCCTACTTGCCAGTGCTGTCACATGAGCGCCACCAAGCTCTCTTTGGATTGGCCTGAGAGGAACTTGAACTCGCTTAACATGCATGCCAATTGAGGTGTCTCCGATGTCAATACCCGCATGAGCAACTACCTCTTCCACTTCGACAGGATCCTTCATAAACTTGAAAGCAGCTAACTGTCCACTACCCCCAGCATGAAGAGATGGTAGGACGTTAACAATTTCTAAGTCTTTTTTTAGAGCGTATTCGCGCTCCACAACCAAAGCACGATTGAGATGTTCGCAACCTTGAACGGCTAGCTCGATCTCTGACTTCCCTAGTTCATCAAGAACTGTTTTTACAATCACCTCACCGATTTCTTGACTGGAGTTTTGGCCAATCACACCACCCAAAACTTCACTTGATGATAAGCCGAGGACGAATAATTGCCCTTTGTGAATAGCTGAACGATCAATAATATCAGCCACTATTTTTTGCACATCCTCTACTAGATGTTTGATATCCATAGCTTTACCTCTCTATATCTTTATCCTAACGAGTAGCCGTTTAGCCTATCTCAAAGGTTTAGCTTGACAATGGCTTTATAAAGAAGATAACCCAAACCCATACCAAATAGGTTTTGAAGGATGTTCCCAAAAATACCAGCCCAAGCGGTGCCGATGCCATAACCTAGTAAAATAGCGGCTAAAAAGTACCAACCAACCATAAAAAGACTAGCGAAAATCAAGCCAAAAATGCGCTTTTTACCTCTCCAACCCCCAAAGAAACCTTGTGTCCCATGGGCGATTAGGCTGTGAAGCATATACTGGGGATAACCTAACAGCATGTCAATCAAGAACCCTGATAAACCTCCGACAACAGCACCAGCCTTTGATCCTAAATAAAAGGCCGTAAAGTATATGCCAGCATCCAGTAAAGTCAGAAATCCCGTTGGGGAAGGGATATGAATGTAGGCTAGGACAACGCTAAGAGCGGTTAGGATCGCCCAAAGACTTAACTGACGAACGTTAGTGTGTTTCATACTGTGTAACTCCATAATCGTTAGAGTGAGCAATAGCTTGATAAACAAACTTTTTGGCTTTATGAACTGCCTGTGGAACAGTCTGGTTTTTAGCTAGACCACTGGCTATTGCTGAGGCAAAGGTGCAGCCGGCTCCCTGATTATTGCGACTAAGAAGAGGCGAATGTAAGAAAACTTCTTGTCCATCTTCTTCTAATAAGAGATCATAGGCTTGGTTTTTGTCCAGTCGTGCTCCGCCTTTAATAACTACCGACTTAGCTCCCATTTGTTGCAAGATGCGAGCAGCTTTTGCCATCTCTTCTAAGTTAGAGATACTCTGTCCAGAAAGGAGTTCAGCTTCTTTGAGATTGGGTGTCATAAGGGTTGCACAAGAAAAGAGTTTTTGCAATTCTTGGCGCATTTGGGCAACTTCTTGGTCAGCGTTTTCTTTAAAAACGAGAACAGGGTCTAAGACAAGAGGGACTTGAGGCATGTCTTTGACAAAGTCTTGCACAGCTCTTGCGATCTGCGGTGTCGGTAGGAGACCGATTTTAATAGCTGCAAAAGGAATATCCTTTAAGCTATCCAGCTGTTTTTGAAAGAGTTCATCAGCTGTTGGGATGATTTCAAAGCCCTCCTTGGTCACTGCTGTCATGCAAGTCTGAGCTAAAAAGCCATAGAGTTTATGGACTGAAAAAGTTGCCAAATCTGCTTGAAAACCACCACCACTCAGAATATCATTACCCGCTATGGTGAGAATGTAAGGTGTCTTCATATCTAATCTCCTTGAGGTAGAGGCCATTACCTGCTGCTGTTGGTCCGGCTAGGTCACGATTTTTAGACTCTAAAACGTTCTTTATCTGGCTGACTGGTAGACGTCCGTTGCCAATTTTAAGCAAGGTTCCAACCATATTACGAACCTGTTTATACAAGAACCCATTGCCCGAAAAGGTGAAGACCAGAAAGCCTGTTTTAGCATCGACTTCCAAGCTTGCCTTGAAAATGGTTCTGACCTTATTTTCTACCGCTGTACCTGAGGCTGTAAATCCTGTAAAATCATGAGTTCCCACCAAATCCTTGATGGCTTCCTGCATAGAGGCTAGGTCTAAAGGGTAAGGATAGGCTGTCGCATAGTTTCGCATCATGGGATTCTTAGGACGTCCCGTATCAACGAGAAATTCATACGTTTTGCTATGCTTACAATAGCGAGCGTGAAAATCATCTGAAACAATGCTGACATCAACAACATCAATGTCATCAGGACATTGCGTGTCTAAACCAAAACGCAATTTCTCCACATCACGCGCCTGGGGCAAATCAAAGTGGATGACCTGCCCATAGGCATGGACACCAGCGTCCGTTCGTCCGGCCCCATGAATGGTAACAGCTTTGCCACTGTTTAATCGAGAAAGAGTCTTTTCAATTTCTTCCTGAACGGTTCTCGCGCCAGGCTGTCTCTGAAAGCCTGAAAACAAGGTCCCGTCATAAGCAATAATCGCTTTATATCGTGTCATAACCTTGATTATAGCAAACTTTGACCATTTTTCAAAATCAGTGAAGCAAGTCAAACATTAAGACAGTAAGGTTTGAAGCACAAATGTGTTATCATAGTAAGAAAGCGGTTACAGGAGGGTTTACGTCATGAAAAAGTCTGTTAATATTATCTTAATTATCGAAAGTTTATTATTTTACAGTAGCTTTGTTCTGGATTTTGATTTTTTATTTCCAAATCATTGGGCCACTATTGTCACACTCGTCATCAATCCGATTCTTTCTTTGATCGGGTTGATACCAGCTATTTGGTACAAACGGTGGCTATCGATGTTTGGCTTAATCATCTACTTCTTTTCCTTTCCTATTGCTATGGCAGCTGGCTACCTGCTAGAGGCCTTCAAAGTTGGCTGGGACATTAGTCCAACATCACTTTATGTCGTCATGGTTCTTTGGATTGTTTTTCTCCTGATTGCCCTTCTCGCTTATCTCAATCGTCATAAAATCACTAGTAGGCTTGATAAAATCACCTTTTCTATCATCTACCTACCAGCTCTCCTTGTCCTTATTGCGATATCCATTTATGTCGCTACCCATTTCTAAAAACCTAGTCGTCTTTCCGGTGTCTTTTGTCATCGCTCTTATAATATTATAATCTCACACTGTAAATCGCTCTTTAGCAAATGCCAAAGCGATATAAGCAATGCGGTCCTTCGTCTCAAGATCAGCGTCATTATCAAGTGTTCTCGCATCCCAAACTTCAGCATCTAGATTGTCAGCTGAGTAGAAAAACTGGAAGTGATTGATGTTTCGGAAGTCGGCTAAAGCCGCAATAGCAGAGCATTCCATGTCAACACACACCGCTCCTTGGGATTTTCGCCTAGCCATCTTGTCAGGCGTTTCCCGATAAATACCATCTGTCGTCCAAACCTTGCCTTCTGTGTAGGAAACCTTTTGAGCATCTAAGAAGGTTTTAAAATCCTCGTGAAAATCCTGATTAACGGCTATCTCATCGCTAGGCGACGCGTAATGAAAACTAGTGCCCTCATCACGAAGCGCTGCTGTCGGGATAATGATGGAAGTTTCCTGAATGGTGCTATCGAGAACCCCACAAGTACCAAATACCACTAGATTTTTCATACCCATAACAATTAAGTCCTCAAGAATCGCTACGCAGGCTGCACCGCCAACGTAGGCGTTAAAAAAACCAAACTTTCGACCATTAAATTCAACTTCATAAATAGGAATATCTAGATTAGCCACACTAGTTGACACGATAAGCCGATGTGGTAACTCGTTTAATATCCTCTCGAAAGTCCCGCGTGCAAAGCAAGTCACTACTGTTTCAGGAAATCCTTCGATAGGCTCATTAATCATATCTGGATTAATAATAGCTTCTTTGTTGGTGTCGAATTCTTCAAGTAACATAGGCAGATCTCCTTGGGAAAGTTTAAGATAGTTTAACATCCTTTCCATCTAAAATCAAGAAATCCCCAATCAAGCGATTAGGGATTCTTTTTTTATAAATCATCAATAGCATCTTTGACCTTATCAAAGAAACCTTTTTTCTTTTGAGGATGAACTTTCTCACCACCAGCTTCAGCAAAAGCTTGCAGTGCTTCTTTTTGTGCATCGTTCAACTTAGTTGGCGTTACGATATTGATAGTCACGTGTTGATCACCTTGACCATTACCACGAAGACGTGGCGCACCTTTACCTTTGAGACGGAATGTTTTACCTGTTTGCGTACCAGCTGGGATGGTCAATTCAACGTCACCATGAACGGTTGGAATATCAACCACATCACCGAGTGCCGCTTGGACAAAGCTGACATTCATGTTGTAGTAGATGGTTGCCCCTTCGCGTTCGAATTTATCACTCTTCATAACATTGATAACAACGAAAAGATCTCCGTAAGGGCCACCATTATGACCGGCTTCCCCTTGACCTTGAAGACGGATTTGCTGACCAGTTTCAACACCCGCGGGGATTTTGACATCAACTTTGTGATTTTCTTTTTCATGACCTGTTCCGTGGCAAGTTGTACATGGATCTTTAATCTCTTGACCTGTTCCATGACAGACATCACAAGTGGCTTGATGACGCATCATTCCAAGTGGGGTTTGTCTGTCTATATTAATAAAACCTTGCCCATGACAGCGACCACAAGTGACAGGGTGACTGCCTGGTTTAGCTCCATTTCCTCCACAAGTGTGACAAGTGGCTTCACGGCTATAAGTAACCTCTTTTTCTGCCCCAAAAATAGCTTCTTCAAACTTGAGGTTGACACGGTATTGCAAGTCGTCACCTTGGCGAGGAGCATTTGGATTTCGGCTAGCACCACCTCCTCCAAAGAAACTTGAGAAGATGTCTTCAAAGCTACTAAAACCACCAGCTCCCTCAAAACCGCCAAAGCCTCCAGCTCCACCACCAAAGCCACTAGCACCTGCTGCACCATATTGATCATAGGCAGCACGTTTTTGACTATCACTTAGGGTTTCATAAGCCTCCTGAACATCTTTGTACTTTTGTTCAGCGCCAGCTTCCTTATTGATGTCTGGATGGTATTTTTTAGACATCTTACGATAAGCTTTTTTAATTTCGTCTTGCGAAGCATCCTTAGAAACCCCCAGACGTTCATAAAATTCAGTATTGTTCATAATTTATGATACAAAAGGCGTTAAGAAAACCGTATGAAAATAGGAAACTGATACAGTGTGTGAAACACACTAGGAAGTTTATCTTTTTCACTAGGTTTTTAGCCTGTGTTCGAATAATCGAACTTGTATTCCTTTCTATAAAGGTATTGTTTTTGGACAAGTTCCTTCGATAATGTGGGGCGAAAGCTATCGCCAAAGGCATTCCCTTCCTTTTTGGTAAGCTTAGGTCTTGCCACCTCTCGTTACAACGGAGTTGTCCATCTCTGGCGGTCTTCGACCACCTTGCTATCGTTTTTTACCCAAAAACAGAGGCTGGGTTGCAACCTCTGTGATTGGATTTATAGTTACTATACATGGTGTAAAGCGACACTATGTCATTTAGCCAAATTGAGTTCGGGCTAAGAACTTCGGAAAAAAGATAACTTTCCTTGAATACAAGCATTCAGCGTCAAGTTCCTATTTTTCTGTCATTCTTTTAACGCTCTCACACCTTACTTCTCAGTAAACTCACCATCTACAACATCATCACCTGATGCGTCTGCGTTTTCAGCTCCTTCTGCTCCGCCTGCTGCTTGTTGTGCTGCGGCTGCTTGTTCATACATTTTAACAGCGAGAGCTTGTGCTTTTTCGTTAAGAGCTTCGAGTTTTGCTTTCATGTCATCAAGGTTGCCAGATTCTTGAGCAGCTTTCAATTCGTCAAGAGCTGATTGAGCGGCATCACGTTCTGTGTCAAAGCCTTTGCCTTCAGTCTCTTTGATGGTTTTTTCAGTTGCAAAGATAGCTTGGTCAACTTCATTTTTAAGGTCAACTTCTTCTTTACGTTTAGCATCAGCTTCAGCATTTGCTTCAGCATCTTTCATCATGCGATCGATTTCTTCTTCAGAAAGTCCGTCGTTAGATTTGATAACGATGTGTTGCTCTTTTTGAGTTCCAAGATCTTTAGCTTTAACAGAAACGATACCGTTTTTATCAATATCAAATGTTACTTCGATTTGAGGCACACCACGAGGAGCTGCAGGGATATCAGTCAATTGGAAACGTCCAAGAGTCTTGTTATCTGCTGCCATTGGGCGTTCACCTTGAAGAACGTGAATGTCAACAGCTGGTTGGTTATCTGCTGCTGTTGAGAAGACTTGTGACTTAGATGTTGGGATTGTCGTGTTACGGTCGATTAGTTTTGTAAAGACTGCACCCATTGTTTCAATACCAAGTGACAATGGTGTCACATCAAGAAGGACAACGTCTTTCACATCACCAGTAATCACACCACCTTGGATAGCAGCACCCATTGCAACAACTTCATCAGGGTTAACTGACTTGTTTGGTTCTTTAGATGTTTCAGCTTTCACAGCTTCTACAACAGCTGGAATACGAGTTGACCCACCAACAAGGATGACTTCATCAATTTCAGATACTGACAAGCCTGCATCTGAAAGAGCTTGACGAACTGGAATTTTCGTACGTTCTACAAGATCACTTGTCAAATCATCAAATTTAGCACGTGACAATGAAACTTCCAAGTGAAGAGGACCAGCATCACCTGCTGTGATAAATGGCAAGCTGATTTGGGTTTGAGTGACACCTGAAAGATCTTTTTTCGCTTTTTCAGCAGCGTCTTTCAAACGTTGAAGTGCCATTTTATCTGATGAAAGATCAATGCCGTTTTCTTTTTTGAATTCAGCCACTAAGAAATCAATGATTTTTTGGTCAAAGTCGTCACCACCAAGTTTGTTGTCACCTGCTGTAGCAAGTACGTCAAAGACACCGTCACCCAACTCAAGGATAGAAACGTCAAACGTACCACCACCGAGGTCAAATACCAAGATTTTTTCATCTTTATCTGTTTTATCGAGACCGTAAGCAAGGGCTGCCGCTGTTGGTTCGTTAACAATACGTTCTACTTCAAGACCAGCGATTTTACCAGCATCTTTTGTTGCTTGGCGTTGGGCATCATTAAAGTATGCTGGAACTGTGATAACAGCTTTTTCAACTTTTTCGCCAAGGTAATCTTCCGCATAACCTTTAAGGTATTGAAGAATCATAGCTGAAATTTCTTGTGGTGTGTACTCTTTTCCATTGGCAGCTACTTTTTCAGAAGTTCCGATTTTTGATTTAATTGAGATAATCGTTTCTGGGTTTGTAACTGCTTGGCGTTTAGCAGCATCACCAACGATGATTTCACCATTTTTAAATGAAACGACTGAAGGTGTTGTACGGTTCCCTTCTGGGTTAGCAATGATTTTACTTTCTGTTCCTTCAAGAACGGCAACAGCTGAGTTAGTTGTCCCTAAGTCAATACCAATAATTTTACTCATTTTTTTCCTCTTTTACTTTATTTTCTTCTTGATAGTTTCCTTGTGTTGTTGAGACGTATCGGCAACTGTTGTCATCACATTGCCTTATCTGAAACCTTGGAGTCAAGGCCTCTGTCGTCACAATGGAAATTATCATACTAGCAAGCTTTGGACTTGCTTTCCTTTTGATTACTTTATAGTTTTACGACATTGCGGTCAAATCGTTTATTACGACGTGAGCGATTAAAATCGCATTTACGTTAATCGCAAGCTAGTAAGTAGCTTAGGCAATTCGCCCATAGCGTTTGCCGTTTTCTGATGAGTTGCTTTAGCAACCATCAGAAATAGCTAGTTGTAAACCACTACCATAGCCGGTCTTAACAAGCGGTCATGGAGTTGATAGCCTTTTTGAAAGACCTCTGCGATAGTTTCCGCCGGGTGTCCGTCATCCGCTGGTAGGGTTTGGACAGCCATATGAAAATTGGCGTCAAATACATCCATTGGAACTTCTTCGATACCTTCTTCTTTAAATGCTTGCAGAAGGCTCTCACGTGTCATTTCAAGGCCTTTCTTGACATCTTCTGTCAATCCTTCAACAGCTAAGGCACGTTCCAAGTTATCCAAGCTTGGCAAGATTTTTTTAGCTAAATCTTGTGAGCGGTAGCGTTGTAAACTTTGACGCTCCTCACTAGCGCGTCGTTGAATATTTTGCATTTCCGCATGGGCACGCAGATACTTGTTTTCGAATTCATCGGCACGTTCATTGGCCAATTCTAATTCTGACTTTTCACTAGCTTCTTCTGACTCGACAGTCTCATCAACAATCTCCTCAGTGTCGGTTTCATTGTCAATCGTTTCATCAACGATTTCTTCATTTTTAATATCTTCTGACACAGCGTCACCTCTTTTTATTCTATATCTTAATTAACTTCGTAATGATTGCCGCTTAAATAGCGATAATAATCAGCCAACTTCAATGCTAGGACTCGACTAATCACATTAATCAGGCTAATCGCCCGTCGATAGTCCATTTCGACCGGTCCGATCAAACTCAAGAGAGCAAAACCTCGATACGGTATTAAGAACTGATGTCGAATGACGGTTAGATTAGCAAGGGCGGGTTCACTACTATCTGCCACCTGAATAGTGGTCGGTTCTTCCTCAGACAAATTACTGCGCATTTCAATAGCCACCTTAGACTCATTGTCCAAGAACTGGTAAGTTGATAAATCCGCATAACTTAAAGCATTAACCTTACCAGAGATCAAAATCGTCTCACGAAAAAGTCCTTGGAAAATGTAATCAAACAAGTCCAGGATGTTATCCGTAGTGCTAAAATACTTATGGATAACTTGCGGCACTTCTGTCAACAGTTTGTAGTGAATGTCAAGAACAGCTTTACCAAGAAAACGTTCATTAACCAAAGCATTCAAGGTTTCCAAATCTTTGGTCAAGAAATTCTTAGGAATAGCAAATTGAACGGTCACTGGTTTGGAGTCATCCAACATCATCACTGCTAGTGCATCATGATTGGACAATTGCACGACTTCAAAGTTTGTCAACCGCTGATGTTTAGGTTCCACATCTAAAATCACAGAAGTATAACCTGTCAGATCAGCCAGGAGATGGCCAGCTGTAGCAAAAATATCTTCGAGACGAAAAGCTTCATAATCAAAAGCTTTAATCACCTGATAGACATCCTGCTCCTCAATACTTTCCAATCTCAGTGAGTTTTGAACAAAATATTGAAAACCAGCTCGACTTGGCAAACGACCACTAGACGTATGAGCTTTCTCCAGAAAACCAAGTTTTTCTAGCTTAGCCATGTCATTACGAATAGTTGCTGAACTGGAATCAATCGAACCTTGTAAAGCTTTTGAACCGACTGGTTCATGCGTTTGGGTGAACATTTCGATGATTAAATTCAAAATATCATTTTGTCTTGGTGTAATCATGGAACCTCCCTTCACGCTTTAGCACTCCTTTTTGTAGAGTGCTAATTTATAATTCTAATTATACACCTCTAGTTGAGGAAGTCAAGAGAAAAACACAAAAAATTAGCACTCTTTTTCATAGAGTGCTAATTCATCTGTTTATCGTATTTTTCAAGATTATATTCTTTAATGATCTGTTCTAATTGATTAGCATAATCATCATCGTGAGTGAAATCATAGCGGTAAAAAGCTTGAGTAGCTACGCTGATACTCGAAGCAGTTGCTAAGATTTTATATAAATTTTTATTGGCTAGACTACCATCCTTGAGCCCTGCTAAATAAATTTCCAAAGCATGATTCCACGATGGGTAGATAGCGTAATCTCTTTCAACTTCACTAACATTACCTTCGTTGCGTTCCATATTTTTCAGACGGATGCTATCATCACCGGGTTGGGCAGGAATCGCAAATAAATTATGATACTTAGCCGCTAATAAATTTTGACCAAAATTGGAATCATAGGCTGCCTGAGCAATTAGGACAGATGGTCTAATCCCATAATAGGTTGACAACTCTTGAACTTCAGGAGCAATTTTTTCAATAAATCGTTCATTATCCAAGCCAGTTGCCACTTTTTTCTCTGCCGATAAACTTCGGTAATTCAAAACAAGTGGCAAGATACCAATCAATACAAAAGCAATGGTAAGACTAATAAAAAATGAAAATTTAAAACGTCGTCTCACTCTACTTCTCCTCCAATTGCTTAATATATTCTTCCAAAGTCAAACCGTGCTCCGTCATATAGCGCGCAGAATCTTTACCCACAAATCGAAAATGCCAATCTTCATAGCCAACACCCGTAGAGGCTGTCTTCCCTTCAAGAAAACGAAGGACGAACCCATAGTCAGGAGCCAGTTTATGAATTTTTTCCATGCTAGACTTATCTGCTTGATTCAAAGCATCCACAGTACTCAAATCAATGGCGAGACCAGTTTGGTGTTCACTCGCTCCCCCTGGTTGGGAATAGGTTTTGACCAATCGTTCTGCTTCTTGATCATTCAAGTTAGGATCATTAGCTTTTTCCTGATCTATATATGATTGAAACAATTCCTTTTGATAGGCGACACTGCGGTAACCAGAAATCAAATGAAAAGCAGGATCTACTTCTTGGGCTGCTTTTAGAAAGGCTCTAACATTTTCAGCAATTCGCTTATCCACAGTGATGTTCTCAACCGTCTCCAAATCAGGATTTAGCTCTGGTGTGATGTGATCACGGTTCACCAAAACTAGCTCCCAATCAGAAGGCGAGACGTTGGGTAGGCCTGAATCTTGCGATGTTTTCTTTGATGCTGTTTTCTTTCCAGAAACTTGCTCAGCTGGCTCGATCCCCTTACTGCCAGTTGACCCTTGGGAGTCCCCTTGACTCCTGAACCAGAATAGCCCTCCGACTAAGACTAAAAAAGCGAGTCCCAAAATGACTAGAGACGATTTCCCTAACTTACTTCTCATTCGCGTCGATAATCTCTCTTCCTTTTTCACGGTAGGATAAGTCTGCTACAGTTTCAATGCTAAATTGACCATCTTTATAAGTCACAACTGAGATACTTCCATTATCAATACGTTGTTTTTCTTGATTATTAGCAATCAACCATATAAACGTACCGATAGTCATACCATGACTGACCACAATAGCATTGCCGCCACCCTGGCTTTCGATTTCTTTAGCCATGGCTTCGAAACCGTCATAGATACGTTTGCTTAAAACATCCCACGGCTCCGCCCAGTTGGCTGTATCGACTTCCACGATACTTTGAGCAATATCAGGGTAAGGCATTTCATCTAGTGAGCGGCCATCTGCAAAGGCAACCGTTCTTGGAAGAACACCTTGGAAAAGGTCACCATCATAACCGCCATCTAGACTACCAAAACACCATTCACGAATGCGTTTATCGCGTTTATAAGGAAGGCTTTCATTTTCTGTTTCACGAAGGATAATCTCCATGGTCTGCATGGTACGCCCAGAATCACTTGAAAATGCCGCTTTGAAAGGAATAGCAGATGCTTTCAAACCAACACCAAGTTCTCGGATACCCTCTTCACCAAAGGCAGTCAGGGGAGTATCAGACCAACCTTGTGCGCGACCAATCGTATTAAACATCGTCTTTCCATGTCTTGCAATATACAATTTCGTTTCTGTCATGCTAACCTCCATTCTTCCCTACATTATACCATAAGATAGTAACAATGCGATAGACAGCTACTTCCTTAGGAATGCCGTAGGTATCAAGAAAATGCAGGAAACTATTTTCTAGAGACACGTATTTTTTCAAACTACTGCTATGACATTTTTCCAACAAGGTGAGTATTTCCTCATTTTAAGAGAAATGATCAGGCATTTTTCATCTAAAAATAGCACCTTGATCTAAAAACTGTTTTTCCAAAACTAACATTTTCTTCAGGCGTTTGGCAGCTTCTTTAAACTTTTGGCTCACCAGAAAAACCTGCCATAAGTGACAGGTTCTTAGCTCCTTATTTAAATGATACCTTGACTGATCGGATCAGTAAGCTTACAGTGACAATCCATTTTAAACGGCTTTTTCAGCAAAAGGTTTTCTTAGTGGAAGACCATACCACCATCAACAACAATCGTTTGACCTGTGATATAGTTAGAATCTTCTCCCGCAAGGAAACCAACAGCATTGGCAACATCCTCAGGTTCTGATAAACGTCCCAAGGTAATGTCTTTGGCAAAAGTGTTCATGCCCCATTCATCATCTTTTCCAGCATTTTTACCAACCTGATGCGCAATATCATACATCATAGGCGTTTTGACAATACCTGGTGCATAAGCATTTACAGTAATGCCTTCTGCTGCCAAATCTTTAGCCCAGGTTTGAGTGATACCACGAACCGCAAATTTAGAACCACCGTAGACTGTCAAGTTAGGATTCCCTTCACAGCCAGCCTGAGAAGTGGCATTAATAATCTTTCCACCGTGCCCTAGCGCTCTAAAGTGCTTGAGTGCTGCTTGACCACCCCAAATAGTTCCACCAACATTAATCGCAAACGTGCGTTCAAACTGCTCAGGGGTAATGGTATCAAGAGGTGTTGTCGGTGCGATTCCGGCATTATTAACCACAACCGTTAAGTCTCCGAAGTATTCAACCACTTTATCAAAGGCTGCAAATACTTCATCACGATTGGAAACATCTGCTACGACTGCCAAAGCATCCTTGGAAGATAGCGCCTCAACAGCCTTGTTGGCTGTTTCCTCATTATAGTCCAAAATTCCTACTTTGAACCCATCTGCATGGAGACGTTTCGCAATAGCAAAGCCAATGCCTTGCCCAGCACCAGTAACAATAGCAACTTTATTCATCGTTATTACCTCTTTTCTTATGTGCTATGACACCCATTATAAAACTATTGACAAAAAAGGCAAGCGTTTTTATTGGTATAGTCTTTTGAATTAAGATTGAGACATCGTCACTTTCATCTTGCCCTACTCAAGTGCTGCCCGCATCTCAGTTCTTTGTCTCAAAGTTATACTCACTGAAAAAATCTGAATTATAATAACGATATGAACTTTACACAAGACTAAACGACAGAACTCAAATCGGCAGCTTAACTTATCTTCGTGATTATATTTTACTCATCATGGATAGGCTGTGTGGCATAAATCAAGGACGTTAGAGAAACCTGCCAACATTGGCTTTGAGTTCATTCCTCCTTCTACACCAGAGATGAATCCTATTGAGCAAGTCTAGGCTGAGATTCGTAAGAGAGGCTTTAAGAATAAAATATTTAAAACACTTGATGACGTGATGAACAAGCCGCAAGAAGTGATTCAACACTTCTATTGGTCTGATTTGAAATCGATTGTTCATAGAAAATGGATGGATTTCAGATTTTGATTTTCGATGAGTATTAATTCATTCGACTATACCAAAAATATTTGGACACTGGCTTATTGACAACGTCAAAAAACCTGCCACGAATGACAGGTTTTTTAACTTCTAGTTAAATTAGGAGATTAAAACTAGAAAGGAGATTAAATTAGGAAGCGAGGTTGGAGATTATTGAAATGTATCGAACAGTCAATTTTTAAGAGAGAGAGTTCCTCGCCTCTACACGTATTAGTTTATCACATCACCTAAATTTAACCAGTCAAAAATCATGAAATGTCATTTTTTCGTCCTGAAATGTTATTTTCCCATTTCGCGATTAAGGTTTTGACTTTCAAACGTGAGACTAGGCAGGACTCCCCATTTTCAAAATAAACCAATTGTTCGGTCTTATCAACACCACTCACATTGTCTAAATTGACTAAAAACGATCGATGACTTTGGTAGAATTTATCACTCATTTTTTCAATATCGGAAAGTCTAGCATAAAATTCTAGGCGTTCTGTTTTTGTCCTTAAAATTAATTTATGTGCCGTTTGAGAGGTTTCAAAATACAAGATGTCATGAAGTGGTACTTTAACTTGTGCTTTAGCAGATTTATAATCAAAATACTCTATTTCCGTCTGTACCCCTTTGGATAGACTGGCAGTGTATAAAATACTGTCGCGAACCTGATCTTTGAAATCATCCGGATCCAGCATCTTATCAATAAAATCATAAGCAGCAACCTTATATTTAAAGCTAATTGGTGCGAATTCTGAATGGGTTGTTACAAAAACAATCACCGCATTGGGGTCCATCTGGCGTAACTCTGAGGCAACTTCCAAGCCTTTACGAGCCTCATCTTTGATTTCAATATCAAAGAAAAAGAGCTGATGGCTTCCTCTTTCTTTAACATTATCGAGTAAATTAGAGGCTTTGCTATAAGCTGCTAAATGACGTGTGGATAAGTTTTCTTCTTTTAAAATCTCTTTAATCGTTCCCAATAATCGTTCTTGTTGACAGACGTTGTCTTCTAAGATAAAAATATTCATGGCTCTGGTCTCATTTCTAGAATTTGGGTGAAGCTATGATGTCCCATCTTGGTAGATAGAACGGTTTCCGGATAATTTTCTAAAATCTGTCGAACATTGGCTAAACCTATCCCCCTATTTGGTCCTTTGGTCGAGTACCCTTTTTGGAATATTTTAACGATATCAACGCTATCCTTACTTATGCTGTTTTCAACAACGAGTAGTTGGCTGTCTTCCCTCTTAAAAAAAGCAACACTGATGTGTGGTCTAGGTGATTCTTTGGCAGCTTCAATGGCATTGTCTAAAAAGACAGACAAGACAATGACCATATCCAAAACATCTAGATAAATTCCATCTATCCTATCTGGAATCTCTAAAAAGGCTTCAACGTTTTGGCTTTGGGCTTCAATCATCTTGGTCGATAAAATACTTTTAATCGGAGAAACTTTTAGATTAGCTAAACGTCCTAATTCATATTGCGAACGGTCAACTTTCATTTTCCGTCCCTCAATCAATTCTCCGTAAGCTTTTTGAATGGCTTCCAAATGTCCTGCATTAATGAAGGTACGCAACGTGTTAAAAGATTGCTCATAATATTCCTTAAAACTTTGCATATCACCATGTAACTTTTCAATATGCTGATTATAATCTTCTAGCGCTTTGATTTTTTCAGCCTTGGCTGCTGCCAGTTTGCGATCCATTTCTAGCTTTGCTTCATGATTAATTTCGGACAATAACCAGAAATATAGGAACATGTAAATAAGCATGATTTGCTGACGATAATCCCAAAAATTAAATGAGCCTGGAAATAAGCGCCTTGCTAAAACACTATAAGTAAAAATACCATAATAACTCAGTAAAAGGCCACTAAACATATTCGATAAAAAGTTCTTTTTAGCCGTTGACCCTTTTTGAATATATTTAAAATTAAGGTTTAGGGTTTTATTAAAAAAGTAATAGATAGGAAAAACACTACCGTAACTAAGGTATAACAGAGCGTATTCTTTACTAAGCACTTCAGGGCTGATGTCTAAGAGCGGTGACAGTAGGTATAGAGCCATTGACCTAGCAAAAATATCCACCGTCACAACAGGAAATAAAGCATAAAAGATATACTTGTAAAAACTTTCCTTTGGATTTCGATAGTAATAAATGGCTAAAAACACACCAAAAATAAAAGGAGAGGTCTCTAATTGAAAACAGTAGTTAACAATAATAAGCGAAAAGGCAAGTGGGAATAAATACCGTTTTTTGATAGTGATATCACTGATGTGGAGAAATATCAGCCAGTACATCATCCACATGATCACAAAGGCTAAAAAGTCCTTAATCAACTCTAAGCTCATGCTTCCTCCTGTTCATTTGAATAGATAATCAAGGTATCCTTAGCCATGTAAGAACCACTTGTAAAAACCACCGAAAGGTTAGGATTATCTTGAAAAATCTTTTGGACAAGATGTGTCCTTGTGCCCTTATTGTCTAAGGAAGGGGTTTGCCTGTCAAGTGGTAAACAACCGGAGACTAATGATTTTACAAACGTGCTATAAGAGACACTGATCTCACAGCCATTCTTAATTGTTTTAATCACTAGCCTTAAACTTGGCTTTTTACTGAGTTTAGCATGATGGATACCCAGTTGAAGCATATGATGAAGCAAGGTAACAGCATCCTTTTGAGTTAGCATAGGGATGTCTTCTGAATCCGGAAGTAGTACGGAGACCTGAATGCCTAACTGTTTGGCTTCCAACAAATCCTTGGTCACAGCCATTTTAATATGATTATTGGCGATCGGAATCAACTGATAGAATAAATAATCTTCATCTTTCATTCTATCCTGGGATTTTTTTAACACTTCTTCAAATGAGAGCCTAATCTCATCAATATCTCCATAATAAATACTATCATTAAGGCTAATCAAGATATTGTCATAGTCATGCTTAAAAGACCGGATATTCTGATAAATACCTTCCAAATGTTGGCTGTATTGTTCCAAATTAGCCAAGTATTGCTGCTCTTCTCTTTCAACATCGGATATATGACGTTCCCTAGCTTTTCGATTTAAAAGCGTTAACATATAAACCAGAACCATGACAGAGGCAAAAAGTGCTACACGGTCATAATCAGCCATTACTGATGAATGGTTAAAGAGAACTAGATAATGAACAATATAATAAAGTAAAAAGAGACCATTCATGCCATAAATATAACGTTGAACCTGTTTATCTGGAATGTTCAGAATGGTTGGGTAATCCAAACGAAAGAGACGCCGCAAGGCCCTAGTTGTTGGTATTAAAAACAGGAAAATGACGATTGTCACCCAAGGGGTTAAATAGGATGGATAATGTATTCCCCTTAATAAGGTTGGAGAAACAAAGATATAAAAATACCTTAAAAGTAAGTCTACAAGTACTACTGACAGGCCAGTATAGAATAAATGCCTACAAAGGGTTCTTTTCTCTTTTTCTAATAGAGACAGCAGTAAAAAAGTAAGCCATAGAGGTAAGAAGGCATTTACTCGGATGATAATTGCCAAGACTATTGATAATAGTAAATAAAAAGGGAAGTGATATTTGTTTAGTTTTCTCTGCCTCAAATCTTGGTAAATAAACCAAATTGCTGTGAATTCTAGTAGGTACTGTTCCATTCCAAAAAATTCCATCTATCCCTCCCTTCTGGATAATTTGATAAGTATCTGATAGTCTTTCTTTATATCGATAAGATTAGAAAAGAAGAGTCAGGTAAGTCCCGCTCTTCTTCTGCTATTAAAGACTTTGCAACATGTTGTCAATGTGTTCAATAGATTTATCGCGACCCAACAGATAGATAGTGTTTGGCAATTCTGGACCATGCATTTCACCTGAAACAGCAATACGAATTGGCATAAAGAGGTTTTTCCCTTTGATTCCTGTTTCTTTTTGAACAGCTTTGATTTGTGGGAAGATATTGTCTGGCTGGAAGTCTTCATCTGACATAGCTTCCAACTTAGCTTTAAAGGCTTCGAGCACTGTTGGAACAGTCTCACCTGCCATCACTTCTTTTTCCGCATCAGTCAAAGCAGGGAAGTCAGAGAAGAAAAGGTCTGTCAATGGGACAATCTCATCCGCTGCTGTTAGCTGAGGCTTATAGAGTTCCACCAGCTTTGCAGCTTTATCTGTAAGACGACCAGCTTCTTCAAGGAAAGGTTGGCAAAGTGCAAATACCTTGTCAAAGTCTGCATTCTTGATGTAGTCATTACTCATCCAGTCCAATTTCTTTTGATCAAAAGCAGCTGGAGACTTGCTGAGACGATGCTCATCAAAGAGATTAATTAATTCTTCACGAGAGAAGATTTCATCTTCACCACCAGGATTCCAGCCAAGAAGAGCGATAAAGTTAAAGACCGCTTCTGGTAAGTACCCTTTGCGACGGTAATCCTCAATAAACTGCAAGGTATTCGTATCGCGTTTTGAGAGTTTTTTACCTGTTTCGGAATTGATGATCAGGGTCATGTGACCAAATTCAGGTGCCGTCCAACCAAGAGCTTCATAGACCATGAGTTGCTTTGGTGTATTGGCAATATGGTCATCTCCACGGATAACGTGAGAGATTTTCATATCATGGTCATCCACAACAACGGCAAAGTTGTAGGTTGGAAAGCCATCCTTTTTCTGAATAACCCAGTCACCACCGATGTTGCCACCTTCAAACTCGATATCGCCTTTCACCATATCCGTCCATTTGTAGATAGCTGTCTCATTAACCGCCAAACGTACCGTTGGAATAATGCCTGCCGCTTCACGTTCTGTGATGTAGGCTGCCTTTTCGTCTTCAGACATACCAAGGAATTCGTTGATATAACGTGGCGTTTCTCCTGCCTTTTCTTGGCGTTCGCGTTCGGCCTTTAATTCCTCTTCTGTAACGTATGATTTATAAGCTTTCCCTTCATTTAATAATTGTTGGATGTACTTTTGGTAAAGCTCTAGACGTTCAGACTGACGATAGTTTTCATGTGTTTCAGGGCTTTCATCCCAATCCATCCCCAACCAACGAAGGTTTTCAAGCTGACTGCGTTCACCATCTTCAACGTGACGTTTACGATCTGTATCTTCAATACGGATAATAAATTGACCATCATGATGACGTGCATAGAGGTAGTTGAATAGTGCTGTACGGGCGTTACCGATATGTAAAAGACCCGTTGGGCTTGGTGCATAGCGCACACGAATATCGTTTGACATGTCTGTCTCCTATAATATTTTTTTATCAATAGCTTTGGGCAAATACACATTCTTTTGTCCTTGCCAATCCATACTATTATAGCATAAGTCAGCTTGGTCAGCTAAAGAAATGACAGAAGATTTCTGATAAAAATTCTCACTTTAATTGATCTCTGTCCAAGCGATTGACATTCCAGATGAGCTTTATACTCAATGAAAATCAATGTCGACTTGGTCTGACGCATTTCCACTCTACCTGCATCCTCAGTGCTTGGTCTACTTTTGATTTTTATTAGCTAATTAATTACAAAAAGAGCCTAGTCATTGACTCGACTCATCAGATAGCCTTAAAACAAATCCAAAAAACTGTCTACCTTACCTCTATTAGAGTTGCCAGTAGTAGCAAAGTGTCCTCCTACTACTTTAGAGAAGGTTTCAATGTTAAGACTCTGCACATAAATCTCACCATAGCCTCTAAAACAATTGACAATACCTTCGCCAGTACCAATAGATTGTAAAAAACCATTTTCTAAGTGGATATCATAGTCTAGCGAATCACTCCATGCCACAACATGGGCATTATCAATCGTCATACTCTCTCCATGGAGTTCCAATTTTTTAACCGAACCAAAAGTATTTGCTAAAAGGGTTCCTTGTCCTTCAGTCGTCATGACAAAGAGACCACCTTGACCTCCAAAGAAAGCTTTACCGACTGCTTGTCTTTCCATTCGATACTGGGCCGATCCATCTAAAGCCAAGAAAGCACCATCATTGAGACGGTATTGCTTTTCGCCTAATTCAAGCGCTATGACTTGGCCTGGCATAGAAGGCGCTAGAGCCAATCGTCCATGGTCTTCTGTCGAAATAGCCTGGGTAATAAAGATAGATTCTCCCGACGTCACAGACCGTCCAAGAGCACCCAACATTTTTCCTAGGCCTTCTCCGCGTCCATTTAGTCGAGTATTTAGCTGAACACCCGGGGTATGATAAACCATACTACCCTTTTGCAAATACACGGATTCTCCTGCTTCCAAATCAATCTCCACTAAAGGAAATTGCATATTACTATCTATATGATAAGCCATTCGTTGATCTGCCATAATTACATCCTCCATTCAACTTATTATGACAGATAACAAAAGTGATGACATCAGCCCTAAGAATGATAATCAAAGACGCCTACAATAACTCCTGCAACAGCGTCTTGATAAGCTGATCTCTTGACAGCTTATCTGAACGTAAGGGTAATCGGTTATCTTTTTATCGTTATTCAATTATTAATTATTAAAAAACGATATTTTTTTATTGATATTCGATAAAATTATGGTATACTAATGTCAACATTAATCAGGAGATGTCATCATGAATCATAACAGTTATGAAGATTTCAGTATTGTTTTAACCAAAATTTGCTTAATTGTTCTTTTTATAGGAGCTATTATTCTCCTTTCAACGGGAACTTGGGTCGTTGATTTAGCAATTATTTATCCCTCACCGCTTCTGGAAGGCACGCAGCGCTACCTGACCATGCTATGTTTAGGGTATAGCATTGGCTTTCTTTCCTTAATTTTCTTATACCATTTATTTCAATTGATCAACAGAATTGGAAAAGACCTTATTTTTATTGAGCTAAATGTTCGCAGTCTTCAAATCTTAGGATGGGAGGCTGCCGCCATCACTGCCATTTCTTTTCTGATGGGCGTAACTTGCTACATTCCCATGCTCTTAATTACGGCAGCTGGCATCGCGCTGACTTTGGTTATCCGGGTTATCCGAAATGCCTTTGGCAAAGCTGTTGAATTACAAAATGATGTTGATTACACCATATAAGAAAGGGGAAAAGGCATTTATGATTCGTATCAACTTAGACCTAGTCATGGCACAAAAACACATCAGTTCAGGGCGCTTAGCTGAACTAATTGACCTAACCCCAGCCAATCTATCGATTTTAAAAAATAACAAGGCCAAAGCGATTCGCTTTTCAACCTTGAATGCTCTTTGTCGCGAATTGGGCTGTCAACCAGGTGACATCATAGAGTATATTCCTGATACAGAAAGCGAGTAACCAAAACGTGACAAAATCTTCCTCTTTCAAGAAACCTCTTATCCCTCTCTACCTTAAAAAACTCTCTGATTCAGAATTTAATCATTATAAAATCGGAGCACAACTCACCTATCTTCCAGCCTATTTTTACATTGTCAATCTCTTTAATCACAATCCTAGTTACCTAATTTTAGCGGCGCTTTTGACGATTATCATCACCGAGTGGAACCAGCCAAACCAAGTGTATCTGGATAGCGTCAAACAAAAATCACCAGAAGATAGGTTGCTGCTCGGCTCTCTCTTTCTCCAATTACTGGGATTTGCCATTTGGGGGATTCAAGCCCAATTTGATTTCTTTCGACTATTTGGACTCCATCTAACCTTCGTCTACTATGTCCTAGCTCGCAACAAGCAATTTATTCAAGGGCGATTTGGTGTTTTCTTTTTGAGAGATGCCTGGCGAGGCTTTTGGACTATCCCTATCAAAAGCATTCGCCTTCGCTCTCAAATACTTAGTCACCCTCGTCTTCAACAGTCTAACAAGTCCAAACTAAATCCCCAATTTACCTTGACACTCTTAGGCTCGATTGGTGTCGCAGTTTTACTAGTTGCCTTTGCAATCAGCCAGCTTCAAGCCGTCTCTCAGCATTTTAAACTAGTCACTGATCACTGGTTTACTCAGTTGAATGCTACCTTCTTCCAGTTCAGCTGGTACGATTATGTCATCGACTTTCTTCGCTACGGCATTTTATCTCTACCGATAGGAGCCTACCTCTATGGACTGCTTTTTGCTCCACTCATCAAAGGATCACAAACTGATGAAAACTACCAAGTTCTCCAAGAAAAACTTGATAGCAGCAGGATTCTTCCCACCTTCAGCAGCTATATTATCATTGGTAGCTTGTGCCTTATTTATGCTCTTTTTCTAATACTTGCTTTTGCTGATCTACAAACACTGTTTCAAGCGCAAACGATTAGCCCACAAGCAGCTTCTGAAACTGCTGTCTCTGGTTTTTGGCAATTGGTCCGCGTAGCCCTCTTGAATTTTACGACACTTGCTGCAAGCTACTTTTTAGTATCTTCTCCCATCTGGGATCAAAAGGTGGGTAGATTCCTTCTAACTATCTTTTTCACCTTCTCTTTTATCTTTGCCCTTCTTGCTGCTTGGAAACTCTTTGGTATTTACATCTACCTTTTTGGATTGACGCCACGACGTCTCATCTCCGGCTGGTTCGTCACAGTCCTAATCGTTTGGACGTTATTGACACTAATTCGACTTCATAAACCATTCCAGAGTATTCGTATCGGTCTGTTTTACCTTATTTTTAGTTTCAGCTGCCTTTCCTACCTTTATGCCTTATGGATACCGTGACATGAAACAAACCAGCGCCACTATAATATAAAATTGACATGACATACTCACTCGATTGTCGTAAAACAGTTTAGAAAGGCACTTCCTAATTGCAATGCTGTTCTTAAAATTAAGGCATTTGCGTCCTAACGATACATAAAAACTGGAGGATTTTCTTAATGAGTACTCCAGCTTTTTTTATGGCTAGGTTATAGTTCTGAAGGCATCTTGGTTTCCATCAAAATAACCTTCATTAGCCAATGAGCCATCCTCCATGACAACAATAATGAAGAGCATCAACAACTGTAAAGGAGAACAGGCAAACAGTTACTATTGCCGCTTAAACGCTACACATTGAGCTCAAAAACCAAAGCCGAGCCAACCATGGTCACAATGCCGTCAACAACTACCATAACAAAGAAGGAAGCTGGGTACTTGTATCCCAACTTCCTTCTTTTTAAACTTGCTGATCGACCCAATCAATACACCAAGCAATCAATTCTTCCAAACGCTCAGTTTGATCAGTCATATCCAAATACCCCATCACAGCTTCAAAACCCGTCGACATTCGGTAAGTCACGACATCCGCATTCTTAGCTTTGGTGTGACTATTAGTATTGCGCCCACGACGGTAGATATCTTCTTCTTTTTCGGTCAAAAGCTGCACTTCTAACATCGCCGTGATAAGGCTGGCTTGTGCCTTGGCTGATACATAGCGCGTTGCCAAACGGTGAAGTTGGTTAGGCTTGGTCTGTCCTGTAAAAATCAGGTGACGACGAATATAGTAAGAATAAACGGCATCTCCTTCAAAAGCAAGGGCAATCCCATTAATCAAATGGACATCCACTTGGCTGGCTTTAGTCACGCGTCCACCTCACACCATCCTTAGTATCTAACAGTTTTATCCCTTGCTCAGCCAACTGATCACGAATCGCATCTGCACGCGCAAAATTTTTATGGGCACGTGCTTCTTGCCGCTCTGCAATCAAAGCTTCGATATCAGCATCCAGAACCTCGTCTTCCTCTTCTCGGAAAACAATGCCAAAAACGGCCAGCATAGCTGCAAATTCTTCTTTAATCGTCACAGTGTAATGACCAGAATTAATCCACTTGGCTAAATCAAAGAGTACCGTAATGCCATTGGCACTGTTGAAATCATCATCCATAGCTGCTACAAACTGTGATTTGAAGGTTTCAAAATCATTCTTATCCACAGATTCTTGGATAGGCTGTTGATAAGCATTCTTCAAATATTTAAGATTAACTTCTGCATCATGGATGGCTTTTTCAGTGAAGTTAACCGGCTTGCGGTACTGCTGCGTCGCTAAGAAGAAACGAAGCACCTGACCATCCACTGTTTTCAACATGTCGTGAACTGTCACAAAGTTGCCTAGTGACTTGGACATTTTTTCGTTATCCACATTGACAAAGCCATTGTGCATCCAGTAGTTTGCAAAGGTATGACCAGTTTTAGCTTCAGACTGGGCAATTTCATTAGTATGGTGTGGAAACTCCAAATCAGCCCCACCACCATGAATGTCGATCGTATCACCTAAGATCTCTGTTGCCATCACCGAACACTCGATATGCCAACCTGGACGACCCGCTCCCCAAGGACTTTCCCAAGAAACTTCGCCATCTTTAGCAGATTTCCAAAGGGCAAAATCAACTGGATTTTCCTTACGGGCTGTCTCCTCATCAGTACGACCTGAAGCACCGATTTCCAAATCAGCTAACGTTTTATTCGCTAATTTAGCATAATTCTCCGACTTTTCCACACGGAAATACACATCACCCTGTGACTCGTAAGCAAAGCCTTTTTCCACAAGAGTTTCCACAAAGGCGATAATCTGCTCCATGTAGTTGATAACGCGAGGATTTTTGGTAGCCGGTTTAACACCTAGCTTAGCGGTATCTTCCATAAAAGCCGCAATGAACTTATCAGACAGCTCTTTGGTAGAAATCCCCGCTTCCTTAGCCGCTTTGATGATTTTGTCATCCACATCAGTGAAATTAGAAATGTAATCAACATGATAGCCACGGTATTCAAAATAACGACGAATCGTATCAAAGGCCACCGTTGAGCGAGCATTTCCAATGTGGATATAGTTATACACCGTTGGCCCGCAGACATACATCTTGACTCTACCTTCTTCTAAAGGCACGAAGTCACGGAGACTGCGCGTCATGGTATCGTAAATTTTAATCACTTAGTTCTCCTTGTTATTTTTTCGCATAGCGGTTCTACGGTACATGGTCCAAACACCTGATACAAGCCCTAGTAAACAGACAACAGTTAAAAACAAATCGCCCTTTTCAACTGATGGTTTCGTTAATAAGCGTAACAGTAAGATGGTAAGATAACTACAAGCAAGCAAAAACAAACCATTGAGCTTCAAAAAACGTTTCATCTTTAATACTCCTTTTTTAATCACCTTCTATGTACTAGCTACGGTGGATTAGGCGACTTAAAGGTGGGATGACTGATGACTCTTATCCGCCGCTTCTTCCATTTTGGAAGCATAGTAATGACTCTTGCGGTCCTCTTCAACTGCATGGTTGACTAATTCATCTTTTTTCCCGTGCACACGAACCACCTTAGCAGGAACACCTACCACCGTCACATCTGCAGGGACATCTGATACCACAACGGCACCAGCCCCGACCTTAGCATTTTCGCCAATCTCAACTGGTCCAATAACCTGAGAGTGGGCAGAGACCAGCGCACCACGGCGGACGGTTGGATGCCTTTTACCAGTATCTTTTCCAGTCCCGCCAAGCGTCACCCCATGATAGAGCATAACACCTTCCTCTACCAGTGCCGTTTCACCAATCACCAAGCCAGCTCCGTGATCAATGAAAACCCCAGGAGCGATCTCAGCCCCTGGATGGATTTCAATATTGGTCCAAAATCGCCAAAATTGGCTGTGCATCCGCGCAATCAATTTAAACCCGTGTCGCCATAAATAATGGGAAAGGCGATGTGCTGCAAGAGCCTTGATACCAGGATAAGTAAGAACCACTTCTAAAGACGTACGAGCCGCTGGGTCTAACTCTTTAACAATATCGATTGATTTTCGCCACCAGCCCATAGCAGTCCTCCTTTTCCTTTTTTATCTCATCCTAAACCCTTATTAGCCTAGCCGTTTTTATATCCTTCTTATTGAGTGATACCTGCCCACTCAACAATCGCTTGCTGTTCTGCTAAAGGATTAACCACAACACCTAAAGTGTCACCAGCTTCTTGACGATCTTTTTGAAGAATCTCTTCTAATTTCCAAACAAAGACTGAACCACCCATTTCTCTAAATGGCAAGCCGAATTCTTCATTGTTATACCAGTCCGCAAAATGAGGCAGGCTTGAAAAGACGGGCACAAAACTTTGGTCCAGTTCATTTGCCATCGTCGGAAAACGTCGCTCATGTGTCCCATCCGCTTTGGGATAAATAAAGACTGGTACCAAATAGACTTTTTCTAACAAGTCAGCAGCTTGATTGTCATCACTCATGATGTCATTAATCAATTCTGTAAAAGTATTGACAAACTGAATCATCTCACTCGATTGGAAAATCGTTGAGTTACTAAAATCGCCTGTTTTCTTAACATTGAAAATCAAACCTGTCAACTGATGTAAAATCACTTCTTCAAGAATATCTAAGGCTGAACGTTCAATCCAAGCCTGTTTTGAAGCTGACGGATGTTCATGGCAAAATGTCTCGAGGTCCTCTTTACTCGTAAATACAGGGGTCAACTTTTGCCCATCGATAGCAATGGCATAGGGTTCTGAACTAGCCAGAACAGGATACAGATGCATACTATTGACTAGGGCAATGCTACGCAGAAAATTATCTGGTTCGTCAATGAATTGACGAAGGGCCAAGCCCAACTCAATGTTAAATCTTTCCATGATTAGCTTTCCTTTTTATCTGAAGACTTTTCTTCAGGTTTTTTGACTGGTTTCGGACGTGGCACCAAAGCCTTCATAGAGGCATCAATGCGACCTTTTTCGTCAACTTTAATGATCTTGACATCCACTTCTTCACCAACTTCAAGCACGTCTTCTACACGATTGGTACGTGTCCAAGCAATCTCTGAAATGTGAACAAGAGCATCTGTCTTGTCAAAAAGGTTAACAAAAGCACCAAATTTTTCAATACGAACCACTTTGGCATGATAGAGTTCGCCAACTTTAGCTTCACGAACTAAACCAGCGATGATTTCTTTGGCTTTATCAATAGCATCTTGGTCTGAAGAGTAGATGGAAACATTTCCTTCTTCGTCGATATCAATCTTAACACCTGTTTCAGCGATGATTTTATCAATCGTTTCGCCACCTTTACCGATAACAACCTTGATTTTATCCACATCAATCTTGATGGTATCAATCTTGGGTGCTGTCGGTGCCAAATGTGGACGTGGTGCAGCAATAGCTCCTTCGATAACGTCAAGGATTTCAAAGCGCGCTTTTTTGGCTTGCGCCAAAGCTTCTTCAAGGATTTGCGGCGTAATACCTTCGATTTTAATATCCATTTGAAGAGCTGTAATACCGTCACGAGTTCCAGCCACTTTAAAGTCCATGTCACCAAAATGGTCTTCCAAACCTTGAATATCGGTTAGGACTGTATAGTTAGTACCATCTGAGATGAGACCCATGGCAATCCCCGCAACCGGAGCTTTAATGGGAACACCACCGGCCATGAGGGCTAAGGTACCAGCTGTAATGGAAGCTTGCGATGATGAACCATTTGACTCCAAGACTTCTGCTACCAAGCGAATCGCGTATGGAAAGTCCTCCAAACTTGGCAAGACCTGCTCCAGCGCACGCTCGCCAAGGGCACCATGGCCAATCTCGCGACGTCCTGCGGCTCCATAACGGCCCGTTTCTCCAACAGAATATTGAGGGAAATTATAGTGGTGTAAGAAGCGTTTTTTGTACTCAGGATCTAAACCATCAACAATCTGTGTTTCTCCCATCGGTGCAAGCGTCAAAACTGACAGTGCTTGGGTTTGTCCACGTGTAAAGAGACCTGAGCCATGAACTTTTGGCAAGAAGTCAATTTCCGCTTCCAATGGACGGATTTCATCAACGCGACGACCATCCGGACGAATCTTGTCTTCAGTAATCAAACGACGAACTTCCGCATGCTCCATTTGCTCCAAAGTTTCAGCCACATCACGATAAATGCGTTCAAATTCTGGATCTTCAGCGTAACGAGTAGTGTACTCTCCAAAAACTTGCTCTTTGACCTCATGAGTTGCCTCTTGACGCGCTAATTTTTCTTCCACTTGGACGGCACGCGCCAAGTCATCATAGTACTTCTCGTTAATTTCCTTGAAGATTTCGGGGTCAACTTGAAGCAATTCCACATCTGCTTTTTCTTTACCGATTGCGGCGACAATTTCTTCTTGGAAGGCGATTAACTCTTGAATCGCTTGGTGACCTTTCAAAAGAGCCTCAAGCATGATGTCTTCTGATAATTCTTTGGCACCAGACTCTACCATATTGATGGCTTCTTTAGTACCAGCCACCGTCAACTCAAGA
The DNA here is from genome assembly GCF_001598035.1 of Streptococcus halotolerans. NCBI lineage: Bacteria > Bacillati > Bacillota > Bacilli > Lactobacillales > Streptococcaceae > Streptococcus > Streptococcus halotolerans. Next base: position 1,805,116 of record NZ_CP014835.1, on the reverse strand, counting down.
GCAGAAGCTTCTTTTTGAGCCTTATCGGGATTGATGATAAATTCTCCATCAATATAAGCCACTTGCACACCTGCGATGGGACGTTTGAAAGGAATATCTGAAATAGCAAGTGCCAATGAAGACCCAAACATCGCAGCCATCGGCGCGCTAGCATTCTCATCATAAGAAAGGACCGTGTTGATCACTTGAACTTCGTTACGGAACCCTTCTGCAAACATGGGACGGATAGGACGGTCAATGAGACGCGCCGTTAGGGTTGCATCTGTTGATGGACGTCCCTCACGCTTATTGAAACCACCCGGGAATTTCCCAGCAGCATACATCTTTTCCTCGTAGTTGACTTGAAGGGGGAAGAAATCACCTGTTGCCATTTTTTTAGACATAACAGCTGCTGTTAGCACTGTTGACTCACCATAACGAACAACTGTAGCCCCATTAGCTTGCTTAGCCACTTGGCCAACTTCGACCACTAAAGGTTTGCCAGCAAAAGTCGTTTCAAAAACGTGTTTACTCATTTGTTTACCTCATCTCATGAATCTTTAGATACCTTGTTTTTTACAAAACTCAATCTGATTATCAAAGAACCAAACTCAATTTTGTACAAAACTGTAGTATCCGTATCATTTTATCATAAATCAAACAAAAAAACACGGCCATCGCCGTGTCTTCCGTTAGTATTTTTGGTGCGACATGATAAATTAAAATTCAAGCTGCATACGTTCATTAAAATAAGTTTTGTAAGCAAAATACGAGGCAATCACAGAACCCAAACTCGTGGCTGATAGCAGCATAAACATAACCATGATTTGGTATTTGATGGCATAGACTGGGTCTACTCCTGCGAACATCAAACCTGACATCATCCCTGGCAAGCTAACTAGGCCAACCGTTTTAGCAGAGTCGACGGTCGGCTGTACTCCTGTTTTGATAGCTTGTCGCAAAATAGAGAGTGAAGCCATTTTGACAGGTGCACCAAGAGCCAATTTTTCCAAAACTTGTTGACGTTGGTCGGTAAACAGACTGTACACGGCTCGATAGCTTAGACCGATGGCAACCATGGAGTTGCTGGCAATCATCCCCGAAATAGGGATGATCTGGGAGGGTATAACCTTGATGGCACCTGAAGCTATCAGAATTCCTAAAGTTATAGTAGTCGATAGTAAAATCGCCAGCCAAGATTGCCATAAGTGTTTATTGCTATTAGGATTGCGTGAGTGTGCTTGACGACTGGCATTAAAAATAATGACCATGACCATGGCAACAGTTAACAAGATATTGTTAACTCGGAAAATGTATTGCAAGACAAAGCCAACCACGACCAGTTGGATAACGGTGCGCACAACAGCGATAGCAATCTCTTTACCCAAACCCAATTTTTCTTTAGCGCTGAGCCCAACCGCTAAAAGCACTAAGCCAAAGGCTAGAACGAGTGATAGATTACTGACGGATACGCTTGTCATCAACTAATCCCCCTTTCTCGATGGTAATGATACGACTAGCTGATTGAATTGCCTCCTCATCATGAGTAACTTCGATGATCGTATGACCCTTGGCGTGATAATCGGCAATCACCTTGTTAACTAGACGCTTGGTAGCACTGTCTAAACCAGCAGTCACCTCATCAAGTAACAGGACCTTTGGTTCAAAAAGTAGGTTGCGCAATAGAGCAATACGCTGTTTTTCACCACCTGACAAGTCCTTGATGTCTTGTTCTAGATGATTAGGCGTTAAATTGACTCGAGGAAGCTGACTCAAGACCTTCTTTTCATCAAATGGAAGCTGGCGAATCTCAAAAGGAAAGGCCATATTATCCCGAACAGTATTGCCAAACAAGGTAGGCTGCTGAAAGCAATAGGAAACCTGACGACGATACTCCACAGGATTCAATGTCATCACCGAGCGACCTTCAAAACTAATATCACCAGAAGATGGCGTCACCAACGTTGATAAGAGTTTCAATAGACTGCTCTTACCGCTCCCAGAAGGACCCACTAACGTTACCCGCTCACCCTCTTGAACGGAGAACGAAATATCTTTCAGAATTAACTTATCACCGACTTGATAAGCTAACTGATTAGCATTAAAAATACACATAAATTAATTATAGCATAAGACATGTTTCACTCGTCAAAGCAATCGGCTCAAATTGCCAATAACAGAGAGCAATCAAAGAATGGGTAACTTAAAATATTCAATGTGAGATACTCATTGAAACCAAAATCAGATAAGGCAACATCGATGTAGATAAAATGGTCCCTATTTTCCTTCTTCTTAAAGTGATGAGACTACGAAACTTCCAAAGGAACAAGCGATTGTGACAGGATAGTACCCACCAAAGCCATGATCCACTAACAGTATATTGGTAGAGAGAGGACAAACGAAGCCTGTTGCTAGGCACTTACGTTATAAATCACCCGACGAAGTTGTCAAAAGGCCAGTATAATGAAAAACACCTCAATAGCTAGGAATACCTAACGTTGAGGTGCTTTTGCAGCTTTAACCAGACTTCTTGACCTGTTTCATTTTGATTATGTCAATTCTTCAAAATCTAGCTTGTAAAATAGTCAGTCATCATTCTTCACGATCTCTTTTACGTTTTCTAGAACTAAACAAGGCAGCTAAGGCAATGGCTGTACCACCATAAACGGCTGCTAATTGATTACCTCTCTCACCTGTCCTTGGTAGGCTCTCTTCACTCCTTGTTTGAGATGGTATTGATTTCTTAACTAATTGTGGTGACGTCACTCGTTCAGGAGATTTCGTTCCTGTTGGGAGGACTGTTTGACCTCTCTTAGCTGAACGGACTTTTTCTGAATCATCAACTTTTGGATTCATTTCAGGCTTCTTGACATCAGGTCTTCCGGCAACTTTTGGTTCCGCTTGAGACTTATCAGTTTCCGGTTGCTCCGGTTGTTGCTCTGGCATTTCAGGCTTTTGTGGTACTTCCGGAACTTTTGGCATGTCTGGGACCTTCGGTGCTTCCGGTGCCTTCGGTATTTCCGGTACTTCTGGTTGTTGCGGTTGCTCCGGTGCCTCCGGTGTTTCTGGGACTTGCGGTGCGTCTGGTGTTTCCGGTTGCTCCGGCACTTTTGGTGCTTCTGGTTGCTGCGGCGCCTTCGGTGCTTCGGGCACTTCTGGTTGTTGTTCTGGCACTTGCGGTTGCTCCGGTTGTTGCTCTGGCTTTTCAGGCTTTTGTGGTACTTCCGGAACTTTTGGCATGTCTGGGACCTTCGGTGCTTCCGGTGTCTCTGGTACTTCTGGTACTTCCGGTGCCTTCGGTGCTTCGGGCACTTCTGGTTGTTGTTCTGGCACTTGCGGTTGCTCCGGTTGTTGCTCTGGCATTTCAGGCTTTTGTGGTACTTCCGGAACATTTGGCATGTCTGGGACCTTCGGTGCTTCCGGTGTCTCTGGTACTTCTGGTACTTCCGGTGCCTTCGGTGCTTCGGGCGCTTTCGGTGTTTCTGGCATCTCAGGTTTTTCCGGCGCTTCTGGCTGTTGTTCTGGCACTTGCGGTTGCTCCGGTGCTTCTGGTGCCTTCGGTGCTTCGGGCGCTTTCGGTGTTTCTGGCATCTCAGGTTTTTCCGGCGCTTCTGGCTGTTGTTCTGGCACTTGCGGTTGCTCCGGTGCTTCTGGTGCTTCTGGTGCCTTCGGTGCTTCGGGCGCTTTCGGTGTTTCTGGCACTTTTGGTGCTTCTGGTGCCTTCGGTGTTTCTGGGACTTGCGGTTGTTCTGGCTGTTGCTCTGGCATTTCTGGTTTTTGTGGTGCTTCCGGAACATTTGGTGCCCCTGGAACATTTGGCATGTCTGGGACTTGCGGTACTTCTGGTTGTTGTGGTTTTTCCTGATTAGCGTCATCATCTTCTTTAGTGGCTTCAACAGTGACGGGTTTTACTGCAGCCAGACGTTTTACCAATTCTGCCTTTTTATCGCCTTCAGATAATGTTTCTACCAATGGAGTTGCAGCTTCTTTTTTAGCCATTGCGTCAGCACTTAATTGATCAACCTCATCTTTCTCTTGTTGAGTGACTTTTTTGTCTGTTAATGCTTCAATTTTCTTAGCTTCAGCTAATCTTGCAGCGCCTTCGGCCACTTGAACAGCTTTTTCTGCAGCAGCTTCTTCAGCAGCCTTGTCTTCGTCGTCTGGTTTGCCATTATTATTGCGGTCATTAACTTCAACTTTAGATTCTTGCACTGCAGCGAGACGTTTTTCAAGTTCTGTTTTCTTTGGACTTGTAGGCAAATCTTCAACCATTAGAGTAGCTTTATCTTTCTTACCTTTGGTATCGGAATTTAACTTATCAAGAGCATCTTTTTCTACTTGAGAAACTGCTTTATCAGCTTCTACGGTTGCTTTCTTGGCTAGACCTACTTGCGCTGCTTCTTCCGCAGCTTTAACAGCTGCTTCAGCTGCAGCAAGGTCTGCTTGCTTAGACGCATCTTCACCATCTGGTTTGGTATTTGCTTCTTCGGAATCTTTCTGAATGTCTTTACCAACTTCAGGTTTAGTGTCTGGAACTACATCTTTCTTAGAATCTTTTTCAACATTTGACTCAGTACCTTCTTCACTGGTATTGCCAGATTCTGATTCGGAATCTTGTTTGATTTCTGGGGCGACATCTTTTTCGGTGTCTTTTGATGTACTATCTTCAGAACCTTGTTCTGGGGCTACTTCACTGCCTTCTTTAGAATCTATTTGAGGGACTTTTCCAGTATCGGGGGTAACGTCTGGAGCTACATCTTTTTTAATATCTTGTTCGGTATTTGAACTGATACCTTCGTCATCGTTATTGCCGGTATTTGATTCGGAATCTTTTCTAGTTCCTGGTTCTGCACCTTTTCCATTATCTTTGTTATCATCTTGTTTGATGTCTTCATCAGTGCCTTTTTCGATCTCTGCGGCATCTTTTTTATCAGTAACTTGCACTATTTGTGTTGTCACTGCATCAAGACGTTTTTGAAGTTCAGCTCTGGTTTTTTCATGTGGTAATTTGTCAATGAATGATGACACCACTCTCTTTTGTTCAGTAATAAGTGCATTTAACTTGTCTAATTGATCCTTTTCAGCTTGAGTGACGATTTTATCTGATGCAATGTCGTTCTTCTTAGTTTCAGCATCCTTACCAAGTTTTTCAACAGATTTAACAACCTCTTTAGCAGCCGTTACTTGTTGATCTTGTAAATCAGGTACACCGTTATTATCAGCATCATTAACGGTTATATCAATCGGTTGAACTTTTTGAAGACGCTCTTTCAAATCTTCTTTTATCGTTCCTTCTGATAATTTTTCTACCAATGGTTCTGCAATTTTTTTCTTAGTTGTTATTTCTTCATTTAGTGCTTCAAATTCTTTTTTATCTGCTTTGCTAATTGCCTTATCTTCTTGCAATTTAGCCTTTAATTTTTGAATTGCTTCTTCTGCTGCCGAAACAGCTGCTTTAGCTGTAGCCTCTTCCTTAGCTTTTTCTACACTATCAAGAATACCGTTGTCATTTTCATCATTAACATCTACAGATGTAATTTGGATTTGATTGAGTCGATCTTCTAATGGTTTCTTTTTATCAGGATCTTTTACATCATCGATTTTTAGCTTAGCTAGTGTTTTCTTAGTTGTTGTTTCAGTATTTAATCTGTCAACCTCCCTTTTGTCTGATTCTTTGATAATTTTTCCTTCAGATAATCTTGCTTTCTTAGCTTCTGCCGCTTTAGCCGCAGCTTCTGCTGCTTGAACTGCTTTTTCTGCTTCAGCAACTTTGTTAGCATCTTCTTTATCTGTCTCAGGGACAACCTTTGCGACTGAATCGTCATCAATTGGTTGGTCGTTTTGTTCTTTTTTAGCATCGCCCATTTCAGGCCTTTCAGTCAGATTAATTCCGTTAAGTGCTTCCATGAGCGAATTTTTAAACGAATCATTTTTCAACTCTTGAACCAAATCCCAAGCAGCTTTTTTCGTCTTCGTAAGTTCATTATTTAATCGTTCTACTTCTTTTTTATCAGCAGGACTAATAGGACCATCAGCAGCTTTTAATTCAGCTATTTTAGTTTCAACAGCTTTCAATGCTGCTTCGGCATCTCTGATAGCGTCCTTTGCTGCCTGAAACGCATTATTTTCGGCCTCCCAATCTATTTCTTCCTTATCCGTCTTAGATTCATCCGAAAGTTCGGGTTCGTCGCTCATTTCTTTGTCAGCGTCGCTTACTTCAGGTGTTTTGATAACATTCAAACGTTCATTAAAGTTCTTTATTTCGGGATAGTTTTCTATATCATTGTTAACCGATGCTTCTACTTTTTTTACCAACGAAGTGGCTAAGTCTTTTTTTTCTTTTATTTGCTCGGCATCACCCGTTTTCTCCGCTGTTTCTGCAGAAACTATTGCATTTTCAGCCTCGTCAAGCGCAGCCTCTATATCATCCGGACGATAATTGTAATTTTTATCATTGACTTCCACTTCAATTGGAATTATATTATCCAGACGCATTTGCAGTCCATTTCTACGTTCGTCTTGTGGCAATTTTTCAACCAATGGAAGAGCCCCTTGTTTTAAAGATTTTACCTCTTCATTCATGCGGTCTACTTCACTTTTCTCTGTTGGATTAATTACACCATCTCTTTTAAGTTCAACTAACCTATGTTTAAGGTTTTCTAATGCACCTTCTGCAGCCTCAACAGCTTCTATTGCAGCTGTAAGTGCTTGTTGTTCTTCTTCTAAAGCCGCTCTCTCACCTTGCAAAGCATTTGGGCTAGAAAAAGAGTTAGCCATTTCTTCGTCAGCTAGTGCAGCCCTCGCCATTTCTTGGTTTTGAATTTCTGACATCTCAGTAGTTTCTGCTACTGTATCAACTGGGGTAGTAGTTTCTGGGGCTGTTTCGGAAACCGGTTCTTTGGCAACCGCTTCCATCGCAGAGCTTCCTGATTTTGATTGAGCTACATTATCCGCGCTAGAGAATTGTTCAACAGTCTCCTGCTGTACATTATCAGCTGACACCTCAGGGCCAGCTAGACCTAAAAGAACAGTCCCTAAAAGAACAGATGCTGCTCCAAATGAATATTTACGAATAGAAAAGCGTTGTTTTTGATTTAAAAACATCGTTACCTCCTGATTTCCTTGAAAAAAATTAGCCATCCTTTAATAAACTTTAAACGGCATTTTTATAATATAATATTTACATTATAAAAACAATATTTAAATGTTATTTTTGTGTTCTTTTTTTAGCATAACTAGTAACTACACCTCTTAGATGACTTTCTTTGGTGATCTAAATGGGAAAACCGACAACTAAATCGGATTCTTTTTTAAGAATAGTGCTTAATGCTTAAAACATTCTTAAAAAATAACTTGTTTATTGTTTAGAATTCACTTCTTTAATGCCTATAAAGATCAATCTGACAAGTCAAACAATATTGTCAGATAATTATCATCTTATCTCATCACTCTTCTTCAAAATCCCATAATGTTGAGAAAGACGTCCTTGCTTCTGTTATTACTAAGTTAGTGATATTATTAAACGCCTTATAAGAAACTCTTTTTCAGGTGCTGGTCGTCTTGTCACCAGTTCAGGACATACTAAAAACCACAACTCTCATTGTTTAACACTTGTAGCTAACAAATGATTTTGCTGTGGTTTTATTATTATTTTTTAATGATTATGTCTTCATTATGACATTTCTAATCAAGATAAGTGTGCATAGGATAGGTTAAGTATTCTACATCACGCGCTTTTTCACAGGTTACGAATCCTGCTGGAGCATCAATCACAGTCGGGATACGATTGACGATAGTTGCGCAGGTATGTGCGACTGTATCAGGCTTGCTGACAGAAAAGACCAAATCTGGTTCTCCAATGATTTCCCAATCACACATGTCTCCATCGTCTTCACGATAGACTTTTCCAATACATTCAACTTCTAAGGTAATTCCTTGATGCGTGTGAATGGTTGTTACTGCTGACATCCCGGTTACATCGCCTGCTGGGATAGAGCGACCAAGCGTCTCAGAATAAATAGCTTCATCTAAAATATAAGGAACACTCTTTTGAGAAATATCTTTGATAGTCCAGTTCATTTTCGAACAAATTCCCTCAGCAGCATTCCACATGTAAGATGGCAAGCTTTCAGCAGCGGCGATTTCTTTGTCAAAACGCTCCACATCATATCCTGCACCATGCGCTTCTGCCAGTGCAAGGCCGTAATCTTCAACATTGTAGCTGACTGCCCCTTTGATCTTAGTAATTTTGTTGACTCCTGCCATCATTAGACATGGCATATTAATCCAGTAAATATCTTGCATACCAGATCCCATAATCGTTACACCATGTTGTTTAGCCAATTTATCCAAACGGTTGGTTTCTGATGGGGAAGTTGTCCAAGGGTAAATCGCCTCTTCACAGGTTGAAATGACGTTAACGCCATGTTTGATGGCTGTTTCGTAAAACTCGTACATTTCCGGCATATAGGAGAAAATAGTAACAATGGCGATATCAGCATCACAGCTTGAAAAGACTGCTTCAGCGTCACTTGAGATGGTAACGCCTGTTTTGTAACCTAAATCTGCAAAATCACCAATGTCTTGTCCGACAACTGCTGGATTATTATCAATAGCACCGACAATCTCAGCTCCATGATCCAACAAGTAGCGAAGCAATACTTTCGACATTTTTCCACAACCATATTGAACGACACGTACTTTAGAGTTTTTCATTGTAAACCCTCCTTTTTATTTGTTATTGTTTTCACAATTATAGTATAATGTCTCTAGTAACTAGAGAGTCAATAGAGAGTCTAAAAAAACATGAAAACTATTTTACGCATCGGAGAGTTCTCCAAATTAAACAATATTTCTATTCGTACCTTACGCTTTTACGATAAGATTGGATTGCTTCGTCCCTACCAGATTGATGAGGAAACCAATTATCGCTACTATCATCTCAAGCAATCTTCTATTGTGGATGCTATTCAATATCTAAGACAACTTGACTTCTCCTTAGAAGACATTAAAAAAATCTTGTCAGATAAAAGAGATCCGCATCTTCATCAATTAATCGAAAACCGCTATCGGGAGTTGCTTCAAGAAAAAGAAGCCTTGGAACATCGCATCGCAGAGATTGATGCCTTTCGTAGAGGGGCTCTGCTTTATACTGAGCATCAATCCAACCAAGAACTCGCTATTGTGACAATGCCTGAGCGCCTTATTTGGACCTTTGAGCTATCACAGAACATCTATCAAATGACTAGTGAAGAGTATGAGATTTATTTGCGCTATTTAAAGCAAGAGATTTTTTCGCATAATCCCTTTTATGAACACTTTGGTAAAATCGGATCCCTCATGCAAAACAAGCAGTTTAGACAACAACATTGGCTATCAACACAATTTGTTCTCTTTCACAATCCTTACTTCCAATCACCTCACATCCAAAAGGTCACCCTCGCTGCCGGACAATATGCCATCAGCTACTGTCATTCCTTTGAGGAAGAGATTTCACGGCTGCCTCTTTTTTTCCAAGCACTAGAGGCTAAAGGGTTAGAACCAACTGGTCCTTACATCTGCGAGGTCATCCACGAGCAACCAAACCTGCTCGAACAACAAAGAGACATGTTCATTAAAATGCAGGTTGCGGTTCAGGAAAAAAAGTAATTCTTCTTATCAGCAAAAAAACTCCCCTGAAAATAGGGGAGTTTTTCGATCATCTCGATTAAAGACAAATAGCGTCATTAAGTCAGCTTCTAAAGCGATGATTTAAAGCGCTTGTCTTCTCATCAGTCTTAGACCTTTTGTCTTAACGGCGAAGACCAAGAGATTGGATAAGCTCACGGTAACGGTTTACGTCTGTGCGGCGTAGGTATGCCAACAAGTTACGACGGTGACCGATTTTTTTCATCAAACCACGGTAAGTAGCGTGGTCTTTTTTGTGTTCTTTGATGTGTGAGTTAAGGTGGTTGATTTCCCAAGTAAGCACAGCTACTTGAACTTCAACAGAACCTGTATCGCCTTCGTGACGAGCGTATTGTGAAATGATTTCATTTTTTTTCTCTTTTGAGATTGCCATAATATGTTCTCCTTTTTTTGCTTTATCCGAGTCTTAGGATTGGCACTCCTAAAACCAAGAAAAAGTTGGTTTAGCTGTTCCCAGCTTTATCCATTCTATCAAATTCCTGACTTGCCGTCAATTTTTTTCTTTTTGGAAAATAGCAGAGCAACTACCAAGATAGCCGTCATACTTAGGATAAGGAGGCTATATAAACCAAAGACTGCTGTCGGTGCTGGTGCTAAGCTGGTTAATAATTGTAGAGCTAAAGCTGTCGAACCACCTCCTAAATTACACCCTAAGAGAACCAGTATAGTTGCCGTAGCAAGCAAATGAGCTGGTATTTTTTCTGCGATGGTGTGAAAGGCATAGGTGACCGCTAAGGAGTAGAAGAATCCTGACGTTAGAGCACCAATAGCTAGAAGAAACCAACTATCAGCCTGCCAAAGCATTAAACAAGCTAAACCAAAAATCAGACTAACACCAACTTGAAAATATTTTCCAAAAAAACTCAGCAAAGATGAATAAAACATCCCAGCTAAAATCCCCATAATCATCATGGCGCTTAGAAGAATGCTAGACTGAGAGGCCGTGCCAAGACCTAGCTGCTCAACGACCTGAGGAATCCGGATAGTAACAGAGGAGTTAACCAAGATAATAAAGCCCGCATAAAAGGCGGTGCCAAGACTATACAGCAGCTGCCGACTAGAGAGTCTAGCAGGATTTTCATGATCCTCAGCCAATTCTTTCTGATGAGGCATATCAGGAACAAAAGCTAGATAAAGAAGCAAGATAAGCAGCCCCAATCCATAAATGGCGAAAGACGCTGACCAGGAAATGCTTAAGAGTTGCCCAGCCAAGAAGGTCAACAAAGCCGACCCTAGCACTTCCATAGACCCTCTGAGACCCAGCATACGGGTTCGCTCATTACCTGTGAAACGCTCACTGATAATATTAATAGCACGCGCATTGAGCATACCAATCCCAGCTCCTAAAAGGATTCTTGACAGGAAAATAAGAGGATAGGCCTGAAAACAGACTGGCAAACTGCCACCAATAGACAGCAACAAGAGCCCAATGATAATCACCGCTCTCTCTTTCAAAAAACGGTTAATAACAGGTGTTAATAGAAGGATGGCGATAATAGCAAAAGACGACAAGGGGATTAGCTGCTCGACTTGTGAGGCGGTAAAACCATCTTTCTCAAAATGACTGATCATTTGAGGGAGAGCCGGCGAAACTGCAAAAGTTGAGACCATCATTAAGGATAAGGAGAGCAAACTAGCTCTTTCAAGGATTGATTTCATAGGGAACCTTTCTTGCACAATTAAACTATGCTCAGTATAATGAAACTAGACTCATATCAATAGGACCTATGTCCTAAAAAGGATGTTGAAAATGATTTCAAAGGCAAAGCCACTAGACCACTACTTGAAAGATTCCACTTTAGCTCACTTCTTTCCCAAAAATTATCACAAACAACTCCAGGTAGTCACCTATGACAAGGGACAAGCCATTTGCTCTCAAGGTGACAATTTGGATTACATCGCTTATTTCTTTGCTGGAAAAGCTAAGGTTATCCGTCAATCTGCCAATGGCAAAGACCATTTGCTAGAAACAGTAGAGAAAGCCACCATTATCGGTGATATCGAGTTGATGACGAAAAGACCAGCAGTTTCTTCTGTTATTGCTCTGGAAGAATGCACTTTGATACAACTGCCACTCTTTGACAAAACAGAGCTGCTCTCAGACCCACTGTTTCTCTATCAAGTAGGTCGTGAAATCGCTCAAAAATGTTACCAGCAAAGTATCAGTTCGTCTGCCAATATCACCTATTCCGTCAAAGAGCTCTTGGCCAGTCATATCCTTAGCATGGAAAATGAGGGAGAATTTAACTTGGAATTAACACTTCTGGCTGATTCCTTTGGAACTTCATACAGACATTTGGGGCGAGTGGTTAAGCAACTGATTACAGATGAACTCATTTCTAAAACAACTTTCAAACATTATGAAATAATCAATAGAAAAGAACTTGAACAGTTAGCCATTCAAGAATAACTATCAACAACCTTACCCTAATACAGCAAAATCCTCAGTTAGAATGATGACTAGCTGAGGATTTTTGATATAAAGCTTAGTTTTCTTTAGACGCTGCTGGTAAGACTAAATTGAGCACAACACCAACAATAGCACTGAGAGCTGTTCCTGATAAGGTTAAAGAGCCTAAATCAAGCACCGCACCACCAAGTCCAAGAACAAGCATGGCACTCGCAATGATAAGGTTACGTACTTGGCCAAAATCCACGCGACGCTCGATTAGAACTTTCAATCCGTTGCTAGCAATAACGCCATAGAGAAGGATTGACATCCCACCAAGAACTGCATTGGGAATTGTTGAGATCAAGGCTGTGAATTTCCCAAAGAATGAAAAGGCGATAGCGATAAGGGCTGCATTTCGAATAACAGACACTGAAGCAATCCGAGTCATCCCGATAACGCCAGTATTCTCACCGTAAGTCGTATTGGCTGGTCCACCGATAAAGGCAGATACTGCTGTCGCTACACCATCACCAACCAAGGTCCGTTTGAGGCCTGGCTCTTTAAGGTATTGACGACCCGTAATTTGACCAAGCACGGTATGGTCTCCAATATGCTCCGCAATAGTTACAACTGCAATCGGAAGAATAGCTAACATTTCAGGACCAAAGTACATCTCATAAGATTTGAAGACACCTGTTTTAAAAGGGAGGTAGAATTGTGGCACTTCAAACCAAGCCGCATCTGTCACTGGCTTAAAGTCAACCAGACCAAGTAGCGCTGCTAAAATGTAACCGCCGATAATCGCGAAGAGAAAGGGAATGATTTTGATAAAACCTCTACCGCTGGTATTGATGAACGCTGCAATCAAGAAAGTGACAAATGCAACCAAGATATGGCGCCAATCTGCGTCATCAACAAAACCGGCATTAGTAACTGCCGAACTCGCCAAGCCAAGACCGATAACAATAATCATCGGACCAATAACAATAGGTGGCAAGAGCTTGTCAATCCAAGAGGTTCCAACGAGTCGAACCAAACCTGCTATAAGCACGTAAATGAGACCAACAAAGAAGACACCTGTTTGTGCTGCGGAAATATCGCCTCCCATAGCCTTCATGGCTGTGGCCATTGCGGTGATGTAGGCAAATGACGACCCCAAATAAACTGGTACCTTAAATTGGGTAGCCACTTGGTAAATCAAGGTCCCAACCCCTGATGCAAAAAGAGCTACAGAGACTGGCATACCTAAGATTAGGGGAACCAATATCGTGGCGCCAAACATCGCAAAAACGTGCTGGAAACTGAGAAGAAGCCCTTTTCCAAAGGCTGGACTCTCATTAACATCTAACAGTAAATCAACTTTATGAAGGTCTACATCGATGACGGAATGATCGTCAGCGACGGAATGATTGTGTGACATATTTCCTCTTTCTCTGGGTATACAAAAAGTCATATCCTTGACGAATACAACTCCTTTTGCCTACACAAAAGGACCCAGCTATCTAATATAGTCATAGGCCCTCAAATATTATACTCTAAAAACACATCCGTCATGGTAGTTGAATGATTTTCGAGTTTTCTTTGATGTCTTTTTCACCTCACGGGATGAATTTAAAAACCTACGCTTTAAGTATTTTAGCATAAGCTCATTTAAAAAGCTACCATTTTTTCTAAAATAAACTCATTAAACTGAACGAGTGCGCAGTTGGAAGGTCTCTTATCAGGTAATGTTTCAGGTCAAAGCTGCTAAGGTTTTTTGATTGAGATTCCTGATGAAAGGAGCATTGAGATTGCCGTTAGCAAACTTACACTCTTCGAAACTCAAAAGCAGACATTGGTTGACTTGATTTGATGACCTTCCCTTCTATCTGCATCGGCGTCGCCTAGTCTGATTGTCATTGAGTATTAAATGGGTTCGAAATGCCCCTAACCCAATCCCTAAAACGAGGGCAAGAGATGTGACCAACCATTTTCGGTCCCAACTTTTGACTGTCACAAGAGTTTTCATTCTCGATGCGGCAGCTAATCCCAGCAAAATCCCTAGCATCACTTAGCTCTGGCTGTGGCATGATAGCAAGTAATGCTACTATTTCAAAAATACCCAGAATGGTAAAAGCAAGCTAGCCATAACTATGGAAAGATAAGTATCCTGTTTCCCTAACAATAATAACTCATTTTAATAAAGCCATCGTGACTTGTTAAGTTTAATGGCCAATCATTTTATCTAAAGCCGCTTTTTTTCTGCGTGTGACCAAAACTTTAATTGACTTTCATTTTATGATATAGTAAAAGGTGCGAAATCTATCTATAAATCTAGTAAAGGAAATCTTATGTCACCTATTGAAAAAATAACTAAAGCCCCTCATTTGATTGATATGAATGATATTATCCGTGAAGGAAACCCCACGCTTCGTGCAAAAGCCGAAAGTGTTACGTTTCCATTATCAGACCAAGAGGTTATTCTTGGTGAAAAGATGATGCAATTTTTGAAACACTCACAAGATCCTGTTATGGCTGAAAAACTAGGACTTCGTGCTGGTGTTGGTTTGGCCGCACCACAATTGGACATTTCTAAACGTATCATCGCTGTTTTAGTACCAAATCCAGAAGATGAAGAGGGCAATCCTCCTAAGGAAGCCTACAGTCTCCAAGAAGTGATGTACAATCCTAAAATTGTCTCACATTCTGTTCAGGACGCTGCGCTGGCGGATGGTGAAGGTTGTCTATCTGTTGACCGAGCTGTTGAAGGTTATGTCGTTCGTCATTCCCGTGTCACTGTGGAATATTTTGATAAAGATGGTCAAAAACATAAAGTCAAACTCAGAGGTTACAATTCTATCGTTGTACAACACGAAATAGACCATATCAACGGCATCATGTTCTACGATCGTATCAACCCAGATAATCCATTTGCTGTCAAAGACGATATGTTGATTCTTGAATAAAAAAAATCATCTCCTTTTTCGGAGATGATTTTTTTGATGATTAAGCCACAATCGCTTTAGCGACTTCTTCAGTTGTCATGCGTGAGAAGTATTGTGTCGTATCAATGGTTTGCAATTTTGCTAGAATATCTTTGTACTCGTAGCGAGTGCCGACTAGAAGTTCTTCGATGTCTTTAGCTGGTTTAACACCAAAGAAATCTCCGTAAATCGTTAACCCTTCAATGATTGAGTTTTGAACGTTTGCATAAGTTGTGATTTTACCAGCTGGATAACGGACAGCGCGTGAAACAGTGTATTCTGGTGATGATCCAAAGATCCATTCCCATGTATTGAACTGCTCCTCATACGATTTTTGGATAGCTGCCAATTCTTCATCTGAAAAGACATACTCTGTCATGTCAGGGTATTCTTCTTTCATTTGATCCAAAAGAGCCTCTTGGAATTCCAAAATAGTCATTTTTTCTGGCAATTCATTATTAATATTTGTCACACGAGAACGAACTGACTTAACACCTTTAGACTCAATTTTATCCTTACTTACTTTTAGAGCATCTCCCAAGACCGTCATGTCGACATCAAAAAGAAGGCAACCGTGGTGCATCATGCGACCTTTGTGGTAGGCTTGAGCATTTCCAGCGATTTTTTTACCATCAATCTCAAGATCATTGCGACCTGAAAATTCAGCTTTTACCCCTAATTTTGCCAAGGTATCAATAACTGGTTTTGAAAATGTCTCGAAATCAAAAGAGCCTTCCCCAACTTTGTTAGAAATAATAGTGTAGTTAAGGTTATTTAAGTCGTGGTAAACAGCACCTCCACCTGACAAACGGCGAGCAATATGAATACCGTTTGCATCAGTGTATTCTTTGTTGATTTCTTCGATAGCATTTTGATGACGACCGATGATAATAGCTGGCTCATTGATCCAGAGAATGAACAATTCATCCTCATCAACTAATTCGCGAAAAGCATAAGCTTCAAGAGCAATATTGTAATGTGGGTTGTTACTGGTATTGACAATATATTTCATCGAAAAACTCCTTTATGTTAGCTAATTTGCGTGTGCAAAAATATACCTTTTTAGTATAATGCAAACGCTAGCAAATAACAAGATTTTGATTTCCTTATGCCAGAAAACTATACAATAACAGATGCTAGTCAGCAAGAACACTGGTTATTAAAAAAATCATTAGACAAATCAACCATGATTTAGTTGATATTTTCTCACCCTTTTGATGCTCTTTATAATACCGATTCCTCGGCTATATTACTTACTGATTACCACAATGATCAATGCACGCTATATTTTCTTAAAAAATCCAGGTGAGTAAAAATAGTTCTTCTAACACCAAACGATTTTATCACGATTGTCCTCGATTGGGGTTATCCCTCTTCTTACTAAGATTTTTGAGTCATTCATACTCTAAAGAAATCAAACACTAACTGATCATGGACTTATGAAACTAACGAACTCATACATGAATGACTTAACAACTTATTAAAGTCATTAAGCGAAATGCTTTTGACTTTAGGAAGATGAAAACCTCAAAAATGGATTTATCTTGCTTTGAAGAAAACACACGATAGAGCCAAGCCGATTCTCGCTCGTTGTTAGCTATAAGTCAACCCACTGCAATTGACAGAGAGCCTTAATATCCTTGAACTTTCTTACTCAAACACTAAACTAGAGACAACCAACAACCTCATCAAACTCATGAAGGGCAATGCTTTTGATTTTCAGAACTTTGACAGCATGAAAAAAGAGAAGATCAATCTGATCTTCTCTATATATTAGCTTTTCATCTAGCCACTCCAGTTGATAAAGAGCCATTTATGATTTAGACGAAACACTATGTAGTCGCCTTTTTTGTCAATTACTTCAGTAATTAGATAAGAATAGGCTTATTTACGTTTTGGTGGGTTATGAATAGCTTCGCCCAATACGTCAGCAAAGGCTTCGTACATCACTTCTGAGAAGGTTGGGTGTCCATGAATGGAAAGAAGAAGTTCATCTACTGTCAATTCATTTTCCATGATAGTAGCCGCTTCATTAATCATTTCAGCTGCTGCTGGACCAATGATATGAACACCAAGAATTTCATGGTACTTAGCGTCTGCGATAACTTTAACAAAACCTTGGTCTTCGTTAGAAGCAATAGCACGTCCGTTACCAGTAAAGCTGTTTTTACCGATAAGAATGTCACCATATTTAGCACGAGCATCTTCTTCAGTTATACCAACCATGGCAACTTCTGGATGGGTGTAAACAGCAGCTGGTGTGAACTCAAGGTTTGCTTTACGAACTTTACCATGGATGGCATTTTCAGCGGCAACTTCACCCATACGATAGGCAGCGTGTGCAAGCATTTTAGTTCCGTTAATATCACCTGGGGCATAGATACCAGAAATGGATGTTTCTTGATACTCATCAACTTTGATACGGTTGCGTTCCATTTCAAGGTTAAGGTTTTCAAGTCCATTCATTTGTGGCACGCGACCAATTGAAAGAAGAGCTTTCTCAGCAACAACTTCTGAACCATCATTAAGTTTCAATGTCAATTGGTTGTTAGCTTCAACAATTTCTTCAACACCAACAGATGTCTTGATGTTCATGCCCTTCTTAGTAAGGATTTTTTGAAGTTCAAGTGAAACTTCTTTATCCATAGCAGGGATAATACGGTCAGCCATTTCAATAACAGTTACTTCAACACCGTATGAAGCCCATACAAGACCAAGTTCGATACCAACAACACCACCACCCATAACAGCAAGTGATTTTGGCATTTCACGAAGATCAAGAATATCATCAGATGTTAAAACAAGTTTAGAATCAATTCCTGGAATATTGATACGTGAAACTTTTGATCCTGTTGCTAGGATAATGTTACGTCCTTTGATTGTTTCTGAACCAATAGTAACAGTTTTATCAGGATTAACTTGTCCAAGTCCGTTGAACATGGTTACTTTGTTGGCCTTAAGAAGACCTGCCACACCACCTGTTAATTTCTTAACAACAGAGTTTTTGAAATCAACAGTTTTATCCATGTCGATAGTGTAGTTGGTTGAAGCAAGGTTAATACCACGACCTGCTGCATGTTTGATGCCATCAAGGATTTCAGCATTTTTGAGGTAAGTCTTAGTTGGGATACATCCTACATTCAAGCAAGTTCCACCAAATTCTGATTTTTCAACGATGGCAATTTTGCCACCAAGTTGAGCACCTCGAATAGCCGCATAGTAACCTGCAGGGCCACCACCAACAACGATAATATCGTATTCGTTATCAGCGAGCGGTGCTTTTTCAGCAGCTGGAGAAGCTTCTTGAGCTGGTGCTTTTGGCACTTCAAGACCTGCAGCTTCAAGATCTTCAGTAGTACGAGCAACGTCAACATCCGATGCCGCTGATGAAGCTACTTCAACTTCCTCACCAGCCTCACCAATGTAACCGATTGTTTCTGTTACAGGTACTGTTTCGCCAGCTTGACGAGTGATTTTCAAGAGAACACCTGAGTCTTCTGCTTCGATTTCCATGTTTGTTTTATCAGACATGATTTCAAGAAGAACATCACCTTCAGCGACAGTGTCACCTTCAGCTTTTTTCCACTCGATGATTTCACCCTCGGCCATATCAACACCGAGTTTTGGCATAATAATTTCAACAGCCATTATTGATTTCCTTTCGTAAGATACATTGGGGTATGTGAGAGAAGCGATCGCTTATTAGTCTCACTGAGACCAATAAGTCTGCAAAGCTAGAACGCCCGACTCTCTTTTCAACCCATTTTAGTTTTAGTTCAAAGTAGATTAAATGAATGAACGCTATTGACCTGATCAGATAAGCAATTCAAATGGATTTTCCATCAAGTTCTTGAGGTCAACCATGAATTTAGCCCCATTCATACCATCAACCAAACGGTGGTCAATTGTCAAACACATTGCCATGATTGGGCGCGCAACAATTTCCCCATCAACAACAGTTGGTGTTGGGATGGTAGCACCGACACCAAGGATCGCTGAGTTAGGTTGGTTAATGATTGGGTTAAAAGTCTTGGTTCCAAACATACCCAAGTTTGTGATTGAGAAGGTTGAGCCAGACATTTCAGCCGCTTTTAATTTACCGCTTTGAGCTTTCTTGATAACGTCTTTTGAAGCAAGAACAAAGTCTGACAAGCTCATCTTATCTGCACCATGAACAACTGGGACGATAAGACCATCGTCAAGACCTACGGCAATACCAAGGTTAACAAAACGGTGAAGTTCAATATCGTTAGCATCATTGATAAGAGAGGCATTCAAGTATTCATGCTCAGGTTTCATCAATGTTTTAACCACTGCCATACCAATCAAGTCGGTAAAGCTGACTTTAAGTCCTGTCTTAGCCATGATTGGGTCGATGAGTTTCTTACGAAGCGCCATCATTTCAGTCATGTCAATGTCATAGTTAAGCGTAAACGTAGGCGCTGTGAGGTAAGAGTTTGTCATACCTTTCGAGATTGCCTTACGCATAGCTGACATTGGTTTGTGTTCAACACCTTCAGGAAGTTCAACCACTTTTTCTTCTTTAGCAGGTGCTGACTCCTCGGCTTTAGCTGGCTTAGCAGCAGCAAGTGCCGCTAATACGTCTGCTTTCTTAACCTTACCGGCAAATCCAGAACCTGTGATAGTAGCCAAATCAAGTCCTTCTGCTTCAGCCATCTTGCGAGCCAGTGGTGTCGCTTTTGGTTGGGCATCTTTGAAGTTTTCAACATCTTGGGCATGAACACGTCCTTTAGGACCAGAACCAGGAACAAGTCCTAAGTCAACACCTTGTTCACGAGCTGCTTTACGAGCTGCAGGTGTTGCCCGAACTTTAGCTCCTTTTCCTTGGGGTGCAGCCACAGGGGCTGGAGTTGGACTAGCTGCTGGAGCAGATGCTTGCGCTTCTTTTGTTGAACTTGCTTCCTCTGCGGGTGCAGAAGTTGTTTCTGCAGCCTCTGTAATTTCTTCACCGGCTTCACCAATATAACCAATTGTTTCGGTTACAGGTACCGTTTCACCAGCTTGGCGAGTAATTTTCAAGAGAACACCTGAATCTTCTGCTTCGATTTCCATGTTCGTCTTGTCTGACATAATCTCAAGGAGAACATCACCTTCGGCGACCGTATCACCTTCGGCTTTTTTCCATTCGATGATTTCACCTTCAGCCATGTCAACACCGAGTTTCGGCATAATAATTTCGACAGCCATAGTATTCCTTTCCTAGAATATTTGGGAATTAGTCCCTTATTTCGTAAAAATAGATAAGAGGGACCGGGAATCATTCCTCATTTCCCTTCTTATCTTAACAAATTATCGTGATTAGTTACCGTTGTTAGCCATCTTGCGAATAGCTTCTTTGATTTTCTCGACATCTGGTAAGATTGCTTGTTCAAGAACACGCGCATAAGGCACAGGCACATCTTCTGAAGCCAAACGAACGATTGGATGATCAAGGTAATCAAAAGCTTCGCTTTCAGTTACTTTAGTAGCGATTTCACCAATGAAGCCACCAGTCTTATAAGCATCGTTAACAAGCATCAATTTGCCGGTTTTCTTAACAGAATCAACAATCATATCCAAATCAAGTGGAATCAAAGTACGTGGGTCAACCACTTCAACATCAATACCTTCTTCTGCAACTTCCTCTGCTGCTTGGAGAACGCGTTCTAACATACGTCCATAAGAAACGATGGTAAGGTCTTTACCTTCACGTTTGATGTCACCTTTTCCAAGTGGAATATAAAAGTCTGGATCTTGATTAACTTCTTCTTTTTTACCATAAAGTGCTTTTGGCTCCATAAAGATAACAATATTGTTATCTTGAATAGAAGATTTCAAAAGTCCTTTTGCTTCGTTAGCATTTCCTGGAGCAACAACCTTAATCCCTGGGATGTGAGTCAACCAAGCTTCTAGTGATTGTGAGTGTTGCGCTGCAGAGCCGATACCTGAACCTGATGCTACACGGAAAGTCACCGGTGTTTTAAGTCCACCACCAAACATGTAATTGTTTTTAGCACCGTTATTGACGATAGCATCCATCATGATAGTGATAAAGTCCATGAAGGTAACGTCAACGATTGGGCGCAGACCAGTGATGGCTGCTCCAATTGCCGCACCTGAAATAGCAGCTTCTGAGATTGGTGTATCTTTAACACGTTTCGCACCGAATTCTTCAAGCATTCCAACCGAAGTCCCGAAGTCACCACCATAAATACCAACGTCTTCACCAATAAGGAAGATGTTGTCGTCTTTACGCATTTCTTCAGACATAGCAAGGTTTACGGCTTCACGTAATGCCATTAATTTTGTTTCAGTCATTATTTATTTCCTCTACCTTTCTATCCTTAGTCTACCCATACATCTTCAAAGGCTACCGAAAGCTCTGGGAATGGGCTGTTTTCAGCAAATTCGTAAGCTTCATCAACTTCTGCTTTAACTTGCTCTTGGATAGCATCTAATTCTTCATCTGTCGCAATACCTTCTTCAGTCAAATAAGCACGGTATTTAAGCATTGGGTCTTTTTCTTTCCACTCAGCAACTTCTTCTTTAGAACGGTATTTACCAGCATCAGAAGTAGAGTGACCAAACCAACGGTAAGATTCAACCTCAACGATAGCAGGACCATTGCCGCCACGTACGTGTTCTACGGCTTTGCCCATTGTTTCGTAGACAGCTAAAACATCGTTACCGTCTTCACAGTAGAATCCTGGAATGCCATAGGCTTCGGCACGAGTATAGAGGTGAGGCGTGTTGGTTGCTTTAGTGATATCCATAGAGATACCATAACGGTTGTTAATGATAAAGAAGATAACAGGTAATTTCCATGTCGCTGCCATGTTAACTGACTCATGGAATGAACCTTCGTTAGTAGCACCATCCCCTGAGAAAGCAACAGCAATGTTGCCAGTTTCTTTATATTGTTGTGTAAGGGCTGCGCCAGTAGCTAGAGCAAATCCACCACCAACGATACCATTGGTTCCGTAGTTACCTTTTTCAAAGTCTGCCAAGTGCATTGATCCACCACGACCTTTTGAAACACCTGTCGCTTTACCAGCAAGTTCAGCCATCATCCCTTTAAGGTCCATATCTTTAGCAATTGATTGACCATGACCACGGTGATTAGAGAAGATAAGATCGTCGTAACTCAAGTGGGCAACAGCGCCAACATTGGCTGCTTCTTCACCAACTGAAAAGTGAGTCATCCCTTGAACAAAACCGCGACGAACGAGTTTGTTGATACGCATATCAAATTCACGAATACGTTCCATTTTCAAAAACATATCCATATGTTGTTCTTTAGACAAAGTAACCATACTGTCCTCCAATAATATATTTATCATCCTTCATACTAACGCAATTATTCACAATTTGCAAGAAAATGAACCGCTTTCTATCCTATAACAGTCCACTTTTGACTTATTTTAAGTTAGTGATTTCACAAACTTTTTTATTCCTATTCTATACTCTATTAATGACAAATAAAGCCTCGTTTTCATGAGACTCAGACGACAGAGAACGCTTCAAAACGATAGTGATATTTAATGAAAGTCAAAAGCAGACTAGGCGACTCTGATGCAGATCGACCTAAAGTTCACCAAATCAAGTCAAGGACGTCTGCTTTTTATTTTCCAATAATCTGAAAGAAATCCTATCAGACTGGATAAGGTCACTGAAGCCCTTGAACAATCAACGTAATAATCTTTTGATGACTTTTAATGTCCCAAATAAAAAAGGTTAAAGAAAACACCCAAAATGGATATTTTCTTTAACCTTGGTTTCGTTTTATATGAGACTGCCAGAGATTATGAATTGATGGCAGCAAGAAGGGCTTCGATTTGTTTGTCCAATGCTGCTAAAACTTCTTCTGTTGCAAGGAATTTACCGTCCACCCATGCTGAATCGTTAACGGTTGCCGTTGTAAAGTGATCCACAAGGTTCGTACGGATGAATGGAAGAAGGGAACGGTATTGGTCACCAGCTTGCTCATGTCCACCATTAGCAACCAATGAAACAGTTGTTACTTTATCGTGAAGCACAGATTCTGCAGCAGGATTTGCTGGATCTAACGAACGTGACAACCAGTCAAGAAGATTTTTCACTGTACCTGGCATAGCAAAATTATAAACAGGTGAGAAGAACCAGATAGCATCTGAATCTTGAACAGCCTCACGTGCTTTAGCAACTGCAGCTGGCACTGCCGCTTCTAAATCTTGTGAGAAAACAGGAACATCGGAGTAGTTAAGGTAAGTCACAGTTGCCTTACCTTCAAGAGCTTTTTCAGCCAATTCAGCCATTTGGTGGTTAAATGATCCTTGACGTAGTGAACCAACGACAAATAAAATGTTTTTCATGTCTTTTTTCCCCTTTGAAAAATGTTTTTAGTATTAGTCATGATAATCGCAACGATTACTTCTAGTTAGTAACAAAATATTACTATGTCGTTATAATACCAGACCATTTTTCCTATGTAAAGAAAAAAGTACTATCTATTACAAATTTTTAAATTTCTTCAAAAGGTCTATGAGTTGTAGCTGCTCTTTTTCTGTTAACACTGAAAATGACTCTTCCACACGCGCAATATGCTCGGGTAACACCGTTTCAATCAACTGGCGCCCCTCGTCCGTCAGACCAATCACATAGGCGCGTTTGTCATTATCATCTCGACGACGATAAATCCAGCCATTTCGGCCCATGTTTTTTAACACCACGGTCATATTTCCTGATGTAGCAAGGATAGAGTCAATCAACTTGCTGATATTCATCTCCCCCTTAGTGTGAAGCACATCTAGCACGCTAAATTGTGTCGGTGTGATCTGGTGTTTCTTAAAAACACTTGAACCAAAGGCATCTAGAGTTCTCTCCGCCTTACGGAAAACGACCATGGCCTTCAGGGCTGTATTACTATCCAGTCTACTCATCATAATCTCCTTTAATATTTTTCCTAGGCTAGTTAGTGCCATCATATCATCAGAAGACCTATTTGGTCAAGAAAAAACAGGAGTTGAAAGACTTCAAACCCCTGTTCTGATAACGTTTTTTAATCTTTGGATATCATCTGATTATTCTAAGCAAAGAAATCATCAAATAAACTTAGCTGGTTATCTTCTGGAAGATTACCAAGAATGCCCATATCAGACATTTTTTCTACTAAAGTAGATGATAGACCACCGCGTTTGCGAAGTTCGGTTTTAGAAAGGAATTCCCCGTCCTTACGAGCACGTACAACTTGTCTAGCAACGTTCTCGCCGAGACCCTCAAGAGCTACAAATGGCGGAATTAAAGTGTCTCCATCAATGATGAACTCAGTAGCGTCACTGCGATAGAGGTCTAACTTACCAAACTGGTAACCGCGTTCTAACATCTCGTTGACCAATTCAAGCGTTGTGAAAAGGTCATTTTCGACATTGCTTGCTTCATTACGCTGTTTCTTCTCAGTAATATCCTTCATGCGAGCTTTAACAGCTGTCAATCCCCCGCTCATAGTCTTGAGTTCAAAAGCTTTGGCACGAATAGAGAAATAAGCACAGTAATAATAAAGAGGATGATGAACTTTGAAGTAGGCCACACGAAGCGCCATCAGCACGTAGGCTGCCGCATGGGCTTTAGGGAACATGTACTTGATTTTTCCACAAGATTCAATATACCAATCTGGCACATTATTATCGCGCATAGCCTGGATATAACCATTGCGCTCTTCCTCAGGAATCTTCAGCCACAAGCCCTTACGCACCCGCTCCATAATCGTAAAGGCCATCTTAGGCTCGAGCCCTTGGTGCATGAGATAAACCATGATATCATCTCGACACCCGATAACAGTCGAAAGGTCAGCTATCCCTTGTTTAATCAAGTCTTGCGCATTTCCCAGCCAAACGTCTGTTCCATGGGATAATCCTGACAGCTGAAGCAATTCCGCAAAGGTTGTCGGGCGTGTTTCATTGACCATGCCTCGAACGAAGTTCGTTCCAAATTCTGGAATCCCAAGCATCCCAGTAGGGGTACCAATTTGCTCCTCAGTCACTCCAAGGATTTCGGTCCCTGAAAAGAGTGCCATTACCCCAGGATCATCGGGTAGGATTTCCGACGGGTCAATACCAGACAAATCTTGGAGTTTTCGAATCATGGTCGGATCATCGTGTCCGAGAATATCGAGTTTCAAGATATTTTCATCAATATCATGGAAGTTAAAGTGGGTGGTTTGCCATTCGGCTGACGTATCATCAGCAGGGTACTGAACAGGAGTAAAATCATAAACATCCATATAATTAGGAATAACAACGATACCTCCTGGGTGCTGACCAGTGGTTCGCTTAACGCCAGCTGCCCCTTTGGCTAGCCGATCCACTTCTGCATCTCGGTAGAATTTTCCATAATCACGTTCGTATCCCTTAACAAATCCATAAGCCGTCTTGTCTGCTACAGTACCAACGGTTCCGGCACGAAAAGCATACTCTTCTCCAAAAATATCACGAACATCCAAATGAGCAGAGGGTTGGTCATCACCTGAGAAGTTGAGATCGATATCAGGAACCTTGTCCCCATCAAAGCCAAGAAAGGTTTCAAAGGGGATATCCTGACCGTCTTTTTTATACAAAGTACCACATTCAGGACAGTCTTTATTGGGCAGGTCATAACCTGAACCATAGGAACCGTCTGTGATAAATTCACTGTGTTGACAGTTAGGACAGACATAGTGCGGCGGCATAGGGTTAACCTCGGTAATCCCAATCATGGTCGCAACAAAGGAAGAACCGACAGAACCCCTAGAACCAACAAGGTAACCCCGTTCGTTAGAACGGTTAACCAACATCTGGGAGGCCAGATAAATCACCGCGAAACCATTCCCCAAAATAGAGGATAGTTCTTTTTCAATGCGCAGATCGATAATATCAGGCAGAGGATTGCCATAAACCTCAAAGGCTTTTTCATAAGTCAACTCAGCGACCGTCTCCTCAGCCCGATCAAGGTAAGGAGTGTAGAGGTCCCCTTTAACGACCTCAATCTCCTCAAAACGCTCCGCAAAAGCTTGAGTATTGGCGACAACCACCTGGTAAGCTAATTCTTTACCTAAAAAGGCAAACTCATCCAACATCTCATTGGTTGTTCTGAAGTGAGCCTTGGGGAGCGGTGCTGGCATCGCGCCCTCACCACGTCCGATGGTACGGTTGATCATAGCCCCCTGACCAAGGCTACGAACAATAATTTCACGGTAAATCTCTTCTTCAGGCTCGATATAATGAACATTTCCAGTAGCGAGAACTGGCTTGTCTAGACGCCTACCAACTTCGATGAGATTTTGAATGGCTTCTTGAATACCTGTCTCATCCTTGATGGTTCCTTGCGCTAGGAGAGGTGCGTAGATAGCCGGCGGCATGATTTCAATAAAATCATAATATTTAGCAACCTCAACAGCCGCATCGACCCCCTTGGTCAAGACAGCGTCAAAAACTTCACCTTCCGAACAAGCTGAGCCAAGCAACAAGCCCTCTCGGTGGTCGTTTAAGACTGTTCTGGGGATGCGGGCCACTCCCTCAAAATACTTAACATTAGATAGAGATACCAATTTGAAGATATTTTTGAGGCCAACTTGGTTTTGCACGTATATAGTCGCATGTTTGACCCTGGCCTTTTTATAAGAATCCTCTGCCACCAATTTGGTATTCAAATCAGTCATATCGGTGATGCCGTGGCGGTCCAAGACATCATTGATAAAAATAAAGAGTAAACGACCCGTTGCTTCCGCATCATAATTGGCCATGTGATGGTGTTCAAGGGCTACTTGGAATCGTTTGGTTAAGGGGCCCAAACCATGACGTTTGTATTCTGGATAGAGATTACGAGCAAATTCCAAGGTATCAATGACAGGTTGCGTAATCAATGGCAAATCATGACGGTCGTAATTGGCATTCATAAAGCCAACGTCGAAGGTGGCATTGTGGGCAACCAAGACGGTATCCTGACAGAAAGCTTGAAATTCTTCCAAAACTTGTTTTAATGGCTTAGAGCCTTGGACATGCTGGTCAGTAATCCCTGTTAATTCGGTTGTAAAGGCAGAGAGGGGATGACCTGGATCGATAAATTCATCAAACTGCTCGATGATATTACCCTTATGCATTTTTGAGGCTGCAATCTGAATTAAGTCATTGTTAACCGCTGACAATCCTGTTGTCTCCACATCAAAAACAACATAAGTAGCTTCTTTAAGCGGCATAGAGACTTCATTATATGTAATGGGCACACTATCTTCTACGATATTAGCTTCCATCCCAAAGATGGCTTTAATGCCTAACTTACGAGCGCGATGATAGCCATGAGGGAAACTCTGTACATTAGCATGATCAGTGATAGCAACGGCAGGATGGCCCCACTCCGCTGCTTTATCAATAAGCGATTCCACCGTTGGCAAAGCATCCATTGTTGACATATTGGTGTGAGCATGAAATTCCACACGTTTTTGGTCGTCTGGCATTAAGTCTTTGCGTGGTGTATGAGCAATTTCCTTAACCTGCTGAACAGTCATCGTCAAACTATTGGTAAAGCGGTTATTTTCGATATCTCCTTGGACACGGAGCCAGGCTCCCTTGGCAATCATGTCGTATTTTTTGAGCTCATCGTCATCTCTAGCCCATTTTTGCATAGCAAAACTTGACGTATAGTCTGTCATTTTGAAATTGATGATATGACGGCCAGTGCGTGTCGTTTTCTTCTCAACATCAAAAACCATCCCCTCAAAGGTAATACGATTTTCTTCAGTCTGAATATCAATCATTGGCGTGATGACAGCTTTTTCAAATCCAGCTTGGCGTTTAGCTGCTCTTTCTTTGTAGTCAAAAGCTGGAGAGGCTTTTGGTTCCTCTGGTGGAGGACCTGCAGCTTCTAAAGCCTTCTGTGCCTCAAGATTTTCCTGCGCAGCTTGCTCTAAGAGGGCCTCACGATTACTTTCAAAAGAGGACTTCAACTCCTCTGTCATAGCTTGGTCAGACACCACTTCAAATGTCAGATCACCAAAGCCGAACAAGGCAAATTGTTGGGCTAGTTTTGGGATATGATTCTTTTTAAAATGATCCTTGTCAGCGTATTCTGGTCCTGTAATGATAACTTTTTGCCCATCGTAGGCGACTTGCAATTTTGAAAAGGTAGCTTTAAAACCGGCACTGGCACAAAGAGGATGTTCAAAAGCTTCTTGATAATAAGCCTGCAAGAGCTCTCGATCAAATTCAGGATTGGGTACTTTAATATCAAAAGAAGCCTTGATGTCAGCATTCTTAAAGGTTGACACCAATCGCATCTCTAGTTCACGGTAAAGCGCGATTGGAAGAATGTGCTCAAATGAAAAATGAAACTCCCAACGACGACTGAGAGAATGTACCTTAACCTCGATAATATCGGCAGACGAAAAGGCCCTTGAACGACGATGTTCAAGCGGCATTTCGATTTGTTCCATGAGTTTTTCAAACAAGTCTGACATGATTTCTCCTTGATAATAACTGCTACTATTTTAACACAAAATCGAGGAGGACGACCATTAAAAAAAAGCTGGTGAACCAGCCTAAATTGTTCGTTATCCTAATCTAACCCGATCTGTTTCCTATATCGTATTCCAATCATAGTCGCTATAACAGCTTTGATGGTATCTCCTGGAATGAAAACCAAGTTTGACAAAAGTGAGGGAAGCAGCGCTGCATGAGTATAGTGTGCTAAGTAGATAGCACCGATGACATCCACGACCAAAACACCTGATAACCAGACAAGAGCAAAACTAACCAACGGTTGATCAAAAGGAAGTAGTCGACGTAGACCAGCCAACACAAGAGGCACAATTAACCATCCCATCACATAACCTGCCGTTGGACCAGCAAACACAACCAAAGTCGTGTTACCACCTGTAAATACTGGTAAGAACAAACCAAGAATGAAAAAAACAAGAATGGACAAGGTTCCTTTTTTAGGTCCTAAGAGAATAGCAGCTAACATAACTCCCATATTTTGAAGAACAATCGGAACAGGGATAAATCCTAATGGTAATGGTGGCATTAGTCCTAAAATAACAATCAAGGTTGCCATTAGGGCTATTTGAATAAGCGATTTAGTGCTCGTCATAGTGAGACTCCTTTGTAAAATAGAGATGATCATGAAGCTGACAGTTAGGATTAAAAGCAGATCCACAGTGTGGACAAGACCCAGACTTGTAGCCTATAAGGGGCAGATAAGTTTGACAAGCGCCACAAATAACAGGATAGCTTTCGTCACTTGAAGTAGCTTCAAAGGGATGACTTTCCATGGCATTATGGCACTTATAACAAGCATAATAAGACTGACAAGTCGCACACTTCAAAGCAACAATATCTAGTTCAGAGTGATAGTGTTGGCAACGGCTATTCTCATCTAGATTGATCCCCTTAAATAGCATAGTGTCCCTTTCCTAGGCTTCTACCGACTAGTTTAGCTCAGTCTTTTATTTGTGTCAACTGTTTTCAATGAACAAGTTTACACTTTTTGTGTTCTTTTGATAATCCAAACACCAGCTACTAAAATCCAGAGTATCGACCAAGCCCTTTAAGGGACAAAGAGAAGAAAACTGTTACATTAAATTACCAAGAAAGCAAGGCTTAGAAATGTTGTTTTCATAATCTTTCTGAGCCTTTTTATTTTTTAACACCAAAAAAGGCTGAAGACGATCGTCCTAAAAGGATTTCCTCTTCAACCTGCCCCCTTTACAGGGCTTGCTGCCACTGTTAGAAATTACGATTTGACTGATTGTAACCATAACGCTCTACAAAGTCTTCACGGAATTCAAGTAAATTATCATCCATGATGGCTTGGCGTACCTTCTTCATTAGATTGACCAAGAAGTAGAGATTATGGTAAGAGGTCAAGCGCATACCAAAGGTTTCATCAGCTTTGAGTAGGTGACGGAGGTAAGCACGCGTGTAATGTTGACAAGTATAACAATCACAGTCATGATCGAGCGGTGTGAAATCTTCGGCATACTTGGCATTTTTAACCACTAGACGACCTTCACTGGTCATGCAAGTTCCGTTACGAGCGATGCGTGTTGGAAGGACACAGTCAAACATATCAATCCCACGAATCACCCCATCAATCAAGCTATCTGGCGCTCCCACTCCCATTAAATAGCGAGGCTTATTTTCAGGCAAGAGCGGTGTGGTAAAGTCCAAGACAGCATTCATTTCTGCGTGGGATTCACCAACAGCCAAACCGCCAACAGAGTAACCAGCGAAATCCATGGCTACCAAATCCGCAGCCGACTGACGACGGAGGTCTTCAAAGCCAGCACCTTGTACAATCCCAAAGAGCCCTTGATCGTGAGGGCGGCGGTGGGCTTTTAGCCCCCGCTCTGCCCAGCGGCTAGTCCGTTCAATAGAATGTTTAACGTAATCGTAAGGTTGGTAAAATTGAGGACATTCATCAAAACTCATCATAATGTCTGACCCAAGGTTGTTCTGAATTGAGATTGCTTTCTCTGGAGAAAGGAACATTTTTGAGCCGTTCAAGTGGTTTTTAAAGGTTACTCCTTCTTCAGTGATATTGCGACTATCAGCCAATGAATAAACCTGAAATCCACCTGAATCCGTCAGGATAGCTTGGTCCCAATTCATAAACTTATGAAGGCCACCCGCTCGAGCAATCAGCTCATCACCAGGGCGCAACCAGAGGTGATAAGTATTAGAAAGGATAATACCTGAACCCATTTGCTTGAGTTCTTCTGGAGACTGCGTTTTGACCGTAGCCTGCGTACCAACTGGCATAAACATAGGCGTTGAGAAGGTTCCGTGTGGGGTTTCGATTTCTCCCAGACGGGCACCGGTGTGTTTTTCCGTCTTAATGAGACGGTATTTAATTGGATGTTCTGTCATATTGACTCCTTATTGTGTTACTCATTGAGTATTAATTTACTAGAAAAGACAGTCCTAGGGATGAGCTATGATTTAGAATGCCCAAAATGGCGATCGCAATCCTCTCACCCTGCACCATAACAAGTCAGCTATGCTATTTTACCAAATAAAGCGTTTTGTGTCAGTTACTTCTACTAAAAAATCTGCTTTTTGATCTAATGCTCAGGGATTTTCTGATGAAAACATTTTTCACGTATTTTATCTTATGTTATAATGTGCTCAACAGTTCCATAACACCCTTTTAGATTGGAGTCTTTTATGATAACAAGTATCAAACAACAAGCTAAGGCACTCTTGAAAAATCTGCCTGGTAAGTACGCTCTCTTTACACTACCGATTATTTTATCCATCGTTAACATTAGTGTTTCTTTTAGAGAAAGTTTCAGTGACACTAGCGGATCAGAATCGAGTATTGCTGTGACGTTTCCCACTTTAGTAACTTTTTTATTGGCCTTCTTTACCATCTCAGCTCTCTATACGATGCTGGAAGTGGTTCGTCAACAACGCAAATCTGTTGAATTTGGGGATTTAACGCAAAGTTTTTCTGGCAGTCGTTTCCCTAAATTATTGATAACACTTCTTGTTCGTAACCTATTACTACTACCATGGGCAATCCTTTTGGGATTAGGCTTAGGGCTAATGATAGGTATTCCTCTTGCAGCAGTTTCTAACCGTACTAACATGGGCGGCGTAGAACTGGTCATCATCCTAGTTGGCTTCATTTTGTTCCTCTTAGGTGCTGTTCTCAGCATCTGGAAATCTATGCAATACTCGCAAACAGAATTTATCATTTATGACCAAGTGGCTCAAAATCGTTACCAAGGACCGTTAGCAGCTATCAAAGAAAGCAAGCAACTGATGAAAGGTCATATTTTTGAACTATTCAAACTTTATTTGAGTTTTATCGGTTGGTTTTTCCTTGGGATACTCACTTTTGGTCTGATTTCAATCTACCTCTTGCCTTACTTCACGACGACTCGGTCAGTGTATTACCAATACCTACTAGAACAAAAGGATGCTGCAACTACGGAAGATGGAGCCATCCTTACCCAAGGATCGCCCTTTGATGTACACTAAGATACTCAATACGCTTCATACGCTTCGAAAATCAAAAACAGACCTTATTGACTGGATTTGATGACCGTCAGTTTTATCTGTGTCGGCATCGCCTAATCTGCTTTTGCTTTTCAAGCCTAAAAAAACTCATCTGGTTTCAGCGAAACCAAATGAGTTTTTTTGTTATTTTCCGCTATAAACGGTTAAGTGTGATGGCAAAATGGTAACATCAACTGGTAAGTCGCTACCCTCATCTCCATCAACATTGGTTCCCAAAGACGCTGCATTTTTCAAAGCAATGTGAGCCTCAGTAAAGGTACGATAGCCAATGCTTTGATTAGAGTCGGTAACTCCCTTGGCTAGACCAGGGACTGCCTGAAAAGATTCTAACATATTAGTATCTTTGAGATAGACCAGGTGCAAAAGACCATCATCAACTTTCGCATCGGGTAGGAAATTCTCATGACCACCGATAGAATTTGTCAATCCAACTAAAAGTGTTGTCGACTTAACTGAGATATGTTCACCATCAACATCAAGTTCAAAATCATAGTTCTCATTTTGAGCAATCCTCTTAAGTCCTGAGATAAGGTAGGCCATCTTGCCGAATTTCGTCTTTTCTTCAACTGAAACATCACGAACAGCTTCAGGAATCGACCCGATAGCAATAACATTCATAAAGTAGTGATCATTGATTTTGCCAATGTCCAAAGATTTAGTTTGCTCAAAATCAAGTTTATCGATAGCCTCTTGAGGATCGATGGGCATATTCAAAGCGCGTGCTAAATCATTGACCGTACCTAGTGGGAAAAAGCCAAATTTTGGACGGTAGTCTTGCTCTGCCAAACCACTAATGCCTTCGTTAACCGTACCATCCCCACCCATGACAAACACACTGTCTATCTTTTCTTTGGCAGCTGCTGTTGCAAAATCACGCGCATCACCACCCTTTTGGGTCTCTTTAACCTCTACCTCATCAAAGTAGGATTCTAATTTTTTTAGGGCAGCTTCTTGAAATTCTTGGGCTTTTTCACCACCTGCACTTGGGTTGACAACCAACAAAGCTTTTTTCATAACATCACCTCACTCGTTTTCTTATTCTCATCATACCATAATACGTTAGAAAACTCCTGATACGATTACTGAAAACATCCGGAAAGCTAATTTGTTAAGATTTTTGGGCAGTTAAGCTTTTTTTAAGCATCGTGTCCTACAATATAGCCATCCTAAAACTTTTTCATAATCTCCTAAGCCAGACAGTCATGTCTGGTTTTTTGTCGTGCAAAAAGCACCTTAATCATAAGATTAGGGTGCTGATTTGTAAGCTAATGATTTACCAAATCACTACACGGTCTGCTGGCTCACGCCACATGCCATCGCCTTCTTTGACATCAAATGTTGTAAAGAAGTCGTCAAAGTTTGGTAATTGGACATTGGTGCGGAGTTTCCCTGGAGCGTGTACGTCAATTGACAGTAAAAGTTGCATGTACTCTTCGCGAGCCTTCATGCGCCAGATAGTCGCAAAGTTAGTGAAGTAGTCTTCAGCTGAGAAGTCATTGTCTTTCTTAGCTGCTTCAAGTGCGGCTGCAAGTCCACCAAGGTCTGCCACATTTTCAGATACGGTTAATTTCCCATTGGTCTTACCACCAGCGAAATCAATGCCATCAAACTGCTCAACGACTTTATCCGTACGCTCTTTAAAGGCTGCATAATCTTCTTCAGTCCACCAATTGTTGAGACTACCGTGTTCATCAAAGGAAGCACCATTGGTATCAAAAGCGTGTGAAATTTCGTGAGCGATAACCGCTCCAATCCCTCCATAGTTAGCTGATGAGGATTGCTCTAAGCTATAAAACGGCGCTTGTAAAATGGCTGCTGGAAAGACAATTTGGTTCTGTTGTGGATCGTAGTAGGCATTCACCATGTGAGCTGGCATGTGCCATTCGTCGCGGTCAACAGGCTTATTCCACTTACTCCAAGAATGTGCGATTGAAATTTTCGCCAAGTTCTCAGCATTTTCCACTAATGATAGGTTTTCATCAATCACTTTTTTAGCATAGGTTTCTGGTAATTTTTCTGGATAACCGATGTGTGGCGTAATGACGTTTAACTTGGTAATAGCCTTATCAATGGTTTCTTTTTGCAACCAAGTGTTGTTGGATAAACGATCTTTGTAAACATCAATCATGGTTGCCACTTTAGCTTCCACATCTGCTTTAGCTTCTGGTGAGAATTTCTCTCCAGCATACCAAAGTCCTAAGGCTTGGTTGAATGATCCTTGAGCGAGATAGTAAGCGGCTTTTTTCTTATCCATTGCTTGTGGAGTCCCTGACAAAGCACGACTGTAAACACCTGAAAGCACACGAATCTCATCGGTTAAGTAAGAATTGAAGGCGTTAGCTGCGCTATACACCAACTCTGCCTTGAGCCATTCCCAATTTTCTTCAGAATAATACGTCGCAGCAAATTCGGTCCAGAAACGCTCTTCTGGTACGATAACCTTATCTGGAACTTGACCAAGAATCTCTGTAAAGATCTTATCTAAAGGCAATTCTGGAGCTAATTTAGTGAACTCCTCCCAGTCATAAGGATGATAGAGTTTCACATACTCAGCTGACTCCTCGCTTGAAAGAACATACTTGGCTAATTTGGCATCCAAATCAAGCATCTTGTCGAGCATATCTTTGATGGCATCAGCTGAGAAGCCAAATTTAGGTAGCAAAGCTTCTTGTGATTGGCGCCATAGGGCTAACAACTCTTTGCCTTTTTCATTACCTTCAGTGTAGTAGGTTGTATCTGGTAAGATAAGACTTGGCGCTTGTGCCCAAAGAGCATTGGTTTGGGCATCCATGAAGTCTGGGGCTACACCAAATGGCAAGAGATTGGGTTTGCCTTCCATCTCGTAGGTACCCATTTGTTTGGCAAACTCCGCAAACGAAGTTAAGCCGTGATACTCCTCAATGAGCGCTTGAACAGGTTCTGTTCCTGCTGCTTCACGCGCATCGTAGTCAGCCACTAATTTGTGGAATTTAACAAAATTAGCCAAAATAGCATCGTCTGGAAGATTGTTTCCTGCTAGCCACTCATCAGTCGTTTCTAACATGAGGTCTTCAATCTCATCAGCCAAATCTGAGAAACCACCTGTACGAGGTTTGTCCTCAGGGATAACAGCTGTTTTTTCCCATTCACCATTAACGGCTTCAAAAAAGTCATCTTGTAAACGTGTCATATGCGTCTCCTTTTTTACGTCAATCACTTACTAGCAAGCGATTGCTAAAAACTATTCTAACAGAAAAAAGTATAAATGGATGTTAAAAACAATAAAATTATGATAAAAAAATGAAGATAGACTATTTAAGAAGCTCTAATACAAGACAAAATCTGATTCACAGAAAGTTGTTTTATTCCTCATCATCAATTTTATTAATACGTCCCAATTTAAAGCCCTTTAAATCAATTGCACCAATTTTTTCAAGTAAATCAACAGCTTTTAAATAGACTTCCTGATACCCCGTTGTTAATCGTTTTTTATTAAAGGTGTTTTCATTAACGTATCTCATCCAATTTTTTATTTCATCATCGACAAAAAGATGTCCAGCAGCTAACATGATTTCAGCTAATGTCACTATATTTTCAGTCGTATCAAAGTCATAAGGCGTATAGCCATCATATACTGGTACTGCAGTTGCATATCCATTATAGCTTTCGCATTTTGAAACCTGGCTAAAATCCGTATCATTTTTTTCTTCAACGACTCTTGATGTATCAGGATTTCGCTCAAGCTCTAATAACTTTTCAATATGTCCTTTTAATTTTGATTTTTCATTAGCATAATCATAAACCCAGTTAGTCGACCAAATTCTATAGTAATTCCATCCTTTATTTTCTAAGATATCTTGTCGTAACCGTTCTCTATCTCTAACCGTTCTCGCAGAAGCATAGTTGCTTCCATCACATTCAATAGCTAGTATATATTTTCCTGGATTATTTGGATTCACAACAGCTAAATCTATCTTAAAACCAGAAGTACCAATTTTAGTTTTAACCTGATATCCTTCATCAATTAAAAAGTTATAAATACTTTGTTCTAGTTTAGTATCAAATACAATATCATCTATTTTTTGATCGGTTTGTGCTAGAGAGCCATCCTGCGCATATAAAAGAAAATCTCTAAAAAGTATCCTATTCTGATTTGCCGATCCCTCAGTTTTAATATCATTTCCATAAATTGATGAAACAACGTGCATGATTTTTCTAGAACGAGAAATAGCAACGTTTAATCTTCGTTCTCCCCCTGTTTTTGTAAGAGGACCAAAATTCATATAGAGTTTACCGTTCTCTTGCTTTCCATATCCAACACTCAAGATAATGATGTCTCTTTCGTCTCCTTGTACATTTTCTAAATTTTTAATGAAGAAAGGTTCTTTTTTGTTTTCGTCAAAATAGTTATCTACCTCTGGGTGTTCTTTTCTATAGCGCTCAATTTCACTTTCAATTGCCCTTGATTGACTTATCCCAAATGCAACCACTCCAATTGAGCTATCAGGATAATTTTTAAAATATTCAATGACTAATTGCACAATTTGACGAGCCTCTTTTTTATTTCCTTGGGTATTCTCCCACACCGCATCATCAACATAAGTATGTTTAATATTGCTATGTTTAGAGATAGTCTCCGAAGGAAATGTTAAGAGCCTATTACTATAAAATTTCTCATTAGAAAATGCTATAAGTGATTCGTCACTACTTCTGTAATGCCACTCCAAATGTATTTGAGGTAAACTAACACTTAGCTCATCCAAAATAGACTCTAAATCGCTCGTATCATCATCTTCAATTACTTCTTCCACCACTTCTGAAACTCCAAAAAATGATGTCGGTGGCATTTGCTTGCTGTCTCCTGATATTATTATTTGTTTTGCTCTTCCAATCGATCCAACAGCATATTCTGTTTTAACCTGAGACGCTTCATCAAAAATAACTAAATCAAAATCCCAACTATCATTTGATGAGAAATAGCTTGAAACTGTCAAAGGTGACATCATAATACATGGTTTATAGGCAGGTATTAAATTAGGGAGTTTCTCAAATAGTTTTCTTACTGGTAGGAATTTTGTCTTTTTCTTTAATTCTTTGATAAGAATTTTCTTCTCTACATTATTTTCTAATCTATTTATATCTGGCAATCTCTGGCACAAGCTATTGTAAATATCATTAGATGAGAATTTTATATATGACTGATCTAATTCTTTAAATCGTTTTACTTCATTATCTTTTAAACTTCTATTTTTTTGCAGGATTTCATTATTATAGGAAAGAGCATCCAGTTGTGCAGTGTAAAATCTTTTTCTAAAAACATTAAACACTTCTTCGTTTGAAAAATTTTTAGATTCAATTTTTTCGACGAAATCTTCTAAATGGTAATTACGTATTAACTTATTTTTCAAGACAGAGTAATTTATATAGTCTTCATATTCATCAAAATCAATTGTATTAATAAATTTACTTAAGATATACCAATTACCATCAGGAATATTAAAGTATTTTTCTACCGTTTCGGCTAGATAATCATGTTTTTCAATAGCTGAGCAATATTTTTCTAGGCTATCCACATACTGTTTAAAATCGTTATTGTTTAAAAAGATTATATCCGCAATAAAGGAAATAGGAACCTCGTTGAAAGTATGTTTTAATAAATCAAATTGTCTTAGCCATGAAACAATTCCAATACTATCATGGTAATCCCCAACTAATATTGATGACAATTTTGTCTCAAGTTTTGATAATTGTGAATTAATCATATCCAACTGCTGTAGCATTATTGAAATAGCTTTTTTATTTTTATTATAGTTAACCATTTTGTCAACTACGGATACTATTCTTTCGTAGTCTACTTGGTAAGTAGATGAAAGTGGCTTAAATTCTTTTTCAATAGCTTTATATTCTTTACTGAAGATTCGTTTTAACTTGGACGAGTATTCAAACTTCAATCGTTTATTTATGGTTTCAAAATTTGACATTTGAAAGATAGCTTCGTCGAAGTCGTTCAAAATTTGATGACGAAGATCATCATTGTCTTGGATTAACAATTTTTTTTGATTACTAAGTTCTGAAAACTCAGAGTCTGATTTTTGGTAACTCTCATAAACCTCAAATAATTGAATAAAATCACTATCAAGAACTTCTTGTGCCATCTCATCCGGCATTTTACTCTTTAGATCTAATAATTTAACATAAAACTCTTTAATCTCTTTGTTTTTCAGATTTTTTATTTTTTCGATTTGAATAATTTGTATAGTATCTTCTAACGCATCATTCACACCATTCAAATTATTTATAGATACATTTAAATGATCTCTATCGCTTAAACTCAAATTATCCTTTAAATGCTGCCACGAAGAATGCAAAAAATGCTGCGAGCCATCGATACAGGCTATTGAAAATTGATAAATTTCTGAGAATAGTTCTGCTGCAGAGGTTATCGGCTTATTAAGTAATTCTTTGGGAATATCAAAAACTAATGTCTCAACATCTAAAAATTCTGATAAATGGCTTTGAACATCGAAAAAAGAGGTTTCAATTCCTGGAATAATATCGTGTAAAGTAGAAGTCTTATCTAATAAATCGCTCTTTATGTTATCAAGTTCAGAATATATGTTCCTGTTCACTGATTTCAAGTCTTTAAACAAGAATACACTATCCCCTAACTGCTTATTCATTGTAGTTTTACTTTTTTTAGCATTATGTAAGGTAAGAATAAAGGGCGCAAGGCCGTGACTCTTTAACTTATTGTAAACGACATTCAAAGCAGCCTGTTTTTCAGATACGAATAGAACTTTTTTTCCAAGTCCTAATGACTGTGCGATTATATTAGTGATAGTCTGACTTTTTCCTGTTCCTGGAGGTCCTTGCAAAACAAAACTATCCCCTCTTTGTGCTCTTAAGATAGCTTCCATTTGACTAGAATCAGCATCTAAAATCTGTAAATTTTGTTCAGAATCTACACCGTCAAGACTTATTTCTTTTAGAAAATTTTGTCTCATTTCTTCAGAATTTGTTCCGTTATTTAGTAGTAACTTTACAAATTTGTTCTCAGAAAATTTTTCTTCATTTTTCTCAATATCTTTATAAATGACGAAGTTTTGATAATTGAAATTATCTAAGATAATTTCATATTGAATAAACCAATCCCTACCATGAATTTTTTCCCCTATTTCTTCAAGTATCGTTGATAGACTTTTATCAGCAATCTCCTCATCAATTTCAATGTCAAATTGATCTTTTAATACTTTTAAGATAACAGGATTCAATTGTATACTGTCATCGTCTCTAGAAGTGACAGTATAAGACAAATTCCGTAATTGCGTTTCGACTTTTACCGGTAACAAAACAAGAGGAGTCCTTAAAAGTTCGTCTGACTCAAATTCATTCCAAATTAAACTACCAAATACAAGATAGGTGATATGAAAGCCATATTCTTCGAATTGAGAATCATCCGTTTTTCGAATTTTTTCAAGTGACGTAAGCTCTTTTTTTATAAGAATTCTCTGATTTTCCGATGCTTCATTTGAAGAAGCAAAATGCAGTTTGAATGTCTCATCTTGAAAGGAGTTGTAAAGTGAATAGAACTCATCATAATTCTCCGAATCTGAAGATATCCTATCAATGATTACTGAGCCTACTTTTTTCTCTCTATACGAAAGTAAACTATTTCGTTTTGATAAATCTAACAGTCGATCGGACCATAATTTAAATTTATTGTTACTTTTATTATCCATATACTAATAATCTATCTTTCCATACTAACTTGCCCCACGATCCCCAACGAAAATCAACTTATACTAGACGGCATAGACGCAGACATAACCGACACTCATAAAACCAAGGCAACACGGTCTGAATTTGATTTTCGAAGAGCATCACTTACACCATCGCTTTGACCTTGCTCTCAATAAAGGCAATTTCTTCCTGAGAAAGTCCATATTTTCGGTAAAGCTGCACGTCAATCTCCGCCACTGACTGTGACCAGTCAATGTCAGAGTTTGATGTGAAATTTTGAAAAATTACAAATTCTAATCCATCTTCTGAATTTTCTCTGTAAAGAACATTCTTAATTCATCATCAAATTCATAATAGTCATATAACTGTTGGTCAATCTCATCAGTTGATTTTGTCCAATCAATAATAGAATTATCAGAAAAATTCCAAAGAGGTACTTTCTCCCATTTTTCAGCAGTATTATCTTGAGTAATTTTTAAGATACCCAGCATACCACGAGCAAATCTACCTTTTATATATCTTAAACACGCTTGTGCTTCTTTCTCTGTATCAAATGCTCCAAAGGAAATGAAAGTATCTGTGTACCCGATAACGGGGTACCCGATAACGGGGGTCGATAGGACTTCGCCAATCGCCCCACTGCCATTAGCAGCTGGCACAATAACTTTGTATTTCATTAAGTTCTCATGTTCTGCTATATACTTTCTAGGAATATAACGGTAAACACGTTCATTATTCAAACGACCTAGTATTTTATAACTATCGGGAAGTTCCTTTTCTGAGAAGACATCCAGACGACCTAAAATAGGTTTCCTTAACCGTTTATCTTTTCCTTTACTTCCAATAATTTTTCTATACTCAGGATAATCTTCATATAATTTTTCGAGGTTAAATTTTGTTTGAGTGTAAATTATTTCTGTAATTGACACAAACGTTGATTTATTCTCAACTAGTTTTAAAGCTTTACTCAATTCCTCATGGGAAGTAAACGTACCAATAGCTCCAAATTTTTCGTTTCCATCATGGTATGTAACTACTACACCACCTTTAATATCGGTATTAGGGAATACTTGGTCTGACTTTTGCGTAAAATAAATTACTTTAAGATGCTCATCTTCTAGCATCTTCTTATTCCATGATTTCGGAGTCTTACCTGCATTAAATAAAAATCTTGCTGGTGTGATTAACACTACTTTATCTGCTAACTCATAGGACAATTCCATAAAAGAATGATAGATTGGATCATCGCTAGTAGATGTTCCCTTCGCCGCTTCTTGATAAGGAGGATTTCCTATCACTACATCAAATTTCACGTCTTTAAATGCCTCCTCAACTAGCTTTTTACCTTTTTCGATGTCTGTTTTTAGGGTATCGGTTAGGTTTTCAATATAGGTCACATTGGTCTTGTAATTTCGATAACCTGCCAATGTTCGCTCGGTAATCGTCTTTGCCATCGGTGTTTTGGCGATGGCATAGATATTTTTTTCCAGAATCTCACGATAAACGTTATCGGCTTCGAAATGATAATCCTGATTATCAATCAATTTCTTATAATAGAGACTCATGGCTGCATGAAGGGGGTATAGACCCGTTTTTGAGTTAATTTCTAATAGATGCGTATCGTCTTTATAGACCTCATCCGTAGCATCCCGCTCTACCCAATGAAGATTTGAGGTGGCACCATTTGTTGTGGATGTAAAGTCATCATCAAAGAAATTAAGCCCACCGATACCTTTTGATAACTGCATATTAACCACACGCCAAGGCGTTAAAACAGTCTCCTTATCTGGATTTTTAAAGGTTCCAAAAAGGTCTGCTATGGCTTCGGCACGATCAATAAAGTCTAAGCTGTCAAAAGATTTAGCTTTTTGACGAATAATACGACCGGCTTCTACAAAGACTTCGGCATCATAGTATTTAGTGATGTCTTTAAACATCCCTTTGGTGAAGCCTTTAGGCATAAACTCTTTCCATGACTGATCATCAACTGCTTTGATAAAATCGTTAATCGTAATATCTGTGCTAATATCCATAGCCATTCCGTAAATCATCATTGGAATACGGATTGATACGCCTCGTAAAATAGAAATCATCGCCTTGCGTTGCTTTTTAGCCTCACTAATCTTATCAATTAGTTCTTGCTCTTCTTTAGTTCGCTCTTTTTTCTTTTTCTTCTTAGCTCGCTCACCTTTTTCATATTCCTCATCTGTTAGACCATTTTCATTGACGACAATTTTTTTGACCTCAGCCTTAGAAGTAGAGCCAACAATCGCATTCAAATCTTTGAATTTTTCAACCTCATCTGACTCAAGTGTCAATAAACTATCATTGTAAAGACTATCGTCTTCAAAGCCAGATCTAACCGCTTTTTCTGCATAAACTTTTTTGAGTTGCGTTAGGAGCTTATCAACATTGTAAGGCTTCATCTCGTTACCAGAAGCCCCTAGAATAGGCATGAAGTTTAACAGACGCGTCATCGCATCCTTTTGCTCTTGCGTATTCTTCTTACCAACACCGGAGTTGATTTGCGCACTTTCTGCCATTACTGACAAGGCTCGGTCCGGTGCAAAATCAAAGATATAACAGTTCTCTTTGCGTCCTAATTTCTCATGAGAGAAAGGGGTTTGCGCACGAAAGGCTGCTTGAAGATAATTCATGGCACTGTTCGTATTTGATAAAAAGAGTACCGCCGTCCACTCAGGAATATTAACACCTGTTGTTAACTTTCGAACCGTTAGGGTGATGGTTTTTGTTTGTGACGGATCATCTGAAATAGCATTCCTAACCATGTCTATATCCGCTTGACTAGCAATGCCATCATCACTTTTCGAATCTTTAACAACATTCACAATCTTATATTCTTGACCAAAAATGGCATGTTGTTTTAACAATTTTTCAAAAGCATTGGCTTCTTTGACACCAGGCATGAGCCACAGCGTATGTCTCAGTTCGTTACGGTATTCTTGTGTTGAAAAAGGATAATGGTTTTCACTATCGTAATTAGTGATGTTATCCAAAAAGGCATTGACATCTTGTTGATAAACGAGTTCACCAGCTTCATTTACCTTGAAAAATTCTCTAAAATTAAAGGACCTCGACTCGTCTGAGAATTTTTCTTTGTGTCGCATGTCAAAGGTAAACATATTGACTTGCGGTAATTTTTCATAGGGATTGGTTTCGTTAGGGTGCTTGTATTTCCACTCCGTTTTAGCGTGTTGCTCCATGGTGTAATCCCATGTGTAGACTTGCTCATCTTCAAATTGGTCTAAGAGATTAAACGGTGTTCCTGACAATTCCAAAATCTTGGTCTTGTCATT
The DNA here is from genome assembly GCF_001598035.1 of Streptococcus halotolerans. Taxonomy (NCBI): domain Bacteria; kingdom Bacillati; phylum Bacillota; class Bacilli; order Lactobacillales; family Streptococcaceae; genus Streptococcus; species Streptococcus halotolerans. Next base: position 1,762,029 of record NZ_CP014835.1, on the reverse strand, counting down.
AATCAACTGAGACATAACGCGGTCACTCAACTCCGTCTGTGTTCCTTCATGAGCTTCATCGACGATGATCAAATCCCAGTCAACTTCTGAAAAGTCTTTTAAATTGGTTTGTCCGTTATTATAACGAAGTTTTTGAATGGAAGCAAAGTATAAAAATGGTCTGTCAGCCGTCTTGAGCGATGCCAATGAAGCCCCTTGAGAATCCGAGCCATACTCATACCTTGCATCAGACATCTTCATTTTTTGAAAATCTTTAAACCAGGAATCTTTTACTACTGGTCTATGGGTCATAATCAAGACTTTTTGAAACCCTTGATTTTTGATCAATTGTAGAGCTGTCAAGGTTTTACCAAATCTCATTTTGGCATTCCATAACATCCGCTGGTGCTTTTTAAAGGTTTTTTCTGTCTGTTTAACGGCAGCTAACTGCTCAGGACGTAGGATAATCTCTTCTTCTTTATCCAATTCTGCCAAACTGTGAAGATACTCTCGTCCTTCCTTGACTGCTTTTATAGCACTTTTGGCAGTTTCGAGATCCGTTTGATACCACTCATTTCCTTCTAAAACATCTGATTGTTTGATACCGGATCGTTTAAGAATATTGTGCACATCATAATCATGAAACCAAGTTTTGTTGGCTTTTCGATAAGCCAACTCCACCCATCCCAACTCAAATTTGAGTCCAGCGGTTGTCATGTATTGCTTAATTCGTTTTGGAGCAACCGTTCTTAAAAAATCACTATTAGCTGTCCAGTCAGCTTCAAGATCATCTTCTGCTACTGAGCCTTCCCCAATTTTTTGCGTGCCTTCGTAGGCTGGAAATAGGCCACTGTCATTGTTGACCGTTTGAACATAGATAAACTTTCGTTCTGTCGCATGGTACAAGGCTTGAGCTTGAGGTTCTAAAAAGCGTTGATAAAGATAGGACTTTATTTCAGGATCAACGTATTTTCGCATGTACCACACCAGGATAAAAAATAGCTGCTTTAAGGCTTTTAAAGCATTATCCTTTGTAGCATATCGAGGGTTAATATTATGAGCTGAGTCATTTCCTAAATCTTTAATGGCAAAAAAGCAATCTACAACCTTGGTATCATCAATCGTATATTTTACCGTTTGAAGAACCTTATGAAAGGTCGCCCGTTCGTCAATCTCTATATATTCTTGATCCGCTACCATTCGAGAAAGAGCTTCTGCTAACTTGCGAGCCTTCGTCAAAGCTCCCTCATAATCTTCTTGAGTATAGTTTTTTTCAGCAGTATTAGCCGTTAGAAATAGCTCTGTTGTATCGTAATCTAATTTCAAAAATTCAAAATTTGATTCCATAACCCTAATCTCCTAATTTGTAAACTTTTTGAATGGCGATAGATGTCACTTCTTTTTCCATCTCTACTGTGAGATCATCTGTACCGTCACCATCAAGATCAAATAAACTTAGCTGACCTTCCACAATATAATCTTCCTGATTAACAGCCTCATCAAATAAATCAGCAAAGAAAAAATCAATCTTTTCAACCACTGTCGTCTGTTTATTTTTAAAATGCCATTCACTGAACTTTAATGGGGCACCTGTCATCGGGTGTTTTTTAGTCAAGGTATTCCCTCTGATAATATTTTTATGAATAAGGTAATTTGCTGACTGATAAACATCATCTTTACTGCTTAAATGAATCCCTAGATGTTTCTCAAACCAGTCAAGATACTTTAGGAACATCTTAGCTCTCGCTAATTCTAAATTATCCTCAAGAAATTCAATGCCATAAATAGAAGTCAGTGCTATCAAAGACTTGGCTTTCCAATATTTTTTGTCGTATTGCTCAATCACAGCGCTGAGCTTTCTTTCTAAAATAGCTAACAGAAAATTACCATCTCCAGCAGCCGGTTCTAAAAAAGTAGCGTAAATATCGTCACAAGCTTCTTTAACACCTGGAGTATCCAACATTTTCTGAACCATCCAGGAAGGGGTGAAAACTTCTCCATGTTGTTGTACACGCTGTTTTGATTTGATTAAACTTTCTGCCAAAATCCACTCCTCTAGCCTTTTTCTCAGTTTATATTATACCATTTTTTCATCAGTGACTCAGCCACTTCAAGAGAATTGAATTTCTTCTCTAAGTTCTAAGTGTTATTCACAAATTAATCGTTCATCATTTTTCAAAAAATAAGGATAGAAGATTTTTGGCACAAACAGTCGTGTATCCTAGACATTCTTTCCTTAATCATTTTTGCAAGTAACTGTTGGAGCTAAGCTCATATAATAGTGCATCGCAACTCTTTCAGCAAAAACTAAAAACTCCTAGAAACACTTAAATAAGTATTTCTAGGAGCTGTGTTGTTGATTGGTCAGATGACGAGGAAAATTAGGCTGTATGGTAGGGTAAAGATTTGATGCATTATTTTCCAAAAACTTTGCCCTATTTGGGATGTTGGGGGTTATTCTTTAATGATTTCTTCTTCACGTTTTGACAAAATGAGGTAACCTACAGCAGAGAAGGTTGATAAAGCAGCGATAACGATATAAGACCAGAACCAACCAAAGCTATCTGCTAGAATGGGCATGAGCCAGTTAGCTCCCATATTTCCAATAAGGTAGGCTGTAACACCGACAAAACCGATGGCAGTACCCGCAACATTTAGAGGAACAAAATCGATGGTTAAGATATTGACAATCAGCTGAGGTCCGTAGATCAAAGCGCCAAGAATCCCTGAAATGATTAGGAGTAATGGGTAATTGGGTTGACCACCGGCAGTCATTTGTTCATAAACAATGACAAAACCAGTCATTGAAAAGAGACCGATAGCTCCTATTTTCGCCATTTTATTAGGATATTTGATCGCTAACCAAGCAAATACAAGCGAACCTGGGATGGCTACCCATTCTAAAATGGATATGACAATTTGGGCTTGTTCTGTTGGTAAATTAGCAACTTCACTGAGATAAATAGGCATCCAGTCTTCAATCCCAAAACGAATAAAGTAGAGGGCAACATTGACTGCAGCAACCAAAAGTAGGGCAGGGTTACAAAAAACGTATTTCCAAATTAACTGACCGTAAGAGAGTGAATTTTTCTCTTCCTCAGTCGCCACATTTGATTCACCAGCATCACCATACATGGTTCGCAAGGAATCAAGACCTTCTGACTCAGGATTGTCACCTCCCAGTTTCCAACAAATCAGGGCAAACCCTAAGACTAGTACGCCGGGTACTAAAAAGGCCATATAGATGTTACCGGTTTCAGGCGTGATAAAGCCAGCACTCGTTAGAAAGGCAAGCATCATTGGTAGGAGAGCAGATCCTGCATTTTGAGAAATGTTCCACCCTGCAATAGCTCCTCCCCGCGTTTTATTAGGGAAGAAATTAGCAATCATAGCCTGTGAAGCAGGTGCTAAAGCGCCTTGAACAATACCGCAGAGGATTAAAAGGACACCAAGTGTTAGCATGGACGTGTTGAAAAAGCCAATGATAATACAGATTAAGGCACTGCTTCCTAAACAAACAGCAAAAAGTTTACGTAAACTGACCTTATCTCCTAAGGCACCCATGAAAAATTTAGCAAGCCCATAGGAGACAGTTAGACAAGACAGAAGTGTGGCAATATCAGCCTTGTCCCACCCATTATTAATCATTATGCTATTAGACATCAATTTAAAATTATTGCGTACTAAATAGGCACAGACGTAACCAAAGAAGGAAATGAGAAAAACAATCCGTTGACGTTTAATAAATGTAGCAAACTTTTCAGGATGCTGTTGTTGATAATCTGTTTCCATAAAAAACCTCTTCATAAAATTGTAACTATTTTCACAAAAAGATTATACCTTAATTACCCAAGACTTGACAAGGGCAATAGAACAAAAAACAGCAGAACATTTCAAACTAAGATAATCGATTAAACTATCTTTGTCATCTACAAAGCTTAAAAGAGTTTCATAGATACTTTATTTTAGCAGAGGTCTATCTTATCTTTGATTATAATGAAGAACTTACTCCTACTCTAAGAGCTTTATTTTGCTGTCCACTGCCCCAGAGCTATACAAGCTAATATCGTCTGCGAATTATCAGCCACTTAATCACTGCGTCTGATAAAGAGCCACAAGAAAGCACAAGACTGAGTTCTGTCTCAGCCTTAAATGTCAACCACCCCTAAAAATTTGGGCATTTGAGAATTTTTCCAAGAGGATAAATAATAATTAACACTCAATGAAAAGCAAAAGCAGATTATGCGACGCCAATGCAGATAGAACTGAAGTTTATCGAATCAAGTCAACAACGTCTGATTTTGATTTTCGAAGAGTATAAATTTTTAGAAACACTCTTCTTTCAACATTTCGGGGAACCTTTTATTTTTAGTTGCAAAGAAAAAAGATTGAAGAAAAAGTCCATTTTGGATATTTTTCTCCAATCTGAGCTGGGGTCTATCCCTTCTTGAACAAAATCGATAGCTCTAGTTTGCCAATATCGCAATCGTTTGGTAGGGTTTTAGGGTTACGGTTTCACCGATCGTTTCAGTATCATAGTTGCTGATTAGGACTTGAGCATTTTGGTAATCAGCTGACAGGTCTAATTCAACCTCCTTGTCGTAGAAGTTGTTAAGGACAAGTAGTTTTTGACCGTCTAACTCACGCTCAAAGGCGTAAACAGACTCGCTATCTTGATAGGCTGCCTTATAATCCCCTTCGGAAATAATCGGCATGTCTTTACGAAGTCGGATAAGATCTTGATAAAACTTGAAGATAACACCGTTTTTTTCATTAGCCACATTAATCGTTTCGTAAGATTTGCCTGCCTTGAGCCATGGTGTATCTGTGGTGAATCCAGCATTATCACTGGCATCCCATTGCATCGGTGTGCGAGAATTATCACGCGACTTGGCTTTGATAATCGCGAAAGCTTCTTCTGGTGTCTTACCCTCATCTAGCATAATTTGATAGGCATTGAGACTCTCAACATCCACATAATCAGCCATTGACTCAAAATCTGGATCAATCATCCCGATTTCTTCACCCATGTAGATGTACGGTGTCCCGCGTGATAGGTGAATAGAAGCTGCCAGCATGGTTGCACCTTCATTGCGGAAACGCTTAATGTCCACAAAACGATTAAGGGCACGTGGTTGGTCATGGTTGTTGTAGAACAGAGCATTCCAGCCGTTGCCTTGGCTCATGCCCTCACCCCATGAATGAAAGAGATCACGAAGTGCGACAAAGTCAAAATCCATAATAGTCCATTTTTGCCCATCTTGGTAATCTACTTTTAAGTGATGGAAGTTAAAGGCCATTGACAATTCTTCGCGATCTGGAGCGGTGTACAGGATGCAGTTTTCAACGGTTGTCGCTGACATTTCCCCAACGGTCATGAAAGAATCATCCTGTCCAAAGCTAGCTTGGTTGAGTTCATGAAGGTAATCATGCGTAATAGGGCGGTCAGTATAAGCTGGTTTTCCATCATTGATAGGACAGTCTTCAAGAACCTCATCCTTACCAATCAAATTAATCACATCGAAACGAAAACCTTTAACCCCTTTGTTTTGCCAGAATTTAACCACTTTAAAGAGTTCTTCACGGACATTGGGATTGCGCCAGTTTAGGTCAGCTTGTGTCACATCAAAGAGGTGGAGATAGTATTTTCCAGTATCACCAAACGGTGCCCAAGCATTGCCACCGAACTTAGAAACCCAGTCAGTCGGCTCATCACGCAAGATAAAGAAATCTTGGTAATAGGGATCACCAGCTAGAGCTTTCTGGAACCATTCATGTTCCGTTGAACAGTGGTTTAACACCATATCCAACATAAAATCAATACCCAACTCTTTACCACGCGCCACCATAGCTTCAAAGTCTGCCATCGTGCCAAAATCTGGATTGACAGCGGTGTAGTCAGCCACATCATAGCCATTATCACGTTGGGGGCTTGGGTAAAAAGGATTGAGCCAGATCATATCAATCCCCAATTCGTTCAGATAAGGTAAGTTTTCAGTCACCCCATTGAGGTCACCAGTACCACTACCTGTGGTGTCTTTAAATGATTTTGGGTAAATTTGATAAACAACCTTACGTTTGTCGATTGCCATATAAGTCCTTTCTAAAACTCACACATCCATGCTTCTCATAAGCATCACTGGTCTTTAAGATAGTCTTGATACTGTTTATGCCAGTAGTCTCTATCTGCATCCGTAATCGAGCGTATCACACGGCAAGGATTCCCTGCAGCTACAACATTGCTTGGAATATCTTTGGTCACAACAGAACCTGAACCAATAACAACATTATCTCCAATCGTCACACCTGGATTGATCACCACATTTCCCCCGACCCAAATATTTGACCCTAACGTTACTGGTTTTGCATATTCTAACTCGGTATTGCGGACAAAAGCGTCTATGGGATGTCCGGCCGTATAAATACTGACATGTGGCGCTAAAAATACATTGTCTCCAAAAGTGACATGATGCTCATCTAAAATAGTCAAACCTGTATTCGCATAAAAATGCTTTCCAAATCGAATCCGATTACCATGATCAAAATAAACTGGAGGCGTTAGTACCATATCCTCAGGGGCTTCTGCAAAGCAAAGGCGAAGAGCTTTTAAGGCAGAATCATCGTGCCAAAACTCAGACTCATTAAACGTTTTCTGTGCTTGATGAACGTTTTGCCATGAATCACCACCAACCTTATAAGGGTTGTACAATTTTTGATCCATTAGCTTATGCCATTCTTTTTGTGAAATCATGCTTCCTCTTTATTCTGTTATTGTTTCTTTGCAGTCAAAAGATCCTCTCCACGCGTCATCTGACGAGGTAAATTGCCCAAAATGTCAATTTGATAATCGCTATGATTTGTTACAATAACTGGTGTCTCAACTGGATACCCCGCTGCTTTAATAGCTGCTATATCAAATGAAATCAAGGGATCGCCAACAGCCACTTTATCCCCTTGGGCAACATGGGCTGTGAACCCTTTTCCGTCAAGGTTTACGGTGTCCATACCGATGTGCATAAGCATTTCCACACCTTCATCGGTTACAAGTCCAACAGCATGTTTTGATGGGAAAAGAACAGAAATCGTCCCCGCTGCAGGTGACACTAACTCACCCTCAGATGGTTCAATAAGAACCCCTTGTCCCATAACACCTTGAGCAAAGACTGGGTCAACAGCTTCCGAAAGTGGTTTTGCTTCACCAGCAAGTGGGCTATGGATTGAAGAAACTGTTCCTACTGCTGATGTTGTCGTAGCAGTTGTAGCTGCTGGTGTTTCATCCTCTGCACTAGCAAGAGCCGCTTGTGAGGCTAATTTTTCATCCTCAGCTTTTGTTAAAATCTTAGCTTTACGGAAAACAATGGTTAAGACAAACGGTACAACAAGAGCAACTGCCATACAAATGAAGAATGGGACCATGTATTTAACATTGATGGCAAGGAAGCCTGGAATACCACCAACACCGATAGCGTTGGCTTGAACATTCATAGTCGTTGATAAAAGCCCTGCAATACCAGAACCAATCATACCGGCTACAAATGGGTACACGTATTTAACATTGACACCGAAAAGAGCTGGTTCGGTAACACCAAGATAGGCTGAGATAGCAGCCGGCAGTGAGATTTCAGCTTCACGCTCGTTTTTGCGATTCATGAAGAAATAAGCTAATACAGCTGAACCTTGCGCCATATTTGACAAAGCAATCATTGGCCATAGACCAGTTGTTTTAGAAGCTGTATCTGCAATCAGTTGCGTATCAATAGCATTAGTCATATGGTGGAGACCAGTGATAACAAGTGGCGCATAAAGGGCACCAAAGATAGCACCAAATAGCCATTTCACAGGTCCTGTCAATCCAGCCAAGACGACAAATGAAATGCCTTTACCGATGGTCCAACCAAGTGGCCCCAAAACAGTGTGAGCCAAGATTAGGGCTGGAAGTAATGATAGAAATGGGACAAAGATCATCGACACCATTTCTGGAATACGTTTGCGCCAGAAAATCTCAAGGTAGGACAAACTAAGTCCTGCTAGAAGGGCTGGAATAACCTGCGCTTGGTAACCGATACGGTTGATGGTGAAAGCACCAAAATCCCACACCCAATCTTTAGCTATTTCAGCTGCTGGTGTGCCAGCTACGGCATAGGCATTGAGCAACTGTGGTGAAACCAAACAGATACCAAGAACGATACCAAGGATTTGAGTGGTTCCCATTTTACGAGAAACAGACCATGTAATTCCTACTGGTAAGAAGTGGAAAATCGCTTCACCTGGTAACCAAAGGAAATGATTGACACCATTCCAGAATGGTGACACCATTGTTATAGTGTTCCAGACAGGATTGCCATCAGCATCAAAAACTTTGGCACCATCTGCGATTTGTTGTCCTAGCCATGGCATCCCCACAGATTCTAAGACATTACGGAAACCGAGAATCAAACCACCAACGATAATCGCTGGAATGATTGGAGTGAAAATCTCAGCCAACATCGTCATGACGCGTTGGACAGGATTTTGATTACTTTTAGCGGCAGATTTAGCTGCTTCCTTAGAAACCCCTTCAACACCTGAAACGGCTGTAAAGTCATTATAGAAAATAGGCACATCGTTACCGATAATCACTTGGAATTGTCCAGCATTAGTAAAGGTACCTTTAACAGCTGAAATCTTTTCAATTTCAGCAACATTCGCTTTGCTGTCATCATTCAAAACAAAACGCATGCGGGTCGCACAGTGGGTAACAGCTTTGATGTTTTCCTTACCACCTATGGCAGTCAAGAGATCTTTAGCTTGAGATTCAAATTTTCCCATTTGAGTCAAACTCCTTTTATAGTTTACTAGGATTGCTCCAGATTTTTTTGCAGTAAAGCGTAGATAAATTTATTTACAAGATAAGTGTAATCGATTTCAAATTTGTAGGCAAGTTGTTTGGCGACATTTTGCTTCAATTTTGTTAAAATAAGGTATCTTGTCTGTAAAAAATAGACAACTTAGAAAATACATGAAAATATGAAAAAATACGAGAAAGTTTTCCGAAATTTAGAAGCTGCTATTAATCAAGGAACCTATCAGGTTAATGATTATTTACCAACTGAAGAAGATCTGGCTCAGCAATTTTCTGTTAGCCGCGATACCATTCGAAAAGCCTTGAAACTCCTTGCACAACACGGCCTCATTCAAAAACGTCAAGGCAGTGGCTCACAAATTATCAAACATGAACGGATTAATTTTCCTGTCTCAACCTTGACCAGTTTCCAAGAAATTGCGCAAGCACAAGGGATGACAACAACCACTAATGTCATTGCCATTGATAAACTCATCATTGATGGGAAATTGTCAGAGTTAACAGGTTTTCCACCCAAGAGTCATGTTTGGCGCATCACGCGCCAACGTGTGATGGAAGGCGTGGCCTCTGTTCTTGACATTGACTATTTGCTGACCACATTTGTTCCGGAAATAGATCGTTCGATTGCGGAAAAGTCTATTTATGATTATTTAGAAAATCACTTACACCTCATGATTGATCTAGCAGAAAAAGAGATTACTATCGATCAGACCAACCAGCAGGACAGTATTCTTTTAGATCTTGCTGGTGAGCATCATGTCGTCTCCATCAAATCCAAAGTCTTTCTGACTAATGGTCAACAATTTCAATTCACCGAAAGCCGCCATAAATTGGATAAATTTAGATTTGTGGATTTTGCCAAGAGAAGACCAGCCAACTAAGCTCAAAACAGCCAGTTAATACCCAATGACAATCAAAAGCAGGCTAGGCAACACCGATGTAGATAGAATCTAAATCCATCAAATCAAGTCAACAAGGTCTGCTTTTGATTTTCGAAGAGTCTAAAGTACAAAGAAACTGAGATAGTCGAACTATCTCAGTCTTTTCTTATCTCTTTATGCTATGGTAGAAACTGATAACATTCTTAGCGGTATTGGTAATGAGAGAGGGTGCATTTGTCATAGCGTCTTCTAAGCTCATTGGAGAATGGACAATGTCAAACACTCCCGAAATCCCTGCTTCATACAGCGCATCCAACCCTGTCGATGCTCCTCCGACAATCGCTACGGTAGGCACATGGTGTTTCTGAGCCAGTTGGGCAACTCCCATAGGAGCCTTACCATTTACTGATTGACTGTCCATCTGACCCTCACCAGTAATCACCAAATCAGCCTTGGCGATAACATCTTCAATAGCTATCAAGTCTAATATCGTCGCGATACCACTTTGTGCCTTAGCATTGAAAAAAGCCATCAAACCAAATCCCAATCCTCCAGCAGCACCGGCACCTGGACTATCTTTCTCCTGCCGACCAGTTACCTCTGCCACAAGATCCGCATACCGATCAAGCGCTCTGTCCAACGCTTCCAATTGATCTGAATTTCCTCCTTTTTGGGCACCATAAACAAAGGACGCCCCCTCTTCGCCACACAAAGGATTATCCACATCAGCCAATAAGATAATCTCAACATCAGCCATAGCAGCTAGTTGTTGACTAGTATCTATCGACTGAATCTTTGATAAATTTCCAGAAATGGGTTTTAGAGATTGTCCCTCATCATCAAGAAATCTTACCCCTAGTGCAGCTGCCAAGCCCATACCACCATCATTGGTTGCACTGCCACCCAAACCAATATAAATGTTTGATACCCCTTTGTCCACTGCATCTTTGATAAGTTCCCCAGTCCCATAGGTTGAAGATTGCAAAATGTCCAAATCCTCTTTTGCGACTAGAGTGAGCCCAGAAGCCTCTGCCATCTCAATAATAGCTGTGTTTCCATTATCAATGAGACCATAATGGGCCTCCACACTCTGACCGAATGGGCCTTGAACGGTTAACGAAATGCGCTGACCTTCACGACTAGCCATAATGGCATCTACGGTTCCTTCCCCACCGTCAGCAATAGGATAAACCAAAACCTCATCATCAGGATAAAGGGTATGAATCCCTTGACGAATACAGGAAGCAACTTCTAAGGAGTTGGCACTCCCCTTAAAAGAATCACTAGCGACAACAATCATCTCAGCCATATACAACTCCTCATTCTGGTATTTCTACTAGCTTTTAACCTTACTGTCATTATATGCAAATGTCTTCAAATACTCAAGCTTGGTTTTAACACTATGTTTTAGTTGTGTTTTTTTACAGAAAAAATGACAGCGCTTACTTTAATTTGTGATATAATGAACCTAATCATATTCTGTAAAAAGGAGATTTGTTTATGGTAACTTATCAACACTTTGCTGAAGATCTTATGCGCAAAAGCGCTCCTTACTTTTCCCCTCTCAAAGCAACGATTGAAACGGCTTTTTATGAGAATCATGTCAAAACGATTACGTCGTTGGAGAACGCTTATACACTAGCCAGCCAAGCACCAACAACCATTGTGCTTGATATGGAAGTCGCTCATGCTGACGAATTAGGACTTCCAGTAGGTGCCAAGGTCCTTCTCTCAAATGGCGGAGCAGTTGTTGGACGGACCGCTAAAGCTAGACGCATTTTGGGACAAAATCCTGAAGAAGATGCCAAGCTTCTCCCTATTGTGCGTGAGGCTATTTTCAATGCTCGTCACCGCACTTTTTACCGCGCTGATGCCGTTGTCGGCCTGGACGAAGCCTTCATGCTTAGAGCTCACCTCATGGTACCAGAGGATGACATCAACAACCTCTATTCTTGGCTGATTAATTTTCAAATCTTAAATGATGATTATCAAAAACGCTTGGATCAGTCAGTCTTGTATGAAGACAATGATATTTACATTTTCTCTGATCCCGACTGGAGTCACCCAGATTACCCTGATGGTTTGGCTTATTTTGATACTAATCATAATTGTGCAGTTATTCTTGGTATGCATTACTTTGGCGAGCTTAAGAAATCCACTCTTACCCTAGGTTGGGGAACTGCCGCTCGACATCATTACGTTTCTTGTCACGGTGGATTGAAAATATTTAAAAAAGACGGCCAAGACAGCCATGTCGCATCCTTTTTCGGACTTTCTGGTTCTGGAAAATCAACTCTAACCCATGCCAAACATGAGGATAAATACGATATTGAAGTTCTCCACGATGACGCCTTTATCATCTCTGAAAAAGACGGCTCTTCCATCGCCTTAGAGCCATCTTACTTTGACAAAACACAGGATTATCCGTCAGGACATCGTGAACAAGATTACTTTGTAACGGTTCAAAACTGCGGCGTTACTTTGGATAAAACCGGTCGTAAACGATTAGTGACAGAGGATATTCGAAATGGTAACGGCCGTACTGTCAAATCTCGTTATTCAACACCAAACCGTGTCGATCGTATCCAAGATGGTATCCAGTCTATCTTCTGGATTATGAAAGATGATTCCTTACCACCACTGGTAAAAGTCAATGATCCTGTTCTCGCTTCAACCATGGGCTGCACGCTAATGACCATGCGCTCTAGTGCTGAAAACACTTCTGATAGCCTCAGCAGTTTGATTATCGAGCCTTATGCTAATCCATTCCGCGTCTATCCTTTGGTAGAAGACTATGACAAATTCCAAAACCTCTTTGAATCAGGAGTTGATTGCTACATCATTAACACTGGTGCTTACATGGGAGACAAGATTCCCAAGGAAACAACCCTCGGCATTATTGAACAAATCGTCGACAAGAAAGGTCTCTTTAGACCATTTGGACCAACGTCTAACCTAGAATTTTTGGATTGTCCAGAGTTTCCAGTTAGGGCTTTCGATGACGATTACAAGCAATTAATCAGAGACCGCATGCAAGCTCGCCTTGATTTCCTTCTCAACTTTAACCACAACAATCTTGAGAATCCACTACCTGCAGAAGCCATTTTACATATGGAAGATTTGCTAAAAGAGTTAGAGTAGCAAGCTTATTTAGACCAAGCTTAACGAAAAAAAGCGAGAAAACTTAGTGAGTTTCTCGCTTTTAACTAGCTATCATCATTGGCTTTTCACTACCAGCACTTCTAGTGAATTACCAGATAGCTTCTCATTTAGACACTTAGTGTTTAAGGCGTCAAAAACATCGCCACTAAAATCAATACATCAACCACTAGGCGAATCAATTGAGGTTTGAGATTAGGACGTTGTCCCATATTAGCAGCATTGTTGAGGGCTATTCCTGACATTCCAAAAAGACCTCCAGCAACACCATAAATAGCACTGCTATTGTCCTGCCAGAAATAAAGGTAGGTAAAAGCAATGGTCACAAACACTCCAAAAAGCGTCAAGAGCATATTGCGTTTGGTAATGATCTTGGCCCCCAAACTGCTCAAAACAGTTGAGAAAGCAATAACAAACAAGTACAGACCTAATACAATTAGCACGGCAATTCTCATATGATTCTACCTACTCTTAGTATCTAGCACAATGGTTACAGGACCATCATTGACCAAAGCAATCTTCATATCCGCTCCAAAAACACCTTTTTCGACAGGGAGATGCTCTGCCAAAGTTGCATTAAACTGGTCATAGAAATGACTAGCCTTATCAGGTTTAGCGGCACCAGTGAAAGCAGGACGGTTGCCCTTTTTAGTATCAGCATAAAGGGTGAATTGTGAAATAGACAAAATGCTTCCTTTAACATCGCAAACCGACAGATTCATCTTATCATCAGCATCTGAAAAGATACGCATGTTGACAATCTTACGAACCGCGTAATCCAAATCTTCCTGATTATCCTCCGGTCCAACACCGACTAGGAGCACCAGTCCTTGGCCAATCTGACCTACTATTTTTTCGTCTATCGTCACAGACGCTTCTGAAACTCTTTGAATAATAATTTTCATAAATGCATTTACTTTCTAACAATCAAAAAACGTTATTGCCCCAAAATCCAATCCTAACAATACCCTATCTTGCCACGCTCGCAAGAAAGACACAGTCATTCACTTCCAGCCAAACCCTTTTGAAGTCACCTTTCACAAGGGAAAACAGCAATGAATTAGGTGCGTGGATGATTGATAACATCAGTAAAGTAAGTGGGCAGTTACGATGTCTTTACCTAACACTAAATGCTACAAAGATAGCACTGAACAATCTAAAACGAGACAGTCTGGCAAATCCATGGTTTGAATGAAGCACGGGGCACTAACAAAGTATAAAGACAAATCCCCTATCAATTCAAAGTCGAAAGCTAATGCTTTCTCTATCTGCAACCTAAAAGGTGCTATCCCCAGAACCTTTTAGCCATTGGTACGTTTAACAGAGTAGACATCCGGAATAATCTTAATCTTATCCACCACATAGGTGAGTTCTGAAACGTTTGGAATGCCGAAAGTCACGTGTATGTTAGCAAACTTCATGTCTTTACTTGGCTGCGCATGAAAAGAGGAAATATTTTTTGTGATATTTGAAACCACTTGAATGACATCGTTGATAATGCCAGAGCGATTAAGGGCGTAAATATCAATCTCGGCTTGGTATTCTTTGCGCGAATTGGCATCATCCCATTCTACTTCAATCAAGCGCTGTTCATAGCCCTCTTGGCTCTTGATATTGTGACAGTCTTGACGGTGAATAGCAACGCCTCGCCCTTTAGTAATATAACCTTCAATAGGGTCACCCGGGACAGGGTTACAACATTTAGCGATACGCATGAGTAAACCAGACGCTCCCTGAATAATGACACCATTTTCATCACTCTTAACCTTGAGAACATCTTTCTTCTCAGCCTTGACTTCGCCACCTTTCATGAGCTCTTCAGCCTCAGCTTTAGCGCGGGCACGCTCTTCTTCACGGCGTTCTTTTTCGGTTAATTTATTAAAGACACTAACAGGACCAATATCGCCAAAGCCAACCGCAGCATATAAGGACTCCTCACTCTTGACACTAAGCCTTGGCAGAATCTCTTCAATATGTTTTTTCTCAAGATATTTATTAGCGACGTAGCCTTGCTCTTGAAAGAAATCCACGAGCATTTCACGACCTTTATTGATCGACATTTCCTTGTCTTGGTTTTTAAAGAATTGGCGAATTTTATTGCGGGCCTTGGTCGTCTTAACCATGTTAATCCAGTCTCGACTTGGTCCGAAAGAATTGCTATTGGTGACAATTTCAACAACGTCACCTGTTTTAAGTTTAGCTGTCAAAGGAACCATGCGCCCATTAACCTTAGCACCTGTCGCTTTTTCCCCAACTTGCGTGTGAATAGCATACGCAAAGTCAATTGGTCCAGAATCTTTTGGTAACTCTTGCACGGCACCTGTCGGTGTGAAGACATAAATGCGCTCTGAGAAAATATCTTCCTTAACAGAATCCACAAAGTCAACTGCGTCACCATTGGACGCGTCTTGCAATTCCACTAAGTCTTTAATCCAGTTCATGCCAAGAGCCGATTCTTTTTGATCAACTTTGGTCGTAATTCCTTTTTTGTAGGCCCAGTGAGCAGCTACCCCAAATTCTGCAACTTGATGCATCTCTTTGGTACGGATTTGAATTTCAATTGGTCCCTTGGGGCCATAAACGGTGGTGTGGATAGACTGGTAACCATTGACTTTGGGGTTGGCAATGTAGTCCTTAAAGCGCCCTGGCATGGGGCGCCAAAGCTCATGAATATAGCCCAACATCGCATAAACATCACTCTGTGTTTCCATGACACAACGGATCGCAATCAAATCATAAATTTGATCAAAACGTTTCTTCTTGTCGCGCATTTTACGGTAAATCGAATAGATGTGTTTGGGACGTCCATAAACCTCGCCAAATATTCCTTCTTCTTCCGTTGTTGACTTGATTTTATTAACAATTTCATCCACAAGTTCTTCACGTTCGCGACGTTTTTCCTTCATCATGTGGGAAATTTTATAAAAGTCAACTTCGTTGAGATAGCGAAAAGACAAGTCTTCTAGTTCCCATTTAATGCGGCTAATTCCTAGACGATGGGCTAAGGGCGCATAGATTTCCATGGTTTCACGAGAAATCCGTTCTTGCTTACTTTTAGGCAGGTGCTTCAAGGTGCGCATATTATGCAGACGGTCAGCCAATTTAACCAAGATAACACGGATGTCCTTAGACATGGCCATCAGCATCTTACGATGATTTTCTGCCAGCTGCTCTGCATGGGATTTGTACTCTACTTTACCAAGTTTTGTAACGCCATCAACAATATTACGGACATCCTTATCAAAGAGCTCTTCAATATCGCCCAAGGTAAAATTCGTGTCTTCGACAACATCATGAAGAAAACCACAGGCGACTGTCACAGCGTCCAAATGCAGACCTGCCAAAATCCCTGCCACTTGGATAGGATGAATGATATAAGGCTCACCAGATTTTCGGTACTGTTCCTCATGCGCCTTCTCGGCACACTCCAGTCCCTTCTTAACCAATGCAAGATCTTCTGTTGTCATATATTCCGCTGCTAATGCAACGACTTCTTGACCAGTTAAATCAACTGTTTTTGCCATTCTAACTACCTACCCCATCTTAGACTCTTATCGTGTAACTATTTTAACACGATTTCTAGGAAAAAGGAAAGAAGGTCTCTGCCAAATGCTCATTAACAAGCGCCTACAGTTATCAATCATTAACATTGATTCGCAAAATGCTTTAACAAGAACAGCTCTATCAAAGCATTTTCACATACCGATAGCAATTCTAAACATAGGATAGTATCATAACAAGCTAATATAATACTATCTTTTGATTAAAGTTAGCGTTATAATATTAAAAAAGTGCAAAGAAGAGGTGATTTTGTGATGCTTTCCATCGAACACGTCGGACTCTGGTGCCAAGATTTAGAAGCTATGCGCGCTTTTTACGAAACCTATTTCAAAGCCGAGTCTTCCGAAAAATACTATAATCCTAAGTCTGGATTTTCGTCTTACTTTCTAACCTTTACATCTGAGGCTCGCTTGGAGCTGTGCCACCGCGAAGATATCAAAAAGGGTGACAAAGATACCTTTGGGCTAACCCACCTGGCTTTCTCACTAGGATCAAAAGAAGCAGTGGATGACTTTGCTCACACTATGAAAACACAGGGCTTTCCAATCATCAACGGCCCACGAACAACTGGTGATGGCTATTACGAAGCCGTTATGCTTGATCCAGAAGGCAACCAGTTGGAACTGACTATCTAAGAAAGAAGAGGTGTTATGATGACATTAGCTTTGAAGGATTTCCAGTGGACGCGTCCACCCAAAACCTACCACGTCACCGATCATCAGGTGTCCTTGACAACGGAGCCGCATACTGATCTTTGGCAAAAAACTTACTATCACTTTGTAAATGACAATGCGCCCCTTTTTCAAATGACAACCGAGGAAGCTTATTTTTCCTTTACGGTTAAGACTAATTTTGAAAATAGTGGCCACCGCTTTGACCAGTGCGGCATCATTCTCTATCAAGACAGCGACAATTGGATCAAAGGATCAATTGAGTATGAAAATGAAAGATTTCAACATCTCGGTAGCGTCGTGACCAATCATGGTTATTCTGATTGGGCGACCACAGAGATTCCGACGACTGTCAAAAGCATGTGGTATCGTCTGAGTCGTCGAGAACAAGATTTTTGTATTGAATCTTCAAAAGATGGCAAGACTTTTGAACAGATGCGGATTTGTCACCTTCATGAAGCAAAGGGAGCGGTTAATATTGGTATCTATGCTTGCTCACCAGAAGCATCCAGTTTTATCGCCCTATTTACTGATTTTGATTATGGCGACTGTGTTTGGCAAGCCCACAATGGACAAGCACCAGATGAGGAGGACATCAAATGACTGTTAAAGTATTTGCGACCGATATGGATGGTAGTTTTCTTAATTCTCAAAACGATTATGATCGCGAGCGTTTTAAACGCGTTTTCAACACCATTCAAGCGTCAGGTGCTCGTTTTGTCGCTATTTCGGGCAATCAATATTATCAAATTCGGTCCTTTTTTAAAGATTACGAAAAGCAGATGACTATCGTTGGAGACAATGGTGCTTATATTGTTGAAGATGGGCGCTTTTTAACTTCTTTTACCATTGCTAAACTTGTTATTAAAGAAGCAATCACTTTCATTGAACGTGAGATTCCCCAGGCGAGAATCCTGCTTTGTGGTGAAAAATCAGCCTATCTCAAATCAGCCATGCCGCAAGACGACAAAGATTATTTTGGACTTTACTACCATCGACTAACAGAGGTAGATACCTTTGATACACTTCCAGACGATAACTTCCTCAAATGTTCCATCAATATTCCACCGGAAAAAACCGCTGCCATCACTCATTACTTTAACCAAGCATTTCCCGGACAAATGACAGCCACCTCAGCTGAAGATGGCAATATCGATCTCATTGCCACCGGCGTCCATAAAGGAGCTGCTTTGGCGCTTTTATTGGAAAGATGGGGATTGACTAGTCAAGAGTTAGCCACTTTTGGCGATGGCGGCAATGATTTGGAAATGCTGGATTTAGCTAGCTATTCCTACGCCATGGCTAATGGCTCTGAAAAAGTGAAAGAAGTAGCTCATTATCAAGCACCTTCTAATGACCAGTCAGGGGTTCTCTCGACTATCGAGGAACTGTTGAAAGCAAAATAGGGTTATGATGATTAGCCCTTGAAATAAAACAAACACTTTTAACTATCTTTGTAAAAACAACTATATTACTACTGTTTATCAAAAGACCTGAATAAAACATTCGTTTTATTCAGGTCTTTTATTGATGAAAAGGGTTTCTTTTTGTATAATGTTTGTGGAAATATTTTTTTATCACAAAGGAGATCTTATGAAAAAGTATTATTGGTCCAAAAGCGCCCTTTTGTTATCTCTTCTTGCAGCCGCAACTAGTGCTAGCCTGGTTCAAGCAGAAGAAACGACAAATGCAACAACTCCAACTGACCCTAATGTCGTCAGCCAAGCAGCAACGACTACTCCAGCCGTAGAAAAACCTACACCAGTCGAAACTAAAAAGACAGTAGCAGATCAAGCACAGGTTACCGATACAACTGATGTAACCAAACCTGCTACGTCAGGTGATCCGGATACTGCAGTAACAGCAGCCAATCCCGTTTCAACGGATACTAGCGACGCTGTTCCTCCTCAAGAAGGGCAAGCCGTAGATGTTCGCATCCTCTCAACTACTGACCTTCATACTAATTTAGTCAATTACGATTACTACCAAGATAAAGCCTCACAAAGTATTGGCTTAGCCAAAACCGCTGTTCTAATCCAAAAAGCCAAAACTGAAAATAGCAACGTCCTCCTCGTCGACAACGGTGATCTTATCCAAGGAACACCACTTGGTACCTACAAAGCCCTGGTTGACCGTGTTGAAAAAGGGGAACAGCATCCCATGCACGCTGCCTTAAAAGCTCTCGGCTTTGATGCTGCAACACTTGGAAATCATGAGTTTAACTATGGTTTGGACTACCTGCAAAATGTCATTGCCACAGCAGGTCTGCCCATCGTCAATGCCAATGTTATCGATGCAACCAGTAAACAACCTCTCTTTAAACAATACGAAATCCTCACCAAATCTTTCAAAGATGCTGACGGTAAACAAGTCAATCTCAAGATTGGTATCACAGGAATCGTACCGCCACAAATCCTCAACTGGGATAAAGCAAACTTAGAGGGCAAGGTCCTTGTTCGCGATTCAGTCAAGGCTTTAGAAGAATTAGTTCCAAAAATCCGTCAGGCAGGAGCTGACATCGTTCTCGTGCTTTCTCACTCTGGTATCGGTGATGATGAATACCACGAAGGCGAGGAAAATGTAGGTTACCAGATCGCTGGAATTGACGGCGTTGATGCTGTCGTAACAGGTCACTCACACGCCGAATTCCCTTCAGGAGACGATACTGGTTTTTATGAAAAATACGCTAACGTTGATGGGGTCAATGGAACAATTAACGGTAAACCAGTTACTATGGCTGGTAAATATGGAGATCATCTTGGTGTTATCGATCTTGGTTTGACTTACACCAATGGCAAATGGAAAGTCACCAAGAGTCATGCTGAAATCCGAGAAATTGACAAGAAAAGCGATGTAGCTGACCCCAATATTGTAGCCCTTGCTGACGAAGCCCATCAAGGCACCATTGCCTATGTTCGTAAGCAAGTCGGCACAACTACGGCTCCTATCAATAGCTACTTTTCACTGGTCAAGGATGATCCTTCTATTCAAATTGTGAATAATGCACAGCTTTGGTATGCTAAGCAAGAACTGGCTGGCACACCAGAAGCAAAACTTCCTCTACTATCTGCCGCTGCACCATTTAAGGCCGGTACGCGAGGAGATGCGACAGCTTATACTGATATTCCTGCTGGCCCAATCGCGATTAAAAACGTAGCTGATCTCTATCTTTACGATAACGTCGCAGCTATCTTAAAAGTAACCGGAGCTGATTTAAAAGAATGGTTGGAAATGTCTGCAGGGCAATTCAATCAGATTGATCCAACAGATACCAAACCACAATCACTCGTCAATATGGAGTATCGTACCTACAATTTTGATGTGATTGATGGTCTCACCTACGAATTTGATGTTACCCAACCAAATAAATACGACCGCAGTGGTAACTTAGTTAACGCTGATGCCAACCGTGTTCGCAACCTCAAGTACAATGGTCAAGCCATCGACCCTAATCAACAATTTATGGTTGTAACCAATAACTACCGTGCAACTGGAAACTTCCCAGGGGTTAAAAATGCAAGCATCAATCGTTTGCTTAATCTTGAAAATCGCCAAGCCATTATCAACTATATTTTAGCTGAAAAAACCATCAATCCTTCGGCGGATAATAACTGGCGTTTTGCAAACACCATTAAAGGACTGGATTTACGTTTCAATACGGCAGATAGTGCTAAAAACTTAGTCAAAGACAGTGAAGAACTGCTCTACCTCAACCCATCTGCTGATATGGAAGGATTCGGAGACTATCGCTTTGCCTACACAGAAGCTAAAGCTAGTGAAACACCTGGTGGCAATGAAGGTACCCGTCCAAATCCTCAAACACCATCTCCTCTAGATCCAGAAACACGCACTGCCATTCATCATCTGGTTGCCAAAGCCTATGCACAAACACAAGCAGCTAATGCGACCGAAAAAGAAGCTCTCGCTGCAACCAAGAATGACCAAGCAACTTTACCAAATACTGGTGAAACAAACTCACTTTGGATGACCATCTTAGGAGTTATGAGCCTTGGCTTTGTAGCTAAAGTCAAAAAACGTAAAGAAAATTAGTTTTCGAAAATAAAAAATCAGGTTGAAGAAAAAGTCAATTTTGGACGATTTTCCTCAACCTGATTCATTTTCTTAGAGAAAGAAAAACTCTCATAAAGCTACTAATAATCTGTGAAAATCAAGCCAGCCCAATACAAGTCATCAAGCATCTTGAAAGCTTAATCCTTAAGCCTTTGTGACGCAAAATTAGGGAAATTTTCAATAACTAAAAATACTAATTTCTCAGCACGTAGAAGAATATATTGAATAGGTCTGTGATAGGAATATTGCAACAACTTGTTTTAATTTATGACTTAGAAGAATAGAGCGAGTTTCATAGTCTCTATGACACATCTGTTTTTATTAAGAATGACTTACAATCATGTCTTAAATGTTCAATTTCTCTATTGTTTAAGAAAGACAGAAGCTTGTTATATTTTCGTTCACTTTTTAGATTCCAAAGATAACACCCTTAACTCTACTTCTTTTTTGTACTAGATATTTTACTATTTACCGGGTTGTCTTCCCTTCAGTAAAAGAAACAGGAATTTTCTTACGAACAACTGGATGATTGTTGTTCCGATCATTGATACGTTCTAATAAACAAGCTACTGCCTCTTTAGCAATTGTCGGAACATCTTGACGGATGCTAGATAGAAATACAGGTGCAGAATAACTTTGCTGACTTCCGTCAAAACCTATTAATTGGATGTCTTCAGGAACTCTTATATTTCTTTGTGTTAGCAATTCGTAAACATTAAAAGCATGCGTGTCTGACGCTGTTAAGATACCGTCAACTTTTATTTGACCAGAGACTATCTGATTGATAAATTCAATCAGTCTGTTTTGATACTCTTTGCGAGAATCACTATCATAGCAGAGATGGTAAGGAATATCATATTCCTCACAGTAAGCTTTAAAACCATCTAAGCGAGCTGTCGTATCATTTTCATACGAAGAACCATGACCCACGTAAGCTAGAACAGAACTTCCCCTTTGAGATAAAACTTTCGCACCCAGATACCCCCCACGATAATTGTCGCTGGAAATAAAATCGGTATTAGCTGAAAAAAAACGGTCTATACTAACGACAGCCATGTCTGAGGTGATATAGTTATCGATATTACTATAGGTAATCGCAATAATCCCATCGACTTTGTTTTGACGTGCCATTGTGACATACTCTATCTCGGCATCCAAATTATCCCTGGTATTGCAAAGAATCAATTTAAGACCCTGCTCTCTTAAAGTCTGTTCTATATAATAAGTCAACTCACTAAAAAAAGGATGCCAGATACTTGGAATAATCAAAACCACACTGTTAGTTCGATTGGTTTTTAAACCTTTCGCATAGGCATTAGGCTCGTATTCCAATTCTTTGATAGCTCCCTCAACAGCAATCCTAGTTTTCTCCTTAACTTTAAATCCGTTGAGGTACTTAGAAACTGTTCCTACAGATACTCCAGCTAATTTAGCAACATCTTTTATCGTAGCCATCTATTACTCCATTCTTTGGTGCTTATATTTATCGATTATAACATAACTAAAAACAAGCTTGAGATCGAAATAATCCCAAACTTATTTTATATTTTTCGTAGAAGCTGACACTGATTATTAAATTTCCCACAAATCTAATTCATAGGATGTTTTACCTTTACTTGATAATTGCAGTCCGTTAGCTTCTTTTTTACTAAAAATACGGCTTGTAAATACCTCAAAGCCATTGTTAATAAAAATTTCAAGGCTAGATTCATCTAAAAATAAATGAATATCTAAATTATCTGCCTGAAATTCACATGATCTTATACGACCATACTCAGCTGTCATTGTTTCTCCAGCATTGCTTAAATCTAGCTGCAATCTGGATCTACTACTATCATAAGAAAAGATGGTCTTCTCTCCATCTCCCTTACGCAGAGTTAGCGCAAAATATTCCAGCTCATCTAAGGTTAAGCTAAGTTGCAATTCATAAGTACGAGACGTTTCAGAGAAGTTAAGTGTTTCATCATTTAAGTTTCCACTAAAATAACTGTGGGACTTCCTCAACCCTTCTAATTCCTTTATAGGGCGTTGATAAAGATGACCCTTTTCAACAATCAATTCTCTCGGCAGAGTCAAACAGTGTGCCCAACCATAGACATCTGTCACACAATCTACTCCCGGAAGTCCTAACCATCCTACTAAGAGTCGACGACCTAGGTGATCTTGCATCGTCTGAGGAGCATAGAAATCAAATCCTCTATCCAATTCCTTGAATTTATCATGATGAAACTGACCTGTACTAAAGTCAATAGGATTCCCCATCAGATAACCGGACTGAAAAATATTGCGATATTTTTCACCTTCAGGTGACATGCCTTGAGGGGAGAATAACAGCACGCCTTGATCATTTTGCTCAAAGTAATCTGGGCACTCCCACATATAACCAGCGTTGCTATAATCGGCGGTATCAATCGTGCCTCGATACTCCCAATCTACTAAATTTTCAGATTTATAATAAACGATTTTGCCCCTATTATCGGTAGTTTCTGAACCAATTAAACATATATACTGCCCCTGATATTCGATTACTTTAGGGTCTCTGAAATTATCTGTAAATCCATTTGGACTATCTGAGATTAGGGGTAATTTAGATTTTTTGATATTTCCATACTGATTCATAACAGCATGACACTGGTAGGGGATTCTCATCCAGTCAGCTGTTCTAGTATTTCCCGTGTAAAATAAATGTAGCTCGTCTTCTACAACTAAACCACTTCCTGAAAACACACCATGGCTATCATAAGCACTATCTGGCTCCAAGGCTACACCTTCATCTTTCCAATTCAGTAAATCTTCGGATGACACATGATACCAGTATTTAACACCATGTACGGGTCCTAAAGGAAACCATTGATAAAACAGATGGTAGCGCTCCTTATAATAACTAAATCCATTAGGATCATTTAACAAACCTGTCTTAGGTTGTATATGAAATTTTTGGCGGTAAGGAGATCTTGCAACCTGTTCTAACAATTTTTGGTAAGCTTCTTGCGTAACATCCTCTAATCGCCTATAACGTTCTTCACGTGTCCATTCCATAGCTTAACCCTCAAATAACTTCCTTTTTCAAGAATAGTTTATGCAAAACAAAGGTCATCACAAATGAAACCGCAAAGGCAATAGTAATTGCTACTAAAAATTGCCCCATTGACTGAGGTCTCATTACAATGACTCCTGGAATTCCAGCAGGGCCTTGCGAAACAGACAATACTTTCATCAGCGTAGCATAACCAGAACCTGCTGCCGAACCTATCAAGGCTGCAATGAATGGATAACGTAGTTTTAGGTTAATACCAAAAAGTGCTGGCTCAGTAATCCCTAAAAGAGCTGAAGTTCCAGCTGCGGGAGCAATACTTTTTAGTTTCAAATCGTTCCTCATTAAAAAGAAGATAGCCAAAGCAGCAGCTCCCTGTGCAACGTTTGAAGCAGACACAACTGCAAAAGTTGGAGAACCGCCTAACGTTTCAATATTAGATAAAATTTGCATTTCAGCTGTTACTAAACTATGATGCATTCCTGTAATAACTAGAAGTGGGTAAAGAACACCATATATAGCACCTCCAACAGCTCCTAAATCATAGAAAAGCCATAAGACGAACCCCGTCAAACCATCTCCCACAAACCTCATGATTGGACCTATCACCACAAATGTAATCAATGCAGTAAATAGCACCGATACCAATGGCGTAATAATCATGTCTAAAATAGCTGGGACAACCTTACGACAAGTTTTTTCAATAATAGCTAATACAAAGGAAGCTGCAATGACTGGTAAAACAGTGCCTTGATAACCAACCTGTGCCACTTTTAATCCAAAAATATTCCAAAAGGGAAGAGTATTATTTGCTAAAGCTTCTGCGTACCCATAACCATTTAATAAATCTGGGTGAATCATAATCGCTCCAATAACCGCGCCGAGAACTGGAGTAGCACCAAATATCTTAGCAGCAGAAAACCCAATAAGTATTGGAAGAAAAACAAAAGCTGCATTGGCAAAAAGGTTTATCATACTTGCTACATCTGCAAATTGTGGATACACTTCCACTAGTGTTTTTCCCGAAATAAACAGACCCTTAGCTGTTAGGACATTGTTCAAGCCCATCAGCAAACCTGACGCCACCAAGGCAGGCAAAATAGGCACAAAAACATCTGCTAGGGTTTTTAAAATCTTTTGTAAAGGGTTGAGCTTAGTTGCAGCGGTATTTTTAAATTCCTCTTTACTGACCTCCGCTAGATTCGTTAAAGCCATAAACTCTTCGTAAACCTTATTCACAATGCCTGTTCCCAAAATAATTTGAAACTGACCACCATTATTAAAATGTCCTTTTACCAAGTCTAAGCTTTCAATTTTTTCAATATCAATTTTTGATTCATCTTTAATAACCAATCTTAAACGGGTTGCACAGTGGACAGCTGTTGAAATATTTTCTTTCCCACCAACCGATTCAATGATAGAAGCGGCAGTTTGTTTGTAAGCATCTTTAACCATCTTTAACTCCTTTTGTAAAAAGTGAAACGTTTCATATTTTTATGTTAGCACTAATAAAAAGCATTGTCAACTCTTTTAGAATCAATATTACAATCAAATAAAACGTTTTCTTTCATTTTGGATAAAGGTTGTATTTTAAAATAACTTTCTTTATAATTACAACTAGAAAGGAAGCACTATGTCTACACTAACCCTTGTCTACGTCAGTCTCAGTGGCAATACTCACAGTTTTGTCAAACGCTTTGCTAGTTTTCTCAAAGAAAAGCACAACATTGACTCCAGATTGATTAACATCAAAGACCTTAAACACGAAACGTTTCCTGTCAAAGAACCATTCCTTGCCCTCCTTCCGACTTATCTTGAAGGTGGAAACGGTCTGGATAGTGGAGATACCGAGATTTTGACGACACCATTGCGACAATTCATCGCAGCTCATGATAACTACAAAAACTGCTTTGGTATCATCGGTTCCGGTAACCGTAACTTCAACAACCAGTATTGCCTTTCAGCCAAACAATACGCTGAACAATTTGGCTTCCCCATGTTAGCTGACTTTGAACTTAGGGGAACATCAGCTGATATCGAACGCATCGCCCCAATTGTTCTGGAGACTTGGCAGACGTTTGAGAAGTAATAAGACCACTAAAGAGAAGATAGCAAAAGCTTTAAGTGCTAGTTTTGGATGCTTTAACTGGTCCTACTATTTGAATGGCATGTCTATAATCCTATTAGCAATATACTGACAAAGGAGAATTTATGAAAACAACCGTAGATTATATCACAACACTGACTAACATCCCTTCGCCAACTGGCTTCACCAAAACGATTATGAACTACATTGTGTCAGAATTACAACATTTTGGTTATGAACCCATCCGCACTCATAAGGGAGGGGTTATGGTCTCTATCGAAGGCCAAGATAACCAGCAACACCGTGTGGTTACTGCCCACTTAGACACACTAGGAGCCATGGTTCGCGCCATCAAACCAGATGGACGCCTTAAAATGGACTTAGTCGGTGGCTTTGTTTATAACGCTATCGAAGGCGAAAACTGCACTATCCATGTCGCAAAAACTGGCAAAGAAATTTCTGGAACCATTCTCATGCACCAAACGTCTGTTCATGTTTACAAAGATGCTGGCACTGCCGAACGTAATCAAGCTAACATGGAAATACGTCTGGACGAAAAAGTTACCAGTGCTGAGGAAACACGTGCTCTAGGAATCGAAGTTGGAGATTTCATTTCCTTTGATCCCAGAGTTGTTGTCACTCCAAACGGTTTCATCAAATCACGTCACCTAGATGACAAGGTCAGCGCAGCCATTCTCCTAGAACTGCTCAAAACCTATCAAGAAGAAAAGACCAAACTGCCACACACAACCCACTTCTACTTCTCAGCCTTCGAAGAAGTTGGTCATGGTGCCAACTCAAGTCTTCCAGCTCAAACTGTTGAATACTTAGCTGTCGATATGGGAGCCATGGGAGATGACCAAGCCACTGACGAGTACACGGTCTCTATCTGTGTCAAAGACGCTTCTGGTCCTTACCATTATGAGCTTCGTCAGCACATGGTTTCGCTTTGTGAAGCTAACCACATCCCTTACAAATTAGACATCTATCCTTACTATGGTAGCGATGCTTCAGCTGCTGTTAGTGCGGGAGCTGAAGTCAAACATGCCCTCCTTGGTGCTGGAATCGAATCAAGTCATTCCTACGAGCGTACTCATACAGACTCTGTGGAAGCGACCGAGCGTCTAGTCGATGCCTATCTCAAAAGTCCAATGATAGACTAGTTGACCTTAAAAACCGAGGTCGTCATCTACTCAAATCTCTTAACGAACCTCATGATTGACCTCACTAGCTTTAAATACCAAGTATAGACAGCAAAGCCTAAATGGAAGACACATCAGGAGAAAACACATGCCAGAACCTATTATTGTCTCTCATAAAAAAACAGGAGATATCATCTACGCTTTTGGAGCTCTCTGCTTTGTATTAATAGGTATAGTCTTCCTAACTGTTCCCAGTCTTTCCGTTCAATTAGCAGGACTACTCTCAATTGCCTTTTTTGGTTTTTGTTTGGTTATGTACATCAAGAGAATCTTCAGAACGCATCCCTTACTAATCATTGACGAGCAAGGAATCACTGATCATTCTTCAGCCTTGGCTATTGGGTTTATTCCTTGGAAGGACATTGAAAACATTGAAATCCGCCATATGTTCAACCAGATTTTTATCAGTGTCGAGGTCACCTCTCATGAGGCCTATTTGGCAAAAATGACACCCCTTCAACGCCATGCTACAAAAGCTAATCTTAAAATGGGATACCCTCTCGTCAACATCACTCTGAACACCACCGGAACAAACCCTCAAACTATTCACCAAAGAATTAAGGAAGACTTTGGACACTATTACAGAAAGGATTGATATGGCGACTTTAGTCATTATACGTGGCAACTCTGGATCGGGAAAAACCAGTCTAGCTCATTCTCTTCAAAAAGAGTTAGGCGAAAATACCCTTTTACTATCTCAGGATTTACTAAGACGAACAATGCTTCAAGCCCATGATGGGTTCGATACGCCAACTGTTCCTCTTCTCCTTAATTTACTAGACTATGGTTTTAATCATCATCAAACGACTATTTTAGAGGGTATTTTAAAATCAGATTGGTACCAACCAGTCTGGCAAAGAATCATCGAACGTTATGGTTTAGCAAATACTTATGCTTACTACTACGACCTGCCTTTCTATGAGACACTAAAACGCCATAATACTCGTGATAAAGCTAACGAGTTTGGAGAAGACGCTCTCAAACGTTGGTGGGTAGAAAAAGATTATTTAGCGGACATTCCTGAAACAAAACTAACAAAAACACTTTCTCTAGAAGTAGCTAAAACTCTCATCCTTTCAGACCTTAAAAAGTCCTGATGACACTAATCATCAGGACTTTTTCTTATATTAGCTCAATCTCCAAACCAAAATGATCACTCACCACTGGGCCATTGTTTCCATCAAAAACGACTGTTGAAGACTTGACCTTAAAAGACCTATTTACAAAGGCGTGATCAACTTTGAGAGCTAACTCATTGCCTTCCCAACCATCAACATCAGCTAGAATGGTGTAGTCTCCTAAAAATTGT
The DNA here is from genome assembly GCF_001598035.1 of Streptococcus halotolerans. Classification (NCBI taxonomy): domain Bacteria; kingdom Bacillati; phylum Bacillota; class Bacilli; order Lactobacillales; family Streptococcaceae; genus Streptococcus; species Streptococcus halotolerans. The sequence continues at coordinate 1,733,234 of NZ_CP014835.1, read as the reverse complement.
TCTGCTACCACATGACTATCTTGGAGGTTCAGGGAGCTGTTGATAACTTGTTGATAACCTTCATTTCCAGTGGGATTATTGAAATCTCCCATTAAAATAAGAGGATTATGCTCATTTTCAAGGGCTTGAGCAAGACGAGGCCACTCCGTCTCAAAGCCTTTTTCCCACCAAGACAAGTGTAAGCTGACAACAGAAATAGCCTGTCCATCAACCTGCGTACGTGCTAAAAGTGCTCGCCTTGTATGGTGATCAGTAGGATCTACCGATTCTGACGCCAAAATATCCAATGCTTCAATTGGTGTCTTAGATAAAATAGCTACGCCTTCATGAAAATAATCATAACCAATGTGGTTGTAGACCCAAGACCAATGATAGTTAACACCTTGCTCCTTTAAAGCTGTCACTAGCTTTAGAGCATAATTGTCTTCGTGAATAGGTGGATTAACCATTAAATGTTGATAATTAAAAGGTTCTACTTCACTAGCTTCAATAAGTTGGTTGATTTCCTGTAAGCAGATGATATCATAATCATTTTCTAAAATAGTTGAAAGCAAACCCTGGAACTTTATTTCCATGTCTTCCTCTCTCCACGAATGTGTATTTAAGGTTAGTAACTTCACAATTAATTCCTTTCTATACTTCGGACATCATTATAAGGTTCCGATACGCGATACTTCCAAAAAGGGTAACTACAACGTAGAACTAATATCCAGAAAAAACAAGTGGTCCTGTTCAGTATAACATACTGAACAAGCGTCATAAACGAAAGAATCCGAGCTTTTGACTCAGATTCTATAATTATAGCTGCTTTTTAAGCACTTATAGGCTAACACGCGCAACCATTTCTTTAGCAGACTGATGGCCTGTCTTGTCTAATGAGACAGATTCAATTTCAGCTGTATTAGTAAAGGCAACAACAGTTGTCACTTCACGTCCTGCCGAACGAATCGCATCAAGATCAGCTACGACTAAAAGATCACCTAGAGACACGCGTTGTCCGTCAGTAACTTTAGCTGAGAATGGTGCACCGTTAAGAGCTACGGTATCAAGACCTACATGAACTAACACTTCCAAGCCATTATCTGTTAATAGTCCAAAGGCATGCTTAGTTGGAAAGACGCTAGTTACGACACCAGATACTGGTGAGTAGATATTACCAGATTCAAGTTCAACCGCAAAACCATCTCCCATCATTTTTTGTGAAAAGACCGGGTCAGAAACGTCTGTAATCGGAAGAACATCACCATCAGCAACAGTTGCAATGGTTTCGATAACACCCTTAAATGATGTATTTACTTGTGATGTTTGCGCAACTTCTTGCGTTGTTACTGTTGGAATCTCAGCACCTGAATCCAACAAATCTTGAATGTCAGATTTTAAGATATCAGCTTTTGGTCCGTAAACCGCTTGAACACCATTTCCTTTGACAATTAAGCCCATAGCTCCAGCTTGTTTCCAAGCATTTTCAGAAGCAACTTTTTCAGTATCATTTACACTAACACGAAGACGAGTCATACAAGCATCTACATCAGCGATATTAGCTTTACCACCGAGAAGGTTAATGACTTGAACAACCTGTGAGTTAGCATCAGCAACTGCACCAGATTCTGTGCTTTCTGCATTATCACCTAGCATATCGGCATCATAGTTACCATTACGACCTGAAGTAGCTAAATTCATTTTCTTAATCATGAAATCTGCAACAAAGTACATAATAGCAGCAAAGAGAAGAGATACCCAAACAAAGTTGACAAGGTCCATTCCCAAACCAGCTTTAATAGCCATAGGTGTACGTGTTAACAGTTCAATATTACCAAATGAGTGAACACGAAGGTTAACAATATCTGCCATTGCAAAGGCTGCCCCTTGAAGGAGTGCGTATACAACATAAAGTGGCATTGCAGCAAACATGAACATGTACTCAAGAGGTTCGGTAACACCTGTTAAAAATACCGCTGCTGCAGCTGATACAAACATTGCTTTGTATTTTTTCTTCTTATCAGGATCAACGTTGCGATACATTGCAAGTGTGAGTCCCATCAAGATACCAGTTGCACCAATCATTTGACCAACTTTGAAACGAGCTGGTGTTACTGAGTTAAACAAATCATTATAAGCAGCTGTATCGCCAGCACCTTTAAGATTTACTAAGTCTGTTACCCAAGCCAACCAGAGTGGGTCTTGTCCAAACACTTGACTACCGGCACCTGAACCTGTCAAGATATCATAAGTACCACCAAGAGCAGTATAGTTCATAGGAATCGTCAACATGTGGTGAAGACCAAATGGCAAGAGTAGACGTTCCAAAGTACCATACAAGAATGGTGCTAATACTGGTGCTGTGTCTTGTGATGAAGCAATCCATTTACCAAAGCCGTTAATTCCTGATTGAATAACTGGCCAAAAGAGCGCCAATACAATCGCTACGATAGCAGAACGAAGGATAACCACAAATGGCACAAAGCGTTTACCATTAAAGAAAGTCAAGGCATCCGGTAATTTGCGGTAATTATAGTACTTGTTGAAAGCAGTAGCACCAACAAAACCAGCAATAATACCAACAAATACCCCTGTATTAAGAGCAGGATACTCCAAGACACTTGTAAAGTAATCAGAAACCACCATCTTAGTGCCTAAGAAACTTGTCAAAGTAGCTTTAGAATCGGCAAGCATGTCGCCTGAAACACCATAGATAGCACCTGTGATACGGTTGATCAAGACAAAGGATAAACCGGCTGCAAAGGCACCACCAGCACGTTCCTTAGCCCAGCTACCACCAATTGCCAAAGCAAAGAGCAAATGAAGGTTACCAATAACGGCCCAACCAATTTGAGCTACGACATTACCGATATTTGCTAAAACAGTAGAATCTTGGTTAATGAGAGGGATAGAGTTCCCAATACTAACCATCAGACCCGCCGCTGGCATAACCGCAATAACAACCATCAAACATTTTCCGAATTTTTGCCAAAACTCGAAACTAAAAAATTGTTGAAATTTTTCTTTCATGTGACTTCTCCTCATGATATTTAGACACAATGTCTTTAAGTTGAACTTACGCAAGCGTTTGCGTTGTTTGTAACATTATTATAACACCTTTTTAAAATTTGTAAAGCGATTTCACATGAAAAAATTAAAAATCTTTTTAAATTTGAGTTGCTACTCAGTCAAAAAAGAGAGAACCAATTTGATCCCCTCAAGATATATTTTTCATCGACAGCTCTATAATAAACAATAAAACCGTTAAAAACATATATGAATACATTATGTACTATGACAATCTCATACCAATAATCGTAGTCTAAGCAAAACAAATAATAAAAAAGCAGATATCAAGAGTACTATAAATATTAATCCTTTAATGCTCGGGCGCACCTTTTTCAAGCTTAAATCAAAAGTATATTTTTTTGATTTAAAATACAAAAAAACAAGAATGGCACCTAAAATATTTAGCATGCAGCATTGCTGAATCAGAATGACATATAATACCCCTTTAGCCTCGTGTTCAGAGAAATCAAATTTCTCTTCATTAATGAGTATTAAAAAATTACCTAATGTCACCATTGCAATTAAAAACCCAATAGCAAAACTTGCCTGACTATGAAGTAAGTGTTGTAAATTTTCTCCAGAAGAAATAGCTGTTATATATAAATACATGACAATTGCTAAAGAGGATACTATCCAATATCCTAGCAGAATCCTTTTAGAAAAAAGTGCTGTATTAATTTTTAAATTAAACATATCTTTCACCTTTTAAGATTGTAATCTATTATTTTCCTGTATATATAATCCATTGTTACATTAAGAGGCATTAACGAATCAGTGGTTTTATCAGGTGTGAACTGAAAAGGAGTGGTCTGATAATGTATGGCATAATCCGAGTGTTTATTCATAAAATTATCGCCCAACCTACTAATACTAATAATAGGAACTTTCCTTAATTCAAGCGCTAAGAAATTAGATTGAATATTTTTGGCCGATCCACTTAGCGACGCTACTATAACAGCATCTCTATTTGAAATAACTGGCATTGTTAAATCCAGCTCTGTCTTATTTGGTATAACAATAATAGTTTTACCGAGTGGAACTAATAGTGTTGCAAACTCTGATAAAATTCTTCGTTGAGACGACCCTGTCCCGTATGCATAAATAATATTCGCATTATGAATAATTTCAAAAATTTCGGTGAAATCAACTTTTTCAAGTAAATCCAATGTTTTCATAATATCCACCGATTGTAATGCAATGGAATCACTAAAATCGTCAACTCTTTGCTTATTATACTCTTGTCTCAATGAGTATTTAAATTCAGAATAACCAGAAAAGCCAAACTTTTTTACTAAACGTAAGACAGTTGATTTTGAAGTAAAGGTTTTTTCAGCCAAGTCAGTTATACTTAGAGTATGCAATACATCCTTATGCTCTAACATGTAAGCAACAATATCTTTGTCTAATTCCCCAAGTACTTTTTGGTGCTCCGCTATTAACTGCTCAATCATATTTTTTCAAACCTTCTTATGAAATTATTGATAATAGCATTATACCAAAATTATCAGTGTTTGACTTAGTATTAAAAAGGGGATGCAACTAATAGGCATCCCTTTTAAACTAATTTACGAAAAACATTATCGAAGTTCTGGCCAATACTCTTTATTTGCTTCAATTAAATCATCCAAAATTTGCTTAGCTACACGAGCATTTGGAACCATTTTTGAGAGCGTGAGTGCTTGCCATAATTTTTGATAAGAACCCTCTTCCCATGCTTCAACAACAAGTTTTTCCACTGATACTTGTTGCTCCATCATTCCTTTTTGGAATTGAGGAATCTTACCTTGACAGATTTTTTCTGGTCCATTAGATGTTACAATACATGGTACTTCAACCATCGCAGTAGAATCAAAGTTTTCAATTGCACCATCATTTTCAACAATCAACAACATTCTTTCATGTGTATTATAAGCTAAAGCTGTTGCTAAATCTACGATGTAAGAAGCATGGTCGTCAGCTGTAAATGTAGTACCAGCTGCACTACCTTCAGAAACTATGCGGTTACACTCTGTAAATACTAACTTTTCTCGATGGTCCATAACCTCATTTGCGCGGGTGTAGTTAGGATCTGCAAGCGCAAATTCATCTTGTGAATAAAAATAGTATTTTAAGTAAGTGTTAGGAAGTGTGTTTGGATCCAGTACTGCAACTTCTTTTGCTTTTTCAAAAGTATGCATCCAACTAGCTTCAACTTCTTCAGAATTTTTATTGTCTAGCTCATTCGGTGTCACATATCCATGTTTCTGAACGTAATCTTTCAGTTTTGGCATCAAATCATTTCCATCGTGATCTCGAATGTCAGTCCACCAACCGAAATGATTTAAACCATAATATCGAACAACAAAGTCTTTACGAGACTCAAGTCCTAAAATTTCTGCCATTCGATACTCAATACCTACAGGCATATCACAAATATTGATAATACGACTATTTGGTCGTAATTTACGAGTTGCTTCAGCCACAATAGCTGCTGGATTAGAATAGTTTAACATCCATGCATTTGGAGAGTATTTTTCCATAAAATCGATTAGTTCAATAACACCTCCAATTGAACGCATACCATAAGCAATGCCTCCTGGGCCGCAAGTCTCTTGGCCTACTACACCATATTTAAGTGGGATTTTTTCATCTTTTTCTCGCATTGCATACTTACCAACGCGGATATGGGCCATAACAAAATCTACATCTGTAAAAGCTGTCTCAGGATCAGTTGTAGAAATGAATTTTATTTCTGGGGCTCTTTCTTTTAACAAAATTTCACAAGCATCTGCAACTTGCTTTTGTCTTTCATAGTCATTGTCATAAAATTTAATTTGTCGAATTGGCATTCTATCCTGATGATTGAGCAACATCATAATAATACCAGGTGTAAAGGTTGATCCTCCTCCTGCAACAACAATAGAAACTGGTTTACGATTAGACATTATGAATCCTCCTATAAATTATCTTTCGAATATTTTACCAAGTTGTCGAATTCTTCTCTAACTTGTGGTACATCCAAACCAACAATAATTTGAATATTATTACCTTTTTTAACTAAGCCGTGAGCGCCACTAGCTCTAAACACTGAATCATCTTGGACAAGCCCCTCATCCTTAACTGTTAAACGAAGGCGAGTCGCACAATTAGTCACACTATTGATATTTTCAACACCTCCTACAGCTTCTAGGAAAGCTGCGGCACGTTCTAAATAGGCGCTACTCTTTGGTGAGTCAGTATTAGCATTAGTACTAGTGCTACCTTTCTTATCTTTATAATCTTGTTTAGAGTATAATTTCATTTCAGCATTTGGATCTACAGCTCGTCCTGGTGTCATAACATTGAATTTCATGATTAAAAACCTAAATACGAGGAACCAGATTACGGTATATATTAAACCAACTAGTATATGTGTGAAAACAGTCGCTGAATGATTAGCAAACATCGGAATCCATCCTCTAGTCACAAAGTCTATCAGACCTCCACCGTAGTCACCTGTTACTCCAAAGAAATATAAAGTTGCTGCTAAGAAAGCTGCTAATACAGCGTGAACAGCAAACAGAGGTGGTGCAACAAATAAGAAAGTAAACTCTAAAGGTTCAGTAATACCAGCTAACACAGCCGTCAAAGTTACTGGAATCATCATTGCCAAAACTTTTTTCCTATTTTCTGGTCTAGCTGTATAATAAAATGCCGCAGCAATACCAGGAGAAGCAAAAACTTTAGAGTTTCCGTGGAGCGCAAATCCACCTTCTGGGAACAGAGTCTTCAACGACTCTTTTGAAGCTGCAAATTCATTTAAATGAGAGAACCAGTACTGAGTAATACCTCCCTCAACAACAGCTGGTCCAAAAACAAATGGTGTATAAACAAAATGATGAAGCCCCGTAGGGATTAGTATTCTTTCTAAGAAAGTATATATCCATACACCTACAACACCAGATGACGCCATAACTACTTGTAAAGAACTAATTCCTAGTTGTACTTTTGGCCAAATTAAACAAATTAAGAATGCTAGGGGTAACAATATTGCAAATGCAATCATAACAACAAATGAAGAACCTTGGAATGTTCCTAAAAATTCAGGCAATGATTTTTCAAAATAACGGTTGTGCAAATAAATGACAATAGAAGCAATCAGTATCGCACCGATAATGCCGGTATCCAAGGTCTTAATACCCGCAATAGCCTTCAATCCACTGATACCACCAGGATCTTGAGAAAAATCTACACCAAAAGCTTTATCTTTATACGTTAATATAGTATTAATAAAATAATTTAATGTGAGATAGCTGACGACCGTCTCCATAATGGCTCGGGCATTTGCTTTTCTAGCTAATGCTATTGGTAAGCCAATAACGAATAATAGTTCCATATTATTAAAAACAGTCCAAGAACCGTTTTCAACAATTTTCCAAAATAAATGCCACAGTGTGCCTTCCGCTGCAAGTCCTCCAACAAATAGTTCATTATTAGCTACAGTTGCTATTGAAACCATTATCCCTGCAAAAGAGAAGAGTAACACTGGAGTAAACATCGCGCCACCAAAACGCTGAAATTTCTCCATCATATAAACTAATTTCCTTTCTACTGCTCAGCGCTAAGCATTAGTTATTTTTTACTTGTTGATTAAATATTAATATATTTTGAATGCGTTTACAATACTATTTCTAAAGGATGATTCTAGATAACAGTTCTGAAACAAAAATTCAAAGTGTGGGAAAATTCCCATGCATGAAGCAGTTAACAAGGCTATATTGCTAACTCACTAAAGCTACCTTACTTCTATACTAAAATAAAGTTCTAATAGTCACCATCAATGGTATATTATGAAACAACCCTTTTATCTTCAGGAATTTTAAAGATTCTTTATCATTTATACCATCAAATCAATAATGTCTAATCAAGCTCTTGTTCGTGAGATGGCAACATCCATTCTCACGAACAACTGATCTAGCAGTTCCCTCTCCCAAGACAAACCCTATTTTTTCTACACTCCTTGGACATACGAAATCCCCTCATAGTTTCTAGTGAAATATTCTTTACTTCGCTAGAAACTATGAGGGGATTAGACTACTGTCGAACAGAACTCTACATCGTTCACTTTCTATTTTTTGTTAGCCTTTGTCTCAGATTCTCATGATTACATATCAGTTATCAACTACAAGTAGCAATGGCCTCTAATGATCTTCGAAAGTTAAAAAACTAATGGCTTTCTTAATCCAATTATAGTCCCCACAATTCTGTCGCGAAGCTGATAGCTGACAGGGCATATAATGGCGCAGTTTCCGTCCGCATGATACGGGGACCAAGTCCACAGGTTAGGGCTCCTGCAGCTTCTAAGGTTGCGACTTCTTTAGGTGAGATACCTCCTTCAGGCCCAAAAACAAAGAGGATTTTAGTTCCTTTTTCCATGTCTTTCAATTCACGCGCCAAGACAGCCATTTCTCCTGCTTTGGCAGATTCTTCATAGGCGATAAAAATCTTATCAAACTCGTCCAAACACTCCACAAAGTCTTTCTTATCGTCAAATAATCGTACTTCTGGCACTCGATTTCGTTTTGACTGCTCCGCAGCCCCAAGAGCTATTTTAGCTAATTTGTCTTCCCTTTTGGCTATTTTTTTACCATCCCACTTGACCACTGACCAATCCGCTGGAAAAGCCCAAATGGCACTTGCGCCTAACTCTGTCGCTTTTTGCGTAATCAAGTCTAGCTTATCTCCCTTGGGAAAACCTGAAGCTATCGTGACACGAACTGGTAATTCCACATCGTCAAGCCATTCCTCGACAAGCTCAAAAGAATGTTCCGAAGCATCCAAAACCTTAGCCAAGTGTTTGACACCGTCTTCAAAAACGAGAACAACTTCATCACCTTCAACCAAGCGCATGACGCTAAACATATGCTTAATGGTATCTTTATCAGTGATCATAATAGGATTTTCAGGCCTTCCTTTTACAAAATACTGCTGCATCTAGCCTCCAATCACACCGGAAATATCGTCGGTTTTTTTGAAAATACAAGCGTTCCACTCACCCTGAATCATATGAGTTTCAAGGAAGAAACCAGCCTTTTCAGCACTCGCGCGAACCATCTCCCACTTGTCAGCAATGATACCAGACATGATCAGATAGCCCTCATCCTTGACCAAGCGATAAGCATCCTCTGTTAGATGAATGAGAATATCTGCCAAAATGTTAGCCACAATAACACCTGCCTCAATGGCAACACCTTTCAACAAATCGCCAGCTGCCACATGAATGTTTTCCATATTAGGATTCATATCGATATTTTCCTGAGCCACGCGCACCGCTACATCATCCAAATCATAGGCAAAAATCTCCTTGGCACCCAAGAGTGAGCTAGCAATTGACAGCACTCCAGAACCAGTTCCGACATCAAGGACAGTCTCCCCACCACGGAGCACCTGCTCCAAAGCAAACAAGCTCATCTTGGTCGTCGGGTGCGTCCCCGTGCCAAAAGCCATACCCGGATCCAGCTTAATGACCTTCTCGCCAGCACCAGCCTCATAGTCCGTCCACGACGGCACAATGGTCAAGTCGTGAGTGATACGAGCAGGCTCGTAGTATTTTTTCCAGTTGTCAGCCCAGTTTTCCTCGGCCAATTCTTTTGAATCAAGGGTGTAATCCCCCATTACTATCCCAGATTTAGCCAGTCTTGCAAGACCAGCTTGAAGGTTCCCCGTCACTTCAGATAAGTCCATCGTATCAGGATAATAAGCCGTGATCGCAATCATATCAGACTGCTCCACTTCAGGATAAAGCTCACCAAAGCGATCCTCCTGGCCAATATAATCAGCAGAGTCCGCAATCGCAACCCCCTGACTCCCTGTTTCAATAAGGAGGTTAGAAACCGCCTCCTCAGCCTCACGCAAAACGTGAATGGTAAGTTCGTTCCACATAATTAAGATACAAAGGGACGCTTCGCTTGCGAACATTTTTGTAGAAAAATAGGAAAACTAACGACACCACTCGCGTCTCGGCAGTTTTATCTTTTCTCCTAGAAAATTCGTCCCGTGTTCAGTTTAACTTTTTATAATAAACTGAACTTTCCTTTCTATTTCATTTTTGTTCAGGGCGGGTTCAGTTAGATAAACTAACTAAACCAATTCCTTTTCCGTTATTAAGTTTTGCCCGCTTTTATACCCGAGTTCAGCTAAACGATCCCAAAAGTTTCTTACTATCTCTTCTTCTATGGTAAATTCACCTAGTTAAACTATCTGAGTCCGTGCTTTTTAGGCTTTAGTCATTTATTTCTCGTTCTTCTAATTCTTTTAGAGTCATACCTGTCTGATTTTTCCAGTCTGTCCGTCCGTTCGTATTCATTCCTAAAACAAACGTGGCTGCCGTTGAAGCGCTATTGAACAGTTGATTTTGCTGCAAGATGCCACCTTGAATCATACCTTTCTTTACAAGTTCTTCCCTTAGCTTCTGTACCGCCTGAGAAAGATACGGAGCAGCAATCATGTCAACCATGCTCCCTTTTAAGACCACAAAACCTTCCGTAGTTCGTTTGCAAGTTGCTCTAATTTCCTGCTTAGCTTTCTTTATCCTACGTTTAAGATAGAGAAGCTGTTCATTATCTTGCTGTTTCACCTGAGCAATAGACTCTGGCTGAATAAGCGGTACAAACAACTTATAACCTAACGTACCGATAATCATAGTCGCATATTCGATGATTTCATCTAATTCTGCCTGCTTCTCCTCGGTTACATGACCTGGATTGGGTTCATTGCTATTTTTGACTACAAAACGTCTTGCCTCTTTCGCAAGATTGGTGAACGAATTTTCTAAATAGCTAATTTCTGTTGGACCAAAGGAGTTATTTTGTGTCGTCAGAATAATCACATCGTTGAAATAATCTGAATGGGAATCTCTGGTATGCTCCTGCACACGAAACAGGACACCTTCGCCATTTTTCCGAGTGGTCGCTTGGCCAATATAGGTAATATCCTTCTGACTATTATCGTCCTTACCAAACAGAAAATAAATCCCACTTCGCTTAAGCTCATCGCGCTCCTTAAGACTAGCAAGTTGAATCCGCGGAATTTTATACAAAACTCCTGTCCAATTGGAGAGGGTGCACTTCATACGTCCTGTAACATCCCCATCCATCAGAAAAATATTGATGTTTTTTCTCCGACCTACCATCTCTAATACCTCGGATAACCATAAAATTCCGTCTCTACCAACTCTGCCCTACCTTTTTCAAAGGCGTTGTCATCCCACTTGAGAGCAAATTCTGGGATGCTATCGTCTTGTAAGAAGTCCATGAGGTCGCTAATTCCCTCCATAGTCACATCATTCAACGTTTTGGCAAAATAGTCTAAAAACTCACGTGACAAACCTTTTTTGGGTTCATAAGGGATAGCTACCAAGTAATCTTCTGGATCAAACTTGGTTTTAGCTGGGTTATAAAAGAGGATAAAATCTTCGAAAACAATGTCATCATTAGAAACTTCCGCCACATCATCAATGACTTCAACCTCTGACTTGTTTTGCGCTTCTAAAACAACCACAACTTCTACCGCATGATTTTTTTTATCCCAGTCCATCGCAAAGTCTACATCTAGGTGATTTTCTAATGCTTCTTCTAAAACCGATAAAAATCCAAACTTAGCCATGCTTTCCTCACTCAAGAATGATATTAAAATCACTTCTCGTCTCATTATTTATAGTATAATAATTCTAACATAATTTAACCGAAGGAAAGTATAAAAATGAACATTCGTTACATGACCTTGGACGATATTGAGGACATTGTCTCACTGGAAAATAAGGTCTGGACAGCAGAAACAACGCCTGCTCCCTTACCCATCTCTGACCCTAACAAGGTCATTGAAAAATATGAAAACAATACTAAATATCTAATCGCTGAAGACAAGGATGGTCTTGTCCTAGGTGTTCTGGATTTCCATGCCTTTTATCCTTTTGAATCTGGCAAACATGTAGTGACTTTTGGCATTGCCGTTGATCCTGAGGAACGTCGAGAGGGCGTTGGACAAGCTTTGATTGACGACTTCTTTAAAGAAGCGATAGCCGAAAACTATCGTAAGGCTATCATCCATGTTCTTAGCACCAATCATCAAGCTGTGCAATTCTATAAGGAATTAGGCTTTACCCAAGAAGCTTGCCTCAAAGAAACCTACCTCATCAATGGAAACTATGTGGATGACTTGATTTTCACTTACACTTTGGAGGAGGATAGTAATGCCTGATAATTTAGCCCTGCGCATGCGACCACGCAATATCTCAGAAGTCATTGGGCAGGAGCATTTGGTGGGGGAGGGAAAAATTATCCGCCGCATGGTTGAAGCCAACATGCTCTCTTCCATGATCCTCTATGGCCCTCCCGGAATTGGGAAAACCTCCATCGCCAGTGCCATCGCTGGAACCACCCAGTATGCTTTTCGGACGTTTAATGCTACGGTTGACACTAAAAAACGCCTGCAAGAAATCGCTGAAGAAGCCAAGTTTTCTGGTGGACTGGTACTGCTGCTAGACGAGATTCATCGCCTTGATAAGACTAAGCAAGACTTTCTCCTGCCACTTTTGGAAAATGGCAATATCATCATGATTGGTGCCACAACGGAGAACCCTTTTTTCTCTGTTACCCCCGCTATCCGCTCCCGTGTTCAGATTTTTGAGCTGGAGCCTTTGGATAATGATGACATCAAGCTAGCTATCCAAACGGCCATCTCAGACAAGGAGCGGGGCTTCGCTTTCGATGTGCATTTGGACAGCGCAGCCTTAGACTTTATCGCTACAGCAACCAATGGAGATCTGCGCTCTGCCTACAATTCCCTCGACCTAGCTGTTATGTCCACACAAGAAGACGCTGACGGTAGTCGCCACATCACGCTAAACACGGTTGAAAACAGTTTACAGCGCAGCTATATTACCATGGATAAAGATGGAGATGGTCACTACGATGTCCTCTCAGCCCTGCAAAAGTCTATCCGTGGCTCTGATGTCAATGCTAGCCTCCACTATGCCGCGCGCCTTGTGGAAGCTGGAGACTTGCCAAGTTTAGCGCGACGATTAACCGTTATCGCCTATGAGGATATTGGCTTGGCCAATCCTGAAGCCCAGATCCACACCGTAACCGCTTTAGAAGCAGCACAAAAGATTGGTTTCCCCGAGGCCAGAATCTTAATAGCCAATGTAGTCATCGATCTAGCCTTATCACCAAAATCCAATTCAGCATACCTTGCTATGGATGCTGCTTTAAAAGACTTACGACGTTCAGGAAATCTTCCCATCCCAAGACATTTGCGAGATGGTCATTACGCTGGTAGTCAGGAATTAGGCAATGCCCAAGACTATAAATACCCACATGCTTATCCAGAAAAATGGGTCAAGCAACAATACCTACCCGATAAGTTGAAGCAGGCAAATTATTTTGACGCCAATGAAACAGGTAAATACGAACGGGCTCTCTCTGCTAATAAACAGCGAATTGACAAGCTTTCTCAATAACCTCACAGCAACCGCTTCCAAAAATTGAGATTTTCTCTTGAAATTTTTAAAAAAAGTGGTATCATAATTAATAGAAATATGGCTGTGGTATACGAATTCACATCTAAGTGTTGACCGACTAATTCTTTGTATTTTCGGGAGACAAACGTTTCTTGACAGTATGCAAGCCGTTTCACGCGGAAGCAACTAAAGCCAAGAACAAGTCGCCCACCTGCTTTATTGCGCGGGTTCAATACAAGCCGTGAATCATCGGTACCAATACAGCTTTTTCTTTACGCCTCCTTAGCTCAGTTGGTAGAGCAGTGGACTCTTAATCCATGGGTCACAGGTTCGAGCCCTGTAGGGGGCAAAGTACAATATTTGAAAAAAAGCCTTTAGTATAGGGCTTTTTTGTGTATTTGGAAAGTAACTAGCACTACGAGTATACTCCATAAATACAGAGAGCTGAAGAAAAATTATTTTAAATAATGTAAATAGTTTCAAAAAATATTTGAAATAATAATATTAATAAGAATAAATAAAAGTAATAGGAGGAAGATATGCTAAGTAAAATGGGAGAGGCATTTAAAAGTATGAGAAAATCAAGAGGAATAACTTTGAGTGAAGCAACTGGAGAAGAGTTTTCAGAATCTATGCTTTCTCGTTTTGAAAGTGGTCAATCTGAGATGTCTGCTCAAAAACTTTTTACTTGTTTAGATAATATTTATTTGGATATTGAAGAATATAACTTATTAGTTCGAGAATACAAACCAACAGACTTTTCTACACTACAAAAAAACGTTCATCACTTCTACAATCCATATAATGAAATTGAGTTAGAAAAATTAGCGGAAAAAGAACTAGATAAAATTAAAATTGATGGCCGAGAACAATATCATAAACTAAACAATATATTAATTAAAGCTAGAATCAAATCCGTGAATAATAATTATTTCATTTCCGATGATTTGATTGAATATCTAAAGAATTATCTCTTTTCGATGGTAAATTGGGCAAATTATGAATTAACGCTTTTCTCAGAAACTATTCATCTCTTTGAGCCAAACGCATTTTTAAAATATTGTCAAGAAATGCTACATCGCTCTGATTTTTATAAAAGACTTCCTTATAATAGTACTCTTATTCAGACAATACTAATAAATGGTATCTTCTATAGTGCCGAAAAGAATAGACTAGAAGATGCTTCAATATTAATTGAGACAATAGAACAAAATTTCTCCCAAACTCGAGATGCTTATCTAAAAATTGTTTTTATGATTGCCAATGGTTATTATCTAACAAAATTTGATAAAAACAAAGGAATCTCTTTAATTAAAAAGGGAATCAACATCTTTAAAGATTTAGGCTATGATGACATTTCAACTTATTACTACAATGAATTCAAACATATCATAGATTAATTTTTTTGCTTATATTCAAAAAATATATTTAAACAATAAAGACGACTATTTATTTTATGCTGAAAAATTGTTATTAAACACTAGTTTTTATGTTGAGTATAAACTCGTTGAAAAAGAACAATTTATTCAAGTATTTAATGACTATATTGGGGTTATTAATGAATCTACTGATAAATAACAGATTTTTCAGATATACTTCTATATCTACCTTTTTAAATCAATTTGGCTCTTCAATATATAACATTGTTTTTATCATTTATGTTGCCTCTACATATCATTCAAAAACTCTTGTAAGCATAGCTAACATTATATTGATGATCCCAGTATTGTTTCAACTATTAATAGGACAATGTGCTGATAGAGTTAAAAACAGAGCCAAATGGTTGATTGGGGGAGGAATCTCTCAGTCCATATTATTTATTATAATTGCCTATTTAACCACTCAGAAATCATATTTAGTATTTTCTGTAATTTGTCTTATCAACATTGTTTCTGATTGTATCTCTAATCTATTGTCTGGGGTTTCAATGCCGATATTTAAGCATCATATCCCTCAATCTGAACTAATGTCTGCTTACTCGATTCGACATATTATTTCCTTCATTTGTGGAATAGGTGGACAAACCTTTGGTATTTGGTTACTTGAAATTTCAAACAAAAACTTTGGTTTTGTTGCCATAATAAATGCTTCTTCCTTTTTGATGTCATCAATTATTTTAGTATCTATTAAATCGTTATTGATAACTAATAAAGAAAAAATAGCAAAATTCAATTTTTCAAAAAATTTCTTAGAAATGTATAACGCGAGTAAAGGAATTTTTTCAACTAAATCTGACAGTCAATTTATCAAATTAATAACGACTGTAATGATTTCAAATATACTAGGATCTGCAATCATCCCCATTTTTAATCTATACTTTCTAGAGAATAAATGGCATAACTTCTCTTACGGACAAACGTTATTAATTCTGAACACTACAATGATTTTAGGAAATATTTTAGGAAGTCTATTTCCTAAAGATTTTTTCTCAAGATTACCTTTAAAAAAAATACTAGTATTAGAACTATATAGTTTTGCATTAATAGCAATTTCTCTATTTTTGAAGTTTCCATTTATTTTTGTACTTTTTGTCTTTTCTTTTAACTGTTTTTTAGTAGGAAAATTTAACCCTAAGTTCAGTGCAACTCTAATGACAAATGTTCCTGATAATATGCTTGCTCAAGTATCATCATTTATTTCATTCTTAGTTATGATCAGCATTCCGATTGGAACTAGTATCTTCTCTATAATTTACGTATTTAATAGTAATATTCTTTGGATATTATTTTTAAGCTTAACAATTATTGGGTTATATTTTCAAGTTGAATCTCGGTAATATAGAATTTTAACTTCCCAATTTGTAAAATTAAGCTATACAGAAAAAAGCCCTAGAAATAGGGCTTTTCGTGTGCCTTGAGATGGATTTGTCCCCAAAATATTATTAATGTTTTTAAAAAACGTTTTATACGTAATTCTATATAGTCATTAAGCAATTGCTATATTCTCTTCCATTTGAATATATTTGGAATTATGAAAACTATTGATATAGATAATGGTAATGTTACTAAAATTGGCCATGTTACAAACTGGTATTTAAACATAATCATTTGACCAGCTATCATATTGACAATTTTATACGTTAAGCCAATTCCAAAAAGTAATACAGTAACATATGTGAGAACAATTCTGATAATTCCCTCTGCATAAAGCATTGTTTTAATTTGTTTATATGTCATTCCAATAGCATGCAGTGTATTCAGCTCATCTCGTCTTTCATTGATTGTCATATATGTTAAATTGATAAAGTTTAATATTCCAATCAGAGCAACTATAAAACTAAGAGATCCCCCAATAAATATGAACATTTGTTTCATGTGTTTGAATCCTTCTTTATAGGCACTACGTGATTCTAAATCAAGGAGTGGTTTTTCCTTTTCGCAATAATCTAACAATCGTTTTTCTATATTCTTAATATGAGCTTTATCTACATCGATAAAAACCTTCATTACTTTGTTGCTAGTTGAATATGAAGTATATTCAGAAAGAGGTAACATGATATTCATATCCATTGAACGTGAAAAACCTGGCCCCATAGCATAAGGAAGACAGCCAATACCCATTACCTCATAGGTCTTATTACTTCCATCAGGCAACTTAACACTAATTGAATCACCAACTTTATAAAATGAATACTTGCTATCATCTTTAGAACCCTTCATAGGAGTTGAAATAACTACATAGTTTCCACTATTAAACTTTTCCCAGTCAACAACTCCAGATTTCATTTCTAAATTTTTATAAATCATTTGATCTAATCCAAATATACTGCTATAAATATTATGATTTTTTGAAATTTCATTTTTAAGATCTTTAGAGTCCTCAGGATCAATATCATCTTTTATCATTTTATAAAATGACCTAACCCTTTTTAATGGCATTCCTTCAACCTTATGAACAGATAGAGACATGGCAATTGCTCCAATTTCTTCTATTCCTGTCAATTTTTTGAAATAATCAATATCAGTTTGACTTACCCCTTCATAATTTAATTCATTCGACTGTTTGTTAAACAATGAGGCATCTGCAATTGTAAAATCTGAATTTGCAAAACTCTTAACATAAAGATTTTCATCAAAACTTGCTACCAAGGTACCAGTAATATTAAGCATTATAATACTTAAAGCCATCGAAAACACAACGAAAAGAGACTTCATTTTATGACGTCCTAAATTTTGCCATGCCATCATTACTGGAGAAACTTTATATTTTTTGCGAAATGTTCTATTATTTGTATTTGCAGTGGATGTATATCGGATAGCCTCAATCGGAGATATTCTACTTACAATTTTACAAGGTCTTAAACAACTCACTCGAACTGTGAGCCATGAAAAAACGGCACTTATGACAAAAAACCATATATTGAATTCCATGTTAAATGGAATGCTTACCATATTGTTAATTATGAATGGAATGATTACCAATGAAGCAAGATAGCCAAAGAGCAAACCGATTGGGATAGCAAAGATACTCATCATAATGGCTTGTCCTATAACAAGCTTTTTAAGTTGTTTATTTGTTGTACCAATAGTTTTTAAAAGACCAAAATACTGAATATCTGCAGTAACTGAAATATTGAAAATATTACTAATAATTAAATATCCTGAAATGAAAATAACACCAAGTAAGAAACCTACTATCGCTATACTTGTCGAGTCAATAGATGATGCAGAATATGCCCAATTTACTCCTTCATTAACTTCTTTTCCAAAACCTAATCGAGATTTTAAATCATTAACTTGTTTATTAATATTAATAGAGTTACGAAAATTAAAAATAGGATTAATCGACCCTGCATAGGAATTTTCACCCATAAATTGACTTTTTTCAGATTCATTTTGCCAAATAGGTGAAAAGTCTTCTTGAAATTTTTTAGAAACAAATATTTGATTAGTAAGTGTAGCCGTAGGTTTTTCCCACATACCACTAATAATAAAATCACCTTCATAAGTGTTAATCCCATTGTAAATGGTTAAGTGGATTTTCTGACCTACTTTTCGTGGAATGCCAAAGTTATCAATAACATTGGTACTAGTAGCAATCTCGTTATATTTTTTGGGTAGCTTGCCAATTGTGGGGAGAGCAAATGAATGTTTTGCATTATCAGTTTCGGTATACCTGATTTCAGTATAATCTTCTCGTAATTCTTCATTTATTGGTTGACCAACAATTACATTATAGCTTAGACGATTTATTTGATCATCTTTTGAGAGCTTATTAAATTGTTCTTTAGTTAAGTATTTAAATCCTGCATGAGAATCTGTTCCTACCTGATACATGGCAGACTTTTCCATACCTTTTATCATACTACCTGCAACAGTAAAAACGCTAGTCATCATAAACGCAGTTAATGAAATAGCAATTGTTAGAATAAGATTTCTTAATTTATTGGCTTTCATGTTTTTTCTACAAAGAGTGAAAAGCCAATTGCGACTATCTACTTTATGCATCAAGACCACCCGCCTTTAGGGACAATTCTGCCATCTTCAATTCTTATAATCCGGTCTGCCATTTGAGCTATCTCTTCATTATGAGTTATCATAACGACAGTTTGATTGTATTTTTCACCTGTTACTTTTAGAAGACCAATAACATCCTGACTTGTTTTTGAATCTAAATTTCCTGTAGGTTCATCAGCTAAGATTATAGAAGGTTTAGTAGCAATTGCCCTTGCAATGGCCACTCTTTGTTGCTGACCACCTGATAGTTGATTTGGCATGCTATTTATTTTTCCCTTTAGTCCTAGTGAAGTAATGATTGAATTTATGTACTCTTCATCAACTACATTCCCGTCTAGTTCAATAGGGAGTATTATATTTTCGTAAACATTAAGTACAGGTACCAGATTATATGCTTGAAATATAAAACCAATTTTTCTTCTTCTAAAAATAGTTAATTCTTCATCTTTTAATGAAAAAATTTCTTTTCCATCTACAATCACATTACCTTCAGATGGTCTATCCAATCCTCCAAGCATATTAAGTAATGTTGACTTACCACTACCACTGGAACCTACAATAGCTACGAATTCCCCATGTGATACAGTCATGTCTACCCCATCAATTGCTTTTACGACAATATCCGATTGCTTATAATATTTTTTTAATGCTGTTACTTTTAACACTTCCATATTTTTACCTCCAAGGTTAAAAAAATACTAAGTATTTCTATCTATACTTAGTATAATTCTTCATTCTTTCCAAATTCTTTCGTCATTCTTTCACTTTTGAAAGTATTGGGAAGCAAATATCAAAAGTGCTACCTATTCCAACCTTTGATTTAACTCTTATATAGCCACCATGATCTTCAATTATCTGACGTGCAAGGAATAAACCAACCCCAATTCCATCACTTTCATCCGAATAACAACCTCTATAAAACCGGTTAAATATCCTTGGTATTTCATCTTCAGATATTCCCGGACCTCTATCAGAAATACTTATACCACAAAACATTTCAAAACAAAAAATACTTATACGTATCCTAGTATCTTCTTCGGAATACTTAATAGCATTATCTAAAATATTATAGACAGCCTCTGACACCCATTTTTTATCAGCATTAATAATCGTGTCCCCCGATATGACACTATCAATCACTATATTCTTACAAAGAGCTTTAGGATGTCCTTGTTCAGCGACTTTATTAACAATTTCAGAAAGTAAGACCTCTTCTTCTTTATAATGAAATATTCCAACTTCAAGTCTAGACATTTTAGTTAAAGCATTTATGAGATCCTCTAACTTCTTACTATGTAGAGAAATTTCGTTAACATAATCTTTTATAACATCATCTTTTGAAACCTCTGATAGCAATTGAGAATACATTTTTATGTTTGTTAAGGGAGTTTTGATTTGATGTGATATGTCTGTAATTAGTTCTTTAAGCCTCTCTTTTTCTTCTCTTATATTTTTTTCAGACATTACGGAACTACTAAGGTACCGCATAAATTTGGTTTGAAATTTTGATAGCTCAGTCTCATTAAACGTTTCTTCTCGAAACTCACCTTTTATCGCAGAATCCAACATTTCATTTAATATTGTAAATTCGTTTTTTCTGAACATGTTTCACCCCACTTTAAAAACATATCCAATACCGTAAACCGTATGAATTAACTTAGTTTCGCTTGTTTCAATTTTATCTCTCAATCTTTTAATTGTTACAGAAAGAGCATTTTCATCTACATACAATTGATTCTGCCACACATGATCAATTAATTTCTCCCTAGAAAGTATGGTATTCTCGTTTTCAACTAAGTACTTTAGCAGACGAATCTCCGTTTTACTTAATTCTAACTCAGATTCATTACATCTAAATTCAAAAGAATTGAAATCAAGAGATAATCCATGATCATTATATGAGACTACTTCTTTATTTCGTGCTAAAAGTTTTTCAATTCGCAATCTTAATACCATAAGTGAAAATGGTTTAGTGACATAATCATCTGCCCCTGATTCAAGTCCTTCTACTTCTACTATTTCCGTATCATTTGCTGTTAAAATTAAAACTGGTTTACTTGATGTTTTTCGATACTCTTTTAAAAAATCTAAACCGTTACCGTCCGGAAGATTGATATCTAATATGATAAGATCAGCGCTATTTATATCTTGAATTTCAGATAAGTTATAGAAGTTTACAAAATCATATTTTTCTTTTCCAAGAGTCAATTCAATTCCTCGATTAATTGATTTATCGTCTTCTATGATATATATTTTCTTTTTCAATATAGTAGCCCCACGTTACATCATTCAGCTCTATTCCACTTGACAATTGATAATAGCAGTTTCTCTATGTCAATTATATCATACGATAAATATGATGCTGATAGTTATTCTACTCAAATCAATCATTTATTAATATGCAAGATATATCGCCTAAATGTTTCTAATCGTATTACCTAGTTTGTTAATATTTGTGAATCGGTTACACTAAACTAGACAGAATTTATAAAGTGTCCTATAGTAATCAAAAACAGGAGAAATTTATGTCTAGAAGAGTACGTCGTCAATTCACAGATAACTTTAAACAACAAATCGTTGACCTTCACAATGCAGGTATGAAACGTAGCGAAATCATCAAAGAATATGATTTAACCCCCTCAACCTTTGACAAATGGGTGAGACAAGCCAAAACAACTGGTTCCTTCAAATCGGTTGATAATCTAACAGATGACCAACGGGAGCTCATAGCCCTTAGAAAACGCAATAAAGAACTCGAAATGCAGCTAGACATCCTAAAGCAAGCGGCAGTGATTATGGCACAAAAAGGCAAATAATCACTGCTAACAAGGATAAATACAGTATTTCAGCCTTGTGTCGTTGGTTGAACCTCCCTCGTTCCAGCTATTACTACAAAGCCATAGAGCCAGTATCGGAAACAGAGCTTGAAGAAAAAGTTAAGCAGATTTTCCTTGAGAGCAAATCTAGATATGGTGCTCGAAAGATCAAGAAATGTCTGGAAACAGGAGGAATCCTCTTGTCTCGTCGTCGCATTCGTCGGATCATGAAGCGATGGAATCTCGTATCTGTTTACCAGCAGACTACCTTCAAGTCGCATTCTAAAGGGAAAAATGAAGCACCCATTCCAAATCGCTTAGCTAGACAATTCAATCGAAAAAGGCCACTTGAAGCGATTGTAACAGACTTGACTTATGTCCGTGTTGGTAAGCGCTGGGCCTATGTTTGCTTAATAATAGACCTCTATAATCGTGAAATCATTGGTCTGTCAGTCGGTTGGCAGAAGACTGCAGAGCTCGTAAAGCAAGCGATTCAGAGTATCCCTTATGCCCTAACCAAGGTCAATCTTTTCCATTCTGATCGTGGTAAGGAGTTTGATAATCAGCTGATTGATGAGGTGTTAGGAGCATTCGGTATCACCCGTTCACTTAGTCAAGCAGGCTGTCCTTATGACAATGCCGTGGCTGAAAGTACTTATCGTTCCTTCAAAGTTGAGTTTATTAATCAAGAAATCTTTCATTCGCTTGAAGAACTAAATCTTAAAACCAAGGACTACGTCCACTGGTGGAATCATCAGCGCATTCACAGCAGTCTCAACTATCAAACCCCCATGGCTAGGCGAGTGATCGCTTAAGAAAAAACACTTTATAAAAATTGTACAGAAAAGTGTTGCCTTTTCATTGCGTAGTAAAATCTCTAAATTTTACTTTTCAATTTGTAAGAGGGATTAATAATAGCCCAATTTATAACATTTTATGTGTTGCGAAACATAAAAAATCTGGCTCATTTAATAGATTTAAAACTTTAAAAGCCTAGAAAATCAACTATTTATGTTCCCATATTGTATAACAGCTACAAGTAAGGGACATCTGACTATACAGAAAAAAGCCTTTGATGAAAGGCTTTTTTGCTTGTTTCGAGAAGATTTGTCTCATCGTTTATCCTATCAATGATGATTTAGTTTACATTAGATTTGTATAACTTGTAAAAATCTCCTCTTAAATTCAATAACTCTTGAAAATGACCACTCTCACAAACTTTTCCTTTTTTGAAAACTATAATTCTATCAACCCCTTTAATACTTTCAAGTCTATGAGCAATAATAATGACTGTCTTATTTTTAAATTCTCTTAATAATTTATACATTATTTTTTGTTCAGTAATATTATCTAGCGCCGAAGTTGCTTCATCTAGAATTATCAGCTCTGCCTTATCAAAATACAGTCTTGCTAAGGCTATTCTTTGTCTTTCACCACCAGACACAATAATACCTTTCTCTCCAAGTTCTGTATCGAGACCTAGCTCTAAGTTTGTATAAAAGTCTAGTAACTCTACTTTTTTCAATACATTAATGATATCTTCATCGCTTATTTCTTTGTCAAGTACAATATTTTCTCTTAATGTTCCCTCAAATATTGTTGACTCTTGAGGTAAATAGCTAATCTGTTTGTACAAGTGTTCCAATCTCAACTCACTCAATGTCACATCCCCTAAAAAAATCTCACCGTTATCAGGTTTAATCAGACCAAGTATTATTTTTATTAGTGTTGATTTTCCACTTCCGCTTGCCCCTACAAAAGCTGTTGTGCTATTCTTTTTTATGGTTAAATTAAACTCTTTAAATAAATGAAATGTTTTGTTATAAGAAAAGGTTAGGTCAGTTATTCTAATGTCATCATTTTTCAACTCGTAACATTTGCCATTATAAAGGTGAGAATCATCTTTACCATTTAAAAAATCAAGATATCTTTGAATGGCTAATTGGTTAAGTTTATAATCAACATAAATAACATTGAAAATGGCTATTGGCTCGTAAGCTTTCCCAAGTAAGGTTACAATGGCAACAATAGATCCTACAGATAATTTAGCTTCAAATACTGCATAAGCAAGTACCACTATCTTTAGAAAATTAATGATTAAACCAAAAATAGCAAAGAATAATTCATGAACCATTGTTAATTTAGTTCTTGCATTAGTAATTGAACGTGCACTTTTTGATAATGTCCTACTTTCGGAAGTATATCTGTTATTTAGTCTAAACAAAACCATTTCCATAAGCCCTCTTACTAACCTTTTATTAAATAATTCTTGGTTAATAAGAATATGCTCTTTAATGGCGTATAATTTTTTCAATAACAATGTTGTGGTTAGGGCAATAAAAACATATCCTATCAAAATATAAAATAGAAGTCTCTTTTCAAAATTATAAATTAAATATAGACTTAAAAGGACATTGGGAACGAGTTCTCGAATGAGTGTTAACCAGAAGCTAGTAATCGTGTTTCGAAGTGCAAGAGCACCTTCTTCGATTTTCTGTATTAACTGTCCAACGCCATATTTTTGGTAGTTACTATAATCAATTCGACTAATCTTATCAATTGATAAGAGTTTGAAATCTAAATATAATCCTTCAAATAACTGTTGATGAGGATAATTATCTAAATAAGCAAGTATTGTCGGAACAATTAATAGTAAACTGTATCTTATTATATTTCCCCAGCTAAGCAATCCCTTAGGATAGGTATCAATGATTACCTGAAAATAGGAAATTGAGACAAGATTAAGTGAATTAATGACAATACCTAGTACTATATAATATAATAATAACAATCTTTTTTGTTTTAAAACACCAATTATCGCTTTCATTTATGCCTCCGTTTTTATACCTTGTGATACAAAAAGAACCTCTTTCATGCACAGCAAAAAAACACAAGGTATTGTGATTTTTTGCCATTCATGAAGAAGTTCTAAAGGCTCATCATTATTCCTCTGATACAAACGTATCATATGATAGTAAAACGCGAATGGCGAATTGGATTACTATACTTATAGTATACTAAAGTTTACGTCTAGGTTCAATAACATTTTAGAATAGTGACATCAATTTTATGTCGTCATTTCTCATTGACACAACACAGTTATTCTTTCTTAATTGATTACAGCCATTCCTTTATTATCAGTATAATGCAAAAAAACCTACTAATGCCGATAATATAATAACCAATATCATAAAAATGATATTTTCTTTAGCTGGAGAAATGGACTTAAAATACACATTTTTTTTTGCAGCTAACCCCCATCCGTAGCCTTCTGGAATGATGGATTCTAGGATAAGACATATTAGAAGAGGCAATATAACCAGTAATGTGTCAAAATGTCTTGTGAATAAAAAAACATTAGATATTACTAGAAACAACTGTATTATTTTAATAACGCGAACTTTATACAATTCTCTATACTTTTCCATATTTGCCCTTTCGTTGTAAGTAAAAAATAGATAATATAGAATATACTAGTCCTATCCTTTAACTAAGACTACGACCAAAAAATAAACCATAGAGACAAATGAAATTTTGCAACCACTAATCTTTCTAACCTCATTATATCAAATTAACTATTACGTTGGAACCGTTTTCATTTCATGAATTTCTCTTTATTTTCAAATATTTTTTAAAATTCAAAACGTTACAATCCTAATAAATCAACTATTTACGCCCCTATATAATATGCAAACTATATGTAGGGAGCATAATGCAATATTTGAAGCAAGCCTTTAGTATAGGGCTTTTTTGAGTGTCATTTTTCTTGAAAAATAAAATCATATAACCATTGAAGATTAATAATAGATTCGTCAACTCTTTTCAAAAGAGATTTTACAAGGTCATTAATTTCTTTGCTAACTTCTTTTTGTTCTTTAAACGTCACAGGATAGGTCTCTAAGTCCATTGTACTGATATCAAGTATTGAACAAGCAACACTTTTCTGTACAAAATTCATAAAGTGTTTTTTCTTAATCGTTTATGCGCTTGATCCTTGGTGTATGATAGTTTAGAGATTTTCTAGAAATTCTATTTTTCTTATCAGTTAAACAGATAAAACAGGCCGTGAAATACCATTAACATCCATTTCCCTAGAACAACCACATTGTCTTTTCAATATTCGACAAATGATAGAAAACAAAGTCCTTAGCACTCAATTGCTAATGGCTTTTTGATTGGCGTGTCGTTAGCTAGCACCACGAGTAAAAAAAAATAACAAACAACTATTGACAAGTGAGTAATCACTAACTATAATATCTCCTTAGGTGAGTGATTACTCACTACTTTTTTTAGAGGAGCTATTCATAATGACTAAAATTATTGAATTAACAAATTTGCAAAAAGCCTTTTCCTCACAGATCGTTTTGAACCATATTGATCTTGCTGTTACAAAAGGTGAAATTATCGGTCTAATTGGACCTTCGGGGGCTGGTAAGTCAACAATGATCAAAACAATGCTTGGTATGGAAAAAGCTGACGGTGGTTCAGCCCTTATCTTGAAAACGACTATGCCTAATCGAGAAATATTAAATAAAATCGGTTATATGGCACAATCAGATGCCCTCTATGACTCCTTAACAGGGATAGAGAATCTTAATTTTTTTGGAAAAATGAAGGGGGTTTCTAAATCCTTGTTGCCAACTCAAATTGAGCACGTTGCAAAAGTTGTCGAGTTAGACAATCATCTCAACAAGCTCGTATCTGGCTACTCCGGAGGTATGAAACGAAGATTATCGTTAGCAATCGCTTTATTAGGTAATCCAGAACTACTTATTTTAGATGAGCCAACCGTTGGTATTGATCCTTCATTAAGACGTAAGATTTGGAAAGAATTAACTAGCATTAAAAATGAGGGACGCACTATTTTTATCACTACGCATGTCATGGATGAAGCTGAATTAACCAATAAAGTAGCATTATTATTACACGGGAATATCATTGCCTTTGATACCCCCTCTAATTTGAAGAATCAATTTCACGTTAATACCATTGAAGAAGTGTTTTTGAAAGCCGAAGGAGAAAAAATATGAGAATTGTTGCCATAACCCAAAAGGTTCTAAAAGAACTTTTTCGAGACAAAAGAACACTTGCCATGATGTTTATTGCTCCAATCTTAATCATGTTCTTGATGAATGTTATCTTCTCAGCTAGCAACAACACTCATATTACTATTGGGACAATAAAACTTGAAGATAACCTAGCAACCAATCTCAATCATATCAAACATGTCAAAGTTGTCCCCTACGATACCGTGAAAACGGCTAGCAAAGACATTCAAAATAATGACATTGACGCTTATATTTCAGAAGAAGATACTTCCTACAAAATCCGCTATGCTAACACTGATTCTTCAAAAACTGCATTAACTAAACAAGCCTTTAACACAGCACTTAATGTTAGTAAAATGAAAGGTCTTTCAGAGACGTTAGCAAAAATGACAGCTGAAAATCCCACCCCCAAAAGATTAGTTTCAAACCAATCTAAAAAAATTAAGGAATCCTATCATTATGGTGATCAAGATACTGGTTTTTTCGCAAAAATGATTCCGATACTTATGGGGTTCATGGTGTTTTTCTTTGTTTTTCTAATTTCTGGTATGGCACTCTTAAAAGAGCGTACTTCAGGTACACTTGACCGTCTGCTTGCTACTCCGGTCAAACGCAGTGATATTGTCTTTGGTTACATGCTTTCCTATGGTATTATCGCTATTATTCAGACTATTGTTATCGTATTATCAACTATTTGGCTACTAGATATTCAAGTCGTTGGCCATATTGCTAATGTCATTGTAATCAATTTTGTTTTAGCTCTAGTTGCCCTATCTTTTGGCATTCTAATGTCAACACTAGCAAAATCTGAATTTCAAATGATGCAATTCATACCACTAATAGTCATGCCTCAATTATTCTTTTCTGGTATTATCCCGTTGGAAAATATGGCAGAATGGGCACAAACCATTGGTAAGGTATTGCCTCTTTACTATGCAGGAGATGCCCTAACAAACATCATCATGCATGGAAAAGAACTGTCAACTATTTACCCTAATATCCTGGTTCTTTGTTTATTTCTCATACTTTTAACCGCTGCTAACATTATAGGTTTAAAACGTTACCGAAAAGTATGATATAATTTTTGAAAGGAGTTTAGAATGACAGATAATATTATTTTTTCAATCGAACAGTATATCCATACTCAAAAGATACCGAATGGTCAAAAAAAGGTTATTTTATCTGCTATTCAATTATTTGCCTCTCAAGGATTCCATGGGACGTCTACTGCTCAACTAGCACAACATGCTAATGTCAGCCAAGCGACTATTTACAAGTATTTTGACACTAAGGAAGCTATTTTAATCTATATCGTTAGGTTGATGACCTACACCATCAGCTCTCCATTCCTAGAGCAATTATCTACCTATTCAACTAAAGAAGAATTAATCCATTTTTTTGTTCAAGATCGCTTTCACTTTATTGATCATAATTATAAAGTTGTGAACATTATCCTACAAGAATTGTTGATCAATCCTGAAATGGTATCTGTCTTCAAAAATGTTCTAGAATCTGAAAATGAGGCAGTTAACCACATTTTCGAATGCTTAGGAAAAGGGAATGCTCTCACTAGATTGGAAATCGTCAGAGCCATTCTTAGCCCTTTATTAGCGTACTACTGTCAAATCCATGTTTTCAATATTGAGCCCCATAATATTGAAGATGATTTAAATCATATCGAAAATCAAATTCTTAAGTTATTGTAATCGTAAAAAAGATGGCCTAATGTTTTTGCTTACACGTACGATATTTGATTAGCGAACACTGCCCTTTGACAAACTAACTAGATAGCTAAAAATTGATAATATGAGACTTGAGTGACAACAGGACAGGCTCTCAGAAAGGTTACGGCAGTGATCTTTCTGAGAGTTTTTCTTTTTACAACAAAATCAAAAAGATTGAAGAAATTGTCCCAAATAGACTCTTTCTTCAATCTAAAAATCTTATGTCAGCTCTTTTTGGACTAGTCAGCGTATGCTACATGTCTCATTTTTTTGACAATCATCTTCTTTGAAGGTATTTGTGACTATCATGAATGCGATTGAACACAATGATAGAAGTTTCTAGCTTTGGCTTGTGCTATCCAATCAAATGATTATTTTTTCTTATAAATCCTGTAAAGACGGTTCGCCAATTGATAGAGTGGTTTATTAAGGGCCAAGTTGAATTCACCGATGTACTCCTCAATGACTGGTTTAAAGGATAACTTAAAGGTTGCTAGTCCTCCTTCAAGGTTTCCCTCAACGCCACCCATGTTTGCCCACTGCAAGCCTTCTTGATGACATCGTCTGAAAATTTCAGCATCTAAAAGGTACTGTGGATAGTAATGTTTAAAGCGTTCGTCCATGCTGGCATAGAGTAGTTCGATGCCAGAGCCAAAGCGAATGCCTAGCACTCCTGCCATGATTAATTGATTAGGATTTGTCTCAGACAGATCAGCTAATTCATCAACTTGATTTTTCACAGAAACTTCCTGTTGCTTGAGGTCTTTTAGTCGATTTTTCTGATGTTCTGGTGTATCGTGTATGGCTTTTTCTAACTGCGTCAAGCGCTCCTTTTGTTTGGCGAGTTGCTTTTCGATGTCAATCTTGGCAAAGTAAAATTCCGCCCTATCACCGTAAACATCCTTTAGCTTTTGAAAATAGTCATAGTTTCTTAACCGAATTTGCTTACGCTGTTCTGTTAACAGGACTAATTCTGAGAAGGATTTAACCTCATCTTCCTGACCTTTAACAATCTCAACACCTTTTTTACTGGCCTTTTTAATCAAGCGTTTGGCATGCTTTTGATAGTCATTGATAGCATCATCGTTTAAATATTTATTGGCCTGAAAACGAGGTTGAGCAGTATCTTTCAGCTCAGTCGTCAATCCTGACCACACAAAGCCCATCTTTTCCATACGACCAATCAAATCCTGACGATCACTAACTTCTTTGGCATCACTTCGATCAAAAAGAACCTGAGGGTCACATTTCAATAATAAGAATTTCTCTCTTCGTGCGTAGGCTTTTAAAGCTTTAAAAACAGAAAGGACTAACTCTGGATTGCCATAGTCAACGACTGGACCTCGAGGGACATAAGCGACCCTGACATGCTTCATAACTGTTTTGATAAGAATAGAAGCGCAAGCCACCAATTCTTGGTCGCGATAAAAAACGATCTGTTCTGATGCCCAGTTGCTTTTCACTTGTCCCCAAAGACTCGTTTGCAACAAATTGCCGTGAGGATGGTTTTCCACAAACCAATCAAATTCCGATTTGTCTTTCCCCACTTTCACTACAGATATAGTCACTGTTAATTGCTCCTTTGTCTCATTTTTTGTTTCTATTGCCATCCAATTATAACACACACGTTAACGTTACAAGAGAATGAATGTCATAACTTTTTCTAAATCAACAGATGATGTCTTATGGTTAACCTAACAGCCTATCATCCAAATAGCACTTGTTATGGCAAAATGGCCTAAAACAAGTTCTCAAAAGCCTCAAAACGCCCTATATTTGACTGTTGATTGGTATATCAGCTACTTTAGTGCACCCCGCTCAACACTTTTGACTTAATTTGATACAATAAATATCAACATTCTAAAGTTAAAGGTGACCTTATGACCGTCTATATTGTCAATGAAAAACTCGGAGCCATTCCATCTGGTATCGAAGTGTCTGAGAGATATCGCTTAACCATGTTTCAAGACGCTGGTTTTAAAACCATGATGATTTTTACAGATCTTACCCAAAATAAATCCATTCATGATTATTATGAAGAACTAGGTCTCAGTGGCGACTATATTGATTTGTTTCATTATTTAACAAACCGGCCTCCGCGTAAGGTGACGCGTGATGACTGGAAAATCATTAATGACATTGAAGCTCATCGCTTCTTTTATGAAGACACTCTTTTTTATAAAGAAATTTATGAAGTTATAGGTGGTTTTAGTGAGTTGACGCAACGGATTTTCTATGATGATTTTGGTCAGAAAATCCTCATCCAGTACTTTCAATACAACAATACAGCCTATGATTATCAAGGGCACTACTATAAAACGCACCAAGATTTATTAGTTCATTTTTATAATTTAATCGGTTTTAAAAGTAGTGATGTTGTCTTTTTTGATCGTGTCGAGGAGGTTGCGCCTGCGTTTTTCTTTTCGGTTGCAAGCCAAAAAAACATCAAAAGCTATATCAATATTATGAGTGAGCACATGGTAGACAGCATATGGAATCCAGGATACTCATTACTACCTTATTTGTCAAATAAGGTAACCGGTTTTGTGGTTAATACAAATGCGCAAAAAGAAGCCTTGTCTCTCTCGCTTAAACAGAACGATATTGAGATGGATCGTATCTACGTCGCTCAAATGAGTAGCAGCCCAAACATTCATCCAAAAGCTTATTATACCGAACGAAAGGGTTTTATAACAGCAAGTCGATTGGCTCCTGAAAAAAATCTAACAGCTTTGATTGACCAAGTAAGTCGCGCCCATGACAAAGATGATTCCATCACCCTAGATATTTACGGCGAAGGAGCAGAGCATTTAGAACTCGAAAAAATGATTCAAGACAAGCCTTATATTCGTTTGATGGGACATGTGTTATCAAAAGACATTCCCTACTATCAGTACAAGGCTTACGTGTCTACGTCCTTTGGGGAAGGATTGGGAAATACGCTACTTGAAGCGTTGTCGCAAGGAACACCTCCTATAGCTTGGAATAAACCCTATGGTGCTCCAGAAATCATTCAACAAGGTCTTTCAGGGATCCTATATGACAATCTGGATGACTTAGCAGATATACTGGTTCACTTTCCTGATCATGGCTTTCAAACTAGCAGTGTAAAGCGAGCCAATGATTATCATTTTTCAGCCGTGCAATCACGGTGGTTAACATTACTTTAACCTACCTTTCTTCCTATTTATAAAATAAGAGCTTATCTCAATTTCAGAGAATATCATCGAGTTGTTTTGTTTAGGACTGAAGGGTTCACAGAGATTAGAGGAGATTTATTTTTAATAAATACAACTTCTATTTTAGCTATCCACCGCTAAGTGGTAGACGTACCGATGACACCCTACCATAAGTTAAATATCCTTGCTTAACCTGAGATTAAGTTTGCCATTCATGAATACGTTTAAATCGTTTGCGTACTAGTTGCTTATACGCTACTAGTATGGTATGTTAGCTATATGGTAGTTTATTTTCCAATAAAAACCATATTAACTAAAAATTTAACTATAAAAATCGCAGAACATAATTAATGATTTTGCATTAATTTAACGGCATTGAGTTACTTCTCATTGCTTTAAAAGTCGGTGTGGCTGTTTCTTGATAACTTTTTTTAATTCAAAAAGTCTGAAAATACTAATCGTTTTCAGGAAATTGAACTAGAATGAATCATATAAACACAGATAATTCCACTAATCAATGACTATTAGTCTCAATCTAACGCGACACTAGAGAGATTTTAAAATAAGTTAAACATGCAGAAAAATAAAACTAGAACTAAAGGAGAATTTTATAGAATGGAACGTAGAGAGATATTTTCAATTCGAAAATTTAAACTCGGTGTTGCTTCCGCTTTGATTGGTGTAAGCCTGTTTGGTGGTCATGCAGTCTTAGCACAAGAAGCCACCTCAGGTACAACACAAGTCTCGCAAGCAACTCAAGGTAGTTCAGAAACAGACAACACTGCTTTAGCAAGTACACCTGTACCTACTTCTGAACCCACAGCACCACAAGATACAACCCCTGCTACTGAATCAGATCCAAAGAAACAACTAGTTATCACAGAAGCGAACTCTGAAGAACAAGATGCAGCAAAAACTCAAGCAACTTGTTGCGAAACTGTTACAAAATATGAAATCAAGGAAGATCCTACTAAAGATTTCGGCTATGCGGAAAATACGACTGAAGAAGGTGCAACGACTGGTACCATCGCATTAGGTGTCAAACCAAAAGTAGTTGAAGATGATAACACCATTCGCACCACACGCTACGAAGCAGGCAGCTTATCCTATGATAAAAGTGCCTATGAAAAATACAAAACAGGTGAGTCTAACATTGCGCCAAATCATGTAGTAGAAAACTTGGATGGACTAAACAAAATCGCAAAAGGCCAATACACTGACTTAATAAAAGCCTACGAAACAGTTGAAGCCAAAGAAATTCGCACCATTGAAGACACACTGCAAGTACAACAATTTGGCGAAGAAGGGGTCATTGATTTAAATAAAGTATTGGACTGGATGGCTACCCAAGAAAACCAACCAGTAATGACTGAGTTTAAATTAGTGGGATCCGACGGACATGAATCGTATTTAGCCTTATTCAAAGGCGCGGATGGCCGTAATTGGGTGTCTACGAATAAGTCAGAACAGGTGGTAGCGTCTGTTGTTGAAGGGAGTCAAGTATCGACAGTGACAGAAGCAGCCTCGTCTGCATTTAACGCACATATACGTGATTTTTATGATGGTCGTTCATGGCAAGAATTAACACCTGCTCAATTAGCGAAAAATCCTTCAACACTAGGAGGATTATATGGTATTGTAAATAGTGCCAGCCCAGAAGGTAGGCGTTTGCGTGGTCAAACCCCTTTGTTGACCGTCGTGAATGATGCGCATAATGTTGAAAACCGACAAGGCGATAACAAAGCGTATTTATATAACCATAATACGACAACTGATGTAACTTATACGGTATCCTATCGAACCGCCACAAAAACAACTAATGACAAGCGTGAGGCAAGTCCGTTTCCTGACTATAGCGGACAAGATGTTACTTATTCTAAAACAGCTTGGATGCCATTTAACAAGACCATTACATTAAAATCACATGTTGGCTATTATCCAGAAGTGACTAATGCCCGCATAACGGAAAATAGTGGAATAGCGGAAACTGCTCGTTTAAGTATTGCTGGAAATGAGTATCGCCGAGCAGTACTCGTGGATATTCAACCGACAACTGAACGTGCGATGGTGGACGGTAAAGAACACTATAAATACACAGAGTATGGCCTCAATCAAAAGACAGGTGAAAAAGTTATCCTTTCTGAAACACTAATACCTGTTGACGAAGTCCCAGCGGATCAAACACAGACAACATTCGTCTCTGAAGGGGTTGCCTTAACCTTACCCAAATTACAAGATGGTAATGTTGTTTTAACCAATAAAGCATTATTACAAGTGATTTATGATCAAAACTACAATATCAATAAACAGTCTATTTTACAAGATTACTACGGTATTTATGATGCGCGTCGATTAGCAGATAATCCTGACGGTTACGATGCATTATTTACTGGAGACGACACGACACGCCGCGCAACGGAGATGGATGATCGTAAGGCGACTTATAATATCAACCATCGTCCATATCGTACCGATGTCCGCCGCGAAATTCTAGCTGAAGTCGCTGATAAAAATGCGCCATTCCACCGTAATGTAACGATTACACCGAATGTGACAGTCAATCATTATTTAGAAGATGGAACCTTGTTAAAAACGGAAACGAAAGCAGCGACCGATACGCTAGATCCTTATTTTAGAGAGGGGTCACCAGAGTTTCTTAAAGATTATACCTATGTTCGCTCTGACATAGATGAGCAAGAATATATTTATAAAAAGGTAGAAAATCCCCAATATTACACAAAAGGATTTAATTTTGGGTCTGTAACAATTACTCAAACTGAGACAATGGGTACGGTTGCACCGCCATTCTTCTCATCAACTGATGGACGTAACGCAGGATTTGCCCTAACTTATGATAACTATGCGATTGTAGAAGCAGTTAGTCATGAACGAGCACAACAAGTGCGTGAAGGATTAGAACCAGAATACTGCGTAGCGGAAGAAGCGCGTCATATTCGCACCATTAATGTGTATTACAAAGAAATCCCTCGTAATAGTGAAGTGCCAAACGACTATCCAACAAAAGAATTACCTGAAGCAGAATTAACCACTAAAGAGGTAAAAGGCGATATTGTTGTTCATTACGTAGACGAAAATGGTAAGGCCATTGCACCAAACCAAGAAATACCAACTAAGCTCGTCAGAACTGAAACCTACATTGATGGACAACTCGCTGACGCAACCCCAACTAACGAGACCTACGATGCTACGACACCAGCATTAAAACCAGATGAAATTCCATTTGAAGGGGATAACTACCGCT
This sequence comes from Streptococcus halotolerans, assembly GCF_001598035.1. Taxonomy (NCBI): domain Bacteria; kingdom Bacillati; phylum Bacillota; class Bacilli; order Lactobacillales; family Streptococcaceae; genus Streptococcus; species Streptococcus halotolerans. The sequence continues at coordinate 1,698,224 of NZ_CP014835.1, read as the reverse complement.
TCATCCGTGTTCACGAAGAAAGCGAACCTGTGCAAGGGGATTACATCGAAGGTACTCGACATGTCGTTTATGTCTACAAGCTTAAAACAAGTGAAGTACCGAACGACTTCCCAACTGTGGAGAAACCAACGGCTGAATTAACCACTAAACAAGTGGACGGCAACGTCATCGTTCATTACGTAGACGAAAATGGTAAGACCATTGCACCAAACCAAGAGATCCCAACTAAGCTCGTCAGAACTGAAACCTACATTGATGGACAACTCGCTGACGCAACCCCAACTAACGAGACCTACGATGCTACGACACCAGCATTAAAACCAGATGAAATTCCATTTGAAGGCGACAACTACCGCTTCATCCGTGTTCATGAAGAAAGTGAGCCTGTGCAAGGAGACTACATCGAAGGCACTCGACACGTCGTTTATGTCTACAAGCTTAAAACAAGTGAAGTACCGAACGACTTCCCAACTGTGGACAGACCTACGGCTGAGCTAACCACTAAACAAGTGGAAGGAAATGTCATCGTTCATTACGTAGACGAAAATGGTAAGACCATTGCACCAAACCAAGAGATCCCAACTAAGGTCGTCAGAACTGAAACCTACATTGATGGACAACTCACTGACGCAACCCCAACTAACGAGACCTACGATGCTACGACACCAGCATTAAAACCAGATGAAATTCCATTTGAGGGGGACGACTACCGCTTCATCCGTGTTCACGAAGAAAGTGAACCTGTATCAGGGGAATACATTGAAGGCACTCGACACGTCGTTTATGTCTACAAGCTTAAAACAAGTGAAGTACCGAACGACTTCCCAACTGTGGAGAAACCAACGGCTGAATTAACCACTAAACAAGTGGACGGCAACGTCATCGTTCATTACGTAGACGAAAATGGTAAGACCATTGCACCAAACCAAGAGATCCCAACTAAGCTCGTCAGAACTGAAACCTACATTGATGGACAACTCGCTGACGCAACCCCAACTAACGAGACCTACGATGCTACGACACCAGCATTAAAACCTGACGAAATTCCATTTGAGGGGGACGACTACCGCTTCATCCGTGTTCACGAAGAAAGCGAACCTGTTGAGGGTGAGTATATTGAAGGCATTCGACACGTCATTTATGTCTACAAACTTAAAACAAGTGAAGTACCAAACGACTACCCAACAGTGGACAGACCAACGGCTGAGTTAACCACTAAAAAGGTAGAAGGAAATGTCGTCGTTCATTACGTGGATGAAAATGGCAAGGTCATTGCACCGAACCAAGAGCTCCCAACAAAAGAAGTTAGAACCGAAACCTACATTGACGGTGAGCTAGCTGAATCCGTACCAACTGGTGAAACGTACGATACAACCACACCGGAATTAAAACCTGACGAAATTCCATTTGAGGGGGACAACTACCGCTTCATCCGTGTTCACGAAGAAAGCGAACCTGTTGAGGGTGAGTATATTGAAGGCACTCGACACGTCGTTTATGTCTATAAACTCAAAACGAGCAACATCCCTAACGACTTCCCAACTGTGGAGAAACCAACGGCTGAGTTAACCACTAAACAAGTGGAAGGTAATGTCGTCGTTCACTACGTCGATGAAAATGGTAAGACCATTGCACCAAACCAAGAGATCCCAACTAAGGTCGTCAGAACTGAAACCTACATTGACGGTGAACTGGCTGAATCCGTACCAACTGGTGAAACGTATGATACAACCACACCAGCATTAAAACCTGACGAAATTCCATTTGAAGGCGACAACTACCGCTTTATCCGTGTTCACGAAGAAAGCGAACCTGTGCAAGGAGACTACATCGAAGGAACTCGACACGTCGTTTATGTCTACAAGCTTAAAACAAGTGAAGTACCGAACGACTACCCAACAGTGGACAGACCAACGGCTGAGTTAACCACTAAACAAGTGGAAGGTAATGTCGTCGTTCACTACGTCGATGAAAATGGTAAGACCATTGCACCAAACCAAGAGATCCCAACTAAGGTCGTCAGAACTGAAACCTACATTGACGGTGAACTGGCTGAATCCGTACCAACTGGTGAAACGTATGATACAACCACACCAGCATTAAAACCTGACGAAATTCCATTTGAAGGCGACAACTACCGCTTCATCCGTGTTCACGAAGAAAGCGAACCTGTGCAAGGAGACTACATCGAAGGCACTCGACACGTCGTTTATGTCTACAAGCTTAAAACAAGTGAAGTACCGAACGACTACCCAACAGTGGACAGACCAACGGCTGAGTTAACCACTAAACAAGTGGAAGGTAATGTCGTCGTTCACTACGTCGATGAAAATGGCAAGGTCATTGCACCGAACCAAGAGCTCCCAACAAAAGAAGTCAGAACCGAAACCTACATTGACGGTGAACTGGCTGAATCCGTACCAACTGGTGAAACGTACGATACAACCACACCGGAATTAAAACCTGACGAAATTCCATTTGAGGGGGATAACTACCGCTTCATCCGTGTTCACGAAGAAAGCGAACCTGTTGAGGGTGAATATATTGAAGGCACTCGACACGTCGTTTATGTCTACAAGCTTAAAACAAGTGAAGTACCAAACGACTACCCAACAGTGGACAGACCAACGGCTGAGTTAACCACTAAACAAGTGGAAGGAAATGTCATCGTTCATTACGTCGATGAAGATGGAAATGTTATTGCTAGTGACAATGTCAAAGATAAGAAAGTAGTCACAACGAAAACTTACATCAATGCCCAACTGGCTGAAGAGAGTAATGCACATGAGCCTTACAATGTCGATAATGAAACGGATAAACCAAGTACCATTGTCTTTAATGGAAAATCGTATGAACTAGTGAGAGTTCATCCAAATAGTGAGCCGGTGGAAGGGGAATTACGCGAAGGGACTATCCATGTGACTTACGTTTATAGACTCTTAACGGCACCGGAAGAACCAGAAAAACCAGGAGTACCAGAAGTGCCGGAAATTCCTGATACTCCTGAAGTACCGGAAGAACCAGAAAAACCGGAAGTGCCCGATACTCCTGAAGAGCCGGAAAATCCAGATGTACCAAACACCCCAGAAAAACCAGAAGTGCCAGAAAATCCTGAGGTACCGAAAGAACCAGAAACGCCGGAAACGCCTGAGGTGCCGAAAGTTCCTGAGTCACCTGAAAAACCAGGTACTCCAGACATGCCTGACACACCGAATGCTCCTAAGACTCCAGAATCTCCTGAGTCTCCAGTGACTCCGACAGCGTCAACACGTCGTAACAATTCTGATAAGTACATGGCAAAAGGTGTTGAAAACTTACCGAATACAGGTGAGACAAGCAGCTACCTAGCTGCAGCTTACGGTGGTATGGCAATCGGTCTAGCTGCCTTACTGGCTTCTAAGAAGCGTAAAAGAGATAGTGAAGACTAATTTTATCGCACTACTACTGATTAAATTTTTGTCAAGACATGTCCTGAATCGTTACAGACGATTGTCAACGACGAGTTGATCAAGTCAAAGGATCAAAGAGACCCCAACCGCTAGAGATACTAACGGTTGGGGTCTTTGGGTGTCTCAGATCTATAGAGCTAATTTTTTGCAAGCGCCCCATAACGGAGTCTATTAAAAACGTTCCAAAGTCAAGCTGACTCTGGAACGTTTTGCTACTTGCACGTCTTCTGAATGTCTTTAGTTCACGGCAAATGAGCCTCTAAAACCTCCTTTTTAGAAGATAAGTCATGCATTTCTCTAAATCAATCCCATATCGTTTGGCTGTTTACAAGAAACTCAAAAGATTGTAGATGACTTGGCTCCCTTATACTTCTCCATATTGGGATAGGTTATAAAAGGAATACCTTGAGAAGGTTTTGACGAAAGATGTTATAATGTAAAGGATTACTTCTCAAAGAAATACTTTTTAAAGCCTCACTTCACTGATGAGGCAATATCATGTTAAAATCAGTAACCTAAAATCATTAGCCTATCATTTTCCATGGAAGGAACATCATGTCTCACCCCTTAAAATCATTAGCCCCTCTTTTTACCTGTCCTGTCTGTCTCGCTGCTATGGACTATCAACCCAAACGATTAGTCTGCACAAAGGGACACTCATTTGACATTGCCAAACAACATTATATTAATCTAATCCTCAACAACAAACCCGATAAACATTATGACAAACTCTCTTTTGCGCGACGTCATGACATTCTAGAAGCAGGTTTTTATGACCCTATTTTAAAGGCCATTGCCAAAGAAATTAGTAACGATGACAAAACGAAGGTGATCCTCGATGTGGCTTGCGGGGAAGGATACTACGCACGTCAACTCGCTCAAAATAAGAAAAATCATATCATCGCTTTCGACCTATCAAAACAATCCATTCGACTGGCTGCCCAAAAAGATACTGAAAAACGTGTGACCTGGTTTGTGGGGGATTTAGCCAAACTTCCTCTGGCCGATAGCAGCGTTGATGTTATTCTTGACATCTACTCCCCTGCTAACTATCAAGAATTTAAGCGTGTCTTAAAGCCTGGTGGCAAACTGATTAAAGTGGTGACAGCAAGTGAACACGTTTCGGAACTCCGCCAAGCTGCTTTTGAACAATTAAGAAATAAAACCTACTCAAATGCTAAGATTCTCCATCATTTTAGCCAGGCATTTCCAAATTATCACAAAAGCCATCTCACAACAACCCATCCTGCCACTCAAAAAGAGCTGCTGACGTTTGCTCAGATGACACCATTATTTTTCCATGTTAACTTGGATAAGATTGATTGGCAAGATCTAAATGAAATCACTATTGCAGCAGATATGTTAATCGCTGAAACAGAAAGCTAAATCACTGTTTTGGTTTTCTATCTGCAAAAAAAGTTACCCCGCACAACTCGCCTCTCTTTTTGATCTATGAAAACGGAGACGATTTTGTCCCCAATCGTTAGGCCTAGTGATTCGATCTAAAATGGTTCAAAACTAATGATCCTCTCACTTCTTTCTTTAAAAAGTCATTCCGGTCTCTGAGACTCTCAACATGGTCTCTTCCAAAAGAACCTCTAAAAATATTACGCTGGGTACTGTTATCCCAGCTTTTTTAATCGGCAAAAATACGTTTAAAGAGGTTATACAAGACATCTTCTTGTTCCTTGGTCAATCTGTAATGATTGTTTTTCAAGATTGCATAGGCTCCTCCTACCGCAAAAGAAAGTCTTAACTGAACAGTCTCTGGTAGTTGCTCTGAAATGGTCTCTTGATAGAGTTGAAAGGTTTTTTCTAAGGTCTCGTCTTGGTTGGTAAACAAAGCTCTATTCTCACTGTAAACCTGACGAATTGTCGTTTGAATGTCATCCAAAAAAGTTGCCATATCCTCTTCTTGAATAGGATTTTCCAAAAGAAACTGACGAATGGGCTCTAGAGCTTCTTCTTGTAATTGTGCCACAAGATCATAAATATCGGTGTAATATCGATAAAAAGTAGATTTATTGATGAGTGCTTCCCGACACAAGTTTTCCACATAAATCTTTTCAATAGGCTTATCTTGTCGCAATCGGACAAAAGCATCTTTGATAGCCTTTTTTGTTTTGATGACTCGCTTATCCATGAATACCCTCCTCAGTAATATCTATTTTAGTCTTTTTTCTGAAATATACAACGATTTTGCAGAGGACGTTTGATAAGCAACGGTTTTAAAAAAAGTGCTGATTGAATACACCCCAAAATAGTCCTATAATACCCTTTGTTATTTGAAAAATAGAAAAGGAGACCCCATGACTTTTAAAAAAATCATCCTTAATAAGCTCATGTTAATAGCAATGGTGATTGCAGTGGTTTATCAAGTGGCCATGATAGGTATCTACATTGGCGGCTACAAATACACAGCTGACCGTCCTGAAAATAGCAAGATTATCTACGTTAATCAGGACGGTGACAAGGGTAAAGATATTGTCAAATCCATGAAAAATGCCTTGGATTTTGCCAGTCAAGACGAACAGAGCTTAACAAAAGCCAAAGCCATCCTTCGCAACCATAAGGCTGCTTTGGTCATCAATATCCCTGAAAATTACACTGAAGATATGGCCCAAGGTAAGGCGGTCAAGCTCAATTACTTCTATAACAGTGCTGGTGATACCATCAGTAAACAAACAGGAACAACGGTTGCTAACCAATTGACAAACAAACTCAACTTAGCCGTATCTAGTCAAAAAATGCAGGCTATCCTCGTTAAATCAATGATGGAAGTGTCTAAACCTCAAATCGAAGCCGATATCAAAAAAGCTGTTGGTACGGACCCAACTAAACTAGACTCTATTCAAAAAACGGTTACAGCTAAATACCAGGAACGGTTCACGCAAATGGCTAAAAATGCCGTTAACCTCAATAGCGTTTCTGAAAATAGCAAGGATATTAATCCTAAACCAACCTCTCAAATGAACCTCATTATGACACCAATGATTGCTCCTGTATCCAGTTATATCGGTGCTATGATTTCATCCATCATCCTTTATAGTTTTGTCTTTAAAAAGGCAATCCGTTCTAATGTTTCTCACAAATGGCTTGGTTGGCTTGCTCTTGAAGTTGATTATCTCTTGATTTCATTGGCTGTTGGCGGAGCTGGTGCTCTCATGCTGGCTTGGATTAATCATTTTAATCAGGAAGTCACCTTTAAACTCCTTGGTATTCTAACCCTCAATACCTTTGTTAGCTTCCAACTAATCTTAGCTATTTATATGCTTCTGGGCGCAGTCGCTTTTCTTGTCACCCTACCTTTAACATTAGCCCAAGTAGTGACTGCAGGTACTATGATTCCAGAATACCTCATGGCACCTGCGCTAAAAGCTATCCGCCCATACCTTCCTGTCTCGTCATCATGGCAATTGATTCAAAATATTATCTTTAAAACAAGTACAGATACTGACCCACTGATGTCATTAATGATGATAGCTGGTGTGACAATGGTTATCTCCCTAATTATCTTACCAATCCGTTATCATAAAAATGCAGACCCTCGACCAGACATCGATGTGCTAAGCTTGCTATAAAGCATCTCATTCGACTAGTTAGTTTTTTAACTGACTAGTTTTTTTGATATAAAGGATTTAATATTTTCAGGAAATGCTTTCCACCTTAAAAGCTCATTTATGGTACTATAAAAACAAGGAAATATGACCTTTCCAATCTACTGTATCAGGAGTCTTTATGCGTAAATTTTTACAAACTACTCTCTATGAGCTGTCCTTCTATGTTGAAATTATTATTTCTGTCATCCTAGCCATTGTTTTAGCGACACTAACAACTCGTCTAGTACTTGATATATCAGGTGTTTTTGCATCAAACAATACCATAGAACATTATTTACAAAATTTTCTTAATCAGGCGATGAGCATTGCCATCGGGGTCGAGCTAATCAAAATGTTGACCAAGCATACGTCAACGACCATCATCGAAGTCCTACTTTTTGCCCTAGCCCGTCAGCTAGTTGTTTCTCATGGCAACGCCTTGGATACCTTAATGACGGTCATTAGTCTGTCAATTCTTTTCGCATCACGTAAATTTCTTCTCAGTCACTTCGATGACCCTAATAGCATCATCGTCCGAGGTAGCCAAACGGTTAAAATGGCAAATCTTCTGGCTCGTGTTGATATTCCTTGCAAAGACAAGGAGTTAATGCGTGACTTTATGGCTCGCCATCTCAAAGCAGAAGATAAAACAGTTGCCATCGGAGCATTTATTCATATCAAAGACCTTGCCTTGCGCGTTGATAGTATGAGCGACGGTATTATCACACGGATTGAAATCATCAAATCGCATTATTGATTTTCTGAAATATAATTATTATTTTCAAGAAAATTTCTGTAAGGGAAAACTTTGATTTAAAACCGTTTATAACGCTTACATTATTTTACAAAAATAATTTGAAATGATTGAAAAAAGTCTCACAAAAGAGTATGATAGTATCTGAATCCAAAATTAACAGGAGTATTAAAATGACACACATTCAATTTGATTATTCAAAAGTTCTCGATCAATTTGTTGCACCGCATGAACTTGACTACATGCAAGCATCAGTAACAGCAGCAGACAGCATGCTTCGTCAAGGCACTGGACCTGGATCAGATTTTCTAGGATGGCTTGATCTTCCAGAAAACTACGACAAGGAAGAATTTGCCCGTATCCAAGAAGCTGCTAAAAAAATCCAATCTGACAGTGAAGTGCTTGTTGTTATCGGTATCGGTGGTTCTTACCTCGGCGCTAAAGCTGCCATTGATTTCTTAAACAACCACTTTGCTAACTTGCAAACGGCAGAAGAACGCAAAGCTCCTCAAATTCTTTACGCAGGTAATTCTATCTCATCAACCTACCTAGCTGATTTAGTAGAATATGTTCAAGATAAAGAATTCTCAGTCAACGTAATTTCAAAATCAGGAACAACAACTGAGCCTGCTATCGCTTTCCGTGTCTTCAAAGAGCTTTTGGTTAAAAAATATGGCCAAGAAGAAGCTAACAAACGTATCTATGCAACAACTGATAAAGTTAAAGGGGCTGTTAAAGTCGAAGCTGACGCTAACAACTGGGAAACTTATGTTGTTCCAGATAATGTTGGGGGACGTTTCTCAGTCCTTACAGCGGTAGGACTTCTTCCAATTGCAGCTGCTGGTGCTGACATCACTGCCCTCATGGAAGGTGCTAACACTGCACGCAAAGAATTGTCTTCAGATAAAATTTCTGAAAACATCGCTTACCAATACGCAGCCGTTCGTAATGTGCTTTACCGCAAAGGCTATGTAACTGAAATCTTGGCTAACTATGAACCATCACTTCAATACTTCGGTGAATGGTGGAAGCAATTGGCTGGTGAATCAGAAGGTAAAGACCAAAAAGGCATTTACCCAACTTCTGCTAACTTCTCAACAGACCTTCACTCATTGGGACAATTCATCCAAGAAGGTTACCGTAATCTCTTTGAAACTGTTATTCGCGTTGATAAACCACGCAAAAACGTTCTTATCCCTGAAATGGCTGAAGATCTTGATGGACTCGGTTACCTCCAAGGTAAAGACGTTGACTTTGTTAACAAAAAAGCAACTGATGGCGTTCTTCTTGCCCACACCGATGGTGGCGTACCAAACATGTTTGTGACTCTTCCAGAACAAAATGAATTTACACTTGGATATGCTATTTACTTCTTCGAATTAGCTATCGGTCTTTCTGGTTACCTCAACAGCGTTAACCCATTTGACCAACCAGGTGTTGAAGCCTACAAGAAAAACATGTTTGCACTTCTCGGCAAACCAGGATTTGAAGACCTCGGCGCAGAACTCAACGCTCGTTTGTAATATAACTGAAAGCCTCGAAAGAGGCTTTTTAATTTTAGTCATTAGTCCAGTAAATTTCTTCATAACTAAAAAAAGTGTGTCTTAATTTTGTTTTGTAAGCGCTTTATAATTAAGCTATAAAAAGAAAAGGAGCTTAATCATGACTGATTGGTTAAATATTACTGGAAAAACAGTTATTGTTACAGGTGGTTCATCTGGTATCGGAAAAGCTATTGTTGACGAACTACTTGATTTAGGCGTCAATGTTGCTAACTTTGATATTTCTGATAACGAGGAAACACATCCTAATCTACTCTTTCAAAAAGTTGATATCACTTCTCGCCAGCAAGTAGAAGCAGCTACAGAGGAGGTTGTTAAACAGTTTGGAACAGTCGATGCACTTGTTAATAATGCAGGCATTAACATTCCTCGACTACTCATTGATCCTAAAGACCCTCACGGTAGATACGAATTAGATGAATCAACCTTTGACAAAATAACAACTATTAATCAAAAAGGGCTCTACCTGGTCAGTCAAGCTGTGGGGCGCATATTAGTAGCGAAAAAAGATGGTGTTATTATCAATATGGCATCTGAGGCAGGGCTAGAAGGTTCCGAAGGACAAAGTGCTTATGCTGCCACTAAGGCTGCTGTTTATAGTTATACACGGTCCTGGGCTAAAGAACTGGGTAAACACAATGTTCGTGTCGTTGGGATTGCGCCAGGGATCATGGAAGCCACTGGACTTCGTACATTGGCCTATGAAGAAGCTCTTGGTTATACTAGAGGTAAGAGTGTAGACGATATTCGTGCAGGTTATGCCTCTACCAGTACTACTCCCCTTGGACGTAGCGGAAAATTAAGTGAAGTTGCTGATCTCGTAGCTTATTACATATCTGATAGAGCCAGTTATATCACAGGTGTGACTACGAATATAGCAGGTGGTAAAACCCGCGGTTAACTTAACTTGAGGATGGTGATGAATTGGCAATTATAAAACGTTGGTATAAAATACTGAACTTTTTGGTGAGTCAAACTCAAGTCTCTCTACAAGAGATGAAAAAAGAATTAAATGTCAGTCAAAAAACATTACTAAGCAGTATCGAACAATTAAATGCTGTTTTGGACGACGATATTCGTATAAAAAATGAGCATAACCAGTTATCTCTACAAGTCTTTGACTACAATCGTCTAGAAGAAATTTTATCAGGAAGTTTGAAGAAAGAAAGTGATTTCAATTCATCCAGTAAAAGAATATCATATATTATCAAAAAACTGATGCAACATCCCGAACCAACTTTAATTGATGATTTAGCAGCAGAAATAAACGTTAGCCGTACAACGATTAATAAAGACCTGAGAAAAGTAAAAGAGTTAGCCAAGCACTATCAGGTGGACATCTTTGGAACCCCTAATCGTGGGATTAGCATCAACGGCGATGAGATGCAACTGCGGTTGTTTTATTGCTACAATGTTTACCCTTACTTTGATACTACAATCTTGAAAACTGATACCAAACACTTTTTATCTGAGCTCTATGAACGTTATCAGCTACCCAGAAAAACGCAAGACCTATTATCAAAAGTGATTGCTATTAGCCTCATGAGAATCAAGTCTAGTTCCTTCTTAGAAGGGATTATTCCCTATTTTAATAACCAACTTAAGCAGAGCAATATCTTAGAGGAGCTTGTCTATCATATCGAAATCACTTACCAGATCTCTCTTAATCAAATAGAACGAGATTTCCTGTCCTTTCCACTACACTTACAATACATTGCAACTTTAAACTATCAAGAGATACCAAGTGATTTAATCAGCACTATCTTTCAACAAATGATGGAACGAATCAATGATAGTTTTGACCTTGAAATTAATACTGAAAAATTATTTCGTGATTTACACACACACCTGAAATTTTTGCTGAATAGACTTCGATTCTATTGCCAAACTTCAGATCTTTTTCAAGGAGAAATCAAAAATAAATATCCTCTAGCTTATCAATTAGCCCGTAAAGCAGGAACTGTTCTGGAAGAACTTTTTCAAAATGAACTAGAAAGCTCAGAGATTAGTTATCTAGCGCTATACTTTGAAATGGAACTACGCGAGGCTAATACTGTCCACTTGACACAGAAAAGACAAATAGCTGTTGTTTGTACTACTGGTCGGGGGACTGCTACTATGATTAATCATCAACTAAGACGCGTTCTTGGAAACGAAATTGTCATTGATCAATATTCAGAAGAGAATTTCAAGCCTAATCAAGCTGAACATTACTCTGCTATTTTTACCACTATTCCCTTAAAATTTCAGCACATTAGTACACCTGTTATTCAGATCACGAATCTCTTTAACGACCAATGGTTAAGAAATCAATGGGAACAAGTTAATCAGTGGGAACAAAAGAGTTTCCAATCAACTCAGTTCCAATTTATACGTTTAAGTCCAAAAGAATATTATTTTGATTATCTCATTGAGATGGCAGATAAGCTGGTTAAAGAGACCCCTATCGATTCAACATTCACTCATAAAATCATTACTAGAGAAAAAAAGCAGTCAACCATCTTTGGAAATAATATTGCATTCCCTCATGCTACACATTCGAAACAACAAATAATACTTATGGTAGGGGTTCTCGAGGAAACTTACATCACTTCCTCAGAATCTGTAGACTTCATTTTTATGCTAGCCATTCCAGAAAAATCAACACAAAAAATAGAGACAGAATTGTTAGCACTCTATGATGATATTTTCAGAATTGCCAATGATACTGAATTAAAATCAAATCTAAAACAGATTGAAACTGACGAAGATTTTTCAATATTTATCCAGAATAAAGGAGTACTGAGATGAGTCCAGTAATTGTTCTAACCATTACTATTGCAATGGCATATATCTTTCAAATTTTTCTTGGAATAAAACAGATTAAACATTTCAATACCGTTTATGCCGCATTACTACGAAAAGGACGTGTTGCCATCGGACGGCGCTCGGGAAAATTTAAGTCTGGAACGGTTGTAATGTTTGCTATAAATAAAGATGGCATTATTTTGGACGCTAAAAAAATTCAAGGAGTGACTGTTGGGGCACGCTTTAAAAGTATGCCTCAATACTTGGATCAAGACTTACACTACCTTGACCACTATAACCCACTTGTTCGCAAGGAAAATAAATTAACACAAATTGCTATTGAAGATGCTAGAAACGTCTTCCTCACTATTGAAGCCGGAACTTATAAAGAAGCGCCTAAACACATTCCAATGATTGATTGGGGATTACAGGTAAAAACATTATTATCATACGTTAAACTTAATAAAAAATCATTATAATATCTTAATCTAGGAGGTTTCTCATGGATCATATCACTAAATTTGCAGAAGGTTTTATGAACCTTTTCCAAGCAGGAGCTGATACTTTTATTAGCTGGATGACTGGTATTGTACCATTAGTATTGATGCTATTGGTTGCAATGAATGCTTTAATTGCCCTTATCGGTGAAGACAGAATGAATAAAGTTGGAGAATTTTCAGCCAAAAATCCTCTAACACGCTATATGTTACTCCCCTTCTTGTCAGCTTTTATGTTAGGAAATCCAATGTCAATGAGCATGGGGCGTTTCTTACCAGAATACTACAAACCAAGTTATATTGCTGCTCAAATGCAATTTTGCCACACTTCTAATGGTGTCTTCCCCCATATTAATCCTGGGGAACTCTTTGTTTACCTTGGTATTGCTACTGGAATTCAAAAATTAGGTCTTAGCCAAATGGACCTTGCTATTCGCTACCTTTTAGTGGGGCTTATCATGAATGCTGTTGGGGGATGGGTAACTGACTTTACTACAGCATTTGTCTGCAAGCAACAGGGGATTCAATTAAGTAAAACAGTCCACTTAGATAAATAAGATAGCTAGGAGAACGAACATGACATATAAAAGCATTAAGGTTGTTAAAGGAAATGGTGGTTTTGGTGGCCCTCTCATCATCACTCCGACCGATAAAAAACATAAATTTATTTATATCACTGGCGGTGGAGAGAAACCAGAAATTGTCGATAAAATTGTAGCATTAACAGGTATGGAAGCTGTTAACGGCTTTAAAACATCTATACCTGATAGTGAAATCGCTCTTGCCATTGTTGACTGTGGTGGTACCCTACGTTGTGGTATTTATCCTAAAAAAGGGATTCCAACAATCAATATCGTGGCAACAGGAAAATCCGGTCCATTGGCTAAGTATATCACGGAGGATATCTATGTATCAGCTGTTGGTCCAAATCAAATTTCAGGAACTGACGAAAGTGCTTCAATAGCCACTATTGAAACTAAACAAGAACAAACAAAATCAAGTACTTACGATACTAATCAAAAAATTACTGAGCAGCGTGCAGAAACTAGTTTTGTGGCTCGTATTGGAATGGGGGCTGGTAAAGTGGTTGCCACCTTTAATCAAGCCGCTCGTGATGCCATTCAGACTATGCTTAATACCATTCTTCCCTTTATGGCTTTTGTATCCCTACTCATCGGTATCATCAATGGTTCTGGTATTGGAACATGGATTGCTAATTTATTAGCACCACTTGCTGGTAATATTTGGGGACTCGTTATCATTGGTTTTATTTGCTCTCTTCCTTTCTTATCTCCCCTTCTTGGACCTGGGGCAGTCATTTCACAAATCGTCGGAACCTTAATTGGTGTTCAAATTGGAAAAGGTAACATTCCGCCACAAATGGCACTACCCGCTTTATTTGCTATCAATACTCAAAATGGTTGTGACTTTATCCCAGTCGCTCTTGGATTGACTGAAGCAGATGCTGAAACTGTAGAAGTTGGTGTCCCTTCTGTACTCTATTCTCGATTTTTAAATGGGGTTCCACGTGTTTTAGTTGCTTGGTTAGCAAGTATCGGACTTTACCAATAAAAAGAATAATTTTCTTAGAAAGAGCACACTATCATGACAACTGTTTTTCAAACTACCGTAACTACAATTGGTCCAGAAGCTGAAGAAATGATTGAAGGCGCAAACATGCTGATTCTCTTCGGGGAGGATGCTCCTGCTGATTTAGCTGAGTTTTGCTTTACCATCGATAATAAAAACCTAGCTGGACCAATTCAACCAGGAGGTGTTGTTCTCATTGATAACCTATCCTACCCTATCACATCAGTGGGAAAGGTTGTTGAGAAAAATCTTAGTAATCTTGGCCATATTACCATCGCTTTTGATGGCTCTGAAGAAAGCTCACTTCCCGGTACACTTCATGTCTCTGCTGAACAACTTCCTACGTTAGCGAAAGGGACTATTGTAAAAATTAACACCTAAGAGGTATTTTATGGAATTATTACTTGATACTGCTAATATTCAGAAAATCAAACAATTACACGACATTCTTCCGCTCAAAGGGGTTACAACCAATCCATCTATATTAAAACAAGAAGGAAAAATTGATTTTTTCAATCATTTGAAACAAATAAGGAAAATTATAGGACCTGAACAATCTCTCCATGTTCAGATTACTGCAACTAATGCTAAAACTATGATTGAAGAAGCCTATGCCATTTTAGAAGGCATCGATGCCTCAGTCTACATCAAAATTCCTGTCACTATTGAAGGACTAAAAGCCATCAAAAAACTTAAAAGTGAAGGTATCCATATTACAGCAACTGCTATTTATACAAAACTACAAAGTTTTCTTGCTATTGCTGCCGGCGCTGACTATTTAGCCCCCTATTATAATCGTATGGAAACTCTAGGAATTGATTCTAAAGCGGTCATTGAATCACTTCAGAAAGAAATCGAACGAACAGGTAGTCAAAGTAAAATACTAGGAGCTAGTTACAAAACCATCGAACAGATTAACGATACGTTTGATGCTGGTGCACAGGCCATTACTGTCAATCCAGATTTAGTCGAACAATTGCTTTCATCCCATACTATCATGCAAGCTGTTGAAGATTTCCGAAAGGATTGGAAATCCATTCATGGTGAAAACAATATCACAGCATTATTAGAATAATAATTAGATTTAGCAAAAAACGCATTATTGACGTTTCTCTACATTATGAGACCTCACCCGAGGTCTTTTTTTATTTCATCATTTCCAAATTTTCTGACTATTTGTTATAATAGATACCATCAACTTATTTTTGAAGAAAGTGGGTGTTTGGTTAGGTTTGTCTAAAGCTTGCCATAGCTGATTAACTAGAAACACTACGGGTGGCGTTATTCTGTGTTACTTTCTAGCTAACCAAACACTCTTAGGAGATTAGAATGACCGCTCAAAAAATGACTGCACAAGAAATTATTGCTTACATTGGTAATGCTGAGAAAAAAACTAATGTTAAGGTAACCTATGCTGGACAGGTAGCTGCTGACATTCCTGCTTCAGTCATCCAACTCAGTAATGTTCTGTTCGGAGACTGGAAAGATATTGAACCACTCCTTGAGGGAATGACAGAAAATATTGACTATGTTGTTGAACAAGATGGCCGTAATTCTGCAGTTCCTCTGTTAGACAAGCGTCACATCAATGCTCGCATCGAGCCAGGAGCTATTATCCGTGACCAAGTTACTATTGAAGATAATGCTGTTGTTATGATGGGAGCTATCATCAATATTGGTGCTGAAATTGGTGCTGGCACAATGATTGATATGGGGGCTATCCTTGGAGGGCGTGCAACAGTCGGTAAAAATAGCCATATCGGCGCTGGTGCTGTCCTAGCAGGTGTGATCGAACCAGCTTCTGCTCAACCTGTTCGTGTGGGAGACAATGTTCTTATTGGTGCCAATGCTGTTGTTATCGAAGGGGTTCAAATCGGAAATGGAGCCGTTGTTGCAGCTGGTGCTATTGTCACAGAAGATGTCCCAGAAAACGTTGTAGTAGCTGGTGTCCCGGCTCGTGTGATCAAACAAATCGATGCCAAAACTCAACAAAAGACAGCCTTAGAAGAAGCTCTACGTAACCTTTAAGACTAAAAAGCTGAGCATAGCTCAGCTTTTATCACAACTAGGAAAGAATGATTATGGCTTTAGATTTAATCCAAATTAGACGAGACCTTCATCAAATCCCTGAAATCGGCTTAGAAGAATTCAAAACTCAAGCCTATCTCCTCGAAAAAATAGCAGAATTAATCCAGAACAAGCCTTTTGTCAAACAAAAAACATGGCGCACAGGAATCCTTGTATTCGTTCAAGGCTACGCTGCTCAAAGAACAATTGGTTGGCGAACAGATATCGATGGGCTTCCCATCCATGAAGAAACAGGACTTGATTTTACTAGCCGACATGCCGGACGCATGCATGCTTGTGGTCATGATATGCATATGACCATCGCCCTAGGACTTCTCGAAAAACTGACACAGCTACAACCGAAGGAAAACTTACTTTTTCTTTTTCAACCTGCTGAAGAAAATTTAGCTGGTGGTATGCTCATGTATGAAGATGGGGCCTTCGGTGAATGGAAACCCGATGAATTTTACGGCCTTCATGTTCGTCCAGATATGAAAGTTGGTGATATTGCGACCAATACTGGAACCCTTTTTGCTGGAACTTGTGAAGTTAAAGTAACCTTTAAAGGCAAAGGTGGTCATGCAGCTTTCCCCCATCAGTCAAACGATGCCCTAGTAGCAGCTGCCTATTTTATCACTCAGGTTCAAACAATTGTCAGTCGTAATGTCGATCCGATTGAAGGAGGGGTGGTTACCTTTGGAGCCATGCAAGCTGGTACCACAAACAACGTGATTTCAGAAACAGCTTTCCTACACGGAACCATCCGAGCACTAACACAAGAGATGAGCCTCCATATTCAAAAGCGTGTTAAAACCATTGCAGAAGGGGTAGCTGCTAGTTTTGATATGGACGTTGAGGTCGTGCTAAATCCTAGCGGCTATCTTCCTGTAGAGAATAAACCAGATTTAGCACATGAGCTGATGAACTTTTTTCAAGGACAAGCCAATGTTAATCTGATTGACTGTCTTCCTGCAATGACAGGCGAAGATTTTGGTTACTTGCTAAATAAAATTCCAGGTGTGATGTTTTGGCTGGGTATTGACACGCCCTATCCTTTACACCATGCTAAGATGAATCCTAGTGAAGAAGCTCTCGCTTTCGGTGTTAATCATATCTCAGCATTTTTAAAATATAAATGTTGTTAGTCCAAAAAATGCTTAGCTGTGGTCAGCTAAGCATTTTTTCCTGTTATGTTTTATGATGTCTTCTTATAATGCTGCACGCAAACGAGCCTGTTCATTCTCAACATTTCGAATATTACGAGGCAAGAAGGCACGAATATCATCTTCCTTGTAACCCACTTGAAGACGCTTGTCATCAATTAAAATTGGACTCTTAAGAATACGTGGATTTTCCTGAATCAAATCAATGACTTGACTGAGACTAAGTTCATCAATATCGCAGTTCAAAGCTTTAGCATAGCGATTTTTTGAAGAGACAATACTCTCAATACCGTTTTCAGTTTTAGCCAAAATAGCTAAAATTTCTTCTTTGGTAAGTGTTTCTTTTCCTAAATTCTGTTCTTTATAAGGGAGCTTGTGCGCATTGAGCCAAGTTTTTGCTTTTTTACAGCTCGTGCAGCTTGAGATGGTATAAATTTTAATCATGTACATTCTCACTTTCTATCCCATGATAGTTACATTATAGCACGTGTACGTTTTCAAAGATATAGGTCTTGGGACCTATTTTTGATTTTGTCAAGTATTTACCTGAAAAGTAGCACAAAAACTTAAACTTTTCTTAAAGTAAAAAGGCAGGACAACAATCCTACCTCGTCTATTTAGACTCATTCGCTTAAGACTGTGAATGAAGCAGAGTCATACTATAAAACTACTAGATTTTAAGGATTAATCACGCCTAACCTATCAATACATTAGGAAGTGCCTGTCACTTACTCTTGATTTCTAAAGTTTTTGGGAAGTAGCCAATAGCTCTTTTACTCTTCAATCTCAATGCTACTATCAAGATCGAGAACCAACTCGTCTGCTTCAACCGGTGTTTCATCTTGTTCTTGAACAGCTTCAGCTTGGTCACCTTCGATCATACCATAGTGAACACGTACTTTTTGATCGATGTCATCAAAAATGGCTGGATTCTCCGCCAGGAACTTCTTAGCATTTTCAGACCCCTGACCAATCTTTTCACCGTTATAAGAGAACCATGCGCCGGCTTTTTGGATAATATCCAAATCACTAGCAATCTTAACCAACTCGCCCGTCCGAGAAATCCCTTCACCGTACATAATGTCTACAAAAGCTTCTTTAAACGGTGGCGCAACCTTATTTTTAACAACCTTGATTTTAGTTTCTTTACCGACATTTTGATCTTTCTTATCACCAGTTCCTTTAATTTGGGTGTTACCACGAACATCCAAACGAACAGATGAGTAGAATTTAAGAGCACGTCCGCCAGGTGTTGTTTCAGGATTACCAAACATTACCCCAACTTTTTCGCGCAATTGGTTGATGAAAATAGCGATTGTTTTAGTCTTGTTGATAGAGGCTGATAATTTACGCATGGCCTGACTCATCATACGCGCCTGCAAACCAACGTGGCTATCACCGATATCACCATCAATTTCCGCACGGGGCACTAGAGCAGCAACCGAGTCCACAACCACCAAGTCAACCGCACCTGAGTCGATCAACTTACCAGCGATTTCAAGACCTTGCTCCCCTGAATCTGGTTGTGACAAGAGCAGTTCATCAATATTAACACCAAGCGCCTGAGCGTAAGCTGGATCCAAGGCATGCTCGGCATCGATGAAGGCAGCAATCCCACCTTCTTTCTGAGCTTGAGCAACGGCATGAAGCGCTACAGTTGTTTTACCGGAACTCTCCGGTCCATAGATTTCAATGATACGCCCTTTAGGGTAACCACCAGCACCAAGAGCAATATCGAGTGCCAATGACCCTGAGCTCATGACCTGAACTTTTTGTTCAGCACGTTCACCCAGCTTCATGATAGCTCCCTTACCGAAATCCTTTTCGATATTCTTTAGAGCATCATCAAGTGCCTTTTGACGCTCGTCCCCAAACTTTTTAGAAATGGTATCTAGTTTTTTTTGTTTTTTAGCCAAAATAGTCTCCTATGTTCTTAAATAAAACTAACGTTCAACAACGATCACCGTTAGTCATACCATAATCTTACCCTGATATTTCCACAAGTTATCCACAGAAACACCCAAAGTATCAACCCCTTTATTATACCAAATTAAGTGGATATAATCATGTTAGCAATGCTTGTCGAATCATATTTAGAGCGTGTAAGACCGCAATATATCGAATATCTGAACGACTACGACCGCCAATATGAACTTTTTTGACACAAACACCTGCTTCGCTAGCTAGTCCGATAAAGACCGTGCCGACTGGTTGCCCTTCAAGCTCATCAGGACCCGCTACTCCAGTTAGAGAAATAGACAAATCAGCCCCAACTTTTTCACGCGCTGAATGAGCCATAGCTTTTGCCGTAAACTCACTGACAACACCATGCTTTAATAAATCGTCTCGAGAAATCCCCAACATTGCTGCCTTTTGTTCCAAACTATAGGTCACAAAACCACCCTTGAAAATCGAAGACACCCCTTGAAAATCAGCAATCGTCGATTGAAAGAGCCCTGCCGTCAAGCTTTCTGCTGCCGTAATGGTTTTTCCAGAATCCTTCAACAACTCAACCGTCACTTGAGCTAAAGAATTGCCCTCGCCATAGCCATATAAATGACTTTTCAATGGTAAATCATCCAAACCTTGCATCGCTAAGAGTTGTGCCTCTAGTGCATCCAACTTAGTATCTGCGGACTTCTGGTCTTTAGCCTTGGTTGATAGTCGCAAGGTTACTTCACCAACTTTAGCATAGGGAGCAAGAGTAGGATCAGTTTGCTGGTCAATCATATCTGCTAACACCGTCACCAACTGGCTCTCACCGATGCCAAAGAAACGAAGTACACGAGAATAAAGCTGCTCACCGCTAGTTGAAAAGAGGGGCATTAAACCATCCTGTACCATCGGTTTCAGCTCACTTGGAGGACCAGGCAAGACGACATAAGTGACACCATCAACAGTCAACACACCACCAACGGCAAGTCCTGTAATGTTTTGAATGGGAGTTGACCCTTCAACCATTTGAGCCTGACGCTCGTTATTAGGAGTGCGGCTATATTTAGGTCGAGATTTAAAAAATTGATCTAATTTATGATTGGCTGACTCGTCAAAGACCAAGTCCCTCTTCAAATACTTCGCCAAGGTTTGTTTCGTTAAATCATCCTCTGTTGGGCCTAAGCCACCACATAAAATCACCAAATCACTACGTTGACTTGCCAAATCAATGACCGATAGAAGCCTCTCTTCATTATCTCCTACGGCTGTTTGATAGTAAACATCAATCCCGATTTCGGCCATTTTTTCCGACAAGTATTGCGCGTTGGTGTTAACAATTTGCCCAGTTAAGATTTCTGTTCCGACTGCAATTAATTCTGCTTTCATTTACCCACCTACTTTACTATTCGAATTTTTGCCTTTATTTTAACAAAAAAAGTAGTAAGACAGCTACTTTTTTTCATAAGATGTTATTAAAACCAAGGACGACGTCCACTGGTGGAATCATCATCGCATTCACAGCAGTCTCAACTATCACCCCCATGGCTAGGCGAGGTATCGCTTAACAAAAAGCAGTTTATAAAAATTGTACAGAAAAAGATGGCCTTTTCAATATAACACATTCAAACTTAATTCAAATCCTAAAATATAATGTCTTCGCGCTGGATTACTGAATTTTTCTGAAAATTAAGTTACACTAGTAGGCAGTTAAAAATCATTTTGGAGAAGTTATGTCTATTTTAGAATTACAAAATATCCACAAGTCTTACTATTTAGGAAAAGAAGCATTTCCCGTCCTCAAAGGCATTGATCTAAGCTTCGACCAAGGAGACTTCGTTTCTATTCTTGGCGAATCCGGCGGTGGTAAATCTACTCTGATGAACATCATCGGTGGCTTGGACCGTTCTTATGACGGAGATGTGATGGTCAATGGGCAACGTCAAAAAGATAAAAAAGAAAAGTCAATGGACAATTACCGTCGTGATACCATTGGGTTTATCTTTCAATCATTTAATCTTGTCAATTACCTCACTGTCTTAGGCAATGTCATGACCAGTCTTCAGATGACCCAATTAAGCCATAAAGAACAGGTTAAAAGAGCGGAAAAACTCCTCAAACAAGTCGGACTTTATGAGCACCGCAAGAAAAAGCCCGCTCAACTCTCTGGTGGGCAAAAACAGCGTGTTGCTATCGCACGCGCTTTAGCCAGTGACCCTGATATCATCATTGCTGACGAACCAACTGGGGCTTTGGATAGCCAAAACACCAAGGAAGTTCTCAACTTGTTGCAAGGGATTGCCAAAAGTGGAAAAACGGTGATCGTGGTGACCCACTCACAAGAAGTTGCTGACGCTGGATCACGGATTGTCCGTCTAGCTGATGGTCGTGTGACTGGAGATGAACGTCTTCGCCAACCTTTCAGCCAATCGGTCAGCCCTAAAGCTTTCCAAGCTCGTCCACTCAAATCTAGAGATATTTGGAAAATGGCTTTCGCCCACTTTCGAAATGCTTGGAAGCAAAACCTGATGATCACCGCCGGCACCGCTATCGGTCTCTTTGCCGTTATGTTTTTCTTAGGCCTAGGCAATGGTGCGACCAACTACATGAACCACTTCATTGACGGGATTGCCAACCCTAAAGCTTTCCAAGTTTTCAAACCTGATCAAACCAGCATGAGTGAGCAAGATATTTCTGATGTCGCTAAGACTAAGCACATCACCAAAGTCGAAAAGGGCTACATGTCGCCTGCCTTTCAAGTAACTCTTAAAGGTCAGAAGACCAATCCTAAACCTCAGCCTAGCCAAACAGACCAAGATGGACCAAATAACCTCATTACTAAAAATGCCACCTTATTAGCCGATAGTATCTCTAATAAAAAGTATCCTAAAACTGACCAAATCGTCCTGTCTGAAACACAAGCCAAAGCACTGGTTGGAAAGACATTTGAAAAAATCGTCGGTAAAACGGTCACTCTAACCCTTCCACTAGTACAAGAAAAGGTAATCACAAAAGACTTGATTGTCTCAGGAACTAGCACCAGCTACAATATGGTTAACTTCAAAGACATACAAGACGCAGCAGCTAAGGAAAACATTGATCTAAAACCTAATTTCATAACAGCCTCTGTCGATGATTTGAACAACACCAAGGCTGCTCAAAAGGCCGTCCGCCAGCTTCAAAGTAATGGACAACGCCGTTTCCGTGTGGCTAGTATTGGTGATATTTTAGATAGTATTGTTCAGGTGACTTATATTGTTAGTGTTGTGCTTGCTTTAATCGCTGGTATCTCACTACTTGTCAGCATCCTTATGATTGTTGCCACTACTTATATGAGTGTCTCTGAGCGAACTAAGGAGATTGGTGTTCTTCGAGCTATGGGAGCTCGTCGCAAAGACATCCGTCGTCTCTTTGTCAACGAAAGTTTATTATTGGGTATCTCAGCTAATATCCTAGCTATTATCACAGCCTTTCTAGCACAATTTACTGTTAACCAGCTGGTCTACAATACGATTGAATTTGACATTATTCAAATGTCACTCATGTCAATCATCATTACCGTGATTATTGGTATCCTTATCGCCTTATTGGCAAGCATCGCACCAGCTAGCAAAGCCGCTCGCCTTAACCCAATTGAAGCGCTAGCTGCAGAATAAACAAGCGTCTAGGATAAAGAGATAAATTTTAGAAAATACTTTATCATCTATACCTAGTCAGTTGATAAGACTCTAAAAAAGAACAATCGTTGTTTTTCTGTTGAAGAGAATACGTCGATTGTTCCTTTTTTATGTTTTGTGTCAGATGCTTTTGATTACTTGGCTGTTTTATAAAGATATGATCAACTAAGCACTATTTAAACTCACAGTCATTCTCATGATCATTGACCAAGCCAGCTGCCTGCAAGAAGGATTGAACAGCAACAGGACCAACAAATTTAAATCCGGCTTTTTTCAATGCCTTAGACACTGTCTCTGAAAGGTCTGTCTTAGCAGGTACTTGGCGATAATCAGCGACGTCATGTCTTTTCGTTTCGCCATTGACGAAGGACCAGATATAGCTATCAAAGGAACCATACTCTTTTTGAATCCCTAAAAAAGCTTGTGCATTGGCTCTAGTCGCATACAGTTTCAGACGGTGACGAATAATCTCAGGATTCGTCAAAAGCTCATCCAATTCTTTATCTGTCATCATTGCTACTTTACCCACATCATAATGATAGAAAGCTTCACGAAAAGCTTGACGTTTGTTAAGAACAATCTCCCATGATAAGCCAGCCTGGTAAGTTTCCATGCACAACAGCTCAAACAAAGCTTGTTCCTTATGAAGCGGCTTGCCCCACTCCTCATCGTGGTAAGCCACATAAAGTGGATTAGATTCCTTGACCCAAGAACAACGTTTCATGTGAAACCTCCTCTGATTTTTCTATCCGCGTAAACCTAACAAAGTACTCCTCGGATAGCTAAGGACTACCAATCATAAGTCACATCACACGATGGGAATAAGTGACACTACACAGTTTTAGCATGAAACTTAAGCCATTTTAATGCTAGCCCTATCCAGGACCAAATGATCTGACAAAGTCATTAAGTACACGCTACAAAGTGAGTAAAAGGAAAAAAATTTTGAGACACCGGTGTCTTCATCAGATCTCCTAATGTCACTGTTGCTTTCCCCATCACGGCCTACTTCATCAACATTTTTAAAGCTGATTTGATGTATTGCTCTGCGGTTTCGTTGGTGCCCTCGAAGAAGGCCTTAATTTTCTTGAGTTCGCTGGCTTTATAGCCTAAGGCCAGAAGAGCTTCCATAGCTTCGTCCAACTGCTCATTGGTCGCGACAGTTTTCGTTTTCGGTGCCTTGCCATTTTCCATTGGAGCATCGATAAATTTACCAGCTAAATCAAGAATCATTTGTTGAGCTGTTTTCTTACCGATTTTAGGGAATTTCATTAAATACTTGATATCACTATTATCAATAGCCTTAACCAATCCCTCATTATCGTCCACAGCCACAATGGCAAGTGCTGTCATTGGTCCAATACCCGATACTGAAATTAATTTAAGAAAGACGTCCTTTTCGTCATCTGAGTGGAAGCCAAACAAAAGATGAGCATCTTCTCTGACCACATGATGCAAGTAAATCTGGACATCTTGATTGACACTTTCTGAAAATGAGTAAGGATTAGCTACATAGATGATGTAGCCCAAACCGCCAGCTTCTACTACAATAAACTTTGCGGTAATTTTTGTCAATTTTCCTTTAATATAGTCGTACATGATTTCTCCTTAAGAAAGATGGTGCAACTTAGCTGAATGCACCATAAGATAAAGTCCCAGTGAAGCTATGAGGATAAAGGTCAGCTGAACTCCTAGTGTCCCTGTAAATTCACTGAGAGATACCATAGCGCCAGCAATAATAATCCCCAAAGGTTGGGAAATAGCCAAAAAGCCTGAATAAGAGCCAATCTTGTTCTCATTCATCATATTGACTCGAAGAACCTGACTAGCTGGAATATAAATAATCTCTCCTAATGTATAGATTACAGCAGCTAACATAATTGGAATAAGCGTTTTAAAGGTTAAGGCTGCAAAAATCCCCGTTGCAAAAATGCTTCCCCCTAAAAGGATTTGAGGTAATAAGGACATCTTTTCTGTTAAACGATTGATACTCGTCATCAAAAGGACAATCATGACCGTATTAATAAACAGAGCTAGGCTAAGTAATTTTGGCCCGCTAATTGTTATCCCAAATAAATCTGTTTCTTGATAAAAAGTCTTGTAATGGATAGGAATATAGTTGTCCACTTGTCCCCACACAGCTGCAAAGAGAATAGTACCTAAAGTATAAAGCATAAAGACCTTGTCTTTAGCAACCTCACTATAATTACGAAAAGTCGCTAAAACGCCACGTCCATGACTAAAAGCAAAGTCTTTGGGACGAGTCTCTTCAAATTTCAAGCGCATAATAACGTAAGAAAAAGCTGCCATAAGTGTCATCACTAGAAGCAATTCAAAAAAGTGATGATCATAAAAAGCTCCAGCTATGCCAGCACCCATCATAACCGCAACGTTGATTAACCAGTAATTGATGGTGTAAACAAAGCGTCTGTTTTCTTCGGTGGTTAAGTCAATTAGCATCGCTTCATAAGCAGGATGAGCAAAATTAGAAGCCACTTCAACTGTAAAAATACCAATGAAAGTCATGGCCGGTTGAACTTGTCCAGGTATGTTAGCAACTGTTGTCAGAACATAACCTATGAAAACGCCAAAATTTCCCAAATCGGTCACTTTTTTGCGTCCCAAAGAATCTGAAAGGTGACCTCCATAGAGGGTGGCCACAAAACTAACAATCTGCGTCACAATAACAAGTAAACCTGTAATAAAAGCACCAAAGTAGTGTACATAGTACATCGACATAAAAGGAAAAATAGCACTTCCCAGAATGATGGAGATAAACCGTAATTCCTCGCGCCATTGCAATTGTTTCGGCAGGGTAAAAAATTTCCTCATAATACCTCCTTTACAATCACGTTTACAACATCGTCAACTTAATATTTTCCTAAGTCTCGTAAACTGGTATGATTTTCTTGAATCCTTCTAAACATTTTTTCCATATCAGATGATGAAAAATTGATTAAAACTGGACGTCCATGCGGACAGTTATAGGGATTCTGACACTGAGACAATTGGTAAATCAAATTGCAAGCAGAATAATCATCAATGATATGATTGGCCTTAATAGATCGTTTACAACTCATCATAATCGCCAACTCTGCACGATATTTCTTAATAGAAACTTCGTTCGTCAGCAAGAGCATGTCACACATTTCATAGACACCTGATTCAATTTCTTCTTCTTTCATCCAAATCGGATGCTCACGCAGAATAAAGGTGCTATCTCCATAAGCCTCTAAATAGATCCCCACTTGATTTAACAAGGGCATTTTCTCTTGTAAATTCAAAAAATCAGCAGATGAGAATTCAAATAGATAAGGGACTAAAAGCTGCTGTAATGAACTGTCAACTTCACCAATTTTATCACGATAATACTCATACTTAACACGTTCTTGGGCAGCATGTTGGTCAATGATATAAAGGCCTCCCTTGCCCTGCGCAAACAGATAAGTCCCATGCATCTGACCAAAGTAATCCAATTCTGGAAAAGTCGAGGTTTCTTCATTTTCCAAATGATCAATCATACGATTGATTTTTGATTTATTTTGAAAATCAAGGCTACCATGCTCTTCATTATCAAGAAGATGATCATCTCTTTCAGCAAATTTGATATTGGGCGCCCCTTTGACATCAATGTTGACATCGTTGTCAACAAAGTTTACATTTTTGTCAATATCTTTAGGTTCCTCTTCTTGTTCAAATTGGGTTGGTTCTTCTAAAATACTTGGGCGTTCCAGAAAATCTTGTTTGTCAGTATCGTAATAAATATTGGATTGTTTCAATGACAAGCTAGTTTGGAAAGGTTTGTCTGCCGTTCGAGTAGCAGACTTAGCTAAATTTTCTAAGGCATCTGGAATTAAATCCTGTTCTCGAAGTGATTCCTTGATAGCTGTGCTAATCAAGGTCATCAGTTCACGTTCTTTTGAAATACGGACTTCTTGCTTAGTAGGATGAACATTGACATCAGCTAGGTAAGGATCGATTTGAATATCAATCACTGCAATCGGAAAACGACCAACCATCAACTTAGAGCCATAACCATCTAAAATAGCACGATTCAGTAAGAAATTCTTAATGTAACGACCATTTATCAAGAGTGTGATGTAATTACGATTGGCACGGGTTAATTCAGGCAAACTGACATATCCGGATACTTCAAAATCTAAATCAGCTGTGGAAATTTCCACCATTTTTTTAGCTGTATTAAGTCCATAAATACCAGCAATAGCTTGTCTTAAATCCCCTGTTCCTGCTGTTTGAGTTACCTGGCGTCCGTCGCTGGTCAAGGTAAAAGCAATATCAGGATGGGCTAAACTCAAACGGTTTACAATATCAACAATATGAGCCAATTCGGATTGTAAACTTTTAAGGTATTTGAGTCGAGCAGGGGTATTGTAAAAGAGATTTTCAACAGAAACCTTAGTTCCTGCAGGACGTGAAATAGTCTCTACTGACTCAATCTGACCTCCTTTAGCAAACAAAACTGCTCCTACTGACTCATCCTCGCTGGCCGTTTCCACAGTCAGATAGGAGATAGAGGCAATAGAAGGCAGGGCTTCGCCACGAAAACCTAGTGTTCGGATACGGAATAAATCTGCTTGGTTTTTGATTTTACTGGTGGCATGGCGTTGCAAACTTAATTCCAAATCATCGCGGCTCATTCCAATTCCATTATCAGTGATCACCATTTTTTGTAAACCAGATTCTTCAATGTCAATACTGATTTGGCTGGCTTTTGCATCGATAGCATTTTCCACTAGTTCTTTCACTACACTGGCCGGCCGTTCAATGACCTCTCCTGCAGCAATCTGATTGGCTAAGATTTCGGGTAATTCAATAATTCTACTCATACTGACCTCGCTTTATGTTGCTAACTATTATAACACAAATACTGAATCATCTTAGACAATAAAAAGCCTATGAAAGGTCTGACGCATACTCCAATCATTAGATTTTTAATCTAGCTTTTTGAGAGTCAGGACAATCATAAACTTTTTGATTTTTGATAAAACACTAAAGTAATTTTTTAAGTTCAAACAAAGTATTCATGGCTTCCATCGGCGTAAGATTTAACACGTCAACTTTCTCCAGTCGAGCCGCCAATTCAGCATACTGGTCATCTGCAAAAAGAGACAGTTGACCTACCGGTTCCTCAACTTGATTGGTGGAAACTGGCTCTGAAAGAGGTTCAACATTTAATTGTGCGGAATGGCTCTCCAAATCTTGTAAAATACGATCCGCTCTTGTGAGCACTGAAGCGGGTAAGCCTGCAATTTTAGCGACATGAACCCCATAAGATTTATCAGCTGGACCTTCAGAAATCCTATGGAGAAAGGTTACCTCACCTTTTTCCTCTACTGTTGCTACGTGAACATTGACAAGACTTGTCAATGTCGTTGACAGTTCTGTCAACTCATGATAGTGCGTCGCAAACATGGTTTTTGCTTTAATCTGGTCATGGATATATTCAATAATGGACTGGGCCAAGGCCATTCCGTCATAGGTCGCCGTTCCACGTCCTAACTCATCAAAAAGAATGAGAGAATCTGATGTGGCCCGATTGATAGCTTGGTTGGCCTCCATCATTTCAACCATGAAGGTAGACTGTCCCGAAATCAGATCATCTGCCGCTCCAATACGGGTAAATATGGCATCAAAAATCGGAAGATTGATCGTATCAGCTGCCACATAGCCACCCATTTGAGCCATCACCACTGATAAAGCGAGCTGTCTCATGTAGGTTGACTTACCACTCATATTTGGACCAGTAATCAATTGGATCGTCGTTTCTTGATCGAAGTAAATATCATTTGGGATATATACTTGCGTTCCCATAACCTTTTCCACTACTGCGTGTCGCCCACCAACAATCTCAATGATATGTTGGTCATTGAAAACAGGTCGCACATAATGATTAGTCTCAGCAACAACAGCCAAACTTTGCAACACATCGACTTTTGCCAAAACTTTTGCTAGGGTCTGCAGGCGATCGATATAAGTCTCCACACGGGCACGAAGTCGCATAAAAATATCGTATTCTAGATTAGCTGATTGCTCCCGCGCTTCCAACATATCTCCTTCAATCTTGGCTAGTTCTGCTGTTCCAAAGCGTTCTGAATTTTTCAGTGTTGCTTTTCTAAAAAAATAATCTGGCACCAAGGAAAGGTTAGAGTTCGTCACATGGAAATAGTAACCATCTTTTTTATTATAGTCAATTTTAAGAGTAGAAATTCCCGAAGACTGGCGCTCTTTAGCTTCAATATCAGCAATCCAAGCTCGACCCTCTTTCATGACCTTACGATAGTGATCCAAAGTGTCATCAAAGCCTGTACGAATAATGCCGCCTTCTGAAATAGTTGCTGGCGCATCTGGATCAATGGCCAAACGAATCAAAGATTCCAAATCAGGGATACTGTCAATTTGACTGTCAACCTTGTCAATGACATCAACTTCAAAAGCTGATAAAACAGCCTTTATAACAGGAACCTTTGTCAAGGTATTTCCTAATTGTAAAAGATCCTTAGGAGAAGCTTTACCAAAAGAGACACGGCTGGCTAAACGCTCAATATCATAAACACCTTTGAGACTTTCCGTTAAATCACTTCGATTAATAAAGTCATCTAAAAAAGCTTGAATAATATCCTGGCGCTCCTTAATCTCATCAAAGCGAATAAGAGGACGGTCAATCCATTGGCGTAGGAGACGCATACCCATTGCTGTTTTCGTTTCATCGAGCAGCCAATAGAGACTTCCATGCTTCTTACCAGTACGAGCATTCTCCAGGAGATCCAGACTAGACTTAGTAGCATAAGTCATCTGTAAATAATCTTTAACCTCGTAATGCACCAAGGCTTGAATGTGCTTGAGCTCTCTCATTTGTGTACGGTGAACGTAAGAAAGCAATTTTAAGGCACTTGTCTGTTCAAGAGGACTTAAGGTATCTGAAACCAATTCTCTGTCTTCGAAAAGCTGAGTTTCATAAGACAAAATCAAATTCATTTGCTTCGCAAAGACTTCCTTATCTTCATCTGAAAGTTCAAAACCAATAAGTAACTCTTTTGCTCTGAGGTTCTGGATTTCACTTTTTACCGTCAAAAAGTCAGCCAAAACAGTCACCATAAACTCACCCGTAGCCAAATCCATATAAGCAAGACCATATTGACTACCATCAAAATCTAAGGCTACCAAAAAGTTATTGGCACTGTCTGGCTTACTAGAATCCACTGCTGTTCCTGGCGTGATCACTTGAACCACATCGCGCTTGACCACACCGACAGCCTGCTTAGGATCCTCCATCTGCTCTGCAATAGCAACCTTATAGCCCATTTCCACTAAAACATCAATGTAGGCTTGGGCAGAATGATAAGGCACACCCGCCATAGGAATCGGATTCTCAGCGTTTTTATTACGGCTAGTTAAGCTAATTTCTAAAATTTGTGCCGCCTTAACCGCATCGTCATAAAATAATTCGTAGAAGTCCCCCATCCGGAAAAGCAAAAAAGCATCTGGATAATCTGCCTTAATATCCAGATACTGCTGCATACCAGGGGAAATTTTTTCTTTTACCATGGTTAATCCTTTTACAATTGTGCTGAAATATCTTGGTAAATCGTCTCGGCAGTCTCTTCATTTTGGCAAATAACCAAAAGCGTGTCTGCTCCCGCAACAGTACCCAAAATATCACCGCGTTCTTCTTGATCGATAATGTTAGCTAAAACATCTGCTTCACCTAAATTAGTACTCAAAACGAGCATAAATTGAACTTTCGAGACCTTATTGACAAAGTCACTAGCTCGTTTACTAAAATGTTTGCCAGTCACTTCATTCAAGCAATAGTAAAGTTTCCCTTCATCACTACGCAGCTTGATTAATCCAATCTCGCGTAAATCTCTAGATAAGGTCGCCTGAGTCACAAAAATATCTTGGTGCTCCAGAAGGGTCTTGATTTCTTCTTGCGTACCAACTTGATGATGTGTAATAATACGCTTAATTTCCGCATGTCTCTGTATTTTATTCATTTTTATAGTATCCTTTTTACTCTAACTCACCCTAAATTATAGCAAAAATGGCTGTTTTTTTCATCTTTTATATAAATTCATAGAATTTCAAAAAAGTCTACTAAGCTTTTGGAAAAATATGTTAAAATGGTTAATAACAAAAAACCAAAGGAGACATCATGACTGAAAAACAACTAATCGCCTCAAAACTTGCTGCTGTCTTAAATGACCTAGATCAAGAGACCATTGAACAACTACTTGAAAAACCTAAAAATGCTAGCATGGGAGACTTAGCTTTCCCAGCATTTTCATTAGCTAAAGTCCTTCGCAAGGCACCAAATTTGATTGCAGCTGAAGTTGCTGAACAAATTGACGCTTCTGACTTCGAAAAAGTACAGGCAGTTGGCCCTTACGTCAACTTTTTCTTAGACAAATCCAAAATCTCAGGACAAGTCTTAGCAGAGGTTGTTCAACATGGCAGCCACTACGCTGACCAAAATCTTGGCCAAAACCGCAACATTATCTTAGATATGTCTAGTCCTAACATTGCCAAACCATTCTCTATTGGACACTTACGTTCAACTGTTATAGGAGATAGTTTAGCGTACATCGTGGAAAAATTAGGCTATAACCCTGTACGTATCAATCACCTCGGAGATTGGGGCAAGCAGTTTGGTATGCTCATTGTCGCTTATAAAAAATGGGGCGATCAAGCTGCTGTTGAAGCTAATCCAATCTCAGAACTTCTCAAACTTTATGTTCGTATCAATGCTGAAGCTGAAGAAGATCCTTCTCTTGATGACGAAGCACGTGATTGGTTCCGTAAATTAGAAGCTGATGACGAGGAAGCTGTTTCTCTTTGGCAATGGTTCCGTGATGAAAGCCTCGTTGAATTTAACCGAATTTATCAGGGGCTTGCAGTGGATTTTGACTCTTACAATGGTGAAGCCTTCTACAATGACAAGATGGATGAAGTGATTGATCTTTTAGAAGAAAAAGACCTTCTCCAAGACTCTCGAGGAGCTCAAGTCATTAACCTTGAAAAATACGGTATCGAACACCCAGCTATGATTAAAAAATCGGATGGTGCTACACTTTATATCACCCGTGACCTCGCAGCTGCTCTTTATCGTAAACGTACTTATGACTTTGCTAAATCCATCTATGTTGTTGGTAACGAACAAGCTGCCCACTTCAAACAGCTTAAAGCGGTTCTGAAAGAAATGGGATATGACTGGTCAGATGATATGCATCACGTTGCTTTTGGTCTGGTTACTAAAGAACGTAAAAAATTGTCAACTCGTAAAGGTAATGTTATCCTTTTGGAACCTACAATTAACGAAGCTGTTAATCGTGCTCAATCTCAAATTGATGCTAAGAACCCAGATCTTCCAAATAAAGAAGCTATTGCCCGTGCTGTCGGTGTCGGAGCTATCAAATTCTACGATCTTAAAACAGACCGTACGAACGGTTATGACTTTGACCTTGATACCATGGTTTCCTTCGAGGGAGAAACTGGTCCTTACGTCCAATATGCTCATGCGCGTATCCAGTCAATCTTGCGTAAAGCGGATTTCAAACCAAATACTGAGGCAACCTACAGCCTATCTGACAACGAAAGCTGGGAAATTATTAAATTGATTCAAGATTTCCCACGTATTATCAGACGTGCATCAGACAACTATGAGCCATCCATTATCGCTAAATTTGCTATCAATTTGGCACAAAGTTTCAACAAATACTATGCACACACACGTATTCTCGATGACAATCCAGAACGTGACAGTCGCCTAGCACTTTCATACGCGACAGCAACTGTTCTTAAAGAAGCTCTTCGTCTTCTTGGCGTTGAAGCACCAAACGAAATGTAATAGTATAAAAAACGGCTCTTTGTCAACTGTAGTGGGTTGACTTATAGCTAACACCGAGAGAGGACCAGTTTGGTCTTCTCTTTTGTTGTGTTCAAAGCAAGATAAATCCGTTTTTTGAAGTTTTCGAAGTTCCTAAAGCCAAAAGCATTTCGCTTAATGACTTTAATAAGGTTGTTGGTGGCCTCTAGTTTGGCATTGGAATAAGGTAGTTTCAGAGCATTAATAATCTTCTCTTTGTCTTTTAGAAAGGTTGACAAGACGGTCTTGAAGATGGGATGGACCTGTTTGATGGTATCAGAAATGAGTTCAAAGAAGTGTTTCTCCTGCTTTTCTTGGAAATGAAAGAGAAGGCATTGGAAGAGTTCATAGTGGTGACGTAGCTCATCAGAGTAGTTCAAAAGACGTTGCACAATCTCTTGATTGGTCAAGTGCATGCGAAAAGTTGGACGATAAAACCGTTTATCGTTTAGGTTACGACTATCTTGTTGGATGAGTTTCCAGTAACGTTTCAAGGCCTTATAGTCGTGAGATTGACGCTCAAATTGGTTCATGATTTGGATACGGAGACGGTTCATAGCACGAGATAACTGTTGAACAATGTGGAACCTATCGAGAACAATCTTCGCCTTAGGAAACAGTTGCTTAGCGATGTCATAATAGGGACTAAACATATCCATGGTGATGACTTTGACACGACTGCGCACCTTGTGAGAATACCGCATGAAATGATTTCTGATGACAGCTTGCGTCCGCCCATCAAGGATAGCGATAATCTTGTTAGCATCGAAATCTTGGGCAATAAAGCTCATCTTTCCCTTCTTGAAAGCATACTCATCCCAGGACATGTTCTCAGGTAACCAGGTTAAATCGGTCTTGCACTCAAAGCGGTTGAGTTGCCGATAGACAGTTGACACAGAGATAGACAGGTCTTCAGCGATTTTTGTCATTGCTTCACGGCTCATGAGTTTGTCGGTGATTTTGTGGTTAATGATGTTGGGAATCTGATGATTTTCTCTGACTAGAGAGGTCTTAGCGACAGCCATTTTCCCACACGCTTGACATTTGAAGCGACGCTTTTTGAGACGAATCAGTACTTTACAACCCGCCATTTCCAGATAGGGAATTTTGCAAGGCTTTTGGAAATCGTACTTTGTCATTTTTCCTTGACAATCAGGGCATTGCGGGGCATCATAATCTAACTTGGCATGATACTCTCTGTGAGTGAAGAACTTGTCAAATGTCTTTTCAAAAGTGATGTTAGGGTCTTTAATGTCAAGCGAATCTTTGATATAATCTAATTGTTCCATATGAGTCTTTCTAATGAGTGGTTTGGTTGCTCTTCATTATAAGTCATATGGGACTTTTTTGCTATATTCAAAAAGACTCCATAATCTCCGAGAAGAATTTACCCACTACAGAAATTATAGAGCCTAAAAAACACGACCTCCACGGCCGTGTTTTTTACATTATGGTAAGAACCTCACATCAATCAAGGTAGGAAAAATGGCTAAAACTGCAAAAGCTAGAATGAAACCAAGAACAATCAAAGGCTTTTGATAAGGGTACTTAGCTTTTTCAATGCTGGTCTCTAAATCATCCAAAGTTTTTCCTTGACTAAAGGCAAGCATTTGACGATACGTTTTCAAATCATAATTGGCCTTTATTTTTCAACCTTATGAGCATAATAGATTCCAAAAGCTGCTAAAGGCAGATAAACGAGAAATCCCCACCAATCTAAATAATAAAAAGCAGGAAACACCGTAAACAAGAGAGCTAACATTGCCCACATCATCTTTTTGGCATAGCAATCCATAAGATCGATATCTTCTTTCTTAACAATTTTTTTCATTTTATCGAGATCTCCTTCAATTAGTTGAGCCAAGGAAACCTTAAAACAATGACTAAGTAAGACGAGCGAGTGAACATCTGGATAGGACTTGTCAGTCTCCCAGTTAGAGATCTTTTGTCTAGTCACATAGATCTTTTCTGCCAATTTTTCCTAAGATAAATTGAACTGCTGACGATAACTTTTAATGTTTTCTCAACTTCTAGGCGATACCTCCCTTCTGAAATCCGTCACCAATTCCCTAACTTCCTCAGTCACTCCTAGTTTATCGCTTTTATTCAGCCTATTCTACTAAATCTTTTGACATGATATTAAAAATGTGTCAACATCTTTTGACAAGTGACTTAACGCATCTTTACAGACCTGTCAACTTGATTATCTTTTTCGCTAAACAGATTAGCTAAGACTGATTTGTCAAATCAATAAACAACTAGTCTGCCTTTTAACCTTGAAAATGCTATAATGACATTAGATATGGAGGTGCTGATATGTCAAATTATCAAAAAATCTATGAAACTTCTGCTGTAAACACTGGTGGACGTAGTGGTATTAGCTATGTTGAAAACAGTAGTTTTCAAGTCACCATTTCAAGTCCTAAAGAAATGGGAGGTGACGGTAATGGTACAAACCCTGAACAACTGTTTGCACTTGGTTACTCAGCCTGCTTCAATAGTGCCTTAGAAGTTGTACTTGCACTAGAAAATATCAAAGCTAAGTCAATGATTACCCAGCGCACACAACTCTTCAAAGCAGATGGCGCTGATTTCAAACTGGGTGTTGAAATCGAAGTTTCTGTTGATGGTAAATCAGCAGATGAAGCTAAAGAACTCGGTGAAAAAGCTCATGAAGTGTGTCCTTACTCTAAAGCGACACGTGGTAATATCGATGTCACCATTATTGGTGTTGATTATGATGCCAATAAAGAAGCTAGATAAGTTGGTCGAGGCGCTATCGTTTCTGTAGTAGGTAAATGCCGCCGCAGGGACGATAGGGCTTTTTGAGTATCAAAAAACTTCTAATAACCACAATAGTAAGCAATGAAACTCCTCTTCTTAAAAAACTAAAAAGAGGAGACCAGAATGTTCTCCTCTCCTACTTAATATTATTCCTCGTTTATCATTGACCAGGCCTCTGGTTTATACCCTTTTGTCGACTTTTTTTCGCCTAATTTTGAAATCTGAAGAAATCACTTCATCAACATTAAGCACTGAAATAAAGGCATTTGGATCTAGTACTGCCAAGATATCTTTGACTTCACGCACTTCACTAGGATTCAAAACGACGTAAAGAACATCAAATTCATGACCGGTATAAGCTCCTTTTCCTTGTAGGTAAGTCACTCCTCGACTGATTTCTTGTAAAATAGCTGCCGCAGCCTTGTCCGACTCTTTGGTAATAATCAGCATACCACGAACCATATAACCACCATTTTGCACAACTGTCAGAACTTGACTAAAAACAAAACTAGCGATTAAAGTATAGAGCATATGCTTTAGATCAATATAAACCAAAGAAGATGCTAACACCAAAACATCAATCATCAGCAAGGTTTGACCCAGATTCATCCCTACTTTTTCTTCCAAAACACGACCAACAATATCTGTACCGCCAGTTGTAGCACCGTAACGAAAGACAATTCCACTGCCCGTTCCAGAAAAAATACCTGCTACAATCGCGACCAGCATCATATCATCTTGTAGACCAAGTTCCATCGGAATACGTTGCCAAAGCCAAATGAAAATAGATAGGGTCACCGTACCATAAATCGTTAGCAGCAGCGATTTCTTTCCAAAAACGCGAGCTCCCAAAACAAAGAGTGGTAAATTAATCAGTAACGACGACAAGGCAGGATCTATGCCAAAAAGAGCATGTAAAATCAAAGTGATCCCCGATACGCCACCCTCTGCTAGATGATTGGCCATATTGAAGTTCACAAACCCAAATGCATATAAAGCTGTCCCTAATGCAATCCAAACCAGATGAATACTATCTGAAAGATGCCATCTAAATTTCATACCATTACCTCTTTTTAACATCTTATTTTTCAAAGATGAGTGTTTCATTTCATCGTCATAAAAAGAACCGATGGCTCCTTTTACCTTAGTATAGTCATCAGGGAGTCCAGACTACAGCAGGAAAATCCCTTCGACTATCTAACTATCCAACCCCAGGCTGCCTAGCCCTCTTATTGTATAATGTCTAACCTCGGGTTAAAAAAGGGGCTCAGCCCCTTTAGTCATCGTTAAATCTTCCGATTATCTGAACGTTCTCCGAAATAGAAACAAATGCTCGAGGATCTGCTTTTGCCATTAGTTGTTTAAATTCTGTGTATTCTTCCCGTGTGATAATAGCTAAGAGCACCGCCTTATCCTCATGTTTATAAGTCCCATGAGCATCGTTTATCGATGTTACGCCGCGATGTAATTTCTTATGAATCATAGCCACCACACGCTCAGGTCTTGATGTCACAATCATGGCCTGCATTTTCTTTTGCTTAGTATAAATTGCATCAGTGACACGACTTGACACAAAAATAGTAATCATAGAATAGAGCGCATATTGCCAACCGAAAAGAAGACCAGCAAAAATCATAATCACCCCATTAACAATGAGGGAGATGCTACCCACATTACGATCTGTTTTCTTCCGAATCGTCAAAGAAACAATATCGGTACCACCACTAGAAATTCGAGAGCGAAGCCCGACACCGACACCTAAGCCCATGAACAATCCACCAAAAATAGCATTAATCAAGGGATCAGTTGTTAAAGTTACCTGAGGCATGAGATGAATAAACAAAGAACTCATCGAAACTGCCATAAAGGTGAAGACGGTGAATTTATGACCGATTGTGTACCAAGCTAAAATCAACAATGGCAGATTGATAGCATAAAAAGTCAAGGAAATAGGAGCTGCATACCCAAAACTTCTTTCCGTCAGGGCTGATATAACCTGTGCCAAACCTGTTGCACCGCTTGAATAGACATGGCCTGGTTGAAAAAAGAAATTCACAGCGATACTAGATAACATACCATAAAGCAGAGAAGCCGAGATCTTCTCTGCGTATTTTTCTCTGGAGATACTTCGTAAGGTACGCCACAAACCAAACCGTTTGGCAACAACATTTACTTCATATCTTACTTTTTTAAGAAAAGTCGTTTTTTTAGTCATTTAACTGTAATTGTAGGGCTAATTCCTCAAGTTGTTTGTCAGCAACCACGCTTGGTGCCTGCGTCATAGGGTCAGTGGCTTTATTGTTTTTAGGGAAGGCAATCACTTCACGAATATTGTCCTTGCCAGCTAGCAGCATGACAAAACGGTCAAGCCCAATCGCTAAACCACCATGTGGAGGGAAGCCGTAATCCATCGCTTCTAATAAGAAACCAAATTGTTCATAGGCATCTTCTTCTGTAAAGCCAAGTGCCTTAAGCATACGCTCTTGCATCTCTTTTTCGTTAATACGAAGACTCCCACCACCGAGTTCATAACCATTCAGAACAATATCATAGGCAACAGCACGAACATTGGCTAACTCACCTTCAAGCTCATGAGCAGAGTCTTTCGTTGGCAAAGTAAATGGATGATGGGCTGACATGTAACGTCCTTCTTCTTCAGACCATTCAAACATTGGCCAATCTACAACCCAAAGGAAGTTGAATTTAGAGTTGTCAATCATGTCAAGCTCTTTGGCAATACGACCACGTAAAGCACCAAGTGTATCATTAGCTACTTCAAGCTTATCTGCAACAAATAGCACCAAGTCATTTTCTTCAAGTTGTAAAGCAGCTGTCAAGTCAGCTTCGATACTTGTCAAGAATTTAGCAACAGGACCAGCGATAGCGCCGTCTGTTACCTTGATCCAGGCGAGGCCTTTGGCACCAAATTGTTTAGCAAATTCTGTCATCTTGTCGATGTCTTTACGGGAATACTTATCCGCGCTTCCTTTAACGACAACGGCTTTAACCGCTGGAGCTTCTGAGAAGACTTTAAAGTCAACGTCCTTGACAATATCTGTCAAGTCCTGTAAAAGCATGTCAAAACGCGTATCTGGTTTATCTGAACCATAAAGATTCATAGCGTCATCATAAGCCATTCGAGGGAATGGCAAGGTTACATCAATCCCCTTAGTATCTTTCATGACTTTGGCAATCATGCCTTCAACAATATCTTGAATTTCTTGCTCGTTAAGAAATGATGTTTCTAAATCGACCTGTGTAAACTCCGGTTGACGGTCTCCACGCAAGTCCTCATCACGGAAACACTTCACAATTTGATAGTAGCGATCAAAACCAGCATTCATCAACAATTGTTTCGTGATTTGTGGGCTTTGTGGAAGAGCGTAAAAATGACCCTGGCTGACACGAGATGGCACAAGATAGTCACGCGCACCTTCTGGCGTTGACTTGGTCAGCATCGGAGTTTCAACATCGATAAATTCAAGCGCATCCAAATAGTTTCGGATAGAATGTGTCACTTTAGCACGTAGTTTGAAGTTTTCCAACATTTCTGGACGACGAAGATCCAAATAACGGTATTTTAGACGATTATCATCAGAAACTTCCACACCGTCTTTAATTTCAAAAGGTGTTGTTTTGGCAACATTAAGAATGCTCAAGGCGCTTACTTTCAACTCAACAGCACCCGTTGCAAGATTATCGTTAGCCTGCTGGCGCGCTTCAACAGTCCCTGTCACTTCAATAACATATTCGTTACGAAGGCTTTCAGCGGTTGCCATCACGTCATTTGAAACCTCTTCAGGATTGATCACCA
The DNA here is from genome assembly GCF_001598035.1 of Streptococcus halotolerans. Lineage (NCBI taxonomy): Bacteria > Bacillati > Bacillota > Bacilli > Lactobacillales > Streptococcaceae > Streptococcus > Streptococcus halotolerans. The sequence continues at coordinate 1,658,666 of NZ_CP014835.1, read as the reverse complement.
GCTGCATGATCCCTTCACGGTCACGCAAATCAATAAAAATCAATCCACCTAGATCGCGACGACGTCCTACCCAACCCTTGAGGGTGATTTCCGTTCCAATGTGTTCGCTACGAACACGACCAGCATACATACTACGTTCAATCATTTTATTCTCCGTATATCAGTATTTCATACACAAGACCTGCGTATCATTCCTTATCATTATAGCAAAAAGCACTTAAAAACCCCACCCTTTTAGGTGGAGTTTTGACAAAAACAATCCTTTACTCTAGGGATTCCCTATCATCACTATAAATGATGATCATACTTTTCGGTGTAGTTGCCACACTGAGAGTGAACTCGTCAAGAGCAACCAAAACAATAAAACAAAAATGTCACGAGCAGCCACAGGATAATCTTGATAGACAGATAACCTAATGAGATTTCCAGCAGGAACAAAGGGGAGAAGGCTGTACAGCCTTAGTAAAAAGGCAGGTATTCTATCTGCGGGAAACATTATAGGTGAAAATAGTAAGCCAATCATGAGGATTAATTGAGTGATTAGAGACATGGCACTTGGTGAAGTCGAATAGGCAATGGCAAATCCTATTGATAGCATGGTTAATAGGATTAACCATAGAATCCCAAAACTCCCAATGGACAGCTGTGGTAAAAAGTGAAATTTTACAAAGACTGTGATTAGAGATAGGATGACACCCAAAAAAGAGACGATAGCCCAAATAAACAGTTCAGAAAAGAGAATAAAACTTCTTTTTACAGGTAAGGTTTTCAAGTAGGCTACGAGTCCATCTTGCTTTGCGCTACTGATAGTTTGCGCAGCAATGGTACAGCCTATTGTTATCATACCTAAAGTCACTGCACCTGAAGCCAAATAAAGTTGCGCTTCTAGAGTTCTGGGTTCTACAATTAATGAATAGCCATAAATCAGAGCAATAGACATGAAAAACTGGACAATACTACAAAGTATTATTAGAGATTTATTTCTGACATAACTCCAAATTAACAAACCTCGTATCTGTTGATAATTACTTTTCATTGGATAGGACCTCATAATAATCATTTAAGCCTAGTGTAGATAGGTGGTAGTTACTGATCGTCTTAGCTATGATAGCATCCTGCAACCAAGCCAATAATACGGGTAAATCGGGTGTTTCAATCCTTGCTGAAACCTCCAAACTATCACTGATAGTACAGTCTAAGGGAAAACTCTCCATTATTTTTTGAGAGTATACCGTGAAACGAACTAAGTGACCAGCCATGTTCTCAAGCGATTTGACGTTTCCACTTGCCTTTACTTCTCCTTGCTCTAACATATAATACTTATCAGCGTATTTTTCTACTTCTAAAATATTATGTGTCACAATGATAAGAATATGCCCTCTTGAAGCCAATTTTCTAAGATATAACCATAGGCGAGTCCTTCTCATCGGATCCACATCATTTGTCGGTTCATCCAGCAAAATGATTTTAGGAGCACCAACAATCGCCATGGCAAATGAAGTTAGGCGTTTAAGTCCACCTGATAGCTTTTCTCCTTTTTGATTCTCCCATTTTGTGATGTCTAATGCCTCTAAAATATCATCAACTTCATCTTTTAAAGCAGCTGGATCTATCCCTCGGATGGCTCCAATCGAGCTTATGGCTTGCCTCACACTTACTCCTTTCAAAGGGGCATGCATTTGCGGCATCATTGAAGTGTAATATCTAGCTAGCTTGGGAGATTTCGTAAACGACTCTTGTAAATAGGAGATGTCGCCCTTATCTGAATCTGTTACACCGATGATTTGATTCAACAAGGTGGTTTTTCCTGCACCATTATGCCCTATTAAAGCTGTGATTTCTCCTTCGTTGAATTCACAATTCAACTCTTTGTTTGCAAACTGTTTCCCCTTAGCGTATTTTTTAGAGATATTCGTCACTGCTAAACAATTCTTCATATTCTATTCCTTCTTACCATCATGAATTATAATGATTAAAAATTTCCCACTCAGAAACAGTTCCTTTTCCACAAGTTGGGCACTCATCTTCATATCTAGGCCATGGTTTATGACAGAACGAAGCACCTGTTTCATAATTAATCTCAAATTGTGTACTTAAACTCATTGGTTCAGTATATTTTGTTAAAAGTCTTACTGATTCATCAACTATAGCACTACATAACTGAAGAATTGCAGGTGCATAAGCTATTGTGGGAGGATCAAATTTAATTTTCTGAAAGCCAATAAATTGATCTATAAAGTTAGGAGACGTCTTTGTATAATGGATATTTAGACAGTCAAAGCATCCTGTTTTTTTGGAATAACACTATAAACTCGACCCCTACTTACTTGCGACCCTCCAAAGACACAAGATACTCCTACTTTAACAATGGCTTTATTAACTATTCTTTGTGCTACAAAAGGCGGTTCGTCTATTGCACAAATAACCAGATCAATGCCATCAAGTAATTCTACTACATCAGACACAGAAGTAATTTTTTAGTAATGGCATTTATGCTAACAGATGAATTCATCTTCTGAAACTCTCTTTAAGCCGTTTCTGTCTTCAATTTCCCTATATCATCTTCTTTATACAGCAATTGCCTTCCTAAATTTGAACTTTCAACTTTATCATAATCTACAATTGTTAATTTTTTAGGACCTATGCCAGCTAGTAAACTTAAAATATTAGAGCCTCCTCCCCCCCAGACCCAACAATAAAATTGAACTTTCATTTAGTTTTCTTTGTACAGTTAAACTTTCATCATAGCTACCAAGATAGCGTCTAAAATAATTAACATTCGACATATACCGTTCTTCCACAAGGTTAACATCCTGATACTCTTCTATAAAACCTTATTTGTCTAATAATTCCAAAGCGAATACAATATCATCATGTGTCACCTCAGGGTAGATTGCCTGCAAATCAGCCTCAATTAAAGGTAATTCTCTTCCATCTAATCTTTTTACAAAATCCCATAATTGTCCTGTCGGATCTTCAAATTCTCTTGTAATATTCATTTGAGCACCGATTCTAAATCTATTCTTATCTAATTTATATACTGGGTAAATATTTTTATCCGTGGCCTACTATATCCCAGCATCAAACCTCTCCTCATTAAGATAAAAAGTAGGCTGATTGCGCAATCTACTTTATAAATTTAAACAATCACCCATGAAACTTCAGCTGTTTCCATCGGTTTACGAACGGTCACTTCCCGCATAATAACTACCTCCTCCTCAATTGATAGCTCTATTTTAACAAGTCTTCCCAATCGATAGAAAATTCTGTCAAAAATAGCCGTTTTTAAGTAAAATTTGGTACAATAGTATAAATTTTTTTCAAACAGGAGGAGATTTTTGATGATTCGTATCGCTTTATGTGATGATGACAAGGGAGTTGGTTCAATGGTTGAAGATGCCCTTGATAAATTCTCAAATAATTCTTATTTTTCATTAGACGTCTATGAACATCCTCGTAAATTGTATGAAAAAATACTAACAGATTATCAATTGTTTATTTTAGATATTGAAATGGGAGATAGCTCTGGTATCGAACTGGCAGAATACATTAGAAGTAAACATGCTGATGCCATAATCATTTTTTTAACAAATCATCGTGACTACATGGAACAGATTTTTCACGTACAGACCTTCGATTATCTACTTAAACCTCTTGATAGAGAAAGATTTTATCAGTGTCTGAACCGTAGCTTGAAAATTTTGGAAAATACCAATCACTATTTTACTTTTTCCTACAATCATGCCTACTATAAATTACCTCTTAAAGACATTATTTTTTTCGAAAAGGACGGTAGAAAGGTTTATATCCATACAAGGTATGAAACCTACACTGCTCTCTTATCAACCAAGGAGGTTCTTGCTCAAGTTTCCCAACAATTTATTCAAATTCATAACTCCTATATCTTTAATGTCAACTATTTCTATAAATTTGAAAAACAAATGATTACACTTCTTCGAGAGTCACAATTTATCAACCTGCCCGTTAGTCGAAAATTTAAACGACACTTACAAGATACTATTCTAATGAAATTGAAAGACAGTAATGGTTATTAAAGGCTTATTTCATCTCTATACAGCTATCATCAACATATTAGTTATCAACTATTTTTTCTCAAGAGCGACATCCCAAAAAATCAACCAGCTCATCTCTATCCTCACACTTGGAGTGCTTGTAATCATTGAGGTTCTACTTAAGGACTAACTTAGCTTCCCTTATCACTGTGATCTGCTCTTTTCTCACTTCTTTCTATATCGCTTCTATTTATGATTATGGCAGAAAACAAGGGCTTTTCTGGGCAATTCTTCTGCAAACTATTGGTCTTCTATTCGAAGCCATTCTAGGCTTTAACCTAACCCTGTTCTTTGGGGATGCCTTGATAAATTCGGTGACATTTACCTTTATTTATATTAACTTATTAGCTATTTTAAGCATCATCATGAGTTTTTATTTAAAACATTTTTTCTTGTTTGAACTCAGTTATACTGATAACCACCATAAACAAGGGGCTTGGATTATCTGCTTATCGCTAATTCCTGCCATCACCTGTGCTCTACTCTTTTTTCAATTATTTGATAGCTCAACTCATTACGAATTGGATGCCTCAACCCTTATCTACTCCTTTGGTTTTATGGCAATAACGATTATCTCTCTGTACACCTATCGTTACATGATGATTCAAAATACTAATCATTACAATACCAAACTTGATAATATCAGATTTCAAGCGCAACTCCACAATATGCAAAATCTCAAGGATTCTCACCTGAAAGTCCGAGCATTAAAACACGACCTACACAACCATCATATCGTTCTAATAGGTCTCTTAAAGCAAGAAAAATTTGATGAGGCTGAGCAACTCATCAACAATAATCTAGCACAACTTACCGAGACTAACGATACCTTTTTTACCAATGAACTGATATTAAATCACTTGCTAAACCAAAAATCGCAAACTGCCAAAGAAAATAATATCTGCTTATCCATCAGTTGTCTCATCCCCTCCTCTACACGTCTAAAAACAGATATAATAGCTATCATCGTTGGAAACCTTTTGGATAATAGCATTTCAGCAGTCATCCGAAACAAAAGAACGACTGAGAAAAAAATCAATCTTATCATCAATCTTTACAATGAGAAACTATATATCGCCATAGAAAATGGCTTCGATCCTCAAGAAGCACATTCTCGAAAACAACGACTTTATGATGGATTGGGTCTTCGAAATATCAAAGACATCGTTAACCGTTATCATGGACTCTATAAGCAAGAAATCAATGAGAACATCTACAAAATCACCATTTTATTTCCTCACGTTGATAGTATTACAAATAAATAAGCTAGTAGCATCTCAACTTGAAACAAAAACTACATGTAAAAAAGCGATTCGAGCAAGATTTCAAACTTCTGGAATCTTACTCGAATCGCTTTTTATAGTTATTTTTAATAACCTCTTACAAACCAAGACTAAACCAAAATCACTTAAGAACAAATTATTAGCGATTTTGATATCTAAATAATCTTATCCTATGCTTCTAACCTCTGGAGAATGCTTGCAAAATCTTCGCTAATCTCTTCAAAAGTTACCGTCACCTCTTGACGGGTAATGTTATTTTTAACAGTTACTTGTCCTGCCTCAACTTCACTGCCGCCTAAAGTCATAATTGTTTTGGCCTTAAAGGCATCCGCTGATTTGAATTGGGCCTTGATTTTACGGCCCAGAACATCGCGTTCTGCTGTAAAGCCCTGAGTGCGAATAGCTTGAACAAGCTCTAATGCTTTGCTATTTGCTTCAGCCCCTAAAACAGCAATATAAAGATCCATATCAGATTCAATTGGAAGCTCAATGCCTTGTTTGTCAATAATCATTAACAAGCGTTCCAATCCAAGACCAAAACCAAAGCCAGGCGTCTCAGGCCCACCAAAATACTCAACCAAGCCATCGTAGCGCCCACCTGCACAAATGGTCAATTCTGATTTTTCAACGGTTGTGATAAATTCAAAAATAGTGTGATTGTAGTAATCTAGCCCACGAACCATGTTGGTGTCAATCACGTAAGGGATATTAAGGTCTTCAAGCATGGCGCGCACTTCATCAAAATGCCTTTGGCTCTCCTCATCTAAGAAATCCAAGATAGATGGCGCATTTTCAACGGCAAGCTTATCTTCTTTTTCTTTAGAATCAAGAACACGAAGAGGGTTTTCCTCCAGACGGCGTTGACTGTCTTTAGAAAGACGATCACGCATTGGTGTCAAGTAGTCAATCAAGGCTTGGCGGTAAGCTTGACGACTAGAGGTATTTCCAAGACTGTTAAGGTGAAGGACGATATCTTTGATTCCGAGTTCTGTAAAGAGTTGGTAAGCCATGGCAATCGTCTCAACATCTGTAGCAGGATTGCTTGAACCAAAAGCCTCAACACCGATTTGGTGGAATTCACGTAGACGACCGGCTTGAGGACGCTCATAACGGAACATAGAGCCGATATAGTACATTTTAACAGGCTTCTGTATTTCTGGTGCAAAGAGTTTGTTTTCCACATAAGAACGCACAACAGGGGCTGTTCCTTCAGGTCTGAGGGTAATGTGACGATCACCCTTATCGTGGAAGTCGTACATCTCTTTGGTGACAATGTCAGTCGTATCACCCACCGAACGCGAAATCACTTCGTAATGTTCAAACATTGGTGTTCGAATCTCACCATAATTATATTTTTTAAAAGTCTCACGCGCAAAGTTTTCGACATATTGCCATTTGGCACTATCTGCAGGAAGAATATCCTGGGTTCCTTTAGGTTTTTGCAGTTTCATTCTCATCAAATACAGAGGTCATATCATTCAAAGTCAATAGACAATCATGATCCGTAACAGATTTTAGTGATCGAATTGACTACCAAAGATTCGGACCATGCTCCATTCACAAGCACAGGCCCCAGACCTCCCCTTTCTCTAGACTTAATAGCCTTATTTTACCATGAAATCCTAAAATTTACGATAACCATTTTTTTAATGTCCTGATATCCGATGACTACTATAAACTCATAAACCACCTGTCCACCCCAACTTAGAGTTAGTCTAATTTTTTTGAAAAATCTATTGCTTTTCAGAATAAATAAGACTATAATGCCTTATCAATAACTTTCCAGGAGGAAACTAGGGTGTTAGAATCATTCAAAAACGTCCTATTAGGAAAACCCTTAAGATCCGACGATGGTACTGGTGACAACCATTTACTTAGCAAATCACAAGCCCTCGCCATGTTGTCCAGTGATGCCTTGTCATCCATTGCATACGGTCCCGAACAGGTTATCTTAGTCCTGACCGCTCTCTCAGCTAGTGCTATTTGGTGGTCCCTTCCTATCGGAATCTGCGTTCTCATCCTTCTAATCAGTCTGACCATTTCCTACAGTCAGGTTATCCATACCTACCCTAACGGTGGTGGTGCCTATATGGTTTCCACCGAAAATCTCTCACCAAAACTAGGCCTCCTAGCCGGCGGAAGCCTCCTTATCGATTACATGCTAACCGTAGCAGTATCCGTATCCTCAGGCGCCGATGCTATCACCTCAGCCTTTCCGGACCTCAAGAATATCAATCTCGAACTTTCCATAACCCTAGTCCTCATCCTCATGCTCATGAACCTGCGTGGCCTTCGCGAGTCCGCCACAGCACTTTTCATCCCTGTCTACCTTTTTATTGGGGCAATCCTTCTACTTCTTGTCTTTGGTGTTATTAATATCATAACAGGTAACCTTGCCTACCATGCAATTTCAAGAGTTGGTAGCCCAGTCAGCGGCATTAGTCTTTTCTTGATATTACGTGCCTTTACCAGCGGATCAGCATCTTTAACTGGAGTTGAAGCCATTTCCAATGCTGTCCCATTCTTCAAGAAACCTAAAACCAAAAACGCTGTTGAAACACTGGTCATCATGTCCTTTATTTTGGGCGTTTTGTTCATTGGGATTACCTTTCTCAACTATTGGTTAGGCATCATCCCATCAAAAGATGTCACAATCCTAGCACAAATCGCACAAGCTGTCTTTGGCCATAGTGCACTAGGACAAGCATTTTTCTATATTTTCCAACTCTCAACAGCCATGATTTTAGCTGTTGCTGCCAATACTGGCTTTTCAGCCTTTCCTGTCCTAGCCTATAATATGGCAAAAAACAAATACATGCCACACTTGTACTTGGAAAAAGGGGCACGTTTGGGCTATTCCAACGGAATTATCACACTTGCAGTCGGTGCCATTTTCTTGCTCTTCTTGTTTAATGGATCTACCGAAGCCCTAATCCCACTATATACTATCGGTGTATTTATTCCTTTTGCCCTTGCACAAACAGGAATGATCATCCATTGGAAAAAACTATCCAGCAAGTGTTACCTGAAAAAAGCCGCTGCGAACATTATCGGAGCAATTATTTGTTATGGCATTATTAGCATTTTACTAGCCTTTCGCCTGGGAGATATCTGGCCATTTTTCCCTATTATCATCCTATTAATGTTAATGTTTATGGCCATCCATAAGCACTATGTACAAGTGGCCAAACAATTGCATCTACAAGAAGAAGATCAAGAAACAGCTGTCTTTACTGGAAATCAGGTTTTAGTGCTTCTCGGAAATATGACACAAGCTACTGCCCAAGCAATCAGCTATGCTAATGCTATCGGAACGCAGGTCACAGCTCTACATATTTCAACCAAAGAAACACAAGATAAGGATACTGAAATTATCTGTGAGTTTCATGCTAAATACCCAAACACCGAACTGGTGACAATTGATTCTGATTATCGCGATATTATCAAACCAACAGTTGATTATGTACGTAAACGTAGTCAAGACGCCAAAGAAAATAATCAAACCTTAACCGTGTTGATTCCACAATTTGTTCCCAAAAAATCTTGGCAAAAACTTCTTCATAATCAAATGAGCCTACGCCTCAAATACTACTTGCGCTGGAATGAAGGCATTGTGATTTCATCTTATTCTTATCATTTAAAAGATTAAGTTAAACCACATTCAAAAACACAAGGATAACCAGATTCTTGTGTTTTCTTTATATCGTCCTATTAGACTATGAACGTGCTTCATTTTGTGAATCAAACTGGCAAACTAAGATAGCCTGCTGGACTATTTTACTCCCATATCTTATCACGGATAGTCTTAATCAGTTTAAGTTTTTGCCATTGATCTTCTTCTGTCAAAACATTGCCTTCTTCAGTTGAAGCAAACCCACATTGGGTTGAAATACCAAGATTTTGATATGGTACATAGACAGCTGCTTCTTGAAAACGCGCAATAATCTTATCCACATCTTCCAAAGTAGGATCTTTTGACGTGATAACTCCCAAAATAAGTTCCACATGGTCACGATGATTCCAGATATCCACAAGTGGTGTGAAATCGCCTGAACGACTGTCATCATATTCTAAAAAGAAGATATCGTAATTGAGTTGGCCTAAGTATTTAGCAACGGCATCATAACCACCTTCGTAGAGATAGGTTGATTTAAAGTTTCCTCGGCAAATATGCGTTGCAAGCGTTAAATCATCAGGTAAGCCCTCTAGGGCTTGATTTATGGTGTCCACAATCTCTTGAGCTTGCGTACGGTAGTCATCAAACTCGTCACCACTAGTTTCGTTTAATTTGGCAATCAAAAATGCCCAGGTCGTATCATCCAGCTGCACATAGCGTGCACCCAGATCATAAAAATGTTGGATGGTATCATGATAAGCTTGCGCCAAATCATTGAGGTAGTCTTCACGGCTATCGTAATAATCCAAAGCCAGATCACTGCGCCCGTCACGAAAGACCATGGAAGGACTAGGAATAGTAACTTTTGGTGTCACGCCCTCTGGGGTAATGGCTTTCAGATACTCAAAATCACGGTAGAAGGGATGATTAGGATTTACCGCAATCTTACCGGCTACACGGACATTAGTCGTGCGCGTTTTGGCACCGTGAAACTTGTAGGAATCCTCCTGTAAATAGGCTTCATAGCCACTTAATTCCCAAAGAAAGTCCAAGTGCCACCAAGAACGACCAAATTCACCGTCTGTGACAACTTTCAAGCCATTGTCTACTTCATGATGAACCAAGTCCTTGACCAATTCATCCTGAATACGAAGTAATTCATCACGTGATAGCTCACCATTGGCAAACTGTTCACGAGCTTCTTTGAGTTTGGCTGGACGTAAATAAGAACCGACATGATCAAAATGATGTTGTGCTTTAGACATAGGCTTACCTCTTTTTCTTTCCTAGAAAACTGCAAAACTGTTTACGGAGCATATAGGTTACCCTTAGCATAACAAAGCTAGCTACAAGTAGCAAATATAACTATCCTATAATCTGTTATATTGGCAAGCTATAGGCACGTTATTTTTTTAACTGTCACTAACGCTCATAAATCGCTTAAATAAAGGGTTTGTAAAAAATAACATATCATTAAAGCACTTTAAACGATCATAGAAACTTGGTAAAAACTTGGTAATTTTTTGTTAAATAATGAGTTCAGCAAGCAAGAACTGCGTAGTCACCAGCTACGCTTTTTTATTACTGAAATTTATTATATCGTGTTCTCATCTAGCTTTCTGTAAAAATATCTTTATACAAGCCATCTATATCTAATATTTCCACCAACCTTTTAACATTGTCTGGGAGTGCGTTCTCATTAAACCCAGTTACTCCTAAGCTGTTCAATTCTCGTAACAAGTTCAAAACTGTCATTTCAGTATTAACCAATGACTGTGTTACTGTTGCTAGATCTTCTTTCTGTTCTACCATTACAAGCTTTAGCCTGTTATCAGAATATCGGTTAAAAAACTTTCTATGTTGTTTTAAAATATCTTCCATTTAAATTCACCTCTAACAATATCTGTTTAAACTGTTACCAATAAGGTTTTCTAACAAGTCTTAATATGTTCCCTTGCCATTGTTACCATCTCCAAACTTTTGTTAAACCAATTCATTCATTCGCATTCAACACTTCATCTAACTTTGCCATCGCTTCACGCTTCAATCTAAAGAATGTTGATCTACTTACATCAAGATGACCTTGTGCTTCAGTCAGCGTCCCGTTATTGATAATGGCAAACAGTACCATAACAAGATTCAAGTCATCGACTTTATAGACATATTCAAGCATACTTTGGCGCTCTGCATGCAACTGCTCAATCTGCTTCAGCAAATAGTCTGATTGGTCTAAATAAGCTACTGTTTTAGCTTCCTGTGCGTTTGTTTTGCTGGTCTGCACTCTTATATCAGAATAACTTTGAGAGCCGTAGACAACGCTTAAAGTCGCTTCTCTGTCTTCTTCTAATGTTTGGATTAACTTAGGAATAGACTTTAATTGGTTGATTAGTTGCTTAGCGTCCATCACTGCCCCCCTGTGATATAATAAGATTGCAATGCTTATTAACACGGAGACCGGCCAGTGCTGGTCTTTTTTTATATTCAGCGAAGGGCTATTATGCTGACATTTTCCCACTTAGTCTTATTTACTAATGATGTCACGCGCTTATTAGCATAGATTTCTTTAAGTTGTTCTTTTGATGTCATGTTCCTAGCTCTCCTTTGTAAATAATCCGCTGGTAACCAATTCCCTTGCTAACGCTTTTAAATCACCATTTGGATCTTCTTTGTTAACAAATGTTAGCACTTGATTTAAACGTTCTACGTCTGTACGGCTCGCTTGCTTAGCAAGTGTCTTGATAAACTGTCCTTCTAAATAGCTGTAAAATACCATTCTTTGGGCTGTTGTTGGCGCTAATTCCAACATCATGTAACAAGCGTCGGTGATCTGTTCAAATAGCTTAGAACGTGCGTCGGGGTGTTTCTGTAACTCATATAGGTTCAAGCTGGTATCTTCGTTTCGTAACTTCTCGGCTATCTCTAACAGCTTCGGTAAGTCTTCCTCAGTCACTGGCGTATTATCAGCCATGTAGGCTAGTCGGATTTTTTCAAAGTCTTCCATAGATTCTATTGTTTCGTTATCTGAAATTATTTTCATTTGTTATTCTCCTATCTGCCAATCTTTGCCGTCTTCATCTACTGGTATGGCAAACCCACAATCAAACACCCATTGATAACCTCTCTTCACTAGTTCTAGTTTTGTAAAATCTAAGTCACCAGGTTTTGACTTTGTATTAAAATTAATCTTGTTGATAAAGTCATATCCTCGTTGCCCATTTGGTAACTCTAAACGATAATATTGATCAGGCGGAAATTCGTCATAATCATATATTAAGTCTAGCTTACCTCGCTTGGTGTAATTCCGATTCATTTTTTTCCTCATTTCTTTGTATCTTTTTGCAATTATGCAACCACTTCAGCAACCACTTAAACGCCTAGAACGCCAAGGAGTTTCCCCCTGTTGGTTGCAAAATTGCATTTTTTTCACGTCACAAACCCTGGGGAATATATCCTCTATAAATAATATAAATAGTTTATAGTAAAAAATATGCAATTATGCAACCAATGGCCTTCAATCCCTTATGCCTCAAGGGTTTAGATTGGTTGCAATTTTTTTCAAAAGTTGCAAAAACGGGGTTTTGGTTGCATTTTTACTGTTTGATCCAACCGCTCGTTGTCTTCTTTCCAAACTTGATAGCCCTGTTATACTCCCACCCCTCTAAGTTGTTCATGTAAATCTTGATTTTATTTTTAAGATGACGATCTCTTTCATCTTGGAAAATGTCATTGATCACGCCTTTCAGGAAAATTCTGTCACGCTGAACAGTGCCTATCCATGGTGTCGTGCTCTCACTGTTGCGATATGCTTCCCCTGTCTCTTCTAAGCCCCAATAATAATTATGACGGTTAACACTGCTAGTTGTTGGTTCATAGAAATCTTCAGGGATCATCGTTTCTAAGTACCATTCAAGGCGATCTATAATGTCATCTTGGGCTTTAAATTTAGCGCGCTCTTTGGCAATCAATTTCCCTTCTCGACTATCTTCCGAATAGAAAAGTACTTGGTTATCCTTATAGGCGCGGTAATAATTGCCCCAAATATCCCTTAAATCTTCATCACTAATATTGTGACCGTGTTCTTGTGTCTTTGGCTCAACCTGTACCGCTAGAAAACGCCTGTCGCCTGTTGCGTCTTTCAAATGCCCTGTATCGTTGGTTGTCCGAGTGATAATATAGTCCACTAGAAAACTTTCTGTTATGCGTCCGTATGGCCGTCTAATAAGATGTTCCGTTGCTGTGATGAAGCTTTTTAATTCTCCGAATGACAATTTATTAGACGCTATCAACTCATCATCGTTGACTGCCCAAAGTCTCATCATCTTCAAAAGGTCATCTTTATCCGAAAAACCTGTGACGTTTGCTTGAAATCCCTTGAATACTTCTCTAAAAAAAGTTGTTTTCCCTGTTCCTTGTCTTCCGACCAAGTCTAGACAATAGTCAAATTGAATACCTGGATTCATCACCCTAGCGATTGCCCCTCTAAAAACTAAATCAAAGACAATTTTGTTATATTCGGTGTCTTCAATATTTAAATAATGCCTGATGATCTGAAACGGATCTCTGTCTTCGGCTTTTTCAACGGCTTTGTTTAAAAAGTCTTTGATCGGATTGTATCTATTACCTTGCGCAACAATCATACAAGCGTTGTAAATGTCACTGTTGTTAAATTCCAACCCCCATTTATCAGCGATATATCCCCATAAGTTAACAATAGCCGTATCGTCTGCCACCCCTTTAGTTAAGTGATAACCATTATTGAGTTTTACCGATTTAACAATTTCAATATCATTGATCGCTTCATTGTAAGCAAAAGCACCCCTAAGCGCTTCATCTCCGCCTTTAAGTAACGTGATTAGGTTAGTCCTAGTCTTTTTTAATTTATTGTTTTCTGTATATGAAAGCTTTTTAGCCTCAATGCTACTGACTTTCTCACGCGCTTCAAGATGTTCTTCTTGCAATTGGTTTAATTCTTCTTGTTCGATAGCTAAGCTCCTCGCTTTCTGTTTTCTGCTTTGACGATACTTCTAAAGGTGTTATCTAATTCTGCCAACGGTAACGGCTCCGGTGTCTGCTCGTTAGCAATTCTGGCCAATTCATAAGCTGTTGGCACATCACAATCAACCCACTTATTCAAGAGCAAGCCCACAAACTGCGCTAGGTTTTGATTTCTGCCACCCTCTGCACCGTAACCATTCATCAATGTACGAATTATCCTCATTGTCATTGAAACCCCTGTACGGGGCTTGTATGATGTTTGAATCGACTTGTTAGCAATCTTGCCTGTCTTAATTTCATAAGGTTTGCCAATATTGATAACCGAATCATAATAACCAGCGTCAACGGGTAACCCCATCAACTGCGACCATGTCAAGCTGGCCATATCAAACGGTAGTCCGATCGCTTGCGTAATGGCTAGTATCGTTGCCCTATACTGGCTTTCTGTCATTGGTCTATCAACATCCACGGCAAGCCTATATCTTGGCTTTTCGGGTCTGTGTTTGATGGTGCTGTAAATCATGTAAGTAAACTCGTTCAATGCGCGTGATACGGCTGTTTTAAAGCTCTCAGCGTCTTCTAAATCATCGTAATCAATCAAGACAAGGTCACGATTGATAAGACTGTCATTGTTGCGTTTGTAAGTTCCTGTATTATCGGGTTCAATCTTGCCACTGATAAACTGTGGGGCTTGTCTACGTTTGTAATCCTCAACATCAACATTTTCAGGCACTCGGATAGGTCTGAACTCCTTCAGATACCTAAACGCCGTTTTTTTATCATAAGCATTTAAGGGTTGACTATAACCTCTGGTTTCATAGATTGCCACATTATCGCCCCTTTCTACGCTTTTTCTTCAGCTTTTTCAGCCGTTGCTGTTCTTTGATCTGCTCAATTGTTGGCGTTCGCCTTTTAATATTGCTTTCTTGACCTATCTTTAACCCTTTAAGCGCTGGGTGTTTTAATCGTTTACCTACCATTTTCCACCCCCAAAAACTTCAAAACCTCATCGACTTTATAGAAAATTATTCTGCTATCTTCTAACGGGGGCTTATACTGCTTTAATCCTGTATCTTCCCAACGTTTGATAGTGGTCAAGCTGATGTCTAATTCATCTTGTAATTGTACTCGTGTCACTAGCCCTAATAATCTAGGCTTTGGCTTGCTCTGCTCTTTTAAGTATTCCGAAACAACCTCTAGCACTTCCATTTTTAAATCTCGGCTAGTTTCTTCACTTAATACCGCCATCTAATAATCTCCTGTAATTATCCAAATCAGCATTCAATAAAGCTGTGATTGTCTTTCTCTCCTCATTAACTTGGTTGTCTAAGGCTCTGACACCTTCTAGGCGTTCTGTGTCATTAGCTGGGATATAAAGCCCCTTACCGCCTGTCTCACGCCCACCGATAATAGCAATGCCATGCTTTAACCTAAGGTTTCTGACCAAGCTTCGAATAGTTCTAATATCAATATTCAACAAGCCAGCTAATTCCGCTGTCGGTGTTGCGTTTTCTTTGCCGACTTTCAAAAGTCTAAGTAATCTTTGTTCTAGGTTTGTCATTTAATTTCTCCCTTGCATTTGGATAACAGCACCATATCTTGATAGGTACGTTAGATCAGACTCGTTTTTATGCTCTGTATCGCCTTGTCTAGGCTCTATTTTGCTTGGCGTTTTGACAAGCTGATAGAATACCCATGCAAGAACGAGAAACAGAATAACGTAACCTGTGGGACTTAAATTAAGTTCTTGGATCATATCTTCACCCCTACCTTTGAAAATAAACTTGGCTTATTTGCGTTATATTTTTTCATATCATTTATGATTAAAGTTTCAATATAACTCGTAACATTTGCGTCTTTTAAAGGGAAAATAGCATGTTCTTCCGCTTTCAATAGAATATACTCTTTGACACTTTTCGCTTGATAATGTTTACTTAGTATCTGGCTATCTTTAAATACTTCATGACCTTTTAGCATTTCACCATCTAGCCAGGCAATAAACTCCGACATAGTTTCGTCTGCGGTTGTTTCTAGGTCTCTAGTCAATCGATAGTGTTGTTCTTTAGCCTGACTTAATCTTTGGTAAGCTTCAGCTTGTGATATCATCGCGGATTTAGCTAAATCAAGTGCCCCATTCATGGTACTGTCGTTAGTTTTTTTTGCTTTCAAACAAATCCAATCTACTAAAAGAGATAATTTACCGTTTGCTTCGTTGATTTCTTCTAACATTAACCCATAAAAATCTGTTGTCATATTATTGCTCCTGCTGTTCCGTTTATGCTGTCTTTATTGTTTGATTGGTTTTTACACCGCTATTTCTAAGTTGGCGGTCGGTGTTTATAATTCAGCGGTTAAGCCATAAGATTTTAAAACCTGTAAGGCGTATTTATCTTCCAAGTGTTTCAGCGCCCGCTGTTTGTTTTCAGTTGCTTTTATTCGTTCTGTCGCTTTAATAGCAGGGTTGTCGGCTATCTCAGTCATGTTGATAACGTCTTGCACGTATAACTTTATCTTAATTTGAGATAACTCAACTTTTTCTTTTTCGTCCTTAATGATGTTAGTTAACTTATTGTCTGTTAATTTTAAATCGTAGAAGCGTTTATTTTTACAAACAAAGGAAACTTTGCCCAATCTACGCCATCCGTATAAGTTACTTTTTAAGGTACCAGCTTTTTTGCGGTCAGCTCCTAATACATCTAACATTTCATAAATCGTCAAACCGTTTAATTCTTCTAGTCGTTTACCTACTTCTTTAAATGGAAATTTGTTCATATTATTTTTGAGTACACAAAAAGCGTACTCCCTTTCTATGATTTTTAAGTTCACAAAATAGAGTACGCATGTTATTATATTTACGTACCTACTTTGTGGGTGCTTCGCCGTCTAGGTTGTTAGGTCGCCAAACTTAACACAACCTAGGCGGTTTCTTGCTGTTATGGTTCAGACTTTACAAGCTCAATCCCTCGCATGACTATATCTGTTTTGGTCATGCTTTTCTTTTCAGCTAAATCATTCAAATCTTGAAACTCTTGTTCCGTCATTTTTATCTTTAGCTGTCTATTTTTCGGGTTATCGCTCTTAGGTCTTCCAACTGTTTTCCCCATGGAATACCTCACTTTCTATTTCGGGGTACTCGTAAATTGCATAATGGTGTACCCTTTTAGTCAACCCCTAAACCAAACTTTTTTGCGTACTCTATTTTATTTTCAATGGTCAAAATATGTTATAATGAACATATAAAATAATTTCTAAAACCCTTTAATGGCTTGCTTGCTATACTGTGTTTTAGTCATTTTGGTTAAGGCTTAGAACTTTGGTCGGTTGCATAAGCCTTTTTTCTATCACGCGCCATTTACTGGTGCGTTTTTTCTTTGCCTTTGTTGATCATGGTTTTGATTTCACCATAGGTAAAGCCTAGGTCAATCATTGCAATAGCCATATCTTCAAATGATTGGTAATTTTCTAACTCTTGACTAGTCAGTGTGTCAACACCGTTGTTACCACCTCTAACCGTCTTTAATTGCTTGGCGTTAAATCCTGTTACTGTCTTCAGTAATAAGTTAGTTACCGTTGAATGCGCGTGTTTTGGGGCTTCCGTCCATGTTTCAATGGCTTCATGCAACGCCCTACGCTTGGGCTTTTCTAACTCACGTTGTAATTGAAACTTAGTGAGTTCATCACGCATTTCAAAGAACGCTTTGACTAGGTTCTGCTTAAACGCTCTGACTGGTTTGGTATTGTCTAGGTAAGTAACTAACAAAGTCGCTTGTTGTTCATTTAAGCGATAAACTTTTCTAGGTCGCCCACCTACAGAACCTTTATCAGGTTTATGGATTTCAAATGACAAAACCCCAAAGGCTTCTAAATCTTCTCTATGTTTATCAATTAGCTTTCTTACTGAAATATTATCGATTTCAGCATGTTCAGCTATAATGTCGTGTGTCGTGTACGGTTCTTTCTTACCATCTAAGTAAACTAAATTCATTTTGTACCTCCTATTGCCCTGTTAACTGATGCCCACTTGCCAACTGTTCGGGGGTCGGTTCCCAAACATTGCCCAATTTCTACCAAGTTCAAGTTATAAGAGGTTCTTAGCTCAGCTATGACTTTGCTGTAATTCCTTTTCATCCTTGCTTGCCTTTCTGGTTTTAGCTATTCTGTTTTGACAGTTCTATTTTTTTCGTACTATCGCCCAAAAAAATATCATCAAGTTTAACTTGATATAATACCGACAATTCTTTCAGCAATTCATAAGGGATTGTAGTGCTATCTTTTTCGTACTTCGAGATAGTTTGAAAGTTCTTCCCTACCTTTTTAGCTACTTGTCGCAAAGTATAACCTGCATTCACTCGACACGCCTTCAGTGTCCATTGTGTCATATTTCCGTTGTCTCCTTTCGAAAGTGATAACTAGATAGTACTATTATTTTCGTACCATGTCAACACCAAGCTTTAAAAATTTTATTTTTTTCGTACTTTGTCTTTTTTTGTGCTATAATCAATTTGCAAATAAAACGAAAAAAGAGGTGAGACAAATGGCAAAAGATAGCCCTCAGGATCTTAAAAATAGGGAATATTTCTCGAACAATCTTAATAGGATTATGAGAGAAAAAGGTATCAGGCAAATTGATTTACACAATGCTTTAAATATTCCTAAAAGTACCCTTACCGGTTATGTTAAAGGTCGCTCAATGCCAACATTTGGAAATATCCAAAAGATTGCGGATTATTTAAATATAAAAAAATCAGAACTTGATCCAAGATTTTCCGATACTCAAGCCGACTATCTAAAAAGTACCCACTTTTCTACTACTCAAAAAATAACAGATACTGTTATTAAGCTTAATAATGATAGACAGCTTACCGTTCTGGATATAGCCAAGCACCAGCTAAAAGAACAAATAGCCGAAGAAAACACGCTAGACGAACCGTTCACCCCCTATGATGTAAGAGCAAGAACCCAACTAGCTGCGGGTATTGGCTATTCTTACGATGATAACGATATAAAAACAATACAAGTTGAAAAAGAACCACCTCGCCATGATCTTGCTAGTCTCGTCAATGGTGATAGCATGCTACCTGATTATGAAAACGGTGATGTTGTCTATCTGAAAGATACTGGCTTTTCTAGTTATTCAGGTCAAGTATGCGCTGTTGTGGTAAATGATAAAACATACTTGAAAAAAGTCTATACAGAAGACGACTGCTTGCGATTGGTTTCTATCAATCCAAATTACGATGATATTATCGTTGACTTCCCACCATCGGAAGATACTCACATCAAAATCTATGCTGTCATAGGATCTGATAAGGTCATAGATCACTAACCCACGCGCCTACATTTGCCAACAAAATCTATTTCAGGTTTCATGACGTGAAAAAAAGTCAAGTTTAGTCAAGAGTTGAAAAAAGTCGGACTTTGTCGGATGTCCGCACCCCAGAATGTAGGAACTTTTTAGGACCTAACTAAGCCTGAAAAAAGTCCGTTCTTGTCAATAGTAAAAAAAAGTCGGAACGTTTATTACAGATATACCTTTGGTTTTCTTAGGGCTTTTATTCCAGTATTTTCCAGTAACTGGTGGAATATGTCTATAATTGTCTATACCCAAAATGTAAGAACTTGTTAGTACTTGTGGAAATATCATTTCTGTTGTGGCTGACAGGTTAAATAAAAAGAATATCAAGCTTAATTATAAATCTGGTTTTAATCAATATGTTTTAACATTAATAATTGATCTCTATTCAATAAAATCTGACGAAAAATATGCTTATTGTCACAAAATAGGTAAGTCAGAACATTATACCTGCTCACAACAATTCGTCGATTTTATTATCACTGAAATAGAAAAAGACCCTCAACACTTTGTTGAGAGCCTAAGAAAATCTAAATAAAAACAAAAAGATAACCCTAGGCACATAGGAATGCTCACCCTAAAGGCTTACCCCATTCTGGGACCCAGCGTTTATCCTTCACAAGTTATCTTTGCTAATTATATTATACCACGTACATATTAAATGCAAAGCAATTTGTTGATGTGGCCGTTCCCGCTATTAGTAAACACCTAAAAAAATATCTTTGACGAGGGCGAACCTGAAGAAAAAGTGGTTATTGCAAAAATTGCAAATACCACCCATCGCTATGAACTCCAGATACTACCTAGAAGCCCTTCTCAACGGTTTTTCTCTATTCTGGTATATTTCTACCAACATTATAAAATCATGCGTCTATGCGCGTGAGAATCAATCCTAGAACCCTTTAATGGCTTGCTTGCTGATGGAAAGGATTGAAATATGAAAATAAGAGAGTATAAAACAAAGAGTGGGGCAACTGCCTACCGTGCTACTGTTTACTTGGGTATTGATGTCTTAACTGGTAAAACTGTAACGACCTCTATCAGTGCTAGGACTAAACGGGAAATAAAGGCAAAAGAAAAAGCCAAACTAAAAGAATGGCTTGAATCTGGTTGCACTAAAAAGAAAAAAAATAGTGTAAAAACGTTCAATGAGCTTGTTGAAAGTTGGAAGCTTTCAGTATATCCAAGCTATAAATATCATACCAAGGTGACGTTTGATAATCAACTAAAATACTATATTCTTCCAGCGTATGGGGATATTAAACTTGAAAAACTCACGCGGTTTTCTATTCAAGAAACAGTAAATACTTGGGCAGATAATTATAACAATAATAAAGGGAAACCTTATAAACTTTATGACTCTCTATTCAACCTAATACATACTATTTTGGGCTATGGGGTATCTGTAGGCTTTTTAGAGAATAATCCTGCCAATGATATTATTGTACCTAAACGGAAGAAAGATAAGCCAAAGCGCAAACATTTTGAACCTAACGAAGTAAAGACTTTTATAGTTTACTTGGATCAATTAGACGACACTGATTTCAGAACGCTAACTAATAAGGTACTGTTTTCCCTATTACTAGCTAGCGGTTGCCGTATCGGTGAAGCTTTAGCCTTAGAATGGTCTGACGTTGACTTTGATAATAAAACTATTAGCATATCAAAAACATTACAGCATAATTTAAAAACTGCTCCTACAAAAACAAAAGCGGGTACCCGTATCATTACGCTAGATAACGATACTATGAGGCTTTTAAATAACTACCAAAAGCACCAAAGATTGAACGGTATTATGACGGGCATTGTTTTTTCAAGTCGAAGAGGCTATAAAACGTCATCATCTTTTGGGCATTACCTAAAGAAATATCTCGCCGATTGTGGTTTACCTGTTCTAGGCTTTCACGCTTTTCGTCATACTCATGCAAGTTTGATGATGAATGCGGATATGCAACCGAAGGAATTACAATACAGATTAGGTCATAGTAATATAGCAACTACCCTAGATATATATAGCCATTTATCAAAAGAGAAAGAAAAAGAGTCAGCGACCATCTTCCAAAATGCGCTAAACTCTCTCTAAACTTGGTAAAAACTTGGTAATGAAAAGATGACACGCGCTAGAATGCTTGTATATCAACGTTTATAATATTTTTGCTTATAATGGCAAACTATACACGTCTTTTTTAAAAAAAGTGTCAAGTAACTTTACTTTACAAAAAAGATATGTTATCATGCTATAGTTGATGAAAATTCATCTCTATTTTATTGGGCAGATTTATCACCAAGAATGGTAACATTTTGATGGATCCATAAGCCCTTGAAGTATTTAATATCGAAAGGAAGAAATAAACATGGCAGTACCTGCACGTCGCACCTCAAAAGCGAAGAAAAACAAACGTCGTACGCACTACAAATTGACAGCTCCAACTGTAAAATTTGACGAAACTACTGGAGATTACTCACGTTCTCACCGCGTATCACTTAAAGGATACTACAAAGGACGTAAAATCGCTAAAGCTAACGAAGCTAAATAATAGAAGGGAGATACCATGCGCGTAAATATTACACTTGAACACAAAGAATCTGGTGAACGCTTGTACCTTACTTCAAAAAACAAACGTAACACTCCAGACCGTCTTCAATTGAAAAAATACTCACCAAAATTGCGTAAACATGTTGTGTTTACTGAGGTGAAATAATTTTTTAATTAGTGAAAATAGTATAAAATCAGTGGTTAAAGCCATTGATTTTTGTTTTCGACAACAATTTGGGCTCTTTGTCAACTGCAGTGGGTAAAAAAGTGTGGAACAAACCATCATGAGCGTGATAGCTTCATGATAGTTTATCCCAAACTATTTTTCTCGGCTACTTGTTGTCTATCAAGGATTGAGTACTATTTCTACATATATCTCCAATGAGATTACCTATGTTTATTATTCCGTGTGTTCGGAAAATGTTTTCGACAACGTCCAGATGCTAAGCCACATCCCCATTGTAATTAAAATAATCATCAATAAAAATAGAGTATTTTGCCAGATATAAAACTGGTTGCAAATAAAGTACGATAAAAAAGGTGCAAGCGTGAACATCATCGAATAAATTAGATTGCTATATATTTTCATCAGTCTTATAACTCCTATTCCTATAGTGTAAAATATTTCTAATAAAAGAAAGTGTTAAACAATTACAAAACTTCTCAGATAGACCTTAAGACACTGAAGTAAGTAGTTACAAAAGGACATAGACCTCACAAAAAAGAATTCCTAGAAACACTGTTTTCATTGGCTTTTATGCTATCATTTACTCCACTCGATAAAAATAATCATCTTTATTGGCACTATTATCGTATTGTCCAATCAAAAGACGTTCTTTATTTTTGTCTGACTGGTCTTGGTCTGAGGCAGCTTCTTTTGCTGGGACATAGCGGATGCCATACCCTCCTATACGGCTTCCAGAAGGTTGAACACCAGTTCCCCATTGGTTGTTAGTATTGGACAAATCACCCGCTTGTCCTTGAGAGCCATTCAAATCTACCCTTTTGTCGGATGAAATCGTCACCTTATCACCTTTAGCATTTTTCCATGTGCCGACTAGATTATCAAAGGTGTATCTTTTAGAGTTAGGTTCAGGAGTTTTTGTTTCAGATGCGGTTGTTGCCGCTTTATCAAGCTTCTTCCAATCCAAGCTTGATAGGTCTAAAGGATTATCATCCATGCTAGCTTTTTCTTCAGCTGAACTTATGACAATGGCTTTTTCTTCAATTGTTGTCACACCACTATTATCAGGATTTAGTCGCATTTTTTTCAAACTTCCTTTACCCTGATGCGACGTCCACTCAACATGGGTGACCGTCCCATCCGCATTAACCTCAAAGCCAGAGCGATAGCCACCACCTGAAGCAACTTCAGAATGTGCCAAATAGGTCGAAACATGGTTCTTTAGGTAATAAAGGGCAATTGGGTGAATCGTACTTCCGACGTCTGTTCCAGTAAACAGCTCTTTACTACCGTTATGATCAATATCGTAGAAGGCATAATGACTGACATTATTATCGTCCGCAGCCACTTTTGACAAGGTGTCAGCATATAATGCTTCATAATCTTTTTGATCATGCTTTTCTGATGGAGAAGTTGGTGACTCAGAAGCCTGTGCTTTACCAGACTGAGCTTCTTTCGTCGATTTTTTTGATGACTGGCTGTTTTCAGAAGACTGTTTGACAGCTTCACTCTTATTAGACTTTTTCGTTGATGGACTAACAGATGATTCAGAGGTAGGTGGTGTTGTATTTGTCTGACAGGCGGTCAATAACAGCAAACATGATAAACTCAACCCTAGTTTAACAATAGTCTTCATAAAAAGTCCCCTTTTCCGTTTTTCTTTTATTATACAATATTTTTAGAAAAGGTTTTCATTTTTTTGATATTTTAAAAGACTATTAACATTAATGATGGATTGATGAGGGTTAGCTGTGAACACACCGTGCTTTTGTAAGAAGATAACAACTAAAAATAAGCTAAAGAACTAGATGGTGATCATGCTGCTTATTGAGTAGCTATTCAGCCTTATTGCAAATAACATATAGAAACCTCCCACTTAACCGACATATTTTAGGCTGCACCCTTTGATACATGCAACTGAAGAAAGTTTTTTAAGAATGATAGCAGGGTGATTTATCATAGTAATGGAATGTCTGATACCTTTCACTCAACCCTCTTCCCTTTATAGTTTATAGTTATTAAACGCTTCAACCTAACAGGATAGCCAGGCGAGAGGCAGTTGGACATTGAACAAGTCACTATGTCTGATTCGATCCCCTTCATAATGCAATTGCGATAAAAAGCTATCTCTTTTTTATTCACAACAGTAAGAATGACACGTGATGTCCTTACAGAGAGCTCCTCTGCTCCACAGGAAATGACAAACACTGAGCTTTTATCTTTAAAGCAGCAGACAAACTACTTGTTAACCTCCGTCCAGCTCCTTCGAGAGTCTTAGCGTGTTATGATCATGGTCTCTTCCTTTCAATGTGAAACATTGAACATTCTCCTTGTTTGGAACAGCTTCCTATGATAGTATTTTAATAAAACAGTGAAGGAGTCATTATGCCACAAGATGTCATTTCAGTATTAATCAAACGTGCTAGTTTAGCCTTAGACAAAAAAGCCAATGCCTTCCTGAATCCTTACGGATTGACCTATGCGCAATTTAAAATTCTCGAATATGTCGCTCATCATGATGAATTATCCGTCACTCAAAAGATGATCGAAGATCGTTTTTCCATGACCAATCCAACAGTTACAGGTATCATTCAAAACTTAGAAAAGAAAGACTTGATCTATCGCCAACAAAATCCAAATGATGGACGTAGCAAGGTGCTAGGATTGACCCAAAAAACGAAGGATTTAAAACCTCATCTCCATGCTGCCGCTCATAACATTAACCAAGATTTTACAAAGTCGTTAGATCCAGATCAACAAGAGACACTGGCTCAACTATTAAAACTTTTGATTGCAGACCATTAAACGCTAAACTAATGATAACATCCTGCTATTTAGGCTGATGGCATAGCTAGAAAGTTGTCACCAAGTGCCATAAGAATTTTTTCTCTGATGCAGCTTCATAACCAATGTCTTTTGTCACAAAAAATCCTATAAAAACGCTCAAATAACTGTTAAAACCAGGACCAACATTACACTCTTTATCTAGATGTATACCCTTTTCGTTTTGTCGTAAGAAAAGTATAGACACATGACATAGTTATTTCCGAATAATTATTCAGTTTAAAACAGATACTTTTATTGCTTTTTCTAAATTAAAATAGTTAAACTATAATGGGTATTTTTGAGAAATACCCGAATTTTGAAACACAGAAAGCTTCAGTTTCACTCTAAAAATATTTCATCTATTTGCCGTGGATGACCTAGCGTTTCACAAAAAAATCAATCTAAACTGTCAAAGCAACCAAAGTGCCTAAGGAGTCCTCTCAGTTAGATCACTAAGTCCGTTAACGTCTTGAAAAAGCTACACTCAAAGAAGAAAATGATCATACCCAACACAAAACCACCTCATCTGCTAGAATGAGGTGGTTTTTGCTAGATATTCGGTAATTTAGATTGATTTAATAATAACGAACTTGTTAATACAGACAAGGAACTCATTGCCATAGCCAATCCTGCTAATTCTGGATTAAGTGTCAATCCAAAAGCCACAAAAAGACCTGCTGCGATGGGAATACCAATTACATTGTAAATAGATGCCCAGAAAAGGTTGAGTAGAATACGATTAAAAGTTTTCTTACTCATATCATAAGCCTTAACGACACCTAATAAGTCATTTTGAATCAGGACCACGCCTCCTGATTCAATTGCGATATCAGTTCCTGCCCCCATAGCAATACCAACATCAGCTAGACTTAGGGCTGGTGCATCATTGATGCCATCACCAACGAAGGCCACTTTTCCTTCTTTTTGAAGAGCTTTAATCTGGTCTGCCTTATCCTGTGGTAAGACATCAGAAATCACTTGGTTGATACCAACTTCTTTAGCAATAGCTTGGGCGACACCTTCATTATCCCCTGTCAACATAACCGTTTTCAGTCCTCTATTCTCCAAGGCTTGGATAGCCTGTTTAGACGTTTCTTTAGGCGCATCTTGGATGGCAATTAACCCAATCACATCTGAGCCTTTCGATAGAATAACCACTGTCTTAGCTTGATGCTGCCACTCTTGCATCTGATGCTCTAAATCGGCTGGAAAATGCTTGCCTTCTTGCAAACGACGATTTCCCAAGAAAACCAACTGACCTTGATAAGTTCCCGTCACCCCTTGTCCTTCAACAGCTTGAAAGTCTTCTATGGCGTCGTATTCAATGCCCTTAGTTTCCGCATAAGCCATGATAGCTGTGGCTAAGGGGTGTTCTGATGAAGCTTCAAGCGCTGCAGCAATTGCCAAAACCTCTTCTTGATCACCGGCCACATCTGTCACCCTAGGCTTACCGAGAGTAATGGTTCCTGTTTTATCCAAAACCACGGTATCAATATGTTGTAACGCCTGTAAAACCGTTCCGTTTTTAATCAACACCCCCATCTTAGCGCTTCGTCCAGTCCCAACCATCAGAGCCGTTGGAGTCGCCAAACCAAGTGCACAAGGGCAAGCGATAATCAAAACAGAGACCGCATAAATCATGGCCTGAGTGCTACCTGCTCCTAAAAATGAATACCAAACAACAAAGGTCAAAATGGCCAGAATGACCACCACAGGGACAAAAATTCCTGAAATCTTATCCGTCAAGTCTTGGATTGGGGCATGGCTTGATTGTGCTTTTTTGACAAAATCAACAATCTGAGATAGCATCGTGTCCTTACCAACCTTGGTAGCTTTAAAGGTAATCATGCCGTTAGCATTTATAGTTGAACCGATCACCGTATCACCGACAGTCTTGCTGACTGGCATGCTCTCCCCAGTAACCATGGACTCATCAATACTAGTTTTTCCCTCTGTGATCGTGCCATCTACCGCAATTTTCTCTCCGGGTTTGACCTTAATAAGATCATCAATGACAATATCTTCCAGAGCAACCTCCATAAAATCACCATTTCTGAAGACACTAGCTGACTTGACCTGCAAATCAAGCAATTTCTCCACTGCCTGAGACGCATTTTTCCGCATGCGCTCTTCAAAAACTTGCCCTAGAAGAACAAACATGATAATAAAACCGGCACTCTCAAAATAAACAGGTAAACCATTAAAAATAGCATAAACGCTATAAATGTAGGCAACAGAAGTTCCCAAGGCTACTAGAGTATCCATATTAGCATTGTGGTTTTTAAAAGAAGCCCAAGCACTTTTAAGAAATGGAAACCCTGAAAACATCATGATAATAGTCGTAAAGAAAAAGGTTCCCCACTCAATTATCTTATGGTCTAGGGTATGCGTAAACATGGCAATCATGAAAAAAACCATGGGTACTGAACAAGCAAATGCAACCCAGAAACGACTTTTAATCGTCATCAAAACGCTCCTTTCTATTTAACAAGCAGGGTGCCGTGATACATGTCCATGCCACAAGCAAAGTCAAACTCACCTTTTTCGTTCGGGGTAAGCTCTACAAGAAAATCCTCTTTTATCGGTAGATCCACCTTGATATCGAAATCAGGAAACACCACTTGATCAAAACAAGCTGACTCTGTCTGACGGTCAAAAATGATACGTGCAGGAATACCTTTTTTCAAAACGATTCGTTCGGGTTTGTAACCACCATCGACAAGCACACGCACTTCCTGAAAATCTCCTTTTTGCTCGGCTTTTACTTCCATTGTCTTTTTAAAAAACATTCCCTATCCTCTTTTCTATTTAACAATCACTTTCCCATGAATCATGTTCATGCCGCAGGCAAAGCCAAATTCTCCCGCCTCTTCTGGTGTAAACTGAATAGGAAAATCCTTCTTCATAGGAAGATCTTCATGTACCCCAAAATCTGAAAAAACAACCTGATCCAAGCAAGATGATGGATCCTTGCGGTTGAAAATCAAAGTCGCTGGCAGTCCCTTTTTCAAAACAATCGTTTGTGGGATATAGCCACCATCAACGGAAACACGAATTTCCTGATGATCTCCACGAACAACAGCCTCCTGTTGAGAGACCTCATGTTTACCAAAAAACCACCAGATGATGAAGGCTATCAAAGCTAAACTAAGTATCATTACAAGACTATTTACCACTGTAATCTCCTTTTTTGTTTACATTTGTAGACACATTATAACAAGGTCACATTCTTTTGTCAATCGATTCTCTATTCTTTATGTTACTAATTAGTATAAATTGATTTTTCCTTAAGACTAAGCTAAAATAAAATATGGAGGAACTACAATGCTATCATCTATCGAAAAAACGATAAAATCCTATCATCCAAGACCGCTTGGGCAAGATAGAGCCTATGCTGTGCTCCTACCTTTGATGCGTATTGATGACGAGTGGCATGTTCTTTACGAAGTTCGTAGCGAAAACATTTCCCAACCTGGTGAAGTTTCATTTCCCGGCGGACGTATCGAGGAAGGAGAGTGTCCAGAGGCAGCCGCCGTCCGAGAAACGCATGAGGAGTTGAACATTCCTAAAGAAGCCATTAATATTTTCGGTGAGATTGATTACCTCGTCCAACATCATCGAACCATTCATTGCTTTGTTGGAGAAATTCACATCGACTGTCTATCATCAATCTGTCCTAACAAGGATGAAGTTGCCAGCATCTACACTATCCCTCTCAAATCACTTTTAAATACCCCTCCTACCTACTACAATCTTCGTTCTAAAATGAAACCTGAAGAAGATTTTCCTGTCGATCGTCTGCTTAAAAACGGTAAAGATTATCGCTTCAAATCACGCGCTGATAAAATCCCCTTTTATGAACAAGGTCCTGAAACCCTCTGGGGATTAACTGCCATGTTTACCCACCGTTTTACTGAAATCATCAAAGATTGTGATATCGATTGAAAAGCACATCCTAGGATGTGGCTTTTTCTTATGCTCCTAAAACCATGCTTTGTCTTTGACATTCGACTCTCTAGCAATTCATATGTCCCACTCTTTTCACGCAGACATGGGGCAGACACGAGGTTTTCTTTGTAGCAGTTCCTCTTGCTTTGTGTCATCTGCTCAAAGTGATATGACGAGTTACGACGTTCTTGATAGACAGACGGTAATTTCCTATGAAAAACCGACACCTTAAGCGGATTATCCGTCGACTCGGTCGCAAGTGTTACTAAGCCATACTATTTCCATAAATCCAGACCATTTGGCAGAGCCATTGCTTCGAAGTACTCATAGCACATACCTTCCAAACAGGCATTTTTTTAGTTGATTAACTGTTTTTTCTTAGCATGATTCAAAGGCACATTGTCTTTAAAAACGCTTAACCGTTCAAAATAGCCACTCCGAAAGGTTAGCCTCTCATAGTCGCACTTAGTTTGTGTCAAAGCCACTGATTGCTGACCACCATTTCTGGCAATATCCTCAATCAAACAGCAATAGTCTAGAAAGTTCCAGGAATGGTGATTACTATTTTTGCAACATAACCATACCAATTAAGAAATAAGGATTTTTCCTTTCTTTAAAGGTCAAAATCACTTCACTAATCATTTCCCATATGACACCTTCGCCTATGCTATTGATGCAAACATGATCGCCAATCTAGCTAACCTGACCAATCACATCTCACCAAAGCTAAAAAGGGTTGAACTTTCGATGAGATAAACCCTTGAATACATATCCCCATATGATCACCAACCAAAACCTCAACTCGTTTAACTCGTTCATAAGATGTGACTTGATGGGTTGCTAATACTTCCTCAACCAACTCATCAGAAGTGTCAGATTCTCAACTAACGACTGCCCGCACACGATATACTATCGCCTATTATGCTTTTGTTATCATACTATCTATAAAAAAAGTGAACTGGATAACCAGCTCACTTCAGCTTTACTTATTACTTAATCCACGTTTAAGACTCTTGAAAAGACCGATATCATCTGTCTGCAAAATCAAACCGGCATAGGATTTACCGATGTATAGGGTACAAAGAATAGCTGTCACTGCTAAAATACCCAAGGAAATCAGAGCCTCATTTGTACTAGCATAACCATTAATCAAACGAATAGGCATGAAGAAGGATGATATAAAGGGAATGTAAGAACCAATCTCTAACATCACGTTATCATGCCCTTGTTGTCCCAGCGTAATGGCACCAATAAAACCTACAATAACCAGGTACATAACCGGCTGTACCGCCTTGTTGACATCTTCCACACGAACGACCAAGGAGCCACAAAGCGCCGCTAAAACCACATAAAGTAGAATACCGAAGATAGCAAAGAAAAGCATGCTCCAGTCTAGATTATCAATAATAGTATCGACCATAGGTTTAGCAACATCGATGATGTCCTTACTAAATGCAAAGTGAGGTAAAAGCCTGTAGGCTAGAATTCCCCCAAGAGCATAGACACCAATATGGGTAGTAATGACACCGAAAATCCCTAAAATACGACCATAGAAATAGAGATTGGCCGGCACACTTGAGAAAATCACTTCCATAATTTTGGTACCTTTTTCACTGGCAATCTCTTGAGCCGTTGAGCCAGCATAGGTCAAAATAATGAAGTACATGATAAAGGTTAGCCCGAAGAAGGTAATATATTTACCTGCTTTTTTCAGGTCATCCTTTTCCTTGATTTCTTCTTTGAAAGTCGGTTCTTGCGCCAACGTTTCAATTTGTTTTGGACTCAAATTAGCCTCAGCTATGTTCAATTGATTCTGCAAGCCTCCTAATACTTGGAGCAACTGCCCTTTGGTATTTCCAGCTAGACTCGTGTGGCTATGATAAGTGGCTTGTACCTGTTTATCAACTGTATCAACTAGAACGTATCCTGAAATATCCTCAGCCTTTTGCGCTTTTTTAGCAGCTTTCTCCGTCTGATACTTCAGCGTCACATCATCAATCCCTTTGAAGGCTGTTTTCAAGGCATTATCCGACAAAACGACAGCCACTTTGTCTGATGAATGACCTGCTGCTGAGCCTGTTAAATAGCCTATCCCCATTGTAAAACCAATAAAAATAAAGGGAGATAGAACCATGAGGAGGAAAGCCCAAGTCTTGACCTGTCTTAGATAGGTTTCTTTAGCAACTAATAGTAGCTGTTTCATAATTCTACCCCCGATTTCATCTTGAAAATTTCATCAATAGTTGGTGCCTGTTGGTCAAATGTAGCGATATAATGCCCTCCGCTAATAGCCCTGAATAACATCGGGCCTGCAGCTTCATCATCCAGAACCAAGCGCCAGTAACCTTGCTTAGTCTTACTAACAGAAGTCACATGAGCCAGATTTTCCAGACGTTCTCTTGGCACATCATTTGAAACAAAGAGACGGGTCCGACCAAATGACTCACGAATCTCTTGAATACTACCATTAAGAACAACTTCACCATCGCTAATCATGACTAGAGAATCACATAATTCTTCAACGTTAGTCATGACATGGTCTGAAAAGATGATCGTCGCTCCGCGCTCTTTTTCGGCTAAAATAACCTTTTTCAAAAGAGCTGTATTAACAGGATCAAGCCCAGAAAAGGGTTCATCCAAAATAATCAAACTAGGTTCATGAATTAAGGTAATGATCAACTGGATTTTTTGTTGATTTCCCTTTGAAAGGCTTTTGATCTTATCTGTTAGCTTACCCTTAACTTCCAACTTTTCCATCCAAAGAGGAAGCTTTTGGCTAACTTCTTTACGAGACATGCCTTTGAGATTCGCCAGGTAGCGGACCTGTTCAAAAACAGTTAACTTAGGCATTAGGCTACGTTCCTCTGGTAAATAACCGATTTGCGTATTGGTTTTTGTAGTTAAAGGATGCCCATTTAACTCAATTTTTCCATCATAGTTTACAAAATTTAAAATGGAATGAAAGAGTGTCGTCTTACCAGAACCATTTTTTCCAACCAAGCCACAAATACTTCCAGATGGCACTTCAAATGACATCTCTCTAAGCACTTCGTTCTTTCCATAACTCTTGGAGAGTCTTGAAATCCTAATCATCTTTACCTCTTTCTAATCGTAACTAGCATCTGTTGCTCGTATAAAACCAGCAAAACGTTTTCAATAATTATAGTTTAACATAAATGCTAGTTTAATTAAAAAGAATTTGTGAAAATTGCCTATTTTAAATATATTATTTTTTTATATATAAAATATTGATATATCCCTAATATTAGTTTATAATTGATGTATAGAATAATTATATATAAAACTTTTATATAAAAAAGGAGCTGATGACATGTATTTTCCAGTATCATCAACCCTGATTGAATTTTTGATCTTAGCCATTCTAGAAAAGGAGGATTCCTACGGTTATGAGATTAGCCAAACCATCAAATTGGTCGCAGCTATCAAGGAATCCACTCTCTACCCCATTTTAAAAAAATTAGGACAGGCCGGCTATGTCTCTAATTACAGTCAGGAACATCAAGGGCGTAAACGCAAATATTATGCTCTAACAGCTGAGGGAATAGAGCACCTCACTTATTTAAAATTACAATGGAGAAGTTACAAGGAGACCCTAGATGGGATTGTGGAAGGGAGTTTGAGACATGACAAGGACTGAGTACCTAAAGCAGTTAGATCATTACTTGCACCGTTTACCAGAGGAAGATTACCAAGAAGCTATGGAATACTTTACCGAATATTTTGACGAAGCTGGACCTGAAAACGAGGACCGTGTTATCGAAGAGCTGGGAACACCTAAGGAGGCTGCACAAGATATCCTCAATGCCCTTTGGGATAAAAAAGAAGGCGAGGCAGACCATAGCCAAAAATCACGCGCTAAAACCCTTTGGGTTGCCCTCCTAGCCCTTTTTGCTGCACCTTTGGCACTCCCTGCTATCATTTTAATCGCAGGACTCATATTTGCTTTCATCGCCATTATTTTTGCCTTTTTTGTCACAGCCCTTTCACTCTTAGTAGCTGGTATTGCTGTTTTAGGCGTTCTCATTTGGGAAAGCTTCACACTGGTGTCAAATTCTTTAGCAGCTATGGCTTTAGGAATTGGAACAGGGCTATTAGTTTTAGGAATAGGCTTACTTCTTTGGCTCCTGTTTATGGCACTAGCCAAAGCAATGACTCGTATCCTCCTCGCTGTTATTAGTCGTTTCACTAAGAAAGGAAGTGCAGCATGAAAAAAACAAATAAAGTCCTTTTCATTCTTTCTCTCATCTTGATTAGTTGTGGAACAGTAGCTGTTTTATGGGGACATAGCCATGGTGGTCTACAAGACATCAAAGAGGCAACAGCAACTAAAAAAGTTGAGCAAGAGTTATCCAGTTTTAAACACTTAGACCTCAAACTAAACACTCGTGACCTTATTATTGAACCGTCCAAAGATGATAAATGGCATTTGACATACTATACTGGTAGTAAAGTCTTAGGCAAATTAGCAGTTAAACAAGATGGTGATAACCTATCTCTCAAACAATCTCATGAAACTACCACTGTCACAGGACTAATATCCGCTTTGGGGTATTACCTCAACAATCAAGATCAGGATAGCCATGATGTTGTCTTATCCGTTCCTAAAAATGCTAACTTTGATAGCATCAAAGGCTATGTTTCAGGCTCAACCCATCTCTATCATTTCCCAATCAAAGAAGTCGATCTAACATCTGAGTCCATCTACACTGATGACACAGTCATTTCAAAAGCTAATTTTTCAGCTACTTCTCTCTACTTGGATAATAGTAACATCAGTGGATTGAAACTAGAGGCATCTGATTACCTTTCTTTAACAAATTCTACTATTAATAAAGGACAGTTTAAGGGAAACTCGACGACCATAGACGTGGATAACAGTCATCTCCAAAATACAGCTATTAAACTCGAAGATGGAACGCTCACTTTAACAGATACCGAGCTAGATAATGTCAACCTGTCTGGTGACAGCAATACCATCACTGCTAAACAACTATCTCTCAAGAATCTCACTGAAATCACCAGCCGTTATAGTGACATCACTATTCATTTAGAAGAGAAGACACGTTCTACAACAAACTTCAATCTCAAAGTAACCGATGAGGAACTTAGCCTTTCTGATGCCATTGCTAGTTCAGATCAGATGACCACTGACGAGGACCAAGAAAATCTTAGTTTTCATAAACAAGTTAAGGATAACAAAGCAACATTGACTATTAACAGTAAGGAAGGTCCTGTCTCAATCGACTAATTTGACAATGAGAAAAAGCTCTCCAATTGATCCATACCTCAACAATGAGACCGAAAACTCTAGTGTTGAGGGCGCTTCAAAACGGAAAGCTTTTTCTTAAAACAGTAAGGTAATGAGAGCCAAAATCGCCAGACCACCTTGGGTCAAGATGATTTTCTTATCAGCAGTCAATGCTCCGTAAGCTGCGGCAAAAACCACATTAAGCAAAAAGACTACGACCAACGTCTGATTGCTTGTCAAAATCCCAAATAACAAAAAAATAGCAATCAAACCATTGTAAATCCCCTGATTCTTAAAGAGTTTGCTGACCGAATCACGCGAACGCTCCTCCTGAGACATCTTAAAAACACGACCTGTGGCTTTCGACTGGGTTGCAAACGTCTCTAAATACATGATATAAAAATGTTCCAAAGCTACTAAAGTAGCTAAAATAAGCGTAATAACTGACATGTTTTCCTCTTTTTCTAAACGAGTCTCTGCTGAGACTAACTGTATTTTATTATCATATTACAAAAAACGCTAAATCGCACTGATTTTGTCTCTCGCAATCAGGTCAAATGTCTGGCGAACATGTCTTTTTCAAAAAATATTTTTTCGTTTAAAAAACCATTTTTTAGGTAGAAGATATGTTATAATGCCCCTAAAAATAAGGAATCGTTCATGCCCTTGTGCTAATTTTATGAAAGTATTTGGAAACAATGTGTATCTAGAAAATGGTTACACGCTGGTCATTCCTGCTTACAATGTATCTCGTTTCAAAAATAGGTTAAGCAATTCACAATAATGTGATACAATAAAAGAAAATGAAAGAAGTTACTTATGGATAAAAATACTGTTATTAAACGCCTACGTGAAGAACTAAAAATGCCAAAATTTAATGCTTTCTTTGAAGAAAAAGACTATACGGAAGAAGAGTATCAACAATTAAAAACTGACCTACTCAATTACTATCGTGACTATGTTGATAATGTTGAGGCAGACTTCCAAGGTGGTTTAAAAACCAATGATGGCCGTAAATAAGTTAGCACCAGCAAATGGCTGGTGTTTTCTTATGACTCTTTGTCTTAAATGATTTATTGCTTTAGCGATGGCACTGCCAATACTCAACACCAAGTGTCCCACATACTTTGATAAGATTTCATCTAAAACAAAAGAAACGAAAGAATGCTTCGCTTGCAAAAATTTTCATAGAAAATAGATGAACAGTTGCGAACACTTACTGCTAGAAAGGGTTGTCTGTTTTCACAAGAAGGTAGTGCTGCGTTCTAAAATGCCTGCCTTGTTAGTTTTGTGACACCTTCTAGCGTCAAAAGTCCCAACCAACTTAACAAGACACGTCCACTTTAACACAGCGAAAAAGTAGTGAATGCCCTCTCCCGTCGGAGATCTCCTCACCATTAAGTTTAGTATGTTTCTAAGTTGCTTCACCAAAAATCAGTGAATATGCGCCATAGCAATAGGATAATATTGTTGTATCGTTTTTATTTCATTTTACACTGTCGGCTTCCACGGCTTCCGTCATACTCACGCAAGTTTATTATTAAATGCTGGCATACGTTACGAGGAACTACAAAATAGGTTAGGCCATTCTACCTTATCAATGACGATGGATACCTATAGCCACCTTTCTAAAGAGAACGCAAAAAAAGCTGTCTCATTTTTTGAAATAGCAATAAATGCCCTGTAACTGAACAAATTCCTGAACAAATTTGTAAATAGCTAATTTTGACAAAGCAAAAAGCCCGCAACCACGGGCTTTCAAAGTGCTTAATCTTAAAATTAAAGCATTTTGTTGTAGAATTCAACGATAAGGGCTTCGTTAATTTCTGGGTGGATTTCATCACGCTCTGGAAGACGTGAAAGTGATCCTTCAAGTTTTTCAGCATCGAATGATACAAACGCTGGACGTCCAACTGTAGCTTCAACTGCTTCAAGGATAGCTGGAACTTTAGCTGATTTTTCACGAACTGAGATGACTTGACCAACTTCAACACGGTATGATGGGATATCAACGCGTTTTCCATCAACAAGGATGTGACCGTGGTTTACAAACTGACGAGCTTGACGACGAGTAGTTGCAAGACCTAAACGGTAAACAACGTTGTCAAGGCGACGTTCAAGAAGAAGCATGAAGTTGTAACCAAGGATTCCACCTTTGATTTTGCTTGCTTGTACGAACAAGTTACGGAATTGTTTTTCACCCATTCCATAAGTGAAACGCAATTTTTGCTTCTCAGCTAATTGCAAACCGTATTCAGAAAGTTTTGAACGGTTGTTTGGTCCGTGTTGTCCTGGAACATAGTTACGGCGGGCAAGCTCTTTACCTGTTCCTGTAAGTGACAAGCCAAGACGACGGGCTTGTTTCCATGATGGTCCTGTATAACGTGACATTAAAAATGTCCTCCTCTTTATTTTTTGAAACTAGCTAACTAGCTTCTTTTTTGAGGAAATATGATTGTCCAATCCTGATTCGTGCAGATGCCCTTCGCCTAAACAGCCAAGGTTACTTGTATTTCAAGGTATCTGTTGACGAGCTTCATATTGAACTGCCATTATTTCACACAAAGAATATTATAGCATTCCCTTACTCTTTTGTAAAGAAAATTTCTCTAGTCTTTTTTTGGAAAAATGTAATAATAAAAAATCAACCCGATAATAACAGCTGGTGGAATAGCACAGAGGTTGCTTTGGCTAGATACTTCAATGATGGCCTTGATAATGGCAGCTAGCTGATCAAACAAATCAGAAGAATCCAAACGGCCACTCAAGATAAACATTGACAAAGCAAAAATCAAAACATAGGTAACTACTCCATAGCGGAAAGCTAGCTTCTTGTCATGTCTGATATGAGTCCTCAACAACTAGGACTTCTAAGGGAAGTTCTATTATTTGTGATAATTCAACCATATTTCTTTTGTTCGGATAAGTACCCCCATTTTCCTATGTTGACATAGTCTTATCTGGTACGTTTATTTTTTCTGCCACATCCGCCTATGTTAAAGCATGTACTTGACGATACTCCTTTAACTTGATGGCTAACACCGTTTCTTTTTCCAATATCATCGCTTCCTTAGCTTCAATCTTACTAAAAACAATCTCTATTTGACAGGAAAAGGCTAAAAAGGGAGAAAACGAGGGTCGATGAGTTACCAGAAACATTTAAATCATTGTCAACTTGCTTTACATTTTTGTCAATTTTTTTGTAAACTAAAATCCTCTTAAGAGCTCTTTAATTATTCGGCAGAGGCTATTGTCGTTTTGCGCCAATAATAAATAACACGATAACACTTGCGAAAAATACATAATTTTTAGTCTGTATACCCATTATAATGAAAGGAATCATAAAAACCATAAATATATAGTCAATGCGATAATTCCCTATACGTAACCCTTGACTTTCTTTTTGTGAACTTTCAATAAGTAAGGACTCAATGCTCACTCCTAGTTGATTACTAATCCTTATCATATTGCGCTTACTAGGATAGGTTTCTCCATTTTCCCATTTTGAAATTGTCTTATCAGAAACATCTAATTGCTCTGCCAGTTCTGCTTGTGTCAATCCATGTACTTGGCGATACTCTTTTAACTTGATGGCTAACATCGTTTCTTTTTCCAATATCATCACCTCCTTACCTTAAAGCTTACTAAAAATATGCTCTCTTTTACAGGATAAGGCTAAAAAGAGAGAAAATGAGAGTCAATCATTCACTAGAAAGAGACAAATGTTTGTCAACTACCTTTACTCAAATATCAACTTTTATGTAAATAAAAAACCCCTTAGGAGGTCTTTAGTTAGTCAGCTAATTCCTCATCAAAGTAGCGGATTAGCGTTTTCTCTGTCAAGATATCAGAGTAAGTATAAGATTCAACGTAAGAGTTATTAATGGCTCCCGGCTCATCTGATTGTTCGTTATATTCTACAATAAACAATGATTGATAGACTTCAATCAAACGACCTGTTTTGGTTTTTTCACGTTTACGACCATTCTCTAATGTTAATTCCACTAACTGTCCTTCGTGGTTCTTGATATCATCTTTAATTTTTTTCATTTTTGCTACATCAGCAAATGCATCACTCATACGATTTCTCCTATTTCTTAAACAAGCTACTTTACACTCTTGTCAACTTACCTATCAAGTTTAAAACTCTTCAAACTGAGCTATACTTGAAAACTTATTATATTCTTTTTGGAACATTAACTTAACTGTTCCACGCGCACCAGCACGGTTCTTCTCCAGGATAACTTCCACCGTGTTATCTTCAATGGCTTCCTCAGCTTCCTCACCTTCTTTACGATAATAATCATCACGGTAAAGAAAGGCAACAATATCGGCATCTTGCTCAATAGACCCTGACTCACGGATATCAGATAAAACAGGGCGTTTATCTTGACGTTGCTCAACACCACGCGAGAGCTGACTAAGGGCAATAACTGGGACACGTAATTCTTTTGCTAAAATTTTCAACTGACGAGAAATTTCCGAAACTTCTTGTTGCCGATTTTCAGGTCTTGTCCCTGTAATCAGCTGCAAATAATCAATGACAATCAGCCCCAGTCCACCTTCAACCTCCTGCGCTAATTTTCGTGAACGCGCTCGAATTTCTGTAATCTTGATCCCAGGGGTATCATCGATATAAATAGGGGCTTCCGCTAAAGCTCCTTGAGCAATCATGACATTATTCCAATCCTGATCCGTTAATTGTCCCGTCCTCAAAGCGTGAGAATCAATCATGCCTTCTGCGGCTAACATCCGGTCGACTAAGCTTTCTGCTCCCATTTCAAGAGAGAAAATGGCCACAGCTTTATTTTGTTTTGTCCCAACATTTTGGGCAATATTAAGAACAAATGCTGTCTTACCAACCGCAGGGCGGGCTGCCAAGATTATTAGCTGGTCTGGGTGTAAACCTGTTGTAATACGATCCAAATCTCTGAAACCCGTTGGGAGCCCCGTCACATCAGAAGTTTGTTGTGCTCTAATCTCGAGACTTTCAAAGTTTTGATCCAGCACACTTGCAATCGTTCTAAAACCGCTGCGATTACTGTGCTCATTAATAGTAATCAGGGCTTTCTCTGCACCAGCAATAATTTCCTCTGACTCGAGTGATCCCTCATAGGCCTCATTGATAGTGTCTGTCAAATGCTTTATAATATTGCGCAGCATCGCTTTTTCAGCCACAATTTTAGCGTAATAATCAGCATTAGCACTAGTCGGTACACTATTGACTAACTCAACAATATAAGAGAGGCCTCCGATATTTTGAAGGTCTCCTTGACTATCAAGAATATTTCTGACAGTTGTCGCATCGATAGCATCATGACGATCACTTAACGTAACCATAGCTCTAAAAATAACCTTATGAGCATACTTATAAAAGTCATCTGCTTCGATAAATTCGCGAACCGTTATCAACTTGTCTGGTGAGATAAAGATTGATCCTAAAACAGACTGCTCGGCTACCAAATCTTGTGGCTGTAGACGTAATTCTTGTGTCTCCGCCATCTCCTCACCTCCTTGTCGATTTTATGTAACTCTTTATGACTGATTAAGCTTCTTTAACTGCTAACTTGATGTCAGCAGTTACTTCTTTGTGTAGTTTAACGGGTACTTCAATCAAACCAATAGCCCGAATAGGGTGGGCTAATTCAATATGACGTTTATCCACTTTAATATCAAATTGCTTTTGCAATTCTTCAGCAATTTTTTTAGCAGTAATAGAGCCAAAAGTACGACCGTCTGGGCCAACTTTTTCCGTAAATTGCACACGCGTTTCTTCTTTTTCAAGCTCAACTTTGGTTGCTTTTGCTTCTGCTAAAATCTCAGCTTGGTGCTTTTCTTCCGACTTTTGTTTTCCTTTAAGTTCACCAATAGCTTGATTGGTTGCTTCCTTAGCCAAATTTTTCTTTAATAAGAAGTTTTGAGCGTATCCTGTTGGTACTTCTTTAACTTCTCCTTTTTTACCTTTTCCTTTGACATCTTGTAAAAAAATAACTTTCATTACCTACTCCTCTTCTACTTCTTGATCAATAATATCTAGTAATTGCGCTTCTAAATCAATAACAGCAATATCATCGCATTGACACGCAGCAAGGTTGAAATGACCTCCGCCGCCCAGCTGTTCCATAATACGCTGAACATTGACATCATTACGACTCCTTGCGGAAATAGTTGTTTGACCTTTAGGATTCTTAGAAATCACAAAACTTGCCTCAACATCTGCCATCATTAACAGACTATCAGCCGCTTTACTTGCAATAACATTATTATAAGGAACATCCTCTGGACCACTAGCGATCATGAGACGTTTTTTATAAGGTTTTGCCTTTAAAATCAACTCATTAACCTGACGGTATTCTTCGAAATCGGTTGCCGCGATAGATTGAATCTCAACACTATCACTACCCAAAGTCCTAAGATAGCTGGCCACATCAAAAGTACGGCTAGTGACTCGAGTTGAAAAATTCTTAGTATCAAGCATAATACCAGCCATCAAGAGGCTAGCTTGAAGCTTGTTTAGTTTACTTGTTTTGGCATTTTGGAAAGTAATCAATTCTGTCACCAATTCTGCTGCAGAACTGGCACCACTTTCAATAAAACTTAACACAGCATTGTCAGGAAAGTCGTCATCACGTCGGTGATGGTCAACAACAATCGTCTCTCGACATTCATCAAACAGCTCTTTTGAAAGCGTCAGACTTGTTTTAGAATGATCAACCATAATCAATAAAGACCTGTAATCAACCATCTGTAGGGCTTCCGAAACTGTCACAAGGTTCACTGTTTCATCTTGTTTAAGGCGCTCGATGGCTCTTTCAATATCCATTCCCATATCATTGGGATCATAGACAACATAAGATTCTGAAACCAACTGACTCGCAAAAAATTGCATCCCGACAGAAGATCCCAAAGCATCCATGTCTAAGCGACGGTGCCCAACAACAAATACCTTATCAACTGACTTGATTTTATCTGAAATGGCTGACATCATAGCGCGAGTTCTGGTACGTGAACGTTTCACGGTTGAAACGGTTCCTCCACCAAAATACATCAAGTCTGCATGTTCCTCGTTTTCCTTGAGAACAACTTGGTCACCGCCACGAACTAAGGCTATATTAAGATTTTCTTGGGCAATGACCCCAATTTGATCGTGATGTCCTCTACCGTAAGCAATCCCCATACTTAGGGTCAATGATAAGTCATATTCTTGAGCTTCCTGACGGAAACGGTCTAAAATATCAAACTTATCATTCATTAACGTTTCAAGGGTGCCATAATCCGTGAAGAAATAAAAACGGTCCATAGCTACACGACGGTAAAAAATCGCATGTTCTTCAGCAAAATTGGCAATAAAATTAGCAATAAAGCTGTTGATACTTGAAATGTCGGCATCGGCCATATTATCGGTGAAATCATCATAATTATCGACAGACATAATCCCGATAACAGGACGTTTTTTGATCGTCTTTTGACTACCTTCAATTTCTTGGCTAGCATCGAAGAAGTAAAAGACACCAGATTCCAAGTCCATATAGGAATTATACCTAGCTTCACCGATCGTAATGCTACGAGTGAGTGCCCCCTGCTTATGAGCTTCCAGTAAATCAAGAACCACTTGGGTATCAAATTGCCCAGTCTCTTGATCGCTAAAAATCAACTGAGCATAGGGATTATACCAATCAATTTCACTGGCTTCTGGATTAAATTTAATGACCCCGACTGGCATCTTATCAAGTAAAGCCTTCAAACTTACCTCAGTTTGGTCATTTAATAGTTCAATTTGCTCATCTTCGGATAACTGATAACTTTTTTTCTGAAAATAAAGCAAGGTTGTCAAAGATAAGCATGCCAAAAAAATAGCAATCAATAAGCTGGTTTCTGACTGCGTTAGACGCACACTGATGGCCAATAAACCAAATACAATCATGCCAATCATCACAAGATGAATGGTTTCAAAACGAAATCTTTTCATTTAATAACCTCTTAGGGTCATATTATACCACAAAAAGCCCTGAATATCAGGACTCTTTGCACCTATCTAAGATTACAGTTTGATTACTTATTGAAGGTTTCTACGGGCTTTATTATTCCCTTCTAAGTAAACCATCAAAATGGAAATATCGGCTGGGTTGACACCTGAAATACGGCTAGCTTGACCGATAGTTTCTGGATTGATTTTCTTGAATTTCTGACGAGCTTCTGTCGCAATAGAATCAATGGCATCCCAATCAATATTAGCAGGAATACGTTTTTCTTCCATCCGTTTCATCTTGTCAACTTGGTCAAGAGCCTTATTAATGTAGCCTTCGTATTTGATTTCTGTTTCCAATAGTTCAATGACCTTACTATCCAGCTCTTCTACGGCTGGACCAACAAACTCGGTTGCTAGCTTGTAGTCAATTTCTGGACGACGCATAAAAGCCTTAGCTGTCATAGCATCTGTCAATGGTTTAAAACCTAGTGCCTGAATACGTTCATTGGTTTGCTTGACAGGTTTTAGCTTAACCGTGTCAAGTCTTGTCAACTCATTGTCAAATTGATTTTTTTTGATTTCAAAGATATTCCAACGTTCATCGTCAACTAAACCAACTTGTCGACCAAGTGGTGTCAACCGCATATCAGCATTATCATGACGAAGAATAAGTCGGTATTCAGCACGAGAGGTCAACAAACGATAAGGCTCCAGAGTCCCTTTTGTAACAAGGTCATCAATCATGACACCGATGTAAGCATCCGAGCGTTTTAAAATAAATTCAGGCTTGCCTT
Organism: Streptococcus halotolerans; assembly: GCF_001598035.1. Classification (NCBI taxonomy): domain Bacteria; kingdom Bacillati; phylum Bacillota; class Bacilli; order Lactobacillales; family Streptococcaceae; genus Streptococcus; species Streptococcus halotolerans. The sequence goes on along the minus strand of NZ_CP014835.1, from coordinate 1,615,820 downwards.
GAACTTTAAGAGCAGCATTGATACCCGCAATAATCCCTTGTCCTGCAGCTTCCTCATAACCAGATGTACCATTAGTCTGTCCGGCTGTAAAGAGACCCGAAATAACCTTAGTCTCTAGCGTAGCACGCAATTGATGTGGTAAGACAATGTCATATTCGATAGCATAACCGGTACGCATCATTTCAGCATTTTCCAAGCCTTTTACTGAATGAATCAGATCGCGTTGCACATCTTCTGGCAATGAGGTTGACAGTCCTTGAACGTAAACTTCATCTGTCTGACGCCCTTCTGGTTCAAGGAAAAGCTGGTGACGTTCTTTATCAGCAAAACGCACAATCTTGTCTTCAATTGATGGACAATAGCGAGGTCCAACTCCTTTAACAACACCTGAAAACATTGGCGCACGGTGAAGATTTTCTTTGATTAAGTCATGACTTGTCTCATTGGTGTATGTCAACCAACAGTCAACTTGATCTGTAATATAATCTTCATCCTTAGACAGGAATGAAAAATGATTCGGTTTGATATCGCCAGGTTGCACCTCTGTCACGGAATAATTAATGGTTGAGCCCTTGACACGCGGCGGTGTTCCTGTTTTAAAACGATCAATTTCCAGACCATGTTTAGCAAGATTATCAGCCAGTGTAATAGAGGCTAAGCTATTGTTTGGACCAGACGAATACTTAAGATCACCTAAAATGATTTCACCGCGTAAAGCTGTACCAGTTGTGATGATAACTGCACGCGCACCATATTTTTGACCAGTCGCTGTTAAAACACCAACAACCTTACCATCTTCAACCAAGATATCATCAATCATGCTTTGACGAAGAGTCAAGTTTTCTTGCTGCTCAACTGTTTTTTTCATTTCTACAGCATAAAGATGCTTATCAGCTTGAGCACGAAGAGCACGCACCGCGGGACCTTTACCCGTGTTGAGCATTTTCATCTGGATATAGGTCTTATCAATGTTTTTACCCATCTCGCCGCCAAGGGCATCGATTTCACGTACGACAATCCCTTTAGCCGATCCCCCAATAGAGGGGTTACATGGCATAAAAGCCAACATTTCTAAGTTAATCGTAGCTAGTAAGGTTTTGCAACCCATACGGCTTGCTGCCAAGGCAGCTTCCACTCCCGCATGACCGGCACCAACAACGATAACGTCAAATTCTTCTACAAAATGATGTTCCACTTTAATCTTCTCCATCTTTATTTATAACATGTCTTAACTGTCCATTCCAGTTTTTTAAAGCTTTTTTGAGGAAAGCGGGTTTGATTTCAAAATCATCCAGTTTATTCAAAGGCAGCCATTCACAGGGGTAACTTTTTTCACCTTCAACCATCTCAGTCGGTAGTTCTTCAAATGGTTTGATTAAATAATGGAATTCAATATTATGGAAATTACCCCCATTAACTGTAAACTGATTTTCCACCACAAAGGCCAAATCTACTATCTCACCAGTAATGCCGACTTCTTCTTGCATTTCACGAAGAACCGCTTGTGAACTCGCTTCTCCAACTTCAATCGCACCACCGATAGTATGGTAGCCGTCTTCATGCTTGCTTAAAAATATGTGACTATCTCTAATGATCAAGGCTGTCGCACGGACTCCAAAACTGTGATGATCAACCTCTGTCCGAAAATCCATCCTCTTCCTCCAACTTAGACACAAAAATAGCCAAAACCCGTATCATTGCAAGCCAAAAAGACCTGCAAGACCATGAGCTTTGACTTTCATGATATTACTGAATTTAGTTTATCAAATAACTCCTAAGGATTCAAGGCATAAGAAAACTTTCCTCATACTACCTTAGATATACTGACAAGCGACACCATCTTTGTAAGCTTGATCGATAATGCCACCACCAAGACACTCATCACCGTCATAGAAAACAACAGCTTGTCCTGGTGTGATAGCACGCTGAGGTTCAGCAAAGATAACTTCTGCCTTGTCGCCCTTAACCTTGACAGTTACTTTACTATCTGGTTGACGGTAACGGAACTTGGCTGTGCATTCTAACGTGAACTCTTCTGGCATCTCACGTGTAAAGTGTATGGTTGAAGCGTCAAGTGAGGTTGACATAAGTGACTCATGGTAAAAGCCTTGTCCAACATAGAGAATATTTTTTGACAAATCTTTTCCAACAACAAACCAAGGCTCATTGTCGCCACCTTGTTGGCCACCGATACCAAGTCCGCCACGTTGACCGATGGTATAATACATCAAGCCAGCGTGTTCTCCCATATCACGACCATCAACTGTCATCATGCGACCTTTTTGAGCTGGAAGGTATTGGCTGAGAAATTCTTTGAAATTCTTCTCACCAATAAAACAAATTCCCGTTGAGTCTTTTTTCTTAGCTGTTGCAAGTCCTGCTCGCTCAGCAATTTCACGTACTTCAGACTTTTGCAAATGACCAAGTGGAAACATGGTTTTTTGCAATTGTTCTTGTGATAATTGACTTAGGAAATAGGTTTGATCCTTACCGTTATCTGCCCCACGAAGCATGTGGACAGTCCCATCTTCGTCACGGGAAACCTGTGCATAATGCCCAGTTGCGACGTAATCAGCCCCAAGGCTCATAGCATAATCTAAGAAAGCCTTGAATTTAATCTCTTTATTACACATGACGTCTGGATTAGGAGTGCGTCCTGCACGATATTCTGCCAAGAAATACTCAAACACACGATCCCAATACTCTTTTTCAAAATTAACTGAGTAGTAAGGTATCCCAATCTGATCAGCCACCGCTGCAACATCCTTGTAGTCTTCTGTCGCTGTACAGACACCAAATTCGTCAGTATCATCCCAGTTTTTCATGAAGACACCAACAACGTCATAACCTTGCTCTTTAAGCATAAGAGCTGTGACTGAGGAGTCAACTCCTCCACTCATGCCGACAACGACACGAGTCTTTGAATTATCAATCATATGATAAGTCTCCCATCTTTTCGTTTTTTAACGCACGATTTGAAGGTCGTCGTTTTCAAAAGTCGATTTGAAGGTCGATTTTGAAGCCCAAAGGCAGACTACATTATAACACGATTTTGATAGATTTCCAAAAGCTGACAACTTGCTGAAAATCCTCTATTTTTAAAACGCTTTATTTGTTATAATAGACACAACGTTTAATCTTAGGAGAATGGCATGAAACCCTTAAAATTTCAATCTGTTTTTGATATTATTGGCCCTGTTATGATTGGTCCATCGAGTAGTCATACCGCAGGCGCTGTACGAATTGGACGACTCATCCACTCCATTTTTGGGAAAGAACCTACGGAAGTCACTTTTCACCTCTACAATTCATTTGCCAAAACTTATCGGGGCCATGGTACAGACCGTGCTCTTGTTGCTGGGATAATGGGAATGGATACAGACAATCCTGATATTAAAAATTCTCTGGAAATAGCTCATGAAAAAGGCATTCGTATCTACTGGGAAATCTTGAAAGAAGGCGATGCGCCGCATCCAAATACCGTTAAAATCGAAGTTAAAGATGCTGACGGCAGTAGTATGAGCCTAACTGGTATTTCAATTGGTGGTGGTAATATTGAAGTCACCGAATTAAATGGTTTTGCGGTAACCTTGCAGATGAACACACCAACGATTATCGTTGTCCATCAAGATATCCCTGGCATGATTGCGAGAGTAACAGATATCTTATCAGATTACAATATCAACATCGCTCAAATGAATGTGACACGTGAGAATGCAGGTCAAAAAGCCATTATGATCATTGAAGTAGACTCAAGAGACTGTCAAGAAGCTGTCAAGGCTATTGAGAACATTCCACATCTCTATAATGTCAATTACTTTGGGTAAGGAGGCCATATATGTTCTACTCGATCGAAGAATTAGTTCAACAGGCAGAAGAAAACTACAAGGGGTCAGTAGCAGATTTAATGGTTGCCACTGAAACTAGCTTGACAGGTCGTCAAGCAGATGAAATTCGCTTCATCATGTCCCGTAATTTAGACGTCATGCTAGCTTCTGTAAAAGATGGGCTGAATGATGATAAGTCTGTTAGTGGATTGACAGGTGGTGATGCTCTGAAACTGCACCACTACATCCAAGCTGGCAATACTTTATCTGAATCTACTATCCTGACCGCTGCCCGAAATGCTATTGCAGTCAATGAACAAAATGCCAAAATGGGACTAGTCTGTGCTACTCCGACAGCTGGTAGCGCTGGTTGTATTCCAGCAATCATTTCAACAGCAATTGAAAAATTAAAGTTGACTCGAGAAGAGCAACTTGACTTCCTTTTTACAGCAGGTGCCTTTGGATTAGTTATTGCCAATAATGCTTCCATCTCCGGAGCAGAAGGTGGTTGTCAAGCAGAGGTTGGATCAGCTGCGGCCATGGGAGCTGCGGCTATCACAATGGCTGCTGGCGGTAGTGCTTACCAAGCCAGTCAGGCCATCGCCTTTGTCATAAAAAATCTTCTAGGACTAGTTTGTGATCCCGTTGCAGGTTTGGTTGAAGTTCCATGTGTCAAGCGTAATGCTATGGGAGCTAGTTTCGCCCTAGTAGCAGCCGATATGGCTCTAGCTGGTATTGAGTCAAAAATTCCTGTTGATGAAGTTGTTGATGCTATGTATCAAGTCGGTAAGACCATGCCGACAGCCTTCAAAGAAACTGCCGAAGGTGGGCTAGCTGCTACACCAACTGGCAAACGTTATGCCCAAGAAATTTTTGGAGGTATCTAGATGAAGCAAACGGTTTATCTTGTTCGACATGCTGAACCTAACTACAACAATCATAACGATGAAGACAGAGAGTTAACACCAAAAGGTTTACAAGATTGTCAACTTTTGCTGGATTACTTTAACTCCATTACCATAGATAGCATCTATTCCAGTCCCTTTAAACGTGCCATTCAAACCATAACTGAACTAGCTGAAGAAAAAAAGTTACTTATCCAAATAACAGAAAACTTTAAAGAGCGTAAAATTGATAATATTTGGATCGATGACTTTAATGATTTTGCTAAACGTCAATGGCAAGATTTTAGTTATCAATTAGCCAGTGGCGAAAGTCTACAACAGGTACAAGATAGGACAATCCAAGAACTACAGAAAATTCTTGATAAGAAAGAAAAGACTCTGCTCATTTCATCCCACGGGACAGCCATCTCAACAATCATCAACTATTATGATAAGCAGTTTAGCTTTGACAACTTTCAAGACATTAAAAAATTAATGCCATTCGTTGCAACTTTAATATTCAAGGATGGCAAGATAGAAGACATTTCTATTACAAACCTTTTTACTAAGCAAGCAGAATATTTAAAAAGAAGTTGACGAGGGTGTCAACTTCTTTTTAATTTAGTAACCCCAAGCTGATAGGCCTTGGGCATTATAAGCATTAATCGCAGAATTGATTTGATCTTGTACGGTTGCTGTTGAACCCCATCCTGGCATGGTTTGGAAAAGACCAGAGGCACCTGAGGCATTGCGAGCGCCAACTTGGCCATTTGATTCACGAGCAATGATGTGTTCCCAAGTGGCTTGGTCAACACCTGTTGCTGCTGCCATCTGAGCTGCTGCATAAGCCCCATCTCTACCGGCAGTATTTCCATTTGATAAGACACGTCCTGACGGTGCAACATGTTGCTGTGTCATTTGGGTCTGAGCCGGAACGCCTGTTGCTACTTGAGTATTATAAGTTGCTTTCGTCGCCACTGACTCTTGACTAGCGGCAGCAACCGTTGTTTCTTCTGGAGTCGCTACTTCAGCAACTTCTGTAATTGAAGCATCGGGCTGAGTGGCACTCTCTTCTGTACTTGATGTACTTGGTTTGTCCGAAGTACTTGAGGGTTGTGACGACGAGTCTTTGACGTCACTAGAAGATGAACTTGGCGCCTTAGATTGATCAGTTGAACTAGCTTTTACCTCTTCAGACTCAGCTTTCGAAAAATAACTGTTTGAACTAAACATACCTGTTGCCACTAAAATAGCTCCACAAGCTAAGATAGCCAACATAAATAATAAACCTGATTTCTTCATTCTATTCTCTTTCCATAATGTTTTTCTTGTCATAACAATCTATCTCTTTCTTAAAATAATCCTTATTTATCATACTCTTCTTTTATTACTTAATAGTAATAGTTATATGACAAATGTGTCAGTCAGTTTTTAAATTGATAAAGAAAGGCGAAAAATTGAGCAAAAATAAGCTTTTTATCTTAATACTAGCCATTAGTCTTCCTGAACTCGATCGCTGCCGCCCAAGACCCGTGAAATTCTTTAACCTGATTGTCAACAACTCTCTCGTAATGTTATGGTAACCAATCACCATTTAGATAAGAAAGTGCTAATTAGGAACAATCATCGCATTGGCCATTAACTTTCCCTTGACTCTTTTGGGCAATTTCTTTCTTAGCAGCTTGCTTTTTTTGAGTTAAAAAGAAAAAATGGTTGACACGCTAGTTTCTTTTTTCGAATTAATCTGAAATAATTTCAAAACCTGTCTGACTTTAATACGTTTGATCTCATTGATACGATTGACTTTAGTCAAAGTATGACTACCTTTTTGATGGTTGCCAAGAATACCTGATAAAACGTCACTTAACTTGACAATCTCTAAAACTTCATTGACAAACTAAGAATCTGAAAGTGTTCCCAAACGTTCCAATCCTGGTAAAGCTGATGCATCGACTTTTCTCTGATTTGGCATATTTGACTCCCCTTGTCGCGTAAATGTCCTGTAAACGTATGACTTGCTTAACCCTTTACAGGATCTCTACCAGAATACACCCTAAAGATTACGATTACTTTAAAAAGAGGTTAACTAGATAACAAGAAAGTTTTAAACACAAAAAAATTGAGCCTTGAAGACTCAATAGATTTTCTATGCTTAACTATTTGTTTTGAGAATAAATAGCGTAATCCCAAGAAGTACGAAGGCCAGCATGGTTAAACTATCGGACAATTGCCACTTGAGTTGACGGTATTTTGTCCGGCCTTCTCCTCCTTGATAACCACGAGATTCCATGGCTGTAGCCAAAGCATCAGCCCGTTTAAAACTGGAAGCAAACAAAGGTATGAGTATAGGAATAATCGTCTTAACTTTCTGCATCAAATTACCTTCTCCAAAGTCGACTCCACGTGCTCTTTGTGCATTCATGATTCTTGTCGTATCATCCATCAAAGTAGGAACAAAACGTAAACTAAGCGATAGCATTAGCCCAATTTCATGAGCCGGTACTTTGAAAATGCGCAAAGGTTTCAAAAGTGATTCCACAGCATCTGCCAAGCTCAAAGGCATTGTCGTCAATGTAAGTATCGTTGACATCAGAATGATTAAAACAAATCTCATAAAAATTAGCAATGCCTGAGCCAACCCAAAATCAGTAATTTTAAAAATCCAAAAAGCAAATAAAGGATTTCCTTGTGTCGTAAAGAAAACTTGAAACAAGGTTGTAAATAAAATGATACCAATCATCGGCTTAACACCGTTGATGAAAAACTTTATAGGAATTTTAGACAGAACAATCGCAACTAAGGTAAATACCAACATAATCACATTAGTCACCACATTATTGGCCCAAAAAACGACAATAATAAACAACATCATTGCCATTAGCTTGCTACGAGGATCCAAACGATGAACAAGAGAATCACCAGGGATGTAACGTCCTAATATCAACTTATCCACGCTTAAATGCCTCCTTAAATTGTTCTATCGTAATCGGTAATTCTGATAATGCTAAACCTCTTTGCTGCAACTGATAAGCAAACTTTGTAATTTTAGGCACGCCAACTTGTTTCTTTTCTAAAAAAGCAACGTCTTGGAAAAGATCAACAGGTTTTCCATGTGCTGCAATCTGCCCTTTTTCCAACAGATAAACATAATTAGCATAATTAGCAACATCATCCATCAAATGTGTCACCAAAACAATCGTCATACCTGAGTCATGTAACTCCTTAAACAAGGTCATTAACTCTTTTCGACCTCTAGGATCAAGACCTGCTGTCGGCTCATCTAAAACAAGGATTTCTGGGTCCATAGCCAAAATTCCTGCAATGGCAACACGACGCATCTGTCCACCTGATAAGTCAAAAGGATTTTGATGAAATAAATCCTCAGAAATACCTACTTGCTTCAAGGTTTGACGAGCGCGCTCTTCTGCTTCTTCCGCAGAAATTCCAAAATTTTGTGGTCCAAAAGCCACATCTTTTAGTACTGTCTCATCAAACAACTGACTTTCAGGAAATTGAAAAACAAGACCAACCTTTTGTCTGATTGATTTGATGTCCTTGGGTTTAGCAGATGAAGCGATCTCAAAATCATCAACATAAACCGTTCCTTCAGTCGGAATATTTAAGCCATTTAAAAGCTGCATAATCGTTGATTTTCCTGAGCCAGTATGCCCAATAAATGCCGTATAAGAACCTTTTTCAATCGTCACATCAATATCAAAAAGGGCACGCCCTTCAAAGGGTGTCCCAGCTTGATAGGTATAACTTACATTTTTGAGAGAAATTCCCATAAGTCATCTTCCAATTCTGTTTCTGTTCTATATTCTTTTGGCTGCCATCCTAATTCCCGCAGAGATTCCTGCAGACGAACAGTAAATGGTAAATCCAAACCAAGCGCTACCAAATCTTTTCCCCTAGAAAAAAGCTCTCTGGGGGTTGAGATAGACTCAATCTCACCTGATTTCATGACAATAACACGGTCGCTAAGCGCTACTTCATCCAAATCATGAGTAATTGAGATGATAGTCATGTCAAACTGTTGGCGAATCTTTTGAATCGTACCTAGTAGTTCTTGGCGACCATCTGGATCTAGCATACTAGTTGATTCATCAAAAATTAAAATTTTAGGTCTTGTTGCAAGGGCACCTGCAATAGCCACGCGCTGTTTCTGTCCACCTGATAGTCTGGCCGGTTCGCGTGTTTTAAATGACGTCATTCCAACTAAAGCCAAAGCCTCTGAAACCCTATCAGTCATTTCTGAATGGCTAACTCCCTTGTTCTCGAGACCAAAGGCAACATCATCCTCAACGGTGGCACCAACAAATTGGTTATCAGGATTTTGAAAAACCATGCCAATATCTTGACGAATTTCCCAGACATTTTCTTCGGTTAATACTCTGCCATTAATCGTAATGTGACCTGATTCTGCCAATAAAAGACCATCAAGCAACCGAGCTGTTGTCGATTTTCCTGAACCGTTATGTCCGACAATAGATAACCACTCTCCAGGTTTCACGTGAAACGATACATCTTTTAAAGTATAAGTTTCCTGTTCTTCCTGGTATTTAAAAAATAAATTTGAAACCTCAATCATAAATCTGCCCATTATTTGAAGGTGTCTTTAAACAAGAAACTAGCACCTTTGAAGTAATCATATCCTGAATAAATAGTGAAGAACAAGGCTACATAAAGCATTACTGTTCCTAAGACATGCAAATGACAGAGCAGCAAGATAACCGCTAGCATCTGTGTTACTGTTTTAATCTTACCTGGCATAGCTGCTGCCAACACTTTACCACCAGTTTCAACCAAGAGCAAACGAAGTCCTGTGACAGCCAGTTCACGACAGATAATCACTGCTGTAACCCAGGCTGGCGCCATTTCCAAACCAACAAGCATGATAAAGGCACTCATAACAAGCATCTTATCAGCCAAGGGATCAGCGAATTTACCAAAGTTGGTAACAACCTGCCACTTACGAGCCAAGTAACCATCTAGATAGTCCGTGAAACTTGCCACTGCAAAAATGATAGCAGCAACAATATGACCAAAAAGACTACTAGAAACTGACGTTAATAGCAAAAAGAGGGGAATCATAAAAATGCGAACTACAGTTAATAAATTAGGGATATTTTCTTTTTTTGTCATTATACCTTACTCAATCGTTAATGTAATATAGCCAGTTGTGTCAGCTAATAAGGACGATAAATCAAGTTCCTGCCCATTCACAGTGACCTTAATACCAGAAGTATTTCCAAGCGTTATCAGTGTTTCACTAGTATCTTCAGACAATGCTACACGAATTGTAGGCGTTTCTTGACTGAGCGTTGCCCCTGACTCATAGTTTGAATTCGATACAGCGAACCAATGATCAGCAGCCCCTTCAGTCAATGAAAAGACGAGATCAACAGGTTTGCTTGCCTGAGATAGATGAGCAGCTAGATTAACACCATCAACCGACGGCGTCACAGCTAGGCTCGGCGACTCACTTGAAGAACTTGTTGAAGATTCACTGCTACTACTTGAAGAACTTGCTGAACTTATCTGAGAAGACCTAGCCGTTTCAAGGTTGGAATCTTTCAAACGACGATTCCAAAAAACAAAGAATAAACCAGCTAACAAAACTAATAGAACTAAAAGAGAGAGGATTAGAAAAAGCAGGTTCTTTTTATCCGTTTTTGCTGTCTGACGATGACTGGTACCATGCTGTCCAGCTTGAGCTCGACTATAAGACTCCGAATCCTTATCCAATTCAATCACTTCTTCTTGACGAGACGCCGCTCGCTCTTGTTTTTCAGCCACTGCAATATGGTAATCGCGAAGAAGACTCTCATGGTCTAAATCTACCACTTCAGCATACTTTTTGATGTAGGAAATCTCATAAGATTTACTTGGTAAAAGTGAAAATTGATCCATCTCCATGGATAGGAGATAAGAGGATTTAATACCAGTTAGAGATTCAAGATCATCAAGGCTATAATGCTTTGATTCGCGACCATCTCTTAACTGCATTCCAACTGATTTTCTTATCATTTGACATCCCCTCATTTCTAATCCATCTAGTTAATCTTTAGTATATCAAAAAATCTAGTATTTTCCCATGACTTATTTTGGAAAAATAGTGACTGTGGTTACTTCCATATGTGATACAAAGTGCTCGGCTATCAGTTGCACATCTGATAAAGAAATCTGACGAATGAGCTCTCCAGTATCGAGATAATCTGCACCATCTGCCAAGAATAGGCTCACTTGATTTGCCAATTGATCAATCGAATCTAGGGAATTAATAAAATCACCGTACATTTCTTTTTTCAACAGTGTCAAGTGTTCTTCTGAAAAATCAGTATGATGAGCAAAGGTTTTAAACAGTTTCTTGACTTTTCCAGTCATAGCAATCGGCTGATCTGTATCAAAGGTAATGGTTACGAATTTGAATTGTGAAGTGACTTCAAGATGAAAGTCAAAAGAATAGTCAATTAAACCATTGTCATACCAATTCTGATAAGTTTCAGATGTCCAGCCAAACAACATCGCTAAAAACAGTCTCAATCCTAACTTGTAGTAACTCAAAGACATCCCTGATAAGTCATCTACGACCCTAAAACCTAATCCTAATTTAGGCTGCGTGACATCCATAGAAAAACGACTTGATTTAATAATGGGACTGATTTGAAGAGGCGATATCATGACTTCTTTTTTGCTTGTATCTGCGTTGACAAAATTGTCAACCTCATTGACGATTCCGTCAACATCAAAATCACCCACGACAACCATGGTTAACTGGTCTAATTGATAAAAATAATCATGTGCTGATGTCAAATTGGCTAAACTAATCTGTTCAACTGTCTGGCTATTTCCTGCAATATCCTCACTCAAGGGGGTATTGGGATAGAGATTAGCTAAAAGTGCCTTATTCATTTGATAGTCACTATCATCTTCATACATCACTATTTCATTCTGGATAATAGGACGTTCTTCGTCAACGCTCTCCTCTGTCATATGCCATTCTCTAACCAAAGTAATGAGTTTTTTGATTCCCTCATCAATATCGTTGACGGTTGAAAAGTAATAGACTGTTTGCTGATAGGTTGTAAAGGCATTGGCCTCTGCTCCAAGTGTTGTAAAATCCTCCAAAGCATCCTTACCATCGCCCATCTCAAAAATTTTATGCTCTAAAAAATGGGCTACACCAAAGGGATAATCAACTTGACCATTAGTCGTTTCAATGGAACTGCCAGTAGAACCAAAATTGGTTGTTATCATAACTTGCTTTTCGTTGAAATTAGGACGAGGTATCAAAACTAACTTCAATCCACAATCAAGTTTCACTTTATGGACAAACACTTTTAAATCAGGATATTCGTGACTCTCTTTCTGCAATCCTAAGCACTCCCTTCTAGAGTATACACTGCTTGTAGTTTCAATCTTTTAGCAACATCAACAATGGATTCTTTACTAACATTGTCAATCTCTGTCAACAGGTTGTCAATTGAATTATCTCTATTGAAATAATGCCCATGATAGGCTAACTCAATGGCCTGCTTCGGATAATCTTGTGCAGCTAATAGTTGATTTTTTAAAACAACTTTAGCCTGCTCGATTTCAGTGTTTGTAAACTTGCCTAAACGTAATTCTTTCGTCTGTTTTAAAATAAGCCTTAAAGCTAAAGACTTATTAACTTTCTGAATACCAGCATAGATAGTAAACAATTGCGAAAATGAATCATAATGACTGCCTATGGCGTAAGCTAATCCCTTCTTCTCCCTAACATTAACAAATAATTTAGAAGTGGGTAACTCACCCAATAATGCATTATAAACGGCAACGGAAGCCAGCCCTTTATCCCCATAAGTGAAAGGCATATGATAACCAATGGTTAAAACACTCTGCTTACTATCTTTGATTTCCAAATACTCCGAAATGACATTGGTATAGTCTTGCTTATAGATTAGAGATAAATCTAACTGGCGCTCTTTGAATGGAAATTGATGTAGTGCTTTAATCACATTATAATCATCAAAATCACCAACTATAAAAATGTCAATTTGATCATGTTGCAACATACGCTGGAACTCTTGATAAGCTGTAAAGGAATTTTCTTTATTCAAGAGCTCTTTGGTTGTCAAAGTTGACAAAGCTTGACAGGAATCATCGAAAAATTGTCTTTTAAGTTCTTGATCAGCTAGGTGAAACAAATCTTCTTTTTCGGTATCAATAGCTGCCATAATATTTTGTTTTTCCAATTCAAAACTAGCTGGTTGGTACTGCTCCGTTGTTATCAAAGGATTAAACAAAATTTCCTTAAATACTTCTAATAACTCTTCTAGCAAAGACTGGGACTCAAAACTATAGGCATCGCTAATGACAGAAGCATCAATATCAACACAGTGTGTATACCCTTTTGTGACAACATTAGTTGACAGACTAGCTCCGTAAAGGCTAGCCAGTTTTTTTCTAAGGTCACGATTAGTTGGATAAGCTTTACTGGCAGTCTCTAGCATTTGAGCAACTAAAACTCTCCTAGCCACATTTTTCTTATCCAAATAACCACTAAAGCGACATTTTACTTGGACTGTTTTTAAAGATTCATTTTTTATGAGATGTAGGTTGACACCTTTGACAATTTCCATGTAAGCTCCTTTAAGAAAGAGTAGTTCCATAAATTATACCATTTTTTATGGTATAATGGCTTCAAATAAGATATGGAGAGACCGATGGATTATAAACTATTCGATGATTATATTACCTTGCAAGCCCTTTTAAAAGAAACTGGCATTATCCAAAGCGGAGGTGCTATCAAAGGCTATTTAGCTAATAATACTGTTTTATTTAATGGCGAAGATGAGAAACGCCGTGGTAAAAAATTACGTCTTGGTGATAAGGTTGAACTTCCTAAGGAAGGGATTACTATCACACTGATCCAGCCCAATGAAAAAGAGCTTGAGCAACACCAACTTGATTTAGCAGAGAAAAAAAGAGTAGCTGACTTAGTAAAAAAAATGAATAAGGACAAGCAAAAACCAACGAGACAAGATAACACAAAGACGCAGACTGGAAAACAACCTAAAAAACCTGTACGCTTTCCTGGGATGTAAACCATGTGGATTGAAAGCATTACTCTCAACCATTATCGAAATTATCAAGATATCTCAGCCAACTTTTCTAAAAATCTAAACGTCTTTATTGGCCGAAATGCTCAAGGTAAGACAAATTTCTTAGAAGCCATTTATTTTTTATCCTTGACACGCAGTCATCGTACGCGATCCGATAAAGAATTAATTGCTTTTAACCATGACAAACTTCACCTTTCAGGTATCGTTCATAAGCAAAATGGTAAAGTTCCATTAGAAATTCATCTTTCGGATAAAGGACGCATTACAAAAGTTAATCATTTAAAACAAAATCGCTTGTCAGACTACATTGGAAACTTAACAGTTGTCTTGTTCGCTCCTGAAGATTTACAACTGATTAAGGGATCACCTAGTTTAAGGCGAAAATTTTTAGATATTGATTTAGGACAGATAAAAACCATTTATTTGTCAGATCTAAGTCAGTACAATCATGTCTTAAAGCAACGTAATGCTTATTTAAAAAATACAGAGACCGTTGATACCACGTTTCTCTCTGTATTAGATGAACAATTAGCCGATTTTGGTAGTCGTGTCATGATTCATAGGCATCACTTTATTAAAGACCTAGAAGTAGAAGCTAATAAACATCATGCAACTATTTCAGAAGAAACTGAAAGACTTAAGATTGCTTATAACTCTTCCATAAGATTTACAGATGTGTCAACTTTGCGTCAAGATTATTTACAACAACTGACAAACCAACATCGGCGTGATATTTTCAAAAAAAATACTAGTCTTGGTCCACATCGAGATGACATGTCCTTTTTCATCAATGACATGAATGCTAGCTTTGGTAGTCAAGGGCAACACCGAAGCCTGATTTTATCACTAAAAATGGCTGAAATTGAACTGATCAAGCAATCTACTGGAGACTACCCTATTCTTCTACTTGACGATGTCATGAGTGAACTTGACAATCACCGTCAAGCTAAATTACTAGAAGCTGTTTTGAAGGAAAATGTTCAAACATTCATCACAACAACAAGTTTGGAACACCTGCAACAGGTGCCAGAAAACATGACTGTTTTTACCATTGATCAAGGTACTATAAAATCAGGCTCCTAAACAGAACCTGATTTTTTTAATATGATTTGACAATTCCTAGAAGGATAGCCCCGATAACAAATAAAATGGTTCCAATAAGAATCCATTGGAGCTCTTTTTTAGTTTTCTTTTCTCCCAAGAAAAGAATGCCAGCGACAATCGAAATAACCGCTCCAAGTTGAGAAAAACTAAAAGCAATCGCAAGTCCTGCCTTGGCAGCCGCCAGAAGCATAAAAATATTCCCTGTTCCCCAAAGTAATCCAACAGCAGCATTTTTCAAAACGACCGGTTCAAAAGCGATGTTACCCTTCATAAAGAAGATAGCTCCTAGAAACATTCCAACCGCCATTGGTAATAGCACTGAAAGGGCATCAAATTTCATGATGTTATTAAATAAAACAGCATAAGAAACATAGCCAAGTGTTGAATAAGAGAGGGCTCTGAACCCTTTCGGAAAGTCTCTCTCGGCAACACCTGCAATAGATTCTGTCTTATCCTGACGACTGGAAAAATAGAATCCAACCAAAAGAATAAGAAGCGCTGACAAACCAAGCAAAAATTGAATGGGTTTAGTCCATTCATGAAAGACAAGTGCGCCAACCAAACTTCCTAGTAACAACTGTGAACCGCTTGATAGAGGTTGAGCAACTGAAACCCCCATATATTTCATAGCATGGAACTGACCATTTTGTCCGGCTGACCAGAGCAATCCTCCGATAATGCCAACAATCCAGAGTGTCCATGTCATTTCTGGTCTAACGATAATCCAAGAAACGAGCGCAAATAAAAGAGCTCCGATTGTTAACCCCAATGTCTGTTGATTGGCTGTTCCACCAATCTTATTTGATGTAAATCCGATCAATCCCCATGCGAACATAGGAACTAGTGCATAAATAATACCTTCCACGATAGATACCTTTCATTTAAATAATGTCATTTAATTTGTGTTCATAGCATCACTAATCGATAATGACTAGCTGTCACGATTTAAAAATCATAACTAGAATACTTTAATAAAGTTTGTTCTCATTGTCAACGGTTTGATTCATTTCTAATAGTAAAATATTTCTTATTTTTTTAAAATCAGCATAAAAATGCATCCGAAGATTCTCTTCAAAATACAAACAAAGCCCTTAGACGACTGAGAAAAAGAGAGTGTAAAACTTAACTGTCAATAAAGACAATCTTTAAAAAATTATTTTAGTAGGCTTACTGGCAATTTTCCTTTCCCAAATAACATTAAAAAAGTTGAAGAAAAGTTCCAAAATAGACTTTTCTTCAACCTGAAAGAACCCATAAATCGTCTTGAGATAGGATTAATGAACTGAGTAGTTCGGGGCTTCGTTTGTAATTTGGACATCATGTGGATGACTTTCTTTGAGGCCAGCACCTGACATTTCGATAAATTGAGCATTATCACGAAGCTCTTGAAGAGTTGCGGCACCAACATACCCCATGCCTGAACGAATACCACCTAGCATTTGGAAGACTATGTCAGCTGCAGAACCTTTATAGGCAACACGTCCTTCAATACCTTCTGGGACAAGTTTATTAGCTTCATTAACAGCCCCTTGGAAGTAACGATCGCTAGAACCTTTCTTCATTGCTGCAATTGAGCCCATACCACGGTATGACTTGTATTTACGACCTTGGAAAATCTCTGTTTCTCCTGGTGCTTCATCTGTACCAGCAAACATCGAACCAAGCATAACAGCATTACCACCAGCTGCAAGAGCTTTAACGATATCACCTGAATACTTGATCCCTCCATCGGCAATGATTGTTTTTCCGTACTCACGTGCGACATCAGCAGCATCATAGATAGCCGTGATTTGAGGAACACCAACACCTGCAACCACACGGGTTGTACAGATTGAACCTGGTCCAATACCAACTTTAACCACATCAACACCTGCATCATAAAGAGCGCGAGCTCCTTCTGCTGTCGCAATATTTCCAGCAATTAACGTTTTATTCGGGAATTGAGCGCGAATTTCAGCAATTTTACGAAGAACACCTGCAGAGTGACCATGAGCCGTATCAATAACAATAGCATCAGCACCAGCTTCAAAGAGAGCCTCTGCACGTTCAAAAGTATCTGAAGTAACGCCTACGGCACCTGCAACCAAAAGACGACCGAATTCATCTTTGGCAGCATTAGGAAATTCAATAACTTTTTCAATATCTTTGATCGTAATAAGTCCTGACAGACGGCCTTGCTCATCAACAAGTGGTAATTTTTCAATACGATGCTCGTGAAGGATGCGCTCAGCTGTACCCAAATCGGTACCTACTTCTGCGGTAATAAGATTCTCGCTGGTCATATGTTCTGAAATAAACGCATCATAATCTGAGATAAAACGCATATCACGGTTAGTAATAATACCAACCAGTTTACGGTTATCCATTGAATCTACAATGGGAACACCACTAATGCGGTAGCGTTGCATGAGATCTTCGGCCTCATGAACTTTTTGATTTGGAGTTAGAAAGAAAGGATCAATAATAACGCCATTTTCAGAACGTTTAACTTTACGAATTTCTTCGGCCTGCTCATGAACAGACATATTTTTATGAACAACGCCAAGACCACCTGCGCGTGCAATAGCAATAGCCATCTTACTGTCTGTGACAGTGTCCATAGCTGCAGTAATAATAGGAATATTCAAAGTCAAATTATCAGCTAATTTGGTTTGCATGTTTACCTCATTTGGTAGAACATGACTCTCTGCTGGAATAAGTAGGACATCATCAAATGTAAAGCCCTTTTTCAAAAATTTAGATTCCCAATTTGACATGAAGAATTCTCCTTTATCTACGCCTATGTGCTTTTATTTTTTTATTATCATATCACGCTAAATTTTTTTGTCAACCATGAAAGGAAACTAGAAGAAAAAAGCGAACATGGATTGTTTTTCTGTGACTCAGAAACATAACCATCTTCGTTTTTTATATGTTAGACAGAATTAGTGTTCTAATCTCTTTTCAGTTAACCAATGATTGTGATAAATTACCTTTTTGAAAAAAAGAAAGGCGGGGTGTAATGACTTAATTTCTCAAAGCATTTTTGTGCTTCTTCGTTGTTTTCACAAATAATCAAACAAGTATCATCTCCACAAACGGTTGCCAAAATCTCCGATAGTAAAATAGAATCTAAAATGGAGCCAAAAGATTGAGCCAAACCAGGCAAAGTCTTTAAAACAACTTGATTCTGTACTGGAAAAAGCATCACTAAAGCATCTTCCATGTAAAATCGTAACCGTTTTTCCCATCGATCTTGTGAAATGCTATGGATCTCATAATAAGTTTCCGCATCATCAGTATTACCGTCGCTTATCTTAACAAGATTCAACTCTTTCACATCACGAGAAAGGGTCGCTTGCGTGACTGATATGCCATTTTTTTCAAGTAACTGTCCTAATTCATGTTGTGTATGAATTTTGGTTTCAGTAAGTAAAGAGCGGATTAATTGGTGTCTCATTTCTTTTTTATTCATATAAAATCCTTATTCAATGAATTTTTTAAAATATTGTTTATCATTGTAAAAAAGTGTTTTGTATTTCAATTCAACAATATCTTTCTGACGCAATTCTTTTAACACATGACTAACTGTTTCACGTGTCGTCGCGCTCATATTGGCGATTTCAATCGTCGTGATTGGAAAAGGAAGGCGTCCTTCTTCAGTCGTGACTTCTAAAAGTAGCGTTGCTAAGGTCTGAACGACGCGCATCCTTGCACTTGATGTTACCATATTACGTAATTTGATTTCATGAACGTTTAGTAACTTAGAATATTTTCGACAGAGATGTTTCATTTGATTGATATTTTGAAGAGCGTGCGTCTCATAAACTTCCATTGGTAGACTAAAATAACCAACATCAGTAATCGCCACAGCAGAGAAGTGATAAACATCATCAAAAAATAAACCACCATAGGGAAAGATTGTATCCTGTCTAACATAATCGGTATAGATAAATGACCCTGACGCATCCGTTTGCTCGATTTTAGCATAACCTGATTGAATTAAAAATAATTTTTCTCTATGATCACCTTCAAAAAAAAGGGTATGGTTTTTAAGTGCTGTGCGATATTGAATCTTGTTAACAATATTATCGAACTGCTCAATTGTCAAATATTTAAAGTCATCTAACTGTCTCAGGTAAAAATACTGTTCCTTTGTAATCATCTTATGTGTAGTCCTGCCTCTCTAATTAGGCATAAACACATAGTGTCTAAGCCAGTCTCTAAATTAAATTTTCAAGAAAAATAATACAACGCTTTCATTATACCAAAGAAAATACTTAACGAAAAGATTTTGCTCCTTTTGACCACATCGCGCACAAGAAACATTTGTTTTCAAATAATAGCACCGTTAAAAATCCATCATTTGAGAGCTTTCCCGTAGTAAAATTGACAAAAAATAATATCTATTTAAAAAAACACCTGAACATTGAACTACAGAAACCATTATTTTTCACCAAAAATTTTTCATATACTTGTCATGCCTTTTGACTTCTGTTCTAAAAAGTGGTATTATTCTAAAAACTTTTCAATTAAGCAAGTAGGAGGACGTTAATTATGGGAACTTTTATCGTTGATTCATCATACTGGGAACTCTTCCCTGATTCTAAAATTGGTGTTGTACTGATTAAAGATTATCAGATGAAAGAAGAATTAGCTGGTGAACTAGAAGAGCTTTTAAAGCTTAGTAACCAGAAAGCTAAGAGTCATTTACAAGAAGACCAATTTAGCCAAAACGATGTTGTTCAAACTTACCGTAAAGCTTACCAAAAATTTAAAACAAAAAAAGGTGCCAGATCTAGTATTGAAGCCTTATTGAAACGTGTTGATTCTGACAAGCCTGTGTCAACTATCAGCCCATTAGTGGATATCTATAATTCAGCTAGTCTGACTTATGCCTTACCAGTTGGGGCTGAAGATATCGACACTTTCCAAGGAGATTTGAAACTCACTATTACCGAAGGTGGGGATGAATTTTACTTGATTGGTGACGAGGAAAATAGACCTACTTTAGCTGGTGAACTGGCCTATATCGATGACGCTGGAGCAGTCTGCCGTTGTTTCAACTGGCGTGACGGCGAAAGAACCATGATTACTGACAACACTAAAAATGCCTTTTTAGTGATTGAACTAGTGGATGCCACTAAAGAGGATAGCCTCAAAGAAGCTCTTAATTTCATAGAAGAGAAAGCTAACTACTTCTTGTCTGCCAAAACACATCAGACTATCCTAGATAAGGATTCTACGCAGCTAGATTTAGATTAACAGCTACTTGTTTGATAATGACTTTGTTTAACATGAAGAATCACAATCCTGTGATTCTTCATTTTTTTTAGACTAATAATTTATCGTTTTTCATTTAAAAAAGCAAAAAAATGTATAGAAATCGCTTTCATTTTGATAATGTTTCATTTTTTCCTTCGAAAGCGTGAAGTTTTTGGCATTCTACCTGTGAATTATTCTAACTTTTTTCTTTTAAAAAAGATAAAATATAACTCGTAAGCGCAAACAAAAGAGATAAAATATTGACTATCTCGATATTTTGAAAGGAGATTTTTTATGACTCAATCTAATCCTATTCATGTTTTCTCTGAAATTGGAAAACTGAAAAAAGTAATGTTACATCGACCTGGTAAAGAAATTGAAAACTTGATGCCAGACTACTTGGAAAGACTACTTTTCGATGACATTCCTTTCTTGGAAGATGCTCAAAAAGAACACGATGCTTTCGCTGACGCTCTTCGAAATGAAGGCGTTGAAGTCCTCTACCTTGAAGAATTGGCTGCTGAAGCATTGACTAGCCCAGACATCCGGGAACAATTTATCAAAGAATACCTTGAAGAAGCTAATATCCGTGGTCGTGAAACGAAAAAAGCGATCTACGACTTGTTAAATGGCATCGAAGATAATAAAGAACTGATCGAAAAAACAATGGCTGGGGTTCAAAAATCAGAACTTCCTGAAATCCCTGCAGAAGCCAAAGGATTGACAGACTTGGTGGAATCCGATTACCCATTCGCGATCGATCCAATGCCTAACCTTTATTTTACACGCGACCCATTCGCAACCATCGGTAATGGCGTTTCTCTTAACCATATGTTCTCTGAAACACGTAATCGTGAAACGATTTATGGCAAATACATCTTTACTTATCACCCAACTTATGCTGGCAAGGTTCCTATGGTTTACGACCGAGACGAGACTACTCGTATCGAAGGGGGAGATGAGTTAGTTCTTTCTAAAGATGTCTTGGCAGTGGGAATCTCTCAACGTACTGATGCGGCTTCGATTGAAAAATTATTGGTCAATATCTTTAAAGAAAACCTTGGTTTCAAGAAAGTCTTAGCCTTTGAATTTGCCAATAACCGTAAATTCATGCACCTTGACACCGTCTTTACAATGGTTGACTACGATAAATTCACTATCCACCCTGAAATTGAAGGAGACCTTCGCGTTTATTCTGTGACTTACGAAAATGAAGCGCTCAAAATCGTTGAAGAAGAAGGTGATTTGGCAGAACTCTTAGCAGAAAACCTTGGAGTTGACAGCGTTGAGTTGATTCGTTGTGGTGGTGACAACCTAGTTGCTGCAGGACGTGAACAATGGAACGATGGGTCAAACACGTTGACCATTGCCCCAGGTGTTGTGGTGGTTTACAACCGAAACACCATCACCAATGCCATCTTAGAATCAAAAGGCCTACGATTGATTAAAATTCATGGCAGTGAATTAGTTCGCGGTCGTGGTGGACCACGTTGTATGTCAATGCCATTCGAACGCGAAGATCTCTAAAAAAAGATTTCGTAATCGTCAATCACTCGAAAAACAGTTAACCTAAAGGAGAATTATAATTATGACTCAAGTATTTCAAGGACGTAGCTTTTTAGCAGAAAAAGATTTTACACGTCAAGAATTTGAATATTTAATTGATTTTGCGGCTCATTTGAAAGACCTCAAAAAACGTGGGGTGCCTCACCGCTATCTTGATGGTAAAAACATCGCCCTCTTATTTGAAAAAACATCAACACGGACACGTGCTGCTTTCACAACAGCTGCTATTGATCTCGGCGCACATCCTGAATACCTCGGTGCTAATGACATCCAATTAGGGAAAAAAGAATCCACTGAAGACACTGCTAAAGTATTAGGTCGTATGTTTGATGGGATTGAATTCCGTGGCTTTAGCCAAGAAATGGTAGAAGAATTAGCTGAATTCTCTGGCGTTCCAGTATGGAATGGGTTGACAGATGCTTGGCACCCTACTCAAATGCTAGCTGACTACTTAACGGTCAAAGAAAACTTCGGTAAACTAGAAGGGCTAACCTTGGTATACTGTGGAGATGGCCGTAATAACGTCGCAAACTCTCTATTAGTAGCGGGAACCTTGATGGGCGTTAACGTTCACATCTTCTCTCCAAAAGAACTCTTCCCAGCTGAAGATATTGTCCAATTGGCTGAAGGCTACGCTAAAGAATCTGGAGCACATGTTCTGGTGACAGATAATGCGGACGAAGCTGTTAAGGGCGCTGACGTGTTCTATACTGACGTTTGGGTGTCAATGGGAGAAGAAGACAAGTTCAAAGAACGTGTTGAACTCTTGCAACCATATCAAGTGAATATGGAACTCATTAAGAAAGCTGACAATGAAGACTTGATCTTCTTGCACTGCCTACCAGCCTTCCACGATACTAATACTGTGTATGGTAAAGATGTCGCTGAGAAATTTGGTGTTGAGGAAATGGAAGTAACCGATGAAGTCTTCCGCAGTAAATATGCGCGTCATTTTGACCAAGCTGAAAACCGTATGCACACAATTAAAGCTGTGATGGCTGCAACACTTGGAAATCTATTCATTCCAAAAGTTTAATAGATTAACAATGTTCATTTAACCCATGCTATAGAAGGGCTGGACTAGCCAAAGCCCAGCCCTTTTATAATAGACAAAATTGATATACACAAAGGAGAAACATATGGTAAATCGTAAAATTGTAGTTGCTTTAGGTGGAAATGCTATTCTCTCTAGCGATCCAAGTGCACACGCTCAACAACAAGCTTTAAAAGAAACTGCTAAACACCTGGTAAAACTCATTAAAAATGGTGATGACTTAATTATCACTCATGGTAATGGCCCACAAGTTGGAAATCTCTTGCTCCAAAACTTAGCAGCTGACTCTGAAAAGAACCCTGCTTTCCCATTGGATACTCTAGTTGCTATGACAGAAGGATCTATTGGTTTCTGGCTTCAAAATGCTTTACAAGATGCTTTATTGGATGAAGGCATTGAAAAAGAAGTCGCTTCTGTTATCACACAAGTTGTCGTTGATAAAAATGATCCTGCTTTTGAAAATCTTTCTAAGCCAATCGGTCCTTTCTATACAGAAGATGAAGCTAAAGCAGAAGCTGAACGCACAGGGGCTAGTTTTAAAGAGGATGCTGGCCGTGGTTGGCGTAAGGTTGTTGCTTCACCAAAACCTACAGGTATCAAAGAAATTGGCACTATCCGCACTCTATTAAATGCTGGATCTGTTGTTATTGCAGCTGGTGGCGGCGGTATCCCAGTTATTCAAGAAGAAAATGGCTATTTAACTGGTGTCGAAGCTGTTATTGACAAAGACTTTGCTTCTCAAACCCTTGCCGAATTAGTAGACGCTGATCTCTTTATTGTATTAACAGGCGTTGATTATGTCTTTGTTAACTTCAACAAACCTGACCAAGCTAAATTAGAACGTGTATCTGTTTCAGAGTTGGAAGAGTACATCAAGCAAGACCAATTTGCACCAGGTTCTATGTTACCTAAAGTGGAAGCTGCTATGGCTTTTGTCAATAATAAACCAGAATCCAAAGCTGTTATTACTTCTCTAGAAAATCTGGGTGAACTAATTGCTTCTGACAGTGGTACCATTATCGTAAAAGATTAATGAAACAATAAAGAAAGAAAAGGTATTTTTATGTCAAAAAAACCAAAAAAGTTAGGGATTCTTGCACTAACGGCACTGATTATTAGTTCATCCATTGGTTCTGGTATTTTTGCTATCCCTACAGATATGGCTGCTGCCGCTTCACCTGGTGGTGCTTTAATTGCTTGGCTTATTGCTGGTCTTGGAGTGCTAACACTCTGCCTATCTATTGTTAATATTATTAATAAAAAACCTGAACTATCAGGAATTGTAAGCTATGCTGAAGATGGCTTTGGACCTTTTAACGGTTTTATCAGTGGTTGGGGATACTGGTTATCTGCTTGGTTAGGTAACGTTGCCTTTGCAACTATGATGATGAAAACGATTGGTCGCTTCATCCCTGCTTTTGGTGACGGTAGTAACCTTTTATCTATCCTAGCTGCCTCTGTGGTGCTTTGGGGATTATACTTTTTAGTCAATCGTGGAGTAGAATCTGCGGCAGCATTAAATACTATTATTACCCTTTGTAAACTGCTTCCCCTTGCATTTTATATCATTTTAGCGATTCTCTTCTTCGATATGAATACTTTTATGGATAATTTCTGGGGAACAACTTCTGGAAGTTTCGAATTATCACCAATCATTAACCAAATTCAAAGTTCAATGATGGTTATCATGTGGGTCTTTGTCGGTATCGAAGGAGCTGCCATGATGTCTGACCGTGCAAGCAGTAAAGCCATTGTCGGAAAATCAACTGTTTTTGGACTTATTGGACTTCTAGTGGTCTACATAGCTGCTTCTATTTTGCCTTATGGTATCTTGACACGTGAACAAATTGTTGGACTCCCTAGTCCTGCTATGGGGTATGTATTAGCAGAAAATGTTGGCGCTTGGTTCCCAATCGTTGTTAACGTTGCCCTAATCGTTTCTATCTTCGGAGCTTGGCTATCTTGGACAATGCTACCTGCAGAAACGACCTTGATTATGGCTCAGAGAGACCTCTTACCAGCTAAATTTGGTGAATTAAATAATAAAGGTGTCCCTACTTACTCACTCTTCTTCATGACTGCTTTAACACAAGCCTTCATGTTTACCTTATTATTTACTGAATCTGCTTATCAATTTGCTTATGCTCTTTGTACAGCTGCTATGTTTATCTCTTGGCTATATGTTGTCCTTTATCAGACTAAGCTCTCTAAAAACCTAAAAGATACCAAACAAATGATTTTAGGACTTGTTGGATCCATCTTCTTTATCTGGGTTATCTGGGCTTCTGGTATTGATTACTTCTTACTTTGTCTAATTGCTTATTTAGTTGGTATTTTCTTCTATATGCAAGCTCGTAGGGAAAAAGGTGTCACTAAAATTTTCTCACAAACGGAATTGATTTTGCTGATTCTCTTAGTTGCAGGAGCACTCTTAGCTATCTTCCGATTAGTAACAGGACAAATTACACTTTAAGAGTCATAGATATCTGGCAAAAAGAGATAATGAGAACTTATCTCTTTTTCCCCTTATCTTAACATGAAAAAACATGATATGATAATCATAGAAAGGATACAATATGAAAATTAATGCTTTTGGTGTCGAAGAATGGCTCAATGTTTGGGAAAATGATGCTATTTATGATATTGCAGGTAGTTCCATCGCTTCCATGACTCTTGATGAGATTTTAAACCTTCATCCCGAAGGTAAAGACAAATTATTAGAGGAACTGCTCAATAAAAAAATGAATTATGGCTGGATTGAAGGTTCACCAGAATTTAAAGAAGAAGTTGCCAAACTCTATCAAACGGTAAAACCTAGTCAGATTTTACAAACAAATGGGGCTACTGGTGCTAACTTCTTAGCTCTTTATAGTCTAATAGAACCTGGTGACCATGTTATTTCTCTTTACCCAACTTACCAGCAACTCTATGATATCCCTCGATCTTTTGGAGCCGAAGTCTCTCTCTGGAAAATCAAAGAAGACAATGATTGGTTGCCTTCTTTAGACGATTTACGTCAGTTAGTCCGACCAAATACCAAAATGATTTGTATTAATAATGCTAATAATCCTACTGGTGCTATCATGGATAGAACATTCTTAGAGGAATTAGTCACTATTGCCAATGAAGTTGGTGCTTACATCGTATCCGATGAAATTTACAAACCTCTAGAAGATGGGGTAGATGTTCCAGCAATTGTTGACCTCTATGATAAAGGCATTTCAACGAACAGTTTATCAAAAACCTATTCTGTTCCCGGTGTTAGGGTGGGATGGATTGTTTCCAATGATGAATTAGCTGATGAATTCCGCAAGTACCGCGATTATACTATGATTTGTGCCGGTGTTTTTGATGACTTTATCACTACTCATGTGCTAAAACATAAAGAAATTGTTCTCAAAAGAAATAAAGAGATTGTATCGCGTAATTTAGATATTGTTAAAGAGTGGATTGCTACCGAACCTAGAGTTTCTCTAACTTTTCCACATCATGTGTCAACTTCCTTTATTAAACTAGATATTCCAGAAGAAACAGAAGCCTTTTGTATTCGATTGCTTAAAGAAAAAGGAGTGCTTCTTGTCCCAGGAAATCGATTTGATATGCCTGGCTATGCTAGACTAGGTTATTGTACCCACACCGAAACGTTAACAAAAGGACTTGAAAAACTGTCTGAGTTTCTAAGAGAGTTCGATTAGTTAATGACAATCTAATGAATGTTATAGCTAAGATTTGATGCTATTGCTATAATAGCTCAATGAACAGCTAGATTCTGGAGAGGACTACATTTGTCCTCTCATTTTGTGTTTAAAGCAATGAGAATGTGCTTTGTGAAGGTTTCAAGCTGCTCTCATTATACTTGATAACTTTAATGAGATTACTGGTCGCGTCTAATCTTGACATTGGACTGAGACTAGCTCAAAGCATTCACAGTCTGTCTTTATCCTATCTGCTAATAGCCCTTTCCTCTGACTGTTGCTTTATTCTCCTAAAAGGAGTAGAATAAAGTATGTAAGCGCAATCAAAAGAGATGAATCATTGGCTATCTCGATATTTTGAAAGGAGATTTTTTATGACTCAATCTAATCCTATTCATGTTTTCTCTGAAATTGGAAAACTGAAAAAAGTAATGTTACATCGACCTGGTAAAGAAATTGAAAACTTGATGCCAGACTACTTGGAAAGACTACTTTTCGATGACATTCCTTTCTTGGAAGATGCTCAAAAAGAACACGATGCTTTCGCTGACGCTCTTCGAAATGAAGGCGTTGAAGTCCTCTACCTTGAAGAATTGGCTGCTGAAGCATTGACTAGCCCAGACATCCGGGAACAATTTATCAAAGAATACCTTGAAGAAGCTAATATCCGTGGTCGTGAAACGAAAAAAGCGATCTACGACTTGTTAAATGGCATCGAAGATAATAAAGAACTGATCGAAAAAACAATGGCTGGGGTTCAAAAATCAGAACTGCCTGAAATCCCTGCAGAAGCCAAAGGATTGACAGACTTGGTGGAATCTGATTACCCATTCGCGATCGATCCAATGCCTAACCTTTACTTCACACGTGACCCATTCGCAACCATCGGTAATGGCGTTTCTCTTAACCATATGTTCTCTGAAACACGTAACCGTGAAACGATTTATGGTAAATATATCTTTACTTATCACCCAACTTATGCTGGCAAGGTTCCTATGGTTTACGATCGTGATGAAACCACTCGTATCGAAGGGGGAGATGAGCTAGTTCTTTCTAAAGATGTCTTGGCAGTGGGGATTTCTCAACGTACTGATGCGGCTTCAATTGAAAAATTATTGGTCAATATCTTTAAAGAAAACCTTGGTTTCAAGAAAGTCTTAGCCTTTGAATTTGCCAATAACCGTAAATTCATGCACCTTGACACTGTCTTTACAATGGTTGACTACGATAAATTCACTATCCACCCTGAAATTGAAGGTGACCTTCGCGTTTATTCTGTGACTTACGAAAATGAAGCGCTCAAGATCGTTGAAGAAAAAGGCGACTTAGCAGAACTCTTAGCAGAAAACCTTGGAGTTGACAGCGTTGAGTTGATTCGTTGTGGTGGTGACAACCTAGTTGCTGCAGGACGTGAACAATGGAACGATGGGTCAAACACATTGACCATTGCCCCAGGTGTTGTCGTGGTTTACAACCGAAACACCATCACCAATGCCATCTTAGAATCAAAAGGCTTACGCTTGATTAAAATTCATGGCAGTGAATTAGTTCGCGGTCGTGGTGGACCACGTTGTATGTCAATGCCATTTGAACGTGAAGACCTCTAAAACGATGTCAGTAATCGTCAATCAACTCCCTTACCAAAGGGCTGCCAGTTTATACATTCGATTCTGCGTATTTGTTCTGGAACGACAGATCAGTATGGAAGAAGAATTTGACGACAATGATGAACAAGGAACAGTTTACGCTGTCCTTTATGATGGCAAGCAACCTGTTGCAACAGGACGTTTTCTTCCAGAAACGCAGACCAAAGCGCGCTTAACACGAATAGCAACCTTAAAAGAATATCGTGGTAAGGGACACGGAACAACCATTATCACAGCCCTCGAACAGTATGCCAAAGAACAAGGCTATCACCACCTCGTCATTCACGCGGAATTAACAGCCAAACCGTTTTACCAAAAGCTAGGGTATCAAGCTTTCGGGGACTGCTACATCGAAGATGGGGAACCCTGTCAATCACTCGAAAAACAGTTAACCTAAAGGAGAATTATAATTATGACTCAAGTATTTCAAGGACGTAGCTTTTTAGCAGAAAAAGATTTTACACGTCAAGAATTTGAATATTTAATTGATTTTGCGGCTCATTTGAAAGACCTCAAAAAACGTGGGGTACCGCACCGTTATCTTGATGGTAAAAACATCGCCCTCTTATTTGAAAAAACATCAACACGGACACGTGCTGCTTTCACAACAGCTGCTATTGATCTCGGCGCACATCCTGAATACCTTGGTGCTAATGACATCCAATTAGGGAAAAAAGAATCCACTGAAGACACTGCTAAAGTATTAGGTCGTATGTTTGATGGGATTGAATTCCGTGGCTTTAGCCAAGAAATGGTAGAAGAATTAGCTGAATTCTCTGGCGTTCCAGTATGGAATGGGTTGACAGATGCTTGGCACCCTACTCAAATGCTAGCTGACTACTTAACGGTCAAAGAAAACTTCGGTAAACTAGAAGGGCTAACCTTGGTATACTGTGGAGATGGCCGTAATAACGTCGCAAACTCTCTATTAGTAGCGGGAACCTTGATGGGCGTTAACGTTCACATCTTCTCTCCAAAAGAACTCTTCCCAGCTGAAGATATTGTCCAATTGGCTGAAGGCTACGCTAAAGAATCTGGAGCACATGTTCTGGTGACAGATAATGCGGACGAAGCTGTTAAGGGCGCTGACGTGTTCTATACTGACGTTTGGGTGTCAATGGGAGAAGAAGACAAGTTCAAAGAACGTGTTGAACTCTTGCAACCATATCAAGTGAATATGGAACTCATTAAGAAAGCTGACAATGAAGACTTGATCTTCTTGCACTGCCTACCAGCCTTCCACGATACTAATACTGTGTATGGTAAAGATGTCGCTGAGAAATTTGGTGTTGAGGAAATGGAAGTAACAGATGAAGTCTTCCGCAGTAAATATGCGCGTCATTTTGACCAAGCTGAAAACCGTATGCACACAATTAAAGCTGTGATGGCTGCAACACTTGGAAATCTATTCATTCCAAAGGTCTAAGCTAAACTGGTCACATTATTAACTTAGCAACTAGTCGTTCTGGCTCTGGCGAAAATAACCAGAACTGGGACGACTTTTTAGATTTATCTTAGAGGAAACTATTATGACAGAACAAGCTAAACGGAAATTTAAAATTCCTTCTTCCTACACTGTTCTCTTTATCATCATTGCTATTATGGCCGTTTTAACCTGGTTTATTCCAGCAGGTTCTTACGACACTACTGAAAGTGGCAGTGTTATTTCAGGAACATATAAAACGGTACAATCCAATCCTCAAGGTATCTTTGATATCCTAATGGCTCCTGTACGTGGGATGCTAGGTATTGAGGGAACAGACGGAGCTATTCAGGTTTCATTTTTCATCCTTATGGTGGGGGGATTCCTGGGAGTTGTTAATAAAACAGGCGCTCTTGACACAGGGATTGCATCTGTTGTCAAGAAAAATAAAGGTCGTGAAAAATTATTAATTTTCATCTTGATGCCTCTATTTGCCCTAGGAGGATCAACTTATGGTATGGGTGAAGAAACCATGGCTTTCTATCCTCTCCTCATTCCAGTCATGATGGCTGTTGGTTTTGACAGTATTGTAGCGGTAGCTATTATTCTCATTGGATCACAAATTGGCTGTCTGGCTTCTACGATTAACCCATTTGCTACTGGAGTAGCTGCGGATGCAGCAGGGATTAGTATTGCTGATGGTATTATTTGGCGTGTTATTCAATGGATTGTTTTAGTTGGCATGTCCACTTGGTTTGTTTACAACTACGCTACTAAAATCGAAAAGGATCCTAAAAAATCACTTGTTGCTGACAAAGCAGCTGAACACAAGGAATTCTTTAAACTACAACATAATGGTGAAGAGTTAACAAAACGTCAAAGTCACGTGCTTGTTATCTTTGCTTTAACATTCATTATTATGATTCTAAGTCTCATTCCTTGGGAAGATTTTAATATCAAACTATTTTCAGATATCAATACCTTCTTAACTGGACTTCCTGGTATTGGTACAGTTTTAGGTAAAACAATGGGAGCATTTGGTACTTGGTACTTCCCAGAAATTACAATGCTCTTCATCATGATGGCTGTGCTTGTAGCGTTTGTCTTTAAAATGACAGAAGACGACTTTTTCTCATCATTTTTGTCAGGTGCTGGTGAATTTTTAGGTGTTGCTATTATTTGTGCTGTTGCGCGTGGTATCCAAGTTATTATGAACAGTGGTATGATTACAGCTACCATTCTTCACTGGGGTGAGAACGGGCTTTCTGGTCTCTCTTCACAAATATTTATTGTTTTAGCTTATATTTTCTACCTTCCAATGTCATTTTTAATCCCTTCAACCTCAGGCTTAGCTGGAGCTACTATGGGAATTATGGCACCTCTTGGACAATTTTCAAATGTACCTTCACACTTGGTAATCACTGCCTTCCAATCTGCATCAGGCGTTCTAAATATGATTTCTCCAACTTCAGCTATTGTTATGGGTGCACTTGCCCTAGGGCGTGTTGACTTAACAACTTGGTGGAAATTTATCGCTAAATTTATTGTTGCCGTTATGGTAACAAGTGTATTATTGCTTGTTGTAGCAACATTCTTTGTTTAGTAGGAAGGTAGGTTAAGATGAAAACTTTCATCACTCAAAAACATCATGACGAATTTCTAGAAGCCACTAAAACAATTGTTGGTTATCCCTCTGTCTTAAAAGAAGGTGAAAATGGGACACCTTTCGGTCAAGCTATCCAAGACGTGTTAGAAAAGACCTTGGACATTTGTCAACATATAGGCTTTAAAACATATCTTGATCCAGAAGGCTACTATGGTTACGCTGAGATTGGACAGGGAAATGAAACGCTGGCCATCCTCTGTCACTTAGACGTGGTCCCTGAAGGAGACATTCAGTTGTGGGACACTCATCCTTTTGAATGCGTTGAAAAAGACGGTAAGCTTTATGGCCGTGGTACTCAAGATGATAAGGGCCCATCGATGATGGCACTTTATGCCACCAAAGCACTACTAGATGCTAAGGTTGACTTTAACAAAAAAATTAGGTTCATTTTTGGAACCGATGAAGAAACCTTATGGCGTTGCATGAACCGTTACAACGAAATAGAAGAAAAAGCAACTTTTGGCTTTGCACCAGATTCTAGTTTCCCGTTAACCTATGCTGAAAAAGGGTTATTACAAGCTAAATTACACGGTCTAGGCAGTCAGCAAATCACCCTAGATGCTGGACAAGCCTATAATGTAGTTCCTGCTAAAGCTAGCTATGCGGGTAAAGATCTAACTGATCTTGCTCGTGAATTAGATAGCCTTAACTTTGAATATCAACTAGACGATCAGCAACTAACCGTTTATGGACTTGCTCAACATGCTAAAGATGCCCCTAAAGGAATAAATGCTATTGTCAGACTGGCTAAGGCACTGACGAATCTTACTGACCATCCAACTTTAGACTTCTTAGCAAAAATGGTCGATGAAGATGGACGAGGTCTTCATATTTTCGGAGACGTTCAAGATCGCCCTTCAGGAATCTTGTCATTCAATGCTGCTGGATTAACCATTACCCCAGAATCATCAGAAATTCGTCTAGATATTCGTATTCCAGTCTTAGCCGATAAAGACGAGATTGTTAAAAAATTAAAAGATGTTGCTAGTGACTATCAACTTACCTATGAAGAATTTGATTATTTAGCACCATTATACGTTCCTTTAGAAAGTGAAGTCGTAGATACTTTACTCACGGTCTATCGCGACAAAACCGGTGACATGCAGGAAGCGAAATCATCTGGCGGCGCTACATTTGCTAGAACAATGGAAAATTGTGTTGCTTTTGGTGCCCTGTTCCCTCATGCTGAACAAACAGAACATCAAGAAAATGAGTGTATCGTACTAGAGGATGCTTTTAAAGCCATGGACATCTACGCTGAAGCAATCTACCGTTTAACAAGATAATGGTAAACAAGGAGAACCTAAGATGAAGAAACAAAAAATTGTTGTGGCACTGGGAGGAAATGCTATCTTATCAACAGATGCTTCGGCAAAAGCGCAACAAGAAGCACTGATTAGTACTTCCAAATCTCTAATCAAATTAGTAAAAGAAGGACATGATGTTATCGTTACCCATGGTAATGGTCCTCAAGTTGGTAATTTATTACTTCAACAAGCTGCCATTGATTCCGAAAAGAACCCTGCCATGCCACTTGATACCTGCGTTGCCATGACAGAAGGAAGTATTGGCTTTTGGCTCCAAAATGCCCTTGATAATGAACTTAAAGAGCAAGGCTTAGACAAAGAAGTGGCCACAGTTATTACGCAGGTTGTCGTTGATCCTAAAGACAAAGCCTTTACTAATCCAACTAAGCCAATTGGTCCATTTTTAACGAAAGAAGAAGCTGATAAGCAAGCTGAAGAAAGTGGCGCTAAATTTAAAGAAGATGCTGGTCGTGGTTGGCGTAAAGTAGTTCCTTCACCAAAACCAGTTGCCATCAAGGAAATCAAAACAATTCAAACTCTGCTTGAAGCAGGACAAATTGTTATTGCAGCTGGCGGAGGTGGTATTCCAGTTATTCAAGAAGAAAATGGCTTTTTAAAAGGGGTTGAAGCTGTTATTGATAAAGATTTTGCCTCACAAACATTAGCTGAACTCGTTGATGCTGACTTATTTATCGTTTTGACTGGGGTTGATCATGTCTTTATCAACTTTAACAAACCCAATCAAGAAAAATTGGAAAAAGTTTCTGTTGCAGAATTAGAAAACTATATCAAAGAAGAACAATTTGCAGCAGGATCTATGTTACCAAAAGTCGAAGCTGCTATGGCTTTTGTTAACAACAAACCAGACTCTAAAGCTGCGATCACTTCTTTAGAAAATCTAGGTGAGCTTATTGATAGTGAGAGTGGAACAATTATTGTAAACAGCTAATAGCGCCATTCAGAGACATTTCAGGCGTTAGGAGAACTTAGTCCTCGACTCATTTTAAAAATGATCCTTAGCCACTTTAAAGGACCTTCGTTTGATTCCTAGAAGTCGTTTCGAGAGATTTAACCATGCCTGCTTCAATCATGGTAGGCAAACGGGGATTCTTGAAAAAAATTAACAAAACTAGTCACTAAAGGACTACAATAATCCACCCCAAAAATAAAGACGAGTTTCATCTGAAAACTCGTCTTTTATCATGCAGCAATACACTAAACTTTAAAAATAAGTAATACCCATTGCATCTTTCACTTCAGCTAGTGTCTGACTAGCAACTTTTCGTGCTTTATCGCTGCCATCTTTAAGCATTCTAAAAACTTCACCCATATCTTTGGCATATTCTAAGCGACGACTTCGTATCGGTGCTAATTCACGCTCTAAAATCTCAAGCAGGTAACGTTTGGTTTTTACATCTCCAAGTCCACCGCGTTGATAATGCTCTTTCATAGCTGCAATCTCAGCCTGATCTTCTTCACGTCCAAAAATATCCAAATAATGGAAAACCATATTTCCTTCGATTTGACCTGGATCTTCCACACGAATGTGATTTGGATCCGTGTACATACTCATGACTTTTTTACGCACAGTATCCATATCATCAGACAGGTAAATACCATTACCTAACGATTTAGACATCTTAGCATTACCATCAAGACCTGGCAAACGACCTGCTGCTTCATTAGCTGGATACATCCCTTCAGGTTCTACTAAAACATTTGTCTGATAAGTATGATTAAAACTACGAACAATCTCACGTGTCTGTTCAATCATAGGTTTTTGATCATTTCCAACAGGAACCAAATTAGCTTTAAAGGCAGTAATATCTGCTGCTTGAGAGATAGGGTATACCAAAAAACCTGATGGAATAGACTCCCCAAAACCCTTTTGGGCAATCTCTGTTTTAACCGTTGGGTTGCGTTCTAAGCGTGCCAAAGAAACTAAATTCATGTAATACATCGTTAATTCAGCTAATTCAGGTATCTGACTTTGGATAAAAATAGTCGATTTTTCTGGATTTAAACCAGCAGACAGATAATCAAGAGCCACATTACCAATAGACTCTTTGATAATGGCTGATTCTTTAGCATGATCTGTTAAGGCTTGTTGATCTGCTAAAAAAACAAACATATCATAGCGATCCTCATCTTGTAAAATCACCCGATTTTTAAGTGATCCTACATAATGTCCTAGATGTAACTTGCCTGTAGGACGATCTCCGGTTAAAATAATTGGTCTACTCATTCACTTCTCCTTTAACGTCAGAATCTTAATTAAATAACAATTTTCAAGTTTAAACAAACAATGTAAGGTCATCAGTGGTTGATTATTGACAGAAACTGTCATCCATATTTTTAGTAAACCAATGAAAAAACCCACACAGTTCAACTACGTGAGGGCGTTCCTTTTAAGACGCAGCATCAGCTCAACTAACAAAAAGAAAAGACCTGCTATCTTTTTATGATTATACTAATAGTTGCTTAATGGCCTAAAGTTTCATGTGAAACACCGACTCGCATCATCGAACTACTTTACTCGTTTACAGTAAATAACTGCTCTCTAAAAGACAGTTCCTAATGACTCACCTGATGATTTCATTCTAAGCCAAAATACAAACAAAGTCAAGTTTATCATCGTTTATAGCATACTTAGTCATTCTATCAAAATAGAGCTACTGACCACTTATTTAAACGACCTTTTTCTCTCCTATTACAGTTGACAGCTTCACCGTTTTCTCTAGCAAATGGTACCTAATCCTAGTATCACTACAATCATTATAATCAAAAGATATTATCCGACAGCTAGTATCCACTAATTTAAGAAATACAACAGACTCCTCATAGCAGATTATTGATTTTACCTTCCTAAAGGTGGTATGCGAAGGCTGTTTTTTGATAGGACTAGCCACTATTTCACTCATAATATCATCATTATAACATTTCAAAGGCTTGACTAGTTGCCTAAGCTGATGGATAATAGAGAAACCATTAATTTATCAATATGGTCAATCGCTTAGTAAATTTATTTCATTAAGTCTTTTCAATATCTAACATAAAAGGAGTGTAACATGTCTAAAAAAGTGAAAAGCTTCATTCTTTTAAATATCGGTTCTATTGTAGCAGCGTTTGGCTTTAACGCTTTCTTTCTGCCTAATAATATTGTTACAGGTGGTATTGGAGGGCTAGCGATTAGTTTCCATGAATTATTTTCTTGGGATGCTGCTCTTTTTATGATGGTATCTAATATTCCACTGCTCCTCTTGTGCTATTTTTATTTAGGGAAACCCATTTTTCTAAAAACAATTTATGGATCTCTTGTTTACCCTATCTTTATTAAATTAACACAAGGAGCTCCTGTCATTACTGAAAATCCTTTTTTAGCTGCCTTATTCGGTGGGATTATTGTCGGTGCTGGATTAGGATTGGTTTTTTGGAGTGATTCCTCTACTGGAGGAACCGGTATTATTATTCAATTACTAGGAAAGTATACTCCTATTACCCTAGGCCAAGGGGTTATTCTAGTAGATGGGATCATTACTGCTGTCGGATTTTTTGTTTTCGATGGTGATACTGTCATGTATTCTATTATAGGACTCGTTACCATTAGCTATATCATAAATGCTGTTCAAACTGGCTTTACAACCTTAAACACTGTGCTAATTGTTTCTCAAAAACATAAAGAAATCAAAACCTACATTAATACTGTTGCCGATAGAGGGGTAACAGAAATCCCTGTTAAAGGGGGCTACTCTGGTTCTAATCATATCATGCTAATGACTACGGTTTCTGGTTACGAATTTATCAAACTACAAGAAGCTATTACTGCCATTGATGAAACAGCATTCTTAACAGTAACACCTACTTCTCAGGCATCTGGACGCGGATTTAGCCTTCAAAAAAATCATGCTAGACTAGATGACGATATCATGATGCCAATGTAATTGATTGATAAATAAGGGGTTTTCTAGTAGAATACAATTAGAATATAGACATGAGGTAAACATATTGCTTACAGTTTCAGACGTTTCACTACGCTTTAGCGATCGCAAACTTTTTGATGATGTTAATATCAAATTTACAGAAGGAAACACCTACGGCCTTATTGGCGCTAATGGTGCCGGGAAATCAACCTTCTTAAAAATTTTAGCAGGTGATATTGAGCCATCGACTGGACACGTTTCACTGGGCCCAGATGAGCGTCTCTCAGTCCTTCGTCAGAATCACTTTGACTACGAAGAAGAACGTGCTATCGATGTTGTAATTATGGGTAACCAGGACCTTTACAACATCATGAAAGAAAAAGATGCTATCTATATGAAAGAGGACTTTTCTGATGAGGATGGCGTCCGCGCAGCCGAGTTAGAAGGTCAATTCGCAGAACTTGGTGGCTGGGAAGCTGAATCAGAAGCTTCTCAATTACTCCAAAACTTAAATATCCCAGAAGACCTCCATTACCAAAACATGAGTGAACTAGCTAATGGGGACAAGGTGAAAGTACTCCTTGCTAAAGCTCTCTTTGGTAAACCTGATGTTCTTCTTCTTGACGAGCCTACCAACGGTCTTGATATTCAATCAATTTCATGGTTGGAAGACTTTTTAATTGATTTTGAAAACACAGTCATCGTTGTCTCTCACGACCGTCACTTCTTGAACAAGGTCTGTACCCACATGGCTGACCTTGATTTTGGTAAAATCAAACTCTTTGTTGGTAACTATGATTTCTGGAAAGAATCCTCTGAATTAGCCGCACGTCTACAAGCAGACCGTAATGCCAAAGCCGAAGAAAAAATTAAACAACTTCAAGAATTCGTTGCTCGCTTTTCGGCCAATGCTTCAAAATCAAAACAAGCCACTTCTCGTAAGAAAATGCTTGATAAAATTGAACTAGAGGAAATTGTTCCTTCAAGTCGCAAATACCCATTCATTAACTTTAAAGCAGAACGGGAGATTGGAAATGACCTCTTAACCGTTGAAAATCTTTCTGTCACCATTGAAGGTGAAAAAGTACTGGACAACATTAGTTTTATCCTTCGACCAGGCGACAAGACCGCCTTAATTGGTCAAAATGACCTTCAAACAACAGCTCTCATTCGTGCCATCATGGGAGATATTCCTTATGAAGGTACTGTCAAGTGGGGAGTGACAACGAGTCAGTCCTATCTTCCTAAAGATAACACTAAAGATTTTGAAAATGGAGAATCTATTCTTGAATGGTTACGTCAGTTTGCTGCTAAAGAAGAAGATGACAACACTTTCCTACGTGGTTTCCTTGGTCGTATGCTCTTCTCTGGTGACGAGGTTAACAAGTCTGTCAACGTCTTGTCAGGGGGCGAAAAAGTGCGTGTCATGCTATCGAAACTCATGCTCCTTAAATCAAATGTGTTGGTGCTTGATGATCCAACTAATCACTTGGATTTGGAATCTATCTCAAGCCTTAACGATGGCCTAAAAGCCTTCAAAGAATCCATTATCTTTGCCAGTCATGACCACGAATTCATTCAAACACTTGCTAATCATATCATCGTTTTGTCTAAGAATGGAGTCATTGACCGGATCGATGAAACTTACGATGAGTTTCTTGACAATAAAGAAGTTCAAGCAAAAGTTCAAGAACTTTGGAAAGACTAAAAAACAGAAAACTCAGTTGATGATCAACTGAGTTTTCTACTATACTTTACACACTGTTGACAAGGTTAAACTATGATTTCTAAATTTACAATCAAAAAAGGACTTCCTTATCTTCTAGGATTCTTGTTTCCTTTCCTAATAATGGCTA
The DNA here is from genome assembly GCF_001598035.1 of Streptococcus halotolerans. Classification (NCBI taxonomy): domain Bacteria; kingdom Bacillati; phylum Bacillota; class Bacilli; order Lactobacillales; family Streptococcaceae; genus Streptococcus; species Streptococcus halotolerans. The sequence continues at coordinate 1,577,518 of NZ_CP014835.1, read as the reverse complement.
TTGTCTTATTCACTAATGAAATCTGGTGGAAAAGTGAACGGACCATTTTAGCCAGTGATGGCTTCCATCAATATGCTATCTTTGCTCAGAATCTTAGAAATATCTTACACGGATCAGATAGTATTTTTTACACTTTCACTAGTGGTTTAGGATTAAACTTCTACGCTCTTATTAGTTATTATTTGGGATCTTTATTATCTCCCTTTCTCTATTTTTTCTCTCTTCGATCAATTCCTGAAGCTATCTATCTTTTTACCTTACTAAAATTTGGATTTGCTGGACTAACTATGTTTACTGCTTTACGACAACTTTACAGCAATGTCAACAAAGTGTTTCTCTTATCCTTATCCACTTCTTACGCTCTAATGAGCTTTGCAATCAGCCAATTAGAGATCAATACTTGGCTAGATGTTTTTATCACTGCACCTTTAATTGTATTAGGATTACACCTGCTCCTTGAAAAACGTCAATGTTGGCTTTACTATATTAGTCTCACTGTTTTATTTATTCAAAATTATTATTTTGGATTTATGATGGCTATCTTTTTAACACTCTATTTTTTGGTTCAACAAAGTAGAGCAATTTCTTGGAAAAGCTCCCTTAGACAAGTTTTAGATTTTACTTTTGTCTCAATCTTTTCAGCTCTATCTAGCTCAATCATGTTATTACCGAGCTATCTGGACCTGTCAACCCATGGTGAACAATTTTCAACATTTGATCAATGGTTGTCCAAAGATGCCTGGTATTTAGATTTCTTTGCCAAAAATATTATCGGAGCTTATGATACCACAAAATTTGGCTCTATCCCGATGATATATGTTGGTTTATTTCCACTTGTTTTAAGTCTTATATTCTTTACTCTTAAAACTATTAAATGGCAAATTCGATTAGCTTATTTATTACTCATTAGCTTCATAATCGCTTCCTTTTATCTTGAACCACTGGATCTTCTTTGGCAAGGAATGCATGCTCCAAACATGTTTCTACACCGCTATTCTTGGCTTTTATCCCTACTTCTAGTATTTATGGCTGCAGAAACCCTTGAACACTGGCAAGCCTTTAAACTAAGAAACATTATAATACCATTTACATTCCTAGTTTTAGGTTTCTTAGCTACAACTAGCTTTCAAAAAGAATATGACTTTTTGACGATTTCTCAATTTATGGTGACCATTATTTTCTTGATTTCCTATACTGTTATTCTCTTGAACAATAATAATCGGTTACTTCCTAAAGGATTTTTACTTAGCTTTACACTCTTCTTTACACTTCTTGAAATATTTATGAATACCTTTTTTGTCGTGCGTAGCTTAGGCGAGGAGTGGGTCTTTCCTACTAGAGAAGGCTATGAAAGAAATATGGCTGATATCGAAAAACTTGTCAACTACTCCAAATCTAAAGAGATTAATTTTTATCGAACAGAACGTCTTCTTCCTCAAACTGGAAATGACAGTATGAAATTCAATTACAATGGGATTTCTCAATTTTCATCAATCCGCAATACAGCCTCAAGTAGCAGCCTAGATAGACTAGGATTCCAGTCCCATGGTACAAATCTCAACTTACGCTATCAAAACAATACAATCCTTGCAGATAGTTTATTTGCTGTCAAATATAATTTAACCCAATCTGATCCCAAAAAATTTGGCTTTACAAAAGAAAAGTCTTCCCATGCCATGGAACTCTATAAAAATAACTACGCTTTACCTCTTGGTATTCTTTCAACGAACGTTTACAAAGATGTCAAGTTCACTGTCAACACGCTTGACAATCAAGCTAATTTCCTTAATCAACTTTCTGGACTATCAGAGACTTACTTCCAACGCCTAATGAGCAATCCTATTAGTAATAATAACCACTTGTCCAATCGTGTCAACCTAAAAGCTGATCAATTTGGTAGGACAACAATCAGCTACCAATTATCTCTACCCGCCCATCAACAAGTTTATATCAGTGTTCCTAATCTTAGTTTTGCTAATGACAATCAGAAAGAAGTTACTATTTCCCACGGCAAAGTCTCTCAAACATATACCACAGACAATGCCTATACCTTCTTTAATGTTGGCTATTTTGAAAAGCCACAAACGATTATCGTAACCCTAGCTTTTCCCAACAATGCTACTGTCAGTTTTGACTCACCAAATTTTTATGGATTAAACACACTTTCTTATCAAAAAGCTATAAAAACGATTAAAAATCAAAGTGCTCAAACAAAGACAGAGGGCAATAAGGTTTTAACGACCTATCACGCTAAGCAGGATTCCTCAATAATCTATACCCTCCCATTTGATAAAGGTTGGCAGGCAAGAGTTAATGGTAAGAAAACCGCAATCCGACGAGCTCAAAAGGGGTTTATGATCGTTGATGTCCCTAAAGGAAGAGGATCTGTTAAGCTTACCTTCATTCCTCAAGGGCTAAAAGAAGGAAGTTTACTATCGCTTCTGGGGCTGGTATTATTTGTTTGTTATCATTCATTTCCCAAGTGCTTCAAGCAAGGTAACCCTTTAAGCAAATCGAAAAAGACACAATAATGATACCAGTCTCCAATTGTAAAAGGTATAGTCTAAAACTTTTTGGCTCTATAATTTCTGTAGTGGTAACGCCACTGTGGAGATTATGGAGCTTTTTAATCGCACACAAAGCATACTTAGTAGTGAGGAAACCTCTGACAGGAGGGAGTGAACACTACTTTTTTGTTGTGTGAAAGTAGAAGGATTTTGTCAAGTCGTTGGGGCTTTTGTCGCTAGATAGCGTCTTAAAAACTGGCAAGGAACCTATTTTAGAACGTAGGATTCACTAAGATAAAATTTTCTAGAGGCAAGTAGCTGCGACTGTTTTCCTATTTTTCTACAGAAATTTTCGCAAACAAGACGTCCTTTCGAACCATCAATTTTAGTCTGTATGTTATCAAAATAGGTGGACGCTTGGCGTCAAGTATTGAAAATGACACCACTAAAACAAGGTATCATTACAAGACAAAAAAGTCATATGATGTGAATAAATAGTTGAATTGATCTGAGAAGCAAATTCAGAAGTGGCTATCCTTGCCAAGGGTGATAAGAGACACGGCTACACCATGTCTAATAATACTATCAGTATCATCCGTCTATCGACAACTCAATCGCTTTGATGACAAGACTGATTTGACTTGTTTGTCAGAAGTAACGCGCTGAGACGAGTATGTCTTCAAAAAAAGAAGAGAACCTTATTGCTCAAGATGTTGACACTAATAGCATCTTGCTATCCTTGATGGGCGAACGCAGGAGATCAGTCATAACCATCTGATATGCTGTTCTAGACAAGGTCAGAAACCGCATCGAAATTATCATCATAGATGGGCTTAGCCCTTATTATGACCTGGCTAAACTAATGTGTACCAATGTTCAGATTGTCCTTGACTGTTTTTCGTATGTCACAACAGCCGGGGCTCGACACCCAAATTATGAATATCTTCGACCACTATTCTCATAAATACAAGGCTTTAAAACGTTATGTGAAGCTGATGCAACGAGACAAGCATGGACTAAATGATAAGTGCTTTTATCGTCCAAATTTCCGCATGCGTTAACCATCCAGGGGATTGTCAAACGCCTTCTAAGCGACTCCGCTGAACTTGGGAAACACTGCCAATTTTATCAGCTTCTGCTCTTTCACTTTTAAGAAAAGCAGTCAGATCAATCTTTCGACGTGATTGAGGATCAGCTAGATAGTATCAATCCACCTTTTCAGACTGTTTTCAAGGGATTTTTAAAATTTGGAAACGAGATTAAAAGTGTTTCAGCTGTACCTTATTCAAATGCTAAACTTGAAGCCACTAATCATCTTATTAAAGCCACTAAGCCAACGCTGTTGGTTTTTGAAACTTCAAAAACTTTAGAATCAAGATATTAATCATCTTAAATCCAAAAAAAAAGAGAGAACCAACCTGATTCTCTCTCGGTGTTAGCTATAAGTCAACCCACTACAATTGACAAAAAGTTACAATAGTCCGTACGGGATTCGAACCCGTGTTACCGCCGTGAAAAGGCGGTGTCTTAACCCCTTGACCAACGGACCATAGATGTTATCTTTAACACTCTTACTATTATAGCAGATAATTTTTTTTTGTCTAGCTCTTTTTTAAACTTTTTTTACTATTGCAGATTGGATTATTTTTTGATAAACTAATGGAGTAATAGTGGTCCCATAGCTCAGTTGGATAGAGCATTCGCCTTCTAAGCGAACGGTCGCAGGTTCGAATCCTGCTGGGATCAAACAAAAGCAATTGGAACAAATTATTCCAGTTGCTTTTTTTTTTACCTAACTCTCTATTTGTGATACGGACTCCCCTGTTGAATCATAAAACTACGATAAATTTGCTCAGCTAACACCAAACGCATCAGCTGATGCGGCAAAGTCAATAAACCAAAGCTCATCAGTTGATTAGCCCTTTTTTTAACACGCGCATCTAGCCCAAGACTACCACCGATGATGAAAGTAATCGTAGAAGTCCCAGCTAGAGTAATTTTTGCCATTTGTTTAGCAAAATCTTCGGATGAATATTGTTTTCCCTCAATGGCAAGGGCCACAACATAGTCTCTCTCTCCAATTTTAGCTAAAATTTTATCACCTTCTTTTGCTAAGATCTTAAGATTCTCTGCTGGACTGGCTTGATCAGGTGTTCTTTCATCAGGCAATTCAATGATATCACATTTGGTAAAACGTCCCATTCGTTTAACGTACTCAGCAATACCATCCTTTAAGTATTTTTCTTTTAATTTTCCAACACAAATAATTTTGATTTTCATGACTTGATTATAGCATATACACAGTATTTTAACACCTTATCCACATGTTAATGATTAAATAGCGGTGTCTTCTCTCGCTAGTTTAAAGGATTCCCACAGATCAACAAGACTTATCCACAGCCTGTGGATACTTTCTTTTTTGACATCTTTAAGCTATAATTAAGACACTTCAATTATGCTTTTAAACAACAGTAAAAGTATTTCTAAAATAATAGATAGGGGCGATTCATTTGACAAACAAATCAACCAATAGCTTTAAACGAACACTGACAACCATTATAGTTGCTCTGATTTCTGGTTTACTAGGAGCCTTTATGTTTTTTTATTTCTCAGAAAACTTAATACCATCTTCAAGTAATTCCCACCAAAAAACTAGAACTAGCAATGTTGTCTACAATAATACAACCGACACAACCAAAGCAGCTAAAAAAGTACAAGACGCTGTCGTTTCCGTTATCAACTATCGAAAAAAATCCAATTCCTCTTTAAATGACCTCTATTCACAAGTCTTTGGCAATGACCAAGAAAAAAATTCCAGTGATGAACTTAGCGTGTACAGTGAGGGGTCTGGGGTTATCTATAAAAAACAAGATGGTTCAGCTTATGTTGTTACTAATAACCACGTTATTGATGGAGCTGAAAGTATCGAAATCATGCTTTCTGATGGTACTAAAGTTGTCGGAAAGTTAGTTGGTTCCGATACTTACTCTGACCTAGCTGTTGTCAAAATTTCAGGTAAAAAGGTATCAACTGTTGCCGAATTTGCTAATTCAGATAAACTTAATGTCGGCGAAACAGCCATCGCTATGGGAAGCCCACTCGGTACCGAGTATGCTAACACTGTTACTCAAGGGATTGTTTCCAGTCTAAGTCGTACGGTGACCCTTAAAAATGATGAAGGTGAGACCATTTCAACCAATGCCATTCAAACAGATGCTGCTATCAACCCTGGTAACTCTGGAGGAGCGCTCATTAACATTGAAGGCCAAGTTATTGGAATCAATTCAAGTAAAATTTCTTCAACTTCAACAGCTGGCGAAGCCGTAGAAGGAATGGGATTTGCTATTCCAGCTAATGATGTACTAAAAATTATCAATCAGTTAGAAAAGAATGGCCAAGTAACACGACCTGCTCTTGGTATTTCTATGGCTAATTTGAGCGATCTCTCAACCAGTGTAATCTCAGAACTAAAAATCCCTGAAAGTGTCACAGCTGGTATTGTTGTCGCTTCAGTTCAAGATAATATGCCCGCTTCAGGTAAACTCAAACGCTACGATGTTATTACTAAAATCAATAACAAAGACGTCACATCAACAAGTGATCTCCAAAGCATTCTTTATGGACATGATATTGGAGATACTATCAAAGTGACTTACTACCGTGGTAAAGATAAACAAACAGCCGCTATTAAATTAAGCAAGTCAACCAAAGACTTAGAAAATAACTAAGAAGAGGCCCTTCGGGGCTTTTTCAACGTTTTTATAACCATAGGATTTAAGCAATGACAGATATTTTAAAAGACATTTTGATCAGTGATATCACGACTAACCCCAATCAGCCAAGACAAATTTTCAAAGAAGAAGACATCAAAGCACTTGCTGAATCCATTGCAAATAATGGCTTAATCCAGCCCATTATCGTTAGGCCATCAGATATTATCGGTTATGAGTTAATAGCTGGTGAAAGACGACTAAGGGCTCATCAATTTCTTGGTAAGAGCCATATTCAGGCAATCATTACTCAAAAAAGCTATCAAGAGAGTATGAAACAAGCTCTTATTGAGAATCTTCAAAGAGCCGATTTAAATCCCATTGAAGAAGCCAAAGCTTATCAAAATATCATCGATAAACTCGGAATGACTCATCAAGAACTAGCCAAATCCATTGGGAAATCTAGGCCCTATATTTCAAACCAATTACGCCTATTACAGCTCTCTTCTTCTTGGCAGACAGCCATTGAAGAAGGTCTAGCTACGCCAGGCCATGCTAGGCTGATTCTTCCCCTCTCTAAAGAAGAACAGAACTTTTGGCTAACAGAAATCACTGGTCATCAAATAAGCGTTCATCAGTTGGAAAAAAGTCTCAAAAAAGAAGACAAGCAGCCAACTTCAAAAGAAAAAACGATTTTCCAAAACCATTTGGAAGAAGAACTTCAAAAATCACTTGGCTTGTCAGTCAGCATCTCAGGTTTTCAACAAAAGAAAGGTCACCTTTCCATTACCTTCTCCAACGAAGAAGAATTCAACAGAATTATCAACAAGCTAAAATAACTTGTTCATTGTTAATTTTACAAACACTACTTATCCACAACAAAAAACGAAAGAAGCCCGTTATATCAAGAGCTTCTTTTTACTTTCCACAACCTGTGGAAAACTTCTTTTAACACTGTGGATTTTCTTTCCTCAAATTGTGGATAACTCCCTTACATTATGTTAGAATGTTAGCAAGACATGACTAAAAAGGAGATAGCTATGACCGAAAATGAACGCATCTTTTGGAATAGGGTTTTAGAATTGGCTCATAGCCAACTAAAACAAGCTACTTTTGATTTTTTTGTAACAGACGCGAAATTAATCAGGATTGATAATAATACGGCAACTATCCTTTTAGATAGCGAGATGAAAGAACTGTTTTGGCAGAAAAATCTTCAACCGTTTACCTTAACAGCTGGTTTTGAAATTTTTAATACCGAAATTTCAAATCGCTACATCTTTTCAGAAGACGAGTTACAGCCCTCAACAACTAATGAGGCTGTCGATTATACCGCTACCACTGCTCAAAATGCAGCTACTTTACCCTATGTTGAATCAAATCTCAATGAAAGGTATAGCTTCCAAAATTTCGTTCAAGGCGATGAAAACCGCTGGGCAGTAGCAGCATCTATTGCAGTCACTGAAAAGCTAGGTATCTCCTACAATCCTCTCTTTATTTATGGTGGTCCAGGTCTAGGTAAAACACACTTACTCAATGCTATTGGCAATACCGTCTTACAAGATAATCCAAATGCTCGGATTCGCTACATTACAGCTGAAAATTTTATGAATGAGTTTACCAAACACCTTAGACTCAATACCATGGATGAACTAAAAGATAATTTTAGGACACTCGATGTTCTCCTCATTGATGATATTCAATCCTTGCCAAAGAAAACAACCAATGCTGGGATTCAGGAAGAATTTTTTAATACCTTTAACGCACTCCATGCCAATAATAAACAAATTGTCTTAACTAGCGACCGCAACCCTGATCATCTCAATGATTTGGAAGACCGCTTGGTCACGCGCTTTAAGTGGGGGCTAACTGTCGACATTACACCACCTGATTTTGAAACGCGAGTGGCTATCCTAACTAATAAGATTCAAGAATATGACTTTGATTTTCCCACAGAAACCATTGAATACCTAGCTGGCCAATTTGATTCAAATGTTCGTGAATTAGAAGGAGCCTTGAAAGATATCAGCCTTGTGGCCAATTTCAAGAAGGTACGAGTAATAACAGTTGAAGTTGCTGCTGAAGCTATCCGAGCTCGTAAAAAAGATGGGCCTCAAGTGACTGTCATCCCAATCGAAGATATCCAGACTACCGTTGGAAAATTCTATGGGGTTACTGTCAAAGAAATTAAAGCAACCAAGCGAACACAAAATATTGTCTTAGCTCGACAGGTAGCTATGTACCTTGCGCGTGAGATGACTGACAATTCTCTTCCTAAGATTGGCAAAGAATTTGGTGGCCGTGATCACTCAACCGTTCTCCACGCCTATAATAAAATCAAAAATATGCTCGCTCAAGACGAAGGGCTTCGAATTGAGCTTGATAGTATCAAAAACAAAATTAAGTAGTTGTGGATAAGTTCTTGTTTTGAGTTAGATTTTTCCACAACTTGTGAACAAGTCTCGTTCACTGACACTCTTTGCTTTTTGGCGTTTATCCACAATGTCAACAGCGCCTATTACTAATACTATATATAATACTTTAGATATAAAGGAGTATCCATGATTTCATTTGCAATTAATAAAGCTTTTTTTCTACACGCTCTTAATGCTACTAAGCGAGCTATTTCTACTAAAAATGCCATTCCCATTTTATCCACAATTAAAATTGAAGTAGCTACTTCTGGCATTACGTTAACAGGCTCCAATGGTCAAATTTCAATTGAACATTTTATTTCAACTGAAAATGACAATGCAGGCTTGTTAATAACTTCTCCAGGAGATATCCTCTTAGAAGCTGGTTTCTTTATCAACATTGTATCGAGTTTACCTGATGTAACCCTTGATTTTAAAGAAATGGACAATTATCAAGTTCAAATCACGAGCGGTAAATCAGAAATCACTCTTAAAGGAAAGGACGTTGAGCAGTACCCTCGTCTCCAAGAAGTTGATACCAATAATCCTTTAATCATGGAAACCAAAATGCTTAAACAAGTGATTACGGAAACATCATTTGCAGCAAGTACTCAAGAAAGTCGTCCTATCTTGACAGGTGTTCACGTTATGCTTAAAGATAATCAAGTCTTTAAAGCTGTTGCTACAGATTCTCATCGCATGAGTCAACGTCAATTAAACTTAGAGAAGAAGTCAGCTGATTTTGATGTTGTTATTCCTAGTCGCTCTTTACGTGAGTTTTCAGCCGTTTTTACGGATGATATCGAAACAGTAGAGATTTTCTTCTCTGCTAGCCAAATTCTCTTTAGAAGTGAAAATATAAGCTTCTACACCCGTCTTCTTGAAGGAGTCTACCCAGATACTGATCGTCTCCTAACAACTCATTTTGAAACAGAAGTTGTTTTTAGAACCACTAATCTTCGTCAAGCTATGGAACGTGCCTTCTTGGTGTCAAATGCGACACAAAACGGAACCGTAAAACTTGAAATTGTCGATAATGCAGTCAGTGCCCATGTCAACTCACCAGAAGTCGGAAAAGTAAACGAAGAATTAGATACTGAGGAATTATCTGGTAATGATTTGACCATTAGCTTTAATCCAACCTACTTGATTGAAGCCCTCAAAGCTTTAAAGAGTGAAACCGTACGCGTTCGTTTTCTATCATCAGTACGACCATTTACCTTAATGCCAGGGGATGATAGTGAGAACTTTATTCAACTCATTACACCTGTTCGTACCAATTAATTCTCTTGAGACCATTTAGCAATGTCTAAGTGGTTTTTTAGCCCTTACATTTGTTATAATAACTAAAATGAGGAGAACATATTATGTATCAATTGGGTACTAAAGTCGAAATGAAGAAGCCCCATGCTTGTGTTATTAAATCAACAGGAAAAAAAGCCAATTGTTGGGAAATTATGCGTTTAGGAGCCGATATTAAAATCAAGTGTACGAATTGTCAACATCTGGTCATGATGAGTCGTTATGATTTTGACCGTAAACTCAGGAAAATTTTATCGCAACCGCAATAGTGTTGTTAAATCAACCTTTTTGAGACTTTAGCAACTAGGAGTTGCTGTCAAAAGTGCTGGTAAGCTCAGTGGTATTGGCTTATACTGATGATGACATAGAGAGAAAGGACAGTTATTATCATGACAATCTTTGCAGAACAACTCAAAAGCTTACGAGCAGCCAAAAATTTATCTCAAGATGCCCTAGCTGAACAACTGTATATTTCTAGACAAGCGATTTCAAAGTGGGAAAATGGCGATGCAACTCCAGATATGGATAACCTGATCCAATTAGCCACTATTTTAGAAGTTAGTCTAGATGAATTAATACTAAGAAAAACTCCAGAAGTGAGAATTGAAAGAGTTTTTGAAAAAAAGAAGGTCAATATAAAGGAGTTGATTAGACTTTACTGGATTATAGTTGCTAATGTCCTTGCTACTCTATTGATTATTTTTTTGATTTATTGTTTTCTAAATCTTATAGGAGTTTGGGGAACTACTTCTCTTAATTAGTTCCTAAAAAAGTCTGTCGTTTGATAGGCTTTTTTTACTTGATTTTATGCTATAATGGTCATGATTGAAAAAAGATAAGGAAGTTACTAAGTTATGGCTTTAACAGCAGGTATTGTTGGTCTACCAAATGTCGGTAAGTCAACACTATTTAATGCAATTACAAAGGCTGGTGCAGAAGCAGCCAACTATCCCTTTGCAACTATCGACCCCAATGTCGGCATGGTCGAAGTCCCAGATGAACGCCTAAACAAATTGACAGAATTAGTCAAACCTAAAAAGACTGTTCCAACAACCTTCGAATTTACCGATATTGCTGGTATTGTTAAAGGTGCCTCACGTGGCGAAGGTTTGGGAAATAAATTCTTGGCTAATATCCGTGAAGTAGATGCTATTGTACACGTTGTTCGCGCTTTTGATGATGAAAATGTGATGCGTGAGCAAGGCCGTGAATCAGAATTTGTTGATCCAATCGCAGACATTGAAACCATCAATTTGGAGTTGATTCTGGCTGATTTGGAATCTATCAATAAACGCTATGCGCGTGTTGAAAAAATGGCTCGTACACAAAAAGACAAAGATTCTGTTGCTGAATTTAAGGTTCTTGAAAAAATCAAACCTGTCTTAGAAGATGGCAAATCAGCTCGCACCATTGAGTTCACTGAAGAAGAACAAAAAGTCGTCAAAGGACTCTTTCTTTTGACAACAAAACCTGTTCTTTATGTAGCAAACGTTGACGAAGATAAGGTCGCAGAGCCAGGTGATATTGCCTACGTCCAATCTATTAGTGATTTTGCAGCTACCGAAAATGCAGAAGTTGTTGTCATTTCAGCGCGTGCAGAAGAAGAAATCTCTGAACTTGATGATGAAGACAAGCAAGAGTTCTTAGAAGCTATCGGACTGACGGAGTCAGGTGTCGATAAATTAACGCGTGCAGCCTATCATTTACTGGGTCTCGGAACTTACTTTACTGCTGGTGAAAAAGAGGTACGCGCTTGGACCTTTAAACGCGGGATTAAAGCTCCTCAGGCAGCTGGTATCATCCACTCAGACTTCGAAAAAGGCTTTATTCGTGCAGTGACGATGTCTTATGATGACTTGGTTCACTACGGTTCTGAAAAAGCGGTCAAAGAAGCAGGACGATTACGTGAGGAAGGAAAAGAATACATTGTTCAAGATGGCGATGTAATGGAGTTCCGTTTCAACGTTTAACATTTCTAAAACACTCATCGGCTGGAAGTTACTTCCAGTCCTTTTGCATTTGTATTGGAGAATAGAATGACAAAATTAATTGTAGGATTGGGAAATCCAGGCTCAAAGTATGACAATACTAGGCATAATGTTGGTTTTATGTCAGTTGACACTATTGTAAAGAATCTTAACTTAACCTTTACAGAAGATAAAACCTTTAAGACCTATGTAACGAGTGGTTTTATCAATGGTGAAAAAATCTATTTCATCAAGCCAACCACTTTCATGAACAATAGCGGAATCGCTGTTAAAGCACTATTGACCTATTATAATATTGCTATTGAAGACTTGATCGTTATCTATGATGATTTGGACATGGAAGTTGGGAAAATTCGTTTCCGACAAAAAGGGTCTGCGGGTGGTCACAATGGTATTAAGTCTATTATCGCTCATATAGGCACACAAGAATTTGACCGCATCAAAATTGGGATTGGTCGTCCTCAGAATGGTATGACGGTCATCAATCACGTTTTAGGAAAATTCTCAACAGACGAAATGATAACTATTGACAATACTTTGGATAAAGTTGACAATGCTGTCAATTATTATTTGGAAAATGATGATTTTGAAGCAACGATGAGACGGTATAATGGATAAACTAGGATTAACGGATTTATTATCAAAAAATAACATCATTCAAAATTGGCTTGGACAAGTTGATTCAGGACGGCAATTGATTATGGGCTTGTCTGCTTCTAGTAAAGCCTTGGCCATTGCGACAGCCTTCCAAAAAAATCAAGGTAAGTTTGTCATTGTCACGTCAACACAAAATGAAGCAGAAAATCTAATCAGTGACCTATCAGCTTTACTGGATGGGGAGTATCTTTACAGCTTCTTTGCAGACGATGTACCAGCTGCTGAATTTATTTTTTCGTCATTTGATCGCACCCTGTCTCGTTTAGAGAGTTTAAATTTTTTACAAGATCAAAATGCCACAGGTATTTTGGTGACATCTATTATTGGTACTAAAATACTATTACCAAATCCCGAAGTGTATCAAAAAGCTCAGCTTAACCTGTCAATTGGACTTGACAAAGAGGTTGACAATGTTGTCAAGAAACTTTCTCAAATAGGCTATGAACGGGTTAGTCAAGTACTTAATCCAGGAGAATATAGTCGCAGGGGAGACATTTTAGATATTTATGAGGTGACTGAGAAGTATCCCTTTAGAATTGAGTTCTTTGGGGATGACATTGACGGTATTCGTACCTTTGACAGCGAGACTCAGAAATCTTTAGATAGTCTGGAAAAGATAAGAATCTCGCCAGCGATAGACCTTATTTTGGACAAAAGTGACTTTGATAGAGCAATACTCAAATTGGAAAAAGAGATTGATAAAAGTATCAATGAAGATTTGACTGCCTATTTAACGGAGATTTTATCCGTTACAAAAGAAAATTACCGTCATAAGGATATTCGTCGCTTTTTAAGCTTCTTTTATGATAAACCTTATAGTCTCTTTGACTACTTTACTAAAGATACGATCCTTTTTATTGATGATTTTCAGAAATTGATGGATCGCCATGCTCGTTTTGAATTGGAAGTTGCTAATCTTATAACAGATGATTTACAGCATAGTAAAGCAGTGTCAAACCAAGTTTACTTCGCTGATCCCTATCAGGTGCTTAGACAATATCAACCAGCGACTTTCTTTTCCAATTTCCATAAAGGATTAGGAAATATTAAATTTGATGCCCTGCATAACATGACTCAATATCCAATGCAGGAATTCTTTAATCAGTTTCCTCTTTTAGTCGATGAAATTCATCGTTATCAGAAGCAGAAAGCAACAATCTTAGTTCAAGCCGATTCACAAAAGTCTTTGAACAGTTTACAAGAAACCCTAAAAGAATATGAGTTAGAACTACTCATTTCAGATAATCAACAGATTATCCCTCATCAAGCCCAGTTTATCATTGGTCATTTATCAACCGGATTTTACCTGGCTGATGAAAAATTAGTGTTGATTACTGAACGCGAAATTTTCCATAAGAAAATCAAACGTCGGGCCCGTCGTTCTAATATCTCTAATGCAGAACGTCTTAAAGATTATAACGAATTGACAAAAGGAGATTATGTCGTTCATCAGGTACATGGTATTGGTAAATTTCTTGGTATTGAAACCCTAGAAATTAAGGGAATTCACCGTGACTATCTAACCATTCAATACCAAAATTCAGATCGTATTTCGCTCCCAATTGAGCAAATTGAAAGTTTATCAAAATATGTTTCAGCAGATGGTAAAGAGCCTAAAATTAACAAACTCAATGACGGTCGTTTTCAAAAAACAAAGCAAAAGGTTGCCAGACAAGTTGAGGATATTGCTGATGATTTGTTAAAACTTTATGCTGAACGTAGTCAGCTCAAAGGTTTTGCCTTTTCTCCAGATGATGATAATCAAAAAGAATTTGATGACGATTTTGCCTATGTTGAGACAGAAGATCAACTTAGATCAATTGCTGAAATTAAAAAAGACATGGAAGCTGAAAAGCCTATGGATCGTCTTCTAGTTGGCGATGTTGGTTTTGGCAAAACAGAGGTCGCTATGCGAGCAGCCTTCAAAGCAGTCAATGATGGTAAGCAAGTGGCTATTTTAGTCCCAACAACAGTCTTGGCTCATCAACATTATGTCAACTTTAAAGAGCGTTTTGACAATCAAGCTGTCAAGATTGAAGAGCTCAGTCGGTTTAGAAGTAAGAAAGAGCAGACCCTTATTTTAGAAGAATTATCTAAAGGACAAGTGGATATTATTATTGGGACACATCGTCTTCTTTCCAAAGATGTTACATTTTCAGATTTAGGTTTGATAGTGATTGATGAAGAACAACGGTTCGGTGTCAAGCATAAGGAAACGTTGAAAGAATTAAAGACTAAGGTTGATGTCTTGACGTTGACTGCGACCCCAATTCCTCGAACACTTCATATGTCAATGCTTGGTATTCGAGATTTATCAGTTATTGAAACCCCTCCAACAAATCGTTATCCCGTTCAAACGTATGTGCTGGAAACAAATTTTGGAATGGTTCGAGATGGTATCTTGAGAGAATTAGACCGTGGTGGGCAAGTTTTCTATGTTTACAATAAAGTTGACACAGTTGAACAAAAAGTATCCGAATTACAAGAGATAGTTCCAGAAGCCAGTATTGGATTTGTTCATGGTCAGATGAGTGAAATTCAACTGGAAAATACCCTTTTAGACTTTATTGCTGGCGTTTATGATGTCTTGGTAGCGACAACTATTATAGAAACAGGTGTTGATATTTCTAACGTTAATACCCTCTTCATCGAAAATGCAGACCACATGGGATTGTCAACCTTGTATCAACTTCGTGGACGTGTGGGACGCTCTAATCGTATTGCCTATGCCTACCTTATGTACCGACCTGATAAAGTTTTAACTGAAGTTTCCGAGAAACGTTTAGATGCTATTAAAGGCTTTACAGAACTTGGATCAGGTTTTAAAATTGCCATGCGTGATTTATCGATTCGTGGAGCCGGCAATATCCTAGGAGCATCACAAAGTGGTTTCATTGATTCCGTTGGTTTTGAAATGTATTCCCAACTTTTAGAGGATGCCATTTTGAAGAAACAAGGTAAATCACAAGTTCGTCAGAAAGGCAATGCCGAGCTTAATTTACACATTGATGCGTATCTCCCAACAGATTACATTTCAGATGAGCGTCAAAAAATTGAAATTTATAAACGTATTCGTGAAATGGATTCACGCGCTGCCTATGAGGAACTTCAAGATGAGTTGATTGACCGATTTGGAGAATATCCTGATCAAGTGGCTTATCTCCTTGAAATAGGGCTTGTCAAAAACTACCTTGACAGTGTCTTTACACAATTAGTTGACCGTAAAGATAATCAGTTGATTGTTCGCTTTGAAAAAGTCACCCAAACCTTGTTTTTAACTCAAGATTACTTTGAAGCCCTTTCGAAAACCAATCTCAAGGCTCGTATCAGTGAAAATCAAGGCAAAATCGAAGTGATTTTCGATATCCGAAATAAAAAAGACTACGAGATTTTAGAAGAATTGATCCAGTTTAGTCAAGGATTTTCTGAAATCAAAGAACGAAAAATGAAAAATAAGGCATAAGAGCACTTTGACAAAACCTTTTGACATCAAAAAGGTCTCACGACAAAGAGCTTGTATGGTAAACTGAGTAGCACTTGGTTAGACTAAAAGTATCAAGGAGAACAAAATGGAGCTACACAATCGTTTAGTTGGTTTAAGAAAGAGTAAAAAACTCTCTCAAGAAGAATTGGCAGAGAAACTCTATGTGTCACGTCAAACAATTTCTAACTGGGAACGTGGACGCACCTATCCCGATATCAACTCACTGTTACTGATAGCAACCTTTTTCGATGTCTCCTTAGATAATCTAATCAAAGGAGATGTTGATATTATGGAAAATCAAGTTGGTCAATCGCAGTTCAAGAAGTGGCTTATTGTTGGAGGGATGTCGTGGTTTCTTTTTTCAGTGGCTGTACCGACGCGCTATCGTTTCTCTACAGGGGTAGTCGCTCCGATTTTAGGGTTTTTAGCCTGCCTTATGATTTATTCAGCTTTTCAAGTCTTTTATATTTTGAAAAATCGTGATTTACAGACTTATGCGGATATTCTCAATTTCTTAAATCCAGATAAAAAAGCAAAGACAAGTATTTCAAGTGAACTTTGGTTTGGAGTAACTTTACTTTTCGCTGTTTATATTATCTTTTTTGCAGGTACAGTGGTTTCAGCCTTGATATTTTGGTAGGAGAGCTCAGGGCTCTCTTTTTTATTTTGATAATGTATACTATAAGCCCTGATATTTTTCCAAAATAATGCTAGAATAAAGGGGACAGTCTCAAAAGGAGCAAGGTATGCGTTTAGACAAATATTTAAAAGTATCACGAATCATCAAGCGTCGTCCAGTGGCCAAAGAAGTGGCTGATAAAGGTCGCATTAAAGTTAATGGTGTTTTAGCAAAATCATCGACTGATCTCAGAATAGATGATGAGATTGAAGTTCGTTTTGGGAATAAACTATTAACTGTTCGTGTGTTAGAGATGAAAGACAGCACTAAAAAAGAAGATGCTGAAAAAATGTATGAAATCATTAGTGAAAAGCGAGTAGAAGTTAATGAAGAAGCCTAACGTTGTTCAGTTGAATAATGATTATATCAAAGATGAAAAGCTCAAACGGCGTTATGAAGTCGAGGAACATGCTAAGCGTCATCGATTTATGGGTGGATTACTGTTGATCGTAATGCTCCTTTTCATATTACCAACTTATAATCTCATAAGCAGTTATCATAAGTTGCAAGAAAAGAAAGCTCGTGTCATCCAGCTAAAAAAAGATTACCAATCTGTTTCTAAGGAAGTAAAAGATAAGAAAAAATTAGCAGATAGTTTGAAAGATAAGGATTTTGCTGCTAAATACGCTCGAGCAAAATATTATTACTCTAAGGACGGGGAGATGATTTTCCCTGTTCCAGATTTATTACCGAAATAATGGAAAATTTAATTGAAACGATAGAGAAGTTCTTACAATATTCCGATGAAAAATTAGAAGAACTCTCAGAAAAAAATAATGCCTTAAGGCAAGGAGAAAGTGAGGAAGAGAAAGACTAGATGAAGAAAATAGTCCTTTTTATGCTACTTCCTTTTTTCTTTAAAACTCTTCCTGTTATTAGCACTGATGTTGATTTTAGTTTGACCGATACTCAAAGATATCAATTATCACAAACAGCTATCTCGCCGACAACTGGATTACAAATTCCAAAAAATCCAGTTTTAAAAACATCTGTCCCAGTTTATAAAGATGCAGATTTAAAAACGCCTGTAAAAACATTATCACCAGATGACCCTTTAATGATTCAATCTGTTGAAGTAAATCTATTGGGCTTACCTGTTTTTCATTTGGCAGATCAGACTTACATGTTAGCTGATGAAACCCTTTATTATCAGGATGTTGTATTAGACCAGATGCCATTGTCAGGAACTTATTGGACACGAAAGGTTGACAGCATTTATGATAGTCCTTTCGTCAAGGGGAGTAAAGAAGTTTCCCAGAAACCCAAAGACTACACACAAGTTAAGGTAACTGCAGTAGCTACAACACATAGTGGAACTTATTATCAGTTGGATCAATATGGTTGGATTGAAGGACATCTGATTTCTAATCAGGATACCAGAATGGAGAAAGTCCAAGATGTCTTGACAAAAAAATACCAAAAAGCTGACTATGGTATTAGTGTTAAACAATTGGAAACTGGACAAGTCGCTGCCATTAATGCTGAAAAGGTAATGTATGCAGCAAGTTTGGCTAAACTTCCTGTTTTATACTATACACAAGAGGCAATCAATCAAGGAAAAATCAGTAAGGATACCAAGTTCAAATACATTTCTAAAGTTAACGATTTTTATGGTGCTTACGATCCTAGCGGAAGTGGCAGTCTTCCTAAAAAGGCAGATAATAAAGAATATACTGTTGCTGATTTAATGAAGAAAGTAGCCCAACAATCGGACAATGTTGCAAGTAATATGCTAGCTTACTATGTTACAGATCAATTTGGACCAGATTTTCAAAACCAGATAAAGACAATTTCAGGAAGAACTTGGGATATGAAAAAACGTGATGTTTCACCAGAAACCATCAATACAGTGTTAGAAGCTCTCTATCATCAAAATGGTTTTGTTCTTGATGATTTGTCAAAAACAGATTTTGATAATAAGCGGATTTCAAAAAATATTTCAGATAAAGTTTCTCATAAAATTGGAGACGCCTACGAATACAAACATGATGCTGCTATTATTTATACGCAATCACCATTTATCATAACCATTATGACAAATAAAGCCGATTACGATGACATAACCGATATTGCAGATGATATTTATGAGATTTTAAAATGATTAAACGAATTGATTTTTTAAAACATGTTCAAAAAAAGCAATTTTTTGCCTCCCATCAAAAGGTGCTTATAGCTGTTTCAGGTGGAGTAGATTCAATGAATCTACTGCACTTTTTATATGTTTCACGTGAAACACTTAACATCGATATTGCCGTAGCTCATGTGAATCATCATCAAAGAGAAGCCTCTCAAATGGAAGAAACTTATCTCAAAGATTGGGCTGATAACCATAATGTTCCTTTTTATTTAGGGCATTTCCAAGGAAAATTTACTGAGAAAAAAGCGCGTGACTTTCGCTATAACTTTTTTAAAGACATTATGCAAAGGGACGGTTACACAGCATTGGTAACAGCTCATCATGCAGATGATCAAATTGAGACGATTTTCATGCGACTAATCCGTGGCAGTAAGCTCCGATACCAAGCAGGAATAAGAGAAAAACAAGCTTTTGCTAACGGAGAGTTAATTAGACCTCTTCTACCCTTTTCTAAAAAAGATTTTCCCGATATTTTTCATTTTGAAGATTCGAGTAACCAAGAAAATGATTATTTGAGAAATCGCATTAGAAATCATTATTTACCGGAACTAAGGCAAGAAAATCCTAATATCAATCAAGCGATATTAAGACATGGTCAGGATATGTCTTTGTTAATAGAGGCTTTACAAGATTTAACTAAGGTTATTGATAAGCAAGATTGTTTCGTTTTTCGACAACAAACACCTGCTGTTCAGCGTTTTTTACTGGAGGAGTATCTGTCCGAATTTCCTGATTTACAAATGGGACAATCACAATTTGAACAATTACTGTCTAATCTGAATAATGCTAAGAGTTATGATTTTCCCTTAAAAAATCACTATTATTTCAAAAAAAGTAATGAACGTTATAGCATTTATAAAATCAGTCCAGAGACGGATAGTCAGTTACAAGAAGTTTTGTTAGAATATGGCTCATTAGCCACTTTAGAGCAGTATTCTTTCTCACATGGTGAGACCCCCAAAGATTATTTGGAGTCTATTCCATTACCCTCTAAAAATCCAGTTCTTTTAAGACATCGAAAACCAGGTGATAGAATTCTGGTTAAAAATATATCCAAAAAATTGAGACGATTCTTTATTGATGAAAAGATACATGAGGCAGATAGGCAAAGAACAATCATTGTTGAGCAAGATAAGCACGTTGTGGCAGTGATATGTCAGGGAAAAACATATTTGAGTAATCCTTATTATCATGGTATAATGAAGGGCAGATTGTATATTCAAAAAATGTAGAATGGTGAACAACTATGTTAGAACAAGATATAAAAAAAGTTCTTTACTCAGAAGAAGAAATTATAGCCAAGTCAAAAGAACTTGGTGCGCAATTAACAAAAGATTACGCAGGAAAAAATCCTTTACTTGTTGGTGTATTAAAAGGCGCAGTTCCTTTTATGGCAGAACTCATTAAGCATATTGATACGCATGTTGAAGTTGATTTTATGGTTGTTTCTAGCTACCATGGTGGAACGACATCTAGTGGTGAAGTTAAAATCCTTAAAGATGTGGATACAAATATTGAAGGGCGTGATGTTATTTTCATAGAAGATATCATTGACACTGGCCGTACGCTTCTTTATTTGCGAGATATGTTTAAGTACCGTAAAGCTAACTCTGTTAAAATTGCGACACTATTTGATAAACCCGAAGGTCGAGTTGTCGACATCGATGCGGATTATATTTGTTACAATATTCCAAATGAATTCATCGTTGGTTTTGGTTTAGATTATAATGAAAATTATCGTAATCTCCCATACGTAGGTGTTCTAAAAGAAGAAATCTACACAAAATAAAAAATTAGAAGGTCACTCCGTTTAATGAATAATAAAAACAATAACGGTTTTGTGAAAAACTCTCTACTATATATATTGATCATCGTCTCTGTGGTAACAGCATTTCAATATTATTTTAGTGGAAGTAATTCTCAAAGCCAGCGCATTAGCTACAGTAATTTAGTTAAACAACTAAAAAAAGGCGATATTAAAACTGTTACCTACCAGCCTAGTGGCACTGTTTTAGAAGTAACTGGACAATATAAAAAAGCTAAAAAAGCAAAAACATCCACAGACTTAGCTTTTTTAGGCGATTCTAAACGAGAAGTCAAAAGTTTTACAAGTACAATTTTGTATAGTGACTCTACGTTAAATACACTTCAAAAAGCAGCGGATGATGCAGACGTTAACATCAAAGTAAAACAAGAAAGTTCTAGTGGGACTTGGATTTCTATTATTATGAGCTTTTTACCGCTGGTCGTCATGATTGCTTTCTTTAGTATGATGATGAATCAAGGTGGCGGTGGAGCACGAGGAGCGATGAGTTTTGGTAAAAATAAAGCCAAGACTCAGAGTGAAGGCAATGTAAAAGTTCGCTTCTCAGATGTTGCCGGTGCAGAAGAAGAGAAACAAGAACTTGTAGAAGTTGTTGATTTCCTGAAAAATCCTAAAAAATATAAAGCTCTTGGGGCGCGTATTCCTTCAGGTGTCTTACTAGAGGGTCCTCCAGGTACCGGTAAAACTCTTCTTGCAAAAGCCGTAGCAGGTGAAGCAGGTGTTCCGTTCTTTAGCATTTCAGGATCTGATTTTGTTGAAATGTTTGTTGGTGTCGGTGCAAGCCGTGTCCGTTCGCTTTTCGAAGATGCCAAAAAAGCTGAACGAGCAATTATCTTTATTGATGAGATTGATGCGGTTGGTCGTCGTCGTGGAGCTGGAATGGGCGGAGGAAACGACGAACGTGAACAGACACTCAACCAACTGCTTATTGAGATGGATGGTTTTGAAGGCAATGAAAGTATCATCGTCATCGCTGCAACCAACCGTAGTGATGTGCTTGATCCAGCTCTTCTACGTCCGGGACGTTTTGACCGAAAGGTTCTTGTGGGACAACCAGATGTTAAGGGACGAGAAGCAATTTTACGTGTTCACGCTAAAAATAAACCATTAGCAGAAGATGTTGATTTGAAAGTTGTTGCTCAGCAAACACCAGGATTTGTCGGTGCAGATTTAGAAAATGTTCTTAATGAAGCCGCCCTTGTTGCTGCTCGACGAGATAAAAAAGTGATTGATGCTTCTGATATTGATGAAGCTGAGGACCGTGTTATTGCCGGTCCATCTAAGAAAGATAAGTCGGTATCGCAACGTGATCGTGAATTAGTAGCATTCCATGAAGCTGGTCATACGATTGTTGGTTTAGTACTTTCAAATGCTCGAGTAGTACATAAAGTAACCATTGTACCACGTGGACGTGCAGGCGGTTACATGATTGCCCTTCCTAAAGAAGACCAAATGCTCCTATCTAAAGATGATATGAAAGAGCAATTAGCGGGCTTAATGGGTGGGCGCGTAGCTGAAGAGATAATTTTCAACGTTCAGACTACTGGTGCTTCAAATGACTTTGAGCAAGCAAGTCAAATGGCTCGCGCTATGGTGACAGAATATGGAATGAGTGATAAACTTGGCCCTGTCCAATATGAAGGCAACCATTCGATGATGGCAGGACAATTGTCTCCAGAAAAATCATATTCGCCAGAAACAGCTCAAATGATTGATGATGAAGTTCGTGAACTACTTAATGATGCGCGCAATAAAGCAGCTGATATCATTAACGAAAATCGTGAAACGCATAAATTGATTGCAGAGGCTCTTCTTAAGTATGAAACATTGGATGCTGCTCAAATTAAATCAATCTACGAAACAGGAAAAATGCCTGAAGAAGCAGATGATGATAAAGAAGCACATGCTTTATCATACGATGAAATCAAAGAAAAAATGACAGAAGAATAGGAAGTAATACCTAGCCCTAGATCTTATGGGAAAAAAGTATTTCTTGATATCTGTTAGTTGCATTTATCAAAAAACGACCCGAAGCAGGTCGTTTTTTGGTTCATTTATGGGCTCTTTGTCAACTGTAGTGGGTTGACTTATAGCTAACACCGAGAGAGGACCAGTTTGGTCTTCTCTTTTGTTGTGTTCAAAGCAAGATAAATCCGTTTTTTGAAGTTTTCAAAGTTCCTAAAGCCAAAAGCATTTCGCTTAATGACTTTAATAAGGTTGTTGGTCGCCTCTAGTTTGGCATTGGAATAAGGTAGTTTCAGAGCATTAATAATCTTCTCTTTGTCTTTTAGAAAGGTTGACAAGACGGTCTTGAAGATGGGATGGACCTGTTTGATGGTATCAGAAATGAGTTCAAAGAAGTGTTTCTCCTGCTTTTCTTGGAAATGAAAGAGAAGGCATTGGAAGAGTTCATAGTGGTGACGTAGCTCATCAGAGTAGCTCAAAAGACGTTGCACAATCTCTTGATTGGTCAAGTGCATGCAAAAAGTCGGGCGATAAAATCGTTTATCGTTTAGGTTACGACTATCTTGTTGGATGAGTTTCCAGTAACGTTTCAAGGCCTTATATTCGTAAGATTGATGCTCAAATTGGTTCATGATTTGGATACGGAAACGGTTCATGGCACGAGATAACTGTTGAACAATGTGGAACCTATCGAGAACAATCTTCGCCTTAGGAAACAGTTGCTTAGCGATGTCATAATAGGGACTAAACATATCCATGGTGATGACTTTGACACGACTGCGCACCTTGTGAGAATACCGCATGAAATGATTTCTGATGACAGCTTGCGTCCGCCCATCAAGGATAGCGATAATCTTGTTAGCATCGAAATCTTGGGCAATAAAGCTCATCTTTCCCTTCTTGAAAGCATACTCATCCCAGGACATGTTCTCAGGTAACCAGGTTAAATCGGTCTTGCATTCAAAGCGGTTGAGTTGCCGATAGACGGTTGACACAGAGACAGACAGGTCTTCAGCGATTTTTGTCATTGCCTCACGACTCATGAGTTTGTCGGTGATTTTGTGGTTAATGATGTTGGGAATCTGGTGATTTTCTCTGACGAGAGAGGTCTTAGCGACAGCCATTTTCCCACACGCTTGACATTTGAAGCGACGCTTTTTGAGACGAATCAGTACTTTACAACCCGCCATTTCCAGATAGGGAATTTTGCATGGCTTTTGGAAGTCGTACTTTGTCATTTTTCCTTGACAATCAGGGCATTGCGGGGCATTATAATCTAACTTGGCATGATATTCTCTGTGAGTGAAGAACTTGTCAAATGTCTTTTCAAAAGTGATGTTAGGGTCTTTAATGTCAAGTGAATCTTTGATATAATCTAATTGTTCCATATGAGTCTTTCTAATGAGTGGTTTGGTTGCTCTTCATTATAAGTCATATGGGACTTTTTTGCTATATTCAAAAAGACTCCATAATCTCCAAGGGGAATTTACCCACTACAGAAATTATAGAGCCCATTTATGTGGCTTTAAGCCCAGTCTCGCTCCGATAGGTGCGAGACAAATAAACCACCCGCTGAATCGGTTACACTAAACTAGACAGAATTTATAAAGTGTTCTAATAGTAATCAAAAACAGGAGAAATGTATGTCTAGAAGAGTACGTCGTCAATTCACTGATGACTTTAAACAACAAATCGTTGACCTTCACAATGCAGGTATGAAACGTAGCGAAATCATCAAAGAATATGATTTAACCCCCTCAACCTTTGACAAATGGGTGAGACAAGCTAAAACAACTGGTTCCTTCAAATCGGTTGATAATCTAACAAATGACCAACGGGAGCTCATAGCCCTTAGAAAACGCAATAAAGAACTCGAAATGCAGCTAGACATCCTAAAGCAAGCGGCAGTGATTATGGCACAAAAAGGCAAATAATCACTGCTAACAAGGATAAATACAGCATTTCAGCCATGTGTCGTTGGTTGAACCTCCCTCGTTCTAGCTATTACTACAAAGCCATAGAGCCAGTATCGGAAACTGAGCTTGAAGAAAAAGTTAAGCAGATTTTCCTTGAGAGCAAATCTAGATATGGTGCTCGAAAGATCAAGAAATGTCTGGAAACAGAAGGAATCCTCTTGTCTCGTCGTCGCATTCGTCGGATCATGAAGCGATGGAATCTCGTATCTGTTTACCAGCAGACTACCTTCAAGTCGCATTCTAAAGGGAAAAATGAAGCACCCATTCCAAATCGCTTAGCCAGACAATTCAATCAAGAAAGACCACTTGAAGCGATTGTAACAGACTTGACTTATGTCCGTGTTGGTAAGCGCTGGGCTTATGTTTGCTTGATAATAGACCTCTATAGTCGTGAAATCATTGGTCTGTCAGTCGGTTGGCAGAAGACTGCAGAGCTCGTAAAGCAAGCGATTCAGAGTATCCCTTATGCCCTAACCAAGGTCAATCTTTTCCATTCTGATCGTGGTAAGGAGTTTGATAATCAGCTGATTGATGAGGTGTTAGGAGCATTTGGAATTACCCGTTCACTTAGTCAAGCAGGCTGTCCTTATGATAATGCCGTGGCTGAAAGTACTTATCGTTCCTTTAAAATTGAGTTTATTAATCAAGAAATCTTTCATTCGCTTGAAGAACTAACTCTCAAAACCAAGGACTACGTCCACTGGTGGAATCATCATCGCATTCACGGTAGTCTCAACTATCAAACCCCCATGGCTAGGCGAGTGATCGCTTAACAAAAACACTTTATAAAAATTGTACAGAAAAGTGTTGCCTTTTCAGCGGGTGCGCATCGACTGTTATACAAAAAAATCTCCAAACGCGATACAATAAAGGTGTTCAAGCCTACTGTAAAGCGAAAGGAGATAATGATATGGCACAAAAGGCACATAGTTTATCACACACAAAATGGATGTGTAAATATCACATTGTGTTTACCCCTAAGTATAGACGAAAAGTCATTTATAATCAATATAGAAGCAGTTTGGGCGAGATATTTCGCCGATTATGCAGTTATAAGGGGGTAGAACTTATAGAAGGACATCTGATGCCAGACCATGTTCATATGCTAGTGAGCATCCCACCACGAATAAGTGTATCAAGTTTCATGGGATACTTAAAAGGTAAAAGTGCCTTAATGATGTTTGATAAACACGCCAATTTAAAATATAAATTTGGGAACCGCCATTTTTGGGCAGAGGGATATTACGTGAGTACGGTTGGTCTCAATGAAGCCACGATAAAGAAATATATTCAAGAGCAAGAGAAGCATGATATAGCACTAGATAAGTTGAGTGTGAAAGAGTATGAAGATCCCTTTAGGGATAGTGGCAAGTAGTACCACTGTCTCTTTGAGAGGCTAGCGACGAGTCAAGAGCAGTGAGGCTTGAACAAAGTGAAAGCCAGCGTCTTTAGGCGCTGGCTGGTAATGTGGGCTTATAGCCCCGGTTCAAACCACCCGTTAGACGGGTGGTCATGATTGTCAAGCTTAGTAAGAGCCTTAGTAAGCGCTCCATAACAAGGTATCTAGTCATCCTCTTACTCCTCCAGTATACTGTTAGTAGAAAATAGAATTGGAGGCTATTGTGATGACACAACCTATCGTTCCTTTGGAAACGCCACAAACTCGTCGCTTTGAGAAAAAAAAAGAAAAACGAGATAGTACTGAAAATGCGTATTGGAAAAGTTGAACTAAGCTTGTTCCAATCGTTTCATCAAGAAACACTGGAAACTATTTTAGATAAGGTATTGCTCTATGGCGATTCATCTCGGTGATTTAGGAAAGGTCTATCTTGTCTGTGGCAAAACAGATATGAGGCAGGGGATTGATTCGCTCGCCTATCTGATTAAACGTCAATTTGCCCTAGATCCCTTCTCAGGTCAGGTCTTTCTGTTTTGTGGTGGACGCAAAGACCGTTTCAAGGCCCTCTATTGGGATGGTCAAGGATTTTGGCTGCTCTATAAGCGTTTTGAGAATGGGAAACTGACCTGGCCGAGTCATGAAAACGAGGTCAAAGCCCTGACGCCTGAACAAGTTGACTGGCTCATGAAGGGATTTTCGATAAGCCCTAAAATAAAACCTACAAAAAGTCGTGATTTCTATTGAAATCATGGCTTTTCTTTCGGTATAATAAAGAAAAATGGGAGGATAGTTATGAGCTCACAAGATAAAGTTGTTGAAAATTTAACAAAGACCATTGAAATGATGGCTAATGAACTCACTCTCCTTCGTGAACAAGTGGCTTATCTGACACAAAAGCTTTATGGCAAATCTTCTGAGAAGCGTCCTCAAATGGAAGGCCAACTGAGTCTCTTTGGTCAAGAAGAACTTCCTGAAGAAGATTCTGACTTGCCCAGTTGAAACAGAAACTATCACCTATAAACGTAAGAAAGTTAAGGGAGTTCGTCAGGCTATTTTTAGTCAGTTCACTCCAGAGATTGTTCATCACGAATTACAGGGGGAAGACTGTACTTGTCCAGATTGTCATGGTGGGCTAAAGGTGCCTAGGGACTAGTTTATCGCTAAGATTGTTCTCGCTACAAGCCTGATACTTATAGGCCCGTCGGATATGATCAATTCACTTCAATTGTACAGGGTCAAAGATAAATTCTTGGCGTTGTATAGTAGATCCCGCGTTGTAAAATGAAGTGCAACAGAAAAGACATGTTCCTCTGATATACTAAAGTCGCCAAACAAAGTATAAAGGAAATATGAACATGTCCACTAATCATTCTACCACAAAACAAGCCTATCACCATCTTTCTGAAGCAGAACGTGGGAAAATGGAAGCCTATCTTTCAGAAGGATTGAAACCAGCTGAAATTGCGAAACGTTTGAGCCGAA
Source organism: Streptococcus halotolerans (assembly GCF_001598035.1). NCBI lineage: Bacteria > Bacillati > Bacillota > Bacilli > Lactobacillales > Streptococcaceae > Streptococcus > Streptococcus halotolerans. The sequence continues at coordinate 1,549,993 of NZ_CP014835.1, read as the reverse complement.
ATCGCTCTACCATCTACCGTGAACTCAAGCGTGGAACTGTCAGGCAAGTTAAACAGATCAACGGAAAGAAAGTTTACTACGAACAATATGTCGCAGAAACTGCTCAGATTCGTTATTCTGAGGGTAGAAAAGGAAGTTACTATCTGAAACTTGAGAAAGTATCAGAAGCTTTCTTGTTAGCTTTCACAGAAGCTATGCAAGCTAAACCCAGAATTCATAGTGTAGATACTTTTACCTATTCTTATAAGCTTGAGCATCCTGAGGAAGTTGTTCCCAGCACCAAGACGCTTTACAATTACATCCACCAAGGTTTATTGGACATCAAACCAATTGACCTGCCTAAAGTTGTCCGCATTCGTAAAAAGACTAAGAGCCGCCCATCAACTAAGAAATACCTTGGAACTTCTATTGAGAAGAGACCAGATGATATCAACGATCGTTCAACTTTTGGGCACTGGGAGATTGATTCTGTTCTTGGTTTAAAGACTGCTAGAGAGCCTTCTATTATAACTCTAGTTGAGAGGCAGACTCGTTTTGCACTCACCCTTAAACTTCCTAAAAAGAGAGCTGAGTACGTTAATCAGGCTGTTTTAGACTACATGAAAAGCTATCCAATAAAATCAATAACAGCTGATAATGGAAGTGAATTTGCTTTACTAAGCGACCTAGAGGGTGTTGATATCTACTTTGCACATGCTTATTCATCTCACGAACGTGGAACAAATGAAAACTTCAATGGTTTGCTTAGAGAGTTTATACCAAAAGGAGTCTCACTTAAAGGACTTACTCTAGATGACTTAGAGATGTATACCCAAGCTATTAATGATAAACCAAGAAGAATACACAACTATCAGTCTTCTAAAAAACTGTTTGAGCTAGCTCAAACAGTTTAAGAATTATTGACTTAGTCTGATGAACACTGTGTTGCACTTAACTTGACAACAGGGAAAAATTATTGAAGTTTAAAAAACCGAAAAAACCTATTGACAAGCCTCGCTGAAATATAGTAATATATAAAAGTTCTCAATCGCCCCATAGTCGTCATAAGCTTTTGCAAAAAAGTTGAAAAAAGTTATTGACAAAGTTTAGGGAGTTTGTTAAAATAAAGAAGTTGTCTCTTAGGAGACGATAAGACCTTTGAAAACTGGATAAAGAAACCAAACGTGCGGGTTACAGTAAGTAACCTGTCAATAAAAAACGAACAAGTCAGAAGTTAACTGACTGAGTACAGTTCAAACGAACAAGTTAATGAGAGTTTGATCCTGGCTCAGGACGAACGCTGGCGGCGTGCCTAATACATGCAAGTGGAACGCATTGATAACTACCGTAGCTTGCTACACTTGATATCAATGAGTCGCGAACGGGTGAGTAACGCGTAGGTAACCTACCTTTAAGCGGGGGATAACTATTGGAAACGATAGCTAATACCGCATAATAGTGGCGGACACATGTCAGCTACTTAAAAGGTGCAAGTGCACCACTTAAAGATGGACCTGCGTTGTATTAGCTAGTTGGTAAGGTAACGGCTTACCAAGGCTTCGATACATAGCCGACCTGAGAGGGTGATCGGCCACACTGGGACTGAGACACGGCCCAGACTCCTACGGGAGGCAGCAGTAGGGAATCTTCGGCAATGGGGGGAACCCTGACCGAGCAACGCCGCGTGAGTGAAGAAGGTTTTCGGATCGTAAAGCTCTGTTATAAGCGAAGAACGGGAGTAAGAGTGGAAAGTTTACTCTGTGACGGTAGCTTATCAGAAAGGGACGGCTAACTACGTGCCAGCAGCCGCGGTAATACGTAGGTCCCGAGCGTTGTCCGGATTTATTGGGCGTAAAGCGAGCGCAGGTGGTTTAATAAGTCTGAAGTTAAAGGCAGTGGCTCAACCATTGTACGCTTTGGAAACTGTTAAACTTGAGTGCAGAAGGGGAGAGTGGAATTCCATGTGTAGCGGTGAAATGCGTAGATATATGGAGGAACACCGGTGGCGAAAGCGGCTCTCTGGTCTGTAACTGACACTGAGGCTCGAAAGCGTGGGTAGCGAACAGGATTAGATACCCTGGTAGTCCACGCCGTAAACGATGAGTGCTAGGTGTTGGGTCCTTTCCGGGACTCAGTGCCGCAGCTAACGCATTAAGCACTCCGCCTGGGGAGTACGACCGCAAGGTTGAAACTCAAAGGAATTGACGGGGGCCCGCACAAGCGGTGGAGCATGTGGTTTAATTCGAAGCAACGCGAAGAACCTTACCAGGTCTTGACATCCCGGTGACCGTCCTAGAGATAGGATTTTTCTTCGGAACACTGGAGACAGGTGGTGCATGGTTGTCGTCAGCTCGTGTCGTGAGATGTTGGGTTAAGTCCCGCAACGAGCGCAACCCCTATTGTTAGTTGCCATCATTAAGTTGGGCACTCTAGCGAGACTGCCGGTAATAAACCGGAGGAAGGTGGGGATGACGTCAAATCATCATGCCCCTTATGACCTGGGCTACACACGTGCTACAATGGTCGGTACAACGAGTTGCGAACTGGTGACAGTCAGCTAATCTCTTAAAGCCGATCTCAGTTCGGATTGTAGGCTGCAACTCGCCTACATGAAGTCGGAATCGCTAGTAATCGCGGATCAGCACGCCGCGGTGAATACGTTCCCGGGCCTTGTACACACCGCCCGTCACACCACGAGAGTTTGTAACACCCGAAGTCGGTGAGGTAACCTATTAGGAGCCAGCCGCCTAAGGTGGGATGGATGATTGGGGTGAAGTCGTAACAAGGTAGCCGTATCGGAAGGTGCGGCTGGATCACCTCCTTTCTAAGGAAATGGAAGCACGTTTGGGATCTTTATTTAGTTTTGAGAGGTCTTTGTGGGGCCTTAGCTCAGCTGGGAGAGCGCCTGCTTTGCACGCAGGAGGTCAGCGGTTCGATCCCGCTAGGCTCCATTGAATCGTAAGATTCAAGATAGTCCATTGACAATTGAATATCTATATCAAATTCCACAATTTTAGAAAAGATTGTAGAAGAAGTAACAAGAAAATAAACCGAAACGCTGTCATTATTAAATGAGTTTAGATCGAGAAGATCAAAAAAATAAGGTTAAGTTAATAAGGGCGCACGGTGGATGCCTTGGCACTAGAAGCCGAAGAAGGACGTGACTAACGACGAAATGCTTTGGGGAGCTGTAAGTAAGCGCTGATCCAGAGATGTCCGAATGGGGGAACCCACTAGCTGATGGCTAGTATCCATAACTGTTAAGGTTATGAGAAGGAAGACGCAGTGAACTGAAACATCTAAGTAGCTGCAGGAAGAGAAAGCAAACGCGATTGCCTTAGTAGCGGCGAGCGAAACGGCAGAAGGGCAAACCGATGAGTTTACTCATCGGGGTTGTAGGACTGCAACGTGGGACTGTAAGTCATAGAGGAATGACCTGGGAAGGTCAGCCAAAGAGAGTAAAAGCCTCGTACTTGAAATGACGCACAGCCCTAGCAGTATCCTGAGTACGGCGAGACACGCGAAATCTCGTCGGAATCTGGGAGGACCATCTCCCAACCCTAAATACTCTCTAGTGACCGATAGTGAACCAGTACCGTGAGGGAAAGGTGAAAAGCACCCCGGGAGGGGAGTGAAATAGAACCTGAAACCGTGTGCCTACAACAAGTTCGAGCCCGTTAATGGGTGAGAGCGTGCCTTTTGTAGAATGAACCGGCGAGTTACGCTATGATGCGAGGTTAAGTTGAAGAGACGGAGCCGTAGGGAAACCGAGTCTTAATAGGGCGCAATAGTATCATGGTGTAGACCCGAAACCATGTGACCTACCCATGAGCAGGTTGAAGGTGAGGTAAAACTCACTGGAGGACCGAACCAGGGCACGTTGAAAAGTGCTTGGATGACTTGTGGGTAGCGGAGAAATTCCAAACGAACTTGGAGATAGCTGGTTCTCTCCGAAATAGCTTTAGGGCTAGCGTCGATATTAAGTCTCTTGGAGGTAGAGCACTGTTTGGGTGAGGGGTCCATCCCGGATTACCAATCTCAGATAAACTCCGAATGCCAATGAGATATGATCGGCAGTCAGACTGCGAGTGCTAAGATCCGTAGTCGAAAGGGAAACAGCCCAGACCACCAGCTAAGGTCCCCAAATATATGTTAAGTGGAAAAGGATGTGGGGTTGCACAGACAACTAGGATGTTAGCTTAGAAGCAGCTATTCATTCAAAGAGTGCGTAATAGCTCACTAGTCGAGTGACCCTGCGCCGAAAATGTACCGGGGCTAAAACATATTACCGAAGCTGTGGATGACACAAAGTGTCATGGTAGGAGAGCGTTCTATGTGTGAAGAAGGTGTACCGTGAGGAGCGCTGGAACGCATAGAAGTGAGAATGCCGGTATGAGTAGCGCAAGACAGGTGAGAATCCTGTCCACCGTAAGACTAAGGTTTCCAGGGGAAGGCTCGTCCGCCCTGGGTTAGTCGGGACCTAAGGAGAGACCGAAAGGTGTATCCGATGGCCAACAGGTTGATATTCCTGTACTAGAGTATATAGTGATGGAGGGACGCAGTAGGCTAACTCAACCGGACGATTGGAAGAGTCCGGCTAAGCAGTGAGGTGTGTTAGGAGTCAAATGCTTCTAACTATAACATTGAGCTGTGATGGGGAGCGAAATTAAGTAGCGAAGTGAGTGATGTCACACTGCCAAGAAAAGCTTCTAGCGATAATTATACTCTACCCGTACCGCAAACCGACACAGGTAGTCGAGGCGAGTAGCCTCAGGTGATCGAGAGAACTCTCGTTAAGGAACTCGGCAAAATGACCCCGTAACTTCGGGAGAAGGGGTGCTGTCTAGAGACAGCCGCAGTGAATAGGCCCAAGCAACTGTTTATCAAAAACACAGCTCTCTGCTAAATCGTAAGATGATGTATAGGGGGTGACGCCTGCCCGGTGCTGGAAGGTTAAGAGGAGTGCTTAGAGTAAGACTCGAAGGTATGAATTGAAGCCCCAGTAAACGGCGGCCGTAACTATAACGGTCCTAAGGTAGCGAAATTCCTTGTCGGGTAAGTTCCGACCCGCACGAAAGGCGTAATGATTTGGGCACTGTCTCAACGAGAGACTCGGTGAAATTTTAGTACCTGTGAAGATGCAGGTTACCCGCGACAGGACGGAAAGACCCCATGGAGCTTTACTGCAGTTTGATATTGAGTATCTGTACCACATGTACAGGATAGGTAGGAGCCGAAGAGTTTGGGACGCCAGTTTCAAATGAGGCGCTGTTGGGATACTACCCTTGTGTTATGGCTACTCTAACCCGGATAGGTAATCCCTATCGGAGACAGTGTCTGACGGGCAGTTTGACTGGGGCGGTCGCCTCCTAAAAGGTAACGGAGGCGCCCAAAGGTTCCCTCAGAATGGTTGGAAATCATTCGCAGAGTGTAAAGGTATAAGGGAGCTTGACTGCGAGAGCAACAACTCGAGCAGGGACGAAAGTCGGGCTTAGTGATCCGGTGGTTCCGCATGGAAGGGCCATCGCTCAACGGATAAAAGCTACCCTGGGGATAACAGGCTTATCTCCCCCAAGAGTTCACATCGACGGGGAGGTTTGGCACCTCGATGTCGGCTCGTCGCATCCTGGGGCTGTAGTCGGTCCCAAGGGTTGGGCTGTTCGCCCATTAAAGCGGCACGCGAGCTGGGTTCAGAACGTCGTGAGACAGTTCGGTCCCTATCCGTCGCGGGCGTAGGAAATTTGAGAGGATCTGCTCCTAGTACGAGAGGACCAGAGTGGACTTACCGCTGGTGTACCAGTTGTCTCGCCAGAGGCATCGCTGGGTAGCTATGTAGGGAAGGGATAAGCGCTGAAAGCATCTAAGTGCGAAGCCCCCCTCAAGATGAGATTTCCCATAACATTAAGTTAGTAAGAGCCCTGAGAGAAGATCAGGTAGATAGGTTAGAAGTGTAAGTGTGGTGACACATGTAGCGGACTAATACTAATCGCTCGAGGACTTATCCAAAGTAAACCGAAGACAATATTGACAGATAAAGGATAACTTGTTAGAATATAGGTATTCAATTTTGAATGGATTATCCACTCAGATTAGTTAAGTGACGATAGCCTAGGAGATACACCTGTACCCATGCCGAACACAGTAGTTAAGCCCTAGTACGCCGGAAGTAGTTGGGGGTTGCCCCCTGTTAGATAAGGTAGTTGCTTAGCTTTTATCCGCCATAGCTCAGTTGGTAGAGCGCATGACTGTTAATCATGATGTCACAGGTTCGAGCCCTGTTGGCGGAGTATAAAATAGCTAGAAACGTTGATGTATCAGCGTTTCTTTTCTATTTGTGTAAAATTTGTACGAAGAATATCGAATTTTTGGCTCATTATAGTCAACTGAAACAAGAGCAGGACAAAAGTGCCTCAATGAAAGTATGGCTATTTGGCAATACTTTTCTGAGATGTTTTTTAATGTAAGCCCATGTTTTCTCGATGGGATTGTACTCAGGTGAGTACGGAGGAAGAGGTAAAACTCTATGCCCCTGCTCCTTAGACAAAACCTTTAATCTGCTCATTCTATGAAACGTTGCATTGTCCATAATGATAACTGATGGCGTCTCCAAAATGGGGAGTAAGAATTTTTGGAACCAAGCTTCGAAAAGATCACTAGTCATAGTATCATCGGAGCTATAAGCTCACCATTTATGAGACCTGCCACTAAAGATATCCGTTGGTATCTTCTTCCACAGACCTTACCTTTTATCACCTGACCTTTCAAGGAGCGACCATATTCTCGATAAAAATAGGTCTCAAACCCTGTCTCATCAATATAAACAGGAGTCAGGTTCCCTAGATTATTCAATTCTTTAAGAAACAGGGCTACTTTTTCAGGGTCTTGTTCGTGGTAGGTAGTGCTCTTTTTTTCGAGTATACCCCATGGCTTTGAGAGCGTAATGGATAGTGGTTGGATGACAGCCGAATACAGAAGCTATTTCAGTCAAATAAGCATCTGGATGAGTTTCAAGATAGTCCTTTAATTTATCTCTATCAACTTTTCTTGGCTTAGTTCCTTTAACTTGATGATTAAGCTCGCCTGTTTTTTCTTTTAGTTTTAGCCATTGATAAATGGTGTTGCGTGAGATTTGGAAAACAGCAGATGCTTCAGAAATACTGCCAGTTTTGTCACAGTAGGCGAGAACTTTTTTACGAAAATCTAGTGAATATGCCATAAAAATAGGATATCACAAATGTACTGTTTTTACTTCATTTTGCTATATTGTAGTGGGTTGACTTATAGGTAACCGCGCCATAAGGAGGTATCTACCGAAATTGTCAGTTCTCCAGTATACTGTTAATAGAAAACAGAATTGGAGGCTATTGTGATGACACAACCTATCGTTCCTTTGGAAACGCCCCAATCTCGTCGCTTTGAGAAGAAAAAGAAAAACGAGATAGTACTGAAACTGCGTATTGGAAAAGTTGAACTAAGCTTGTTCCAATCTCTTCGTCAAGAAACACTGGAAACTATTTTAGATAAGGTATTGCTCTATGTCGATTCATCTCGGTGATTTAGGAAAGGTCTATCTTGTCTGTGGCAAAACAGATATGAGGCAGGGGATTGATTCGCTCGCCTATCTGATTAAACGTCAGTTTGCCCTAGATCCCTTCTCAGGTCAGGTCTTTCTGTTTTGTGGTGGACGCAAAGATCGCTTCAAGGCCCTCTATTGGGATGGTCAAGGATTTTGGCTGCTCTATAAGCGTTTTGAGAATGGGAAACTGACCTGGCCGAGTCATGAAAACGAGGTCAAAGCCCTGACGCCTGAACAAGTTGACTGGCTCATGAAGGGATTTTCGATAAGCCCTAAAATAAAACCTACAAAAAGTCGTGATTTCTATTGAAATTATGGCTTTTCTTTCGGTATAATTAAGAAAACGGGAGGATAGTTATGAGCTCACAAGATAAAGTTGTTGAAAATTTAACAAAAACCATTGAAATGATGGCTAATGAACTCACCCTCCTGCGTGAACAGGTTGCCTATTTGACTCAGAAACTTTATGGCAAGTCATCTGAGAAATCTATTCAAGTTAACGGTCAACTAAGTCTCTTTGACGAAGAACAGCTGCCTGAAGAAGACGCTGACTTACCCAGGTGAAACAGAAACCATTACCTATAAACGTAAGAAAGTTAAGGGAGTTCGTCAGGCTATTTTTAGTCAGTTCACTCCAGAGATTGTTCATCACGAATTACAGGGGGAAGACTGCACTTGTCCAGAGTGTCATGGTCGGTTAAAGGAGATTGGTTCAACCGTTCAAAGACAAGAGTTGGTCTTTATTCCTGCGCAATTGAAGCGGATTGATCATGTCCAACATGCTTACAAATGTCAGACGTGTAGTCAGAAGAATCTGAGCGATAAGCTTATCAAAGCTCCTGTTCCGAAAGCACCGTTGGCTCACAGCCTAGGCTCTGCTTCCATCATTGCTCAAACGATTCATCAGAAATTCAATCTCAAGGTACCGAACTACCGCCAAGAAGAGGATTGGAATAAACTTGGCTTGCCTATCACACGCAAAGAAATCGCTAATTGGCACATCAAATCTAGTCATTATTATTTCGAGCCACTTTATGACCTTCTTCGTGAGAAGTTGTTGGAACAGCCCATTCTCCATGCGGATGAAATCAGCTATAGAGTCTTAGAAAGCGATAGCCAGTTGACCTCAACACTGTGAAATACATGACTTATCTTCTAGAACATCTTCCTAACGAGGAAAACCTCGCAAATAAGGACGTTCTAAAGGCTTATTTTACCGTGGACTGAACGAATTCAGAACAATTGCAAATAGAAAAGTTTCCAGAGTCAACTTGACTTTGGAATGTTTTTCAATATACCTCGTTATTGGGCGCTTACAGTTAACACCGAGAGAGAATCAGATTGGTTCTCTCTTTCTACCATTTGTCAAGTTTATCAAGGGTTTAACTTAAAAATATGATCATACAGTGACTGTATAGAGATTACTGACTCATTTCCGTCACTCATTTAGTTAAAAAAGAACATGCCAAAACAACACCTTATGTTGGCAATTTTTTGATAAGGTGTTACAATACTAGGGCATAGACTACTTTACCGATTTTGGGTCGCAGTATAATCGTAACGTTTGTTATGCGTTATGAGGTAATACATTGTCCTGATGAGGCGATGTATAGAGGCAATCGTATGTGGCTTAGTTGAAGTCATCTGCGATTGTCTTTTTCGTTTCTCATAGAAATCTGCGATATGGCAAGGATTAGTGTGACTAGCTGCAGCAATGTTGTGGATGCACTTGAATAGAATCTTTCTTGCGTAAGGGTTCCCGCGTTTGGTGATGTGTTCTTTGGCTAAGAAGTTCCCAGATTCATAGTGTCTTAGATCAATCCCAATAAAGGCGTTGATTTGATTGGCAGACTGAAAACGGCGAATGTCACCGAGTTCGCCTATAATGCTTGTCGCTGTTGTTTCAGCGATACCAGGAATAGATAGTAAGATGTCATATTCAGGCAAAGGTTTGGCTAGAATTACCATTTCATCCAGAACAGCCTGTCTGCGTTCAGACAATCTAATCAGTTCTTGCGCATAGTAACGGACCTCTTCAAGCATTGGAGAAGTTTTCTTGACAGCACAGTAGGACTGTTTAGCGAGTTCTGTCAGTTTATCAGCCAGATACTCGACACGCTTTTCGGAAATGCGTTTGGTCGTAGATTGACGAATGCTATCGATTAACTGACTTTGAGTTAAGCTCAATACAAACACTTTGCACGGAAAAGCCATGACCAAATGCCAGTACTGTTCACCAGTTGGTGTCGATAAGAGGTTTTCTAACTCAGGGAAAGTGACCTGCAAGACCTTGTGTAGACGGTTTTTTGTACGGACAATATCTTCTGTCAGATTTTGGTAAAAGCGACTTAAATCACGTAGATGTTGATAGATTTCTTGTTGTACATAGGTTGGTTTTCGATTCAGTACAAACTGAGACTGTGCTAACTTTTCAGCGTCCATTTTATCGGTTTTACGGACACGTAGGCTATCCAGTTGCTTCTTAGCTTCCAGCGGATTGAGTCGAGTATAGGCGTAGCCATTTTCCTCAAGAAAAGCCTGAAGACGACGAGAATAGACGCCTGTCGCTTCAAAGACAATCTCTCAGGATTAGGGACAGTTTTCAAGTCTCCTAGAAGCTGATTAAAGCCGATAGAATCATTAGGCATGGTGTAACCGTGAACCTTCTCACCGTTGACTAGAATGGCCACTTCTGAACTTGTTTTACTCACATCAATCCCAAATACTGTACGCATGATACTACCTCTTTATCTTGTTTGATTCCTTGTTTTAGTGATGTCATTTTCAATACTCGACGTCTAGCGTCCCACATACTTTGATAACATTCTCCCTAAAACAGGTGTCTTGCCAGTTTTTATTACGACGTCTAGCGTCAAAACACCCCGCGACTTAACAAGACACCTCTACTTTAACATAACGAAAAAGTAGTGAGTACTCTCTCCCGTCGGAGATTTCCTCACTACTAATATTAGTGTGTTTTGTGGCTTCAAAGTGGTTAGACGTTTTGATATAGGATAGAGAGTATCATTGAACGATTTCATACTGGCAAACCTAGTAGCTCACATAAGCCGTCCTAGGTGTGCTGTACGATGTGAAAGCGATTCAGATCATCTGAGCCTGAGCTTTTGGAAATCATTTTTTGATTATAAGGATATAGCTACCAGATATGTTTACAGTCATCACCTTGACTTGTTCACGAATCTTTCGAGGGACTTAAAAAATGGTTTTTGATTGTTATTTGTCGGTTATTTTCCAGCATAGTGATAATCTTTCTGGTTTTAAACTCCTGAGCGATAACATTTTCCATTGTTTCGTGAGCATTTATCCTAGGAGTGCCTGTCATATGATCAATTCTAATCCTCCTTGATAGTGAATGTACTAATAACTGCCGTTGGACAGCAGAGAGGGCAATAAGGAGGGGGTTAGCGATGTCTGTGTTAGTTCGTTTTTCAGTATGAAGTTGAGTGGTTTTCTGTCAGACACATTGTGAGATCTGGTGGTTCTTTTTGACCAAACGTGTTTGAGTAATAATGACTTTTTGGCAGCATTTGTATTAAAAGTGTCGTTTTTTGAGTCTCAGTACTGTTGGCATGCCTTGGATGTCGAGGCGTGGAATGGTTGACGTCTTTGAAAAATCATATGTGTTTCTATACCCACTGCAGTGAGGACAAATACAGCATTTCAGCCATGTGTCATTGGCTGAATATTTCTCGTTCTAACTATTATTGCCAAACTGTAGAATCAATAGCCGCAGTAGTTCGGTTATCGTATCGTTGTATCATGGAGTGGCTAAAGTTAGTTTCGGTCTATCAGAATGCTGACTTCAAACCTCATTCCAAAGGGAAAAATGCCACATTTATTCCAAATATGAATAGGCAGTTTAACCAAGAAAAGCCACTTGAAGCGATTGTAATGCGGACTTAATCTATGTCCGTATTGGTAAGTGCTTGGCTCATGCTTTGCCCAAGGTCAAGATTTTCCATTCAGATCCTAGTAAAGCATTTTATAAAAATTGAAAAGAACAGTGCTGTCTTTTCAAAATATGACATTTATGTCATGTTGTCATTCTTGTTAGCCCTGTATAATGACCTTATTAATAGAAATGAGGTTATAATATGTTTAATGATGAGTTATCGTTAAGAGAACTACCATTCGATGAATTGTGCCAGTTAATTCGACCAATTGTTTTTAAGTTTATGCGACAGTATCATATCCATCTTTGGGAAGTTAATGATTGGGAGCAGGAAGGAATGATTTGCTTATTTCGTTTGATTCAGGATAAACCGTCTTGCTTGAATTGCCGTTCTTTGTTCTTTGCGTGTTTTAAAACAAAATTTTCAAGTTACTTAAAGGATGTTCTAAGATCTCAAGAAAGTGATAAAAGAAGACTTAATCGTTTACCTTATGAAGAAGTGTCAACTTTGAGCCACTCTATCTCTCAAGGAGGTTTGGGGATAGATGAGAAGATTATTTTGAAAGATCAGTTACTCAGATTACGCGAACAATTACCGGTTCAAAAGAAGCATCTTGTTGAGTTATTGTTAAGTGGGGAACGTTTCAAGGGACGTAGTGAACTCTTAAGACAATTGAGAGAACTTTCAGAAGGATAGAAAAAAGACCAGTTTGAGATCTTGCTCAAGCTGGTAGTTTTGGTTGTGATAGTGTGCTGTAGTAGATGATTTAAACCTTTCGAATATAGATTAATTCGTTTTGATTATTAGATTCTTTGAAATGATAGCCTTCAAAGGAGAGCGCTTTTAAATCCTTTATTGTTTGACACTCCTCCATTGCGGCTGCTTTTAGAAAGTAACCACGTCCTTTTTTGGAGATAGTGGAGTGTTGTTTCCATTTTCCTGAATGGTCTTGCTCGTAGAATCTAACTTTTATTAACTTTTGCCGATTTATTGTCGAAAAAACAGTCTCAAATTCCGATGATAATAGTGAAATGATTGTTTCTTGTTCGTGTGATTCTATAAAATTATCGTAGTCTTTTTTCCAAAGTTTTTTTAAAGATTGGTTATTGATCGATAGAGATGTATTAAAATCCAGCCGATGGGGCTTAATAGATTCAGAGATTGGAATTATGCCATATAATGCTGTTGTGATAAATGTTGTCTGATTAAGGTATTTTTTGGCATCATTTGATAGGTCTGTTTTTAGTGTTCGGTACATTAAACCATTGTAAAGGTCAAGTGCCTTGTAGGAGAAACTTGTGTCTGAAGTGATATCACGCCAACGTCTTTGTTCTTTTAGAGCAGTCTCTTCTTTTTTGAAATGATAAATAGAGAGTAATTCGTTCAAATCTTTTTGTGACATTTCGTCTATAATTTTCCTAGTGTTATTTGAATATATTTTTTTAATTTTTTCTGGTTTTTTCTCGACCATTTCTTTAGCAGTTGGTATTAAAAAACGTAGCATAAGTGCTTTTTCCTTATATTAATGGGTTATGGCAAATATAGTTAGACTAATTAGAATGAAAAAATAGACAATAAGGGATATGATTTTAGAAAATAAAGATAGGTTAGTTTCTTTTTTAGGGCTGAATGTTATGCCTAACAAAAGACCTCCAATTAGACCTCCTAGATGTCCAACAACACTGACATTGGGAGTGATTAGATTGAAAATAAGATTGACAATAATAAGAGTTCTGTAAGAATTACTGAGATTTCTTAGATTGTTATTTTTACTGAAGTAACCCGTGACAACAATGGCAGCGAAAAGACCAAAAATTGAAGTAGATGCGCCTGCCACAATGACATCAGGGGTAAATAATAGCACAAATACGTTTCCCATCAGGCCAGATAGAAGAAATAGAATAAAGAATTTTGCATGCCCGTACAGTCTTTCAGACAATTGTCCAAGGAAGAAAAGGGTGACAGTATTAAATAGGAAATGTTCCCAACCGATATGAACGAAAATGGGTGTCAAAAGACGCCAAAAATGGGACATGTTTTCTTTTAGCACGCTCCCAATTAATCCACCAAAACGATAGATGACATAGGCGCTTTCAGCATTTCCAGGATGTAACAGTTGCATACATAAGAAGACGAGGGAAATGCAGATGGTAAATAAAATGGTGATAGGTGATTTTTTTAATGTAGACATTATTGTAGTAGTTTTTTAACCGGAATATCGAATGAATCTTTTGGAAAGTGTTGGAGTTGGAATGGATAGATAGTACTGATAGTCTCGCCAGTATAGTCTGCTAAATAGCGATCAAAATACCCGGCACCATAACCAATTCTATAGCCATCAGGGGAAAAAACAACTCCAGGGACATGGATAAAATCAATATCAGACTTTTTAACTTCTATATCTGATATTGGTTCTAAGAGACCAAAGGATGTTTTTTGTAATTGATTTTTATCATATTTTACAAAAATCATTTTACCTTTGGGATAAGTTTTTGGAATAACAACCGTCTTTTTATCCTTAATAGCTTGTGAAATAAAAAGGTTAGTATTAAATTCATTGGCTGTTGAAAGATAGGTGGCAACAACCTTGGCATTTTGATAAGAAGTAGTAGAAATTAATTTTTCTAAAAGCAGGGCATCAGCTTTATTTTTTTGCAGAACATCTTGTGAAAAACATTTCATTTTCAAAATCATTTTTTTTCGTTGTTCATTTTTAGTCATGTTCTTATCTTATCATGAAGTCAGATAAAATTCTAATATTCTTCAATAACTTATACGAAGTGTCCGTTGGTATTGTTTTAGTTGTCTTTAAATGTTAATTATGCTATAATTAACAATCAAAAGCTTGTGAGAAAGAAGGTGTAGGTATGGGATTTACAGATGAAACTGTGCGTTTTAATTTAGATGATGCTAACCGTAAAGAGATTAGCGAAACCCTATCAAATGTTTATCATTCCTTAGCTGAAAAAGGCTATAATCCAATCAACCAAATCGTGGGCTACGTTCTCAGTGGGGACCCAGCTTACATTCCACGTTACAATGACGCTCGAAATCAGATTAGAAAATATGAACGAGATGAGATTGTAGAAGAATTGGTACGTTCTTATCTTGTTAATAATGGTGTAGAACTTTAATGAGAATAATGGGACTTGATGTTGGTTCGAAGACGGTAGGAGTAGCTGTAAGTGATCCTTTAGGGTTTACAGCTCAGGGTATCGAAATTATCGCAATTGACGAAGAAAATAAAGAATATGGTCTAAAGCGCCTAGCTGAATTGGTTTCTGAATACAAAGTTGATAAGTTTGTCGTAGGTCTTCCGAAGAATATGAATAATTCTGAGGGTCCACGTGTAGAAGCAAGTAAACTTTATGGGGACTTAATCAAGGAACGTTTTGAACTTCCTGTTGACTATCAAGATGAACGCCTAACAACCGTACAGGCTGAGAGAATGCTAGTTGAGCAGGCAGATATTAGCCGTGGCAAACGTAAAAAAGTTATCGATAAATTAGCAGCACAGTTGATTTTGCAAAACTATTTAGATCGTATGTTTTAAATTTAAGGAGAAAAGATGGCAGATAATCATAATCATGAACACGAACCAGAAGTTATTACTTTAGTTGATGACCAAGGTAACGAAAGTTTATTTGAAATTTTACTTACTATTGATGGTAAAGAAGAGTTTGGTAAAAATTATGTTCTATTGGTTCCAGCTGGAGCACAAGAAGATGATAACGGTGAAATTGAAATCCAGGCCTACTCATTTACTGAAAATGAAGATGGTACAGAAGGTGATCTTCAACCCATTCCAGAAGACTCAGATGTTGAATGGGATATGATTGAAGAAGTATTTAATAGTTTTATAGATGAAAATTAAGCTATTGATCCGATTTTTAATCGGGTCTTTTCTTTTATGAGTTAATACTACGAAAGCATCATATTTTTCCGAATGAATAAGTGAGATGAAAATAACTTGTATGATACCGTTAGATTTAACGGAAGAAGAAAAGCAATTTATGAAGCACTATCAAGAAAAAAATTATCATTATTTTAGAGATATTCAAAGATATGCTCTACTTTTGGAAAAATTGACTAACGTGTAAATTCTGTTATACTTTGTTAAGAAGTTAAAATAAGGAGAACACTAGTGGCAACAAGTTACCAGGAAAATAGCACGATACCCTTAGATGATATAGATTCTTTTGATAAAAAAACAAGTACTAAAATTGGTGGATTGGCTCATTTTTATGTGATCCTCTTGAGTGCTATGGTTAGTACCGTGTCTATCTTATTGCCAGTTATCAAAGATTTTTCAACAGTGGAACAAACGCAAAATCTTTATACGGGCCTAATGATGTCAAAAGGTGTTCTGCCTTACAATGACATTTATGCAACAGGTGGTTTTCTATATTACGCTGTGATAGCATTGTCATACTTTTTAGGGGCTAACTTATGGTTGATAGCCATTCATTTTTTAGCCTACTATATTTCTGGGCGCTACCTGTACAAGATTATTATTGATGTAACTCAGTCAAATGAATTGGCAGTTGCCATGAATTTATTGTTTTATCTTTTTAATCTCATTCTGGGATTTGGAGGGCTTCACCCTATTCAATGGGCTTTTCCATTTCTTCTAAGTATGATTTGGTTCTTAATATCTTATTTTAAGAATCGAGTTAAAGATGAGTGCTTTATTATTTTTGGTGTTGTAAGTACAGTAGGGCTATTTATTGAACCGCGTCTTTTAGTCTTTTGGTTAATTTCGAATATTACTATTCTCATTTTTAACCTCAAGTCAAAACGTTTTGCACGCGGATTTTATCAAGCTTTATGTTTTATTTTTGGATCAATCTTAATTGGATATATTGTTGGTTATTTTATTTTTAATGAACAATTATTGGCAGAGTATATTGCACAGCCAATTTTGTTTAACTTAACGGTGTTTCAATCTGGTCACGAGAATGTTATAATCACTGCTATTTTTCAACTCATTCTTGTCCTTTCTTCAGGACTTTATCTTGGATTTATGAGAGATAATCGAAATGATTTTACACCAGTAAAGATTATTTTAATTAGCTCTATTATGGTTTATAGCATTTACGCACTTCTGTCACAAACTTTTAATAGTTATTACCTCTTGTTTGTGATTGTGCAAGGTATTATTTTATCAAGTCGTCGTCTAGTCAAGGATTATCAATCAAGTTTATCTAGTAGAACACATCGTCGTAACAGGCGAGGATCTTTAGCAAAACAGTTTTTCTATAGTTATTTTACAAAAGCTTATTTATTACCTCTAATTTTGCTTGTCGGCGTTGTAGGTCAGCTAGGATACCATTATTACCTAGAGTCTCAAAACATCAATGAGCGACAAGAACTGACTTCATTTATATCAAAAAATACTGATAAGACTTCAAAAATCTATATTTGGGATAATCAGGCTACTGTTTATTTGCAATCAGAAAGACAATCCACATCAAAATTTTCTATTCCAGATTTGTACACGGTAACGTCTAAAAATAAACAAAGTTTAGAAGATAGCTTGCTTCAAGATAATGCTGAGTTTTTCATCGTTAAAAAAGGGATGACAATTAACAAGTCTATAGCGAACAATATTTCGAGACATTATAAACGAATTAAGATAAACGGAGTAAACTCTTTCATTATCTATAAATTAAAATAAAATCAATATATTGTGTCTTGAAAGTTTTTTTGACACAATATATTGATTTTTTGGTTTCCTTATGTCATAATAACATCTATCAGGAGGTTTTTTCAATGACAATGCAAGAAGAAATGATAGCGGAAACAACTTTAACTATGTCAAGTTTAAAACAAGTTGAAAAGTATGATGGTAGAGTAGTTGCCTTTGATATCCAAAAATTAATTGCTAGTCTTGAAAAAGCTATGACGGCAAATTCTGTGTTAAGTCAGGAAAAGTGGCACGCTATTTTGGAAGTTATTTTAGAGAAACTATCTAAAAATAATGCTCCAACCCTAAAGACAAAAGATATTCAATTAGTAACTCTTCAAACATTATTAGATTACCAAGAAGAAGATTTAGCGAGAGCTTATCAAGAGTTTGCTAAATCAAAGCAGGAACGTAAACATCAGGAAATGGATATCAATGCTGCTATTGACAAATTAATTGGTAGGGATAAAGCCATTGTCAATGAAAATGCCAATAAAGATAGTGATGTTTTTAATACCCAACGTGACCTGACGGCAGGGATTGTTGGTAAAGCCATTGGATTGAAAATGTTACCTATGCACGTGGCTAATGCTCATCAAAAAGGGGATATTCATTTTCATGATCTCGATTATAGTCCTTATACACCAATGACAAACTGCTGTTTGATTGATTTTAAAGGGATGCTAGCTAATGGTTTCAAGATTGGTAATGCTGATGTTGAAAGTCCTAAGTCTATTCAAACGGCGACTGCTCAGATTGCACAAATCATTGCCAATGTTGCTTCTAGCCAGTATGGTGGCTGTACAGCAGATCGAATTGATGAATTTTTAGCACCTTATGCTCAATTAAATTATGAAAAGCATTTAAAAGAAGCTAAGGAATGGGGTCTTGAAGGAAAACAAGAAGCTTACGCAGAAGCAAAGACGCAAAAAGATATTTACGATGCGATGCAGTCTTTGGAATATGAAATCAATACACTTTTTACTTCAAATGGTCAAACCCCATTTACCTCATTAGGTTTTGGTTTAGGGACGTCTTGGTTTGAACGCGAGATTCAAAAAGCTATTTTAGCCATTAGAATTAAGGGTTTGGGTAGTGAAGAACGTACGGCTATTTTTCCAAAATTGATTTTCACCGTTAAACGAGGATTGAATCTGGAACCTGATTCTCCTAACTATGATATAAAACAACTGGCTCTTAAATGTGCTACCAAGCGTATGTATCCAGATATTGTTTCTTACGATAAAATCATCGAATTAACAGGCTCATTCAAAGCACCAATGGGATGTCGCTCATTTTTACAGGGATGGAAGGATGAAAATGGACAAGATGTGACTTCGGGACGTATGAATCTTGGGGTAGTGACGCTTAACTTGCCTCGTATTGCTTTGGAATCTGATGGAGATATCGATAAATTTTGGGATTTATTCAAGGAGAGAATGCAGATTGCTAAAGACGCTCTTGTTTATCGTGTTAATCGTGTTAGAGAAGCTAGTCCAGCGAATGCTCCAATTCTCTATCAATACGGTGCTTTTGGAAAACGACTAGGCAAGACTGAAGATGTTAATCAAATGTTTAATAAGCGTCGTGCAACAGTTTCACTTGGCTATATCGGACTTTATGAAGTGGCAACAGTCTTCTATGGTCCAAACTGGGAAACTAATCTAGTTGCTAAAGATTTAACGTTGGATGTCATTCGACAAATGAAAGAAGCTTGTGAAGCTTGGTCTGATGAATATGACTATCATTTTTCAGTTTATTCAACACCGTCAGAAAGTTTAACAGACCGTTTTTGCCGACTAGATACAGAAAAATTTGGTGTTGTTAAAGATATTACGGATAAGGAGTATTACACTAATTCTTTCCATTACGATATCCGTAAAAATCCGACGCCATTTGAAAAATTAGATTTTGAAAAAGACTACCCTGCAGCTGGAGCATCAGGTGGATTTATTCATTATTGTGAATATCCAGTCCTACAACAAAATCCCAAAGCACTTGAAGCTGTCTGGGACTATGCTTATGATCGTGTCGGCTATTTAGGAACCAATACCCCAATTGATAAGTGCTATCTCTGCGAGTTTGAAGGCGATTTTGACCCAACGGAACGCGGATTTAAGTGTCCAAATTGCGGTAATACTGATCCTAAAACAGCAGATGTTGTCAAAAGAACATGTGGTTATCTTGGTAACCCACAAGCTAGACCGATGGTCAAAGGTAGACATAAAGAAATTTCAGCCCGCGTTAAGCATATGAATGGCTCATCATTGTAAAAGAAAAGGAAAATCATGGGAAAATATCAGTTAGATGATAAAGGAAAGGCACTTGTTCAACGCTTTCATGAAAAACATTCAACAGTGAAATCGGATAAAAAAGCGCGTGTACAGGAGCTATTGAAAAAAGCTAAAGTGAAGCAAAAATAACGATCAGGAGGAAGAGGGCATGTTAAAAATAGGAATTGTTGGTATTGGAGGGATTTCTAAAAAAGCTTATCTTCCTTATATGAGACAATTACCTGATATAGAGTGGCATCTTTTTACGCGAAATAGTGATGTTAGGCATCAAGCATCAACTCTATTTGGTCAATCTTACACTTACGAAACATTAGAAGCATTATTAAAAGCACCGCTTGATGGCGTTTTTATTCATGCGGCAACTAAGGCACACTTTGATATCGCTAGTCAATTTTTGGCACTGGGAATTCCTGTGTACATGGATAAACCATTAACAGAAGACTATGAATCTTCCCAAAAGCTATACCAATTAGCTCAAGAAAATAACACTTTTTTAATGGCAGGTTTTAATCGTCGTTTTGCACCGAGAGTTTTTGAAATGACAGAACTACAGAACAAGCGACGTATTATTGTTGAAAAAAATGACATTAATCGTGTAGGAGATTTTCAATTTAAGTTGTTTGATTTTTTTATCCATCCTTTAGATACAGCTTTATACTTACTTGATGATAAAATCAATTCAGCTCGTTTTAAAGTGATTAAAGACAATAATCTCCTGAGTCAGGTTTCAGTGATACTCGAGACAGAACAATCAGTTGCTATTGTAGGGATGAATCTTCAATCAGGTAGTCGCAGAGAAATTATAGAGATTCAGACACCCGAAGAAACCTATCATCTTGAAAACTTAGATGAATTAACTATTTTTAAAGAAACAAATCGGTTAACAAAACAATTTGGATCTTGGGACACGACCCTATACAAGAGAGGATTTGAGATCATTATTGACAGCTTTCTTGAAGCTATTCAAACCCAACAAAATCCTGTTAACCCTCAATCCAGTTTGTTAACTCATTGGCTTTGCCACCAAATTAACCAATCCAATGCAACGAATGGAGTGCTTAATGTCGATTTACCAGAATAATCTTATTATTCGCCGACCAACGATTGCTGATAGAAAAACAATTCTGGAAATGATTGAGGAGTACCATAAAGCCGACAGTTCAACTAGCGGCCTGTGGAATTTTGCTGACAAGCAGGATAACTTTGAAGGTTGGCTAGAAGCTAATCTCTTACAAGAAGCTGGATTGTTAGGAGAAAATATTCCAGCTATCCAGTTTGTAGCCTTTAATGAGAAAAACCAAGCTCTTGGCTTTTTAAACATTAGATTGCGTTTGAATCAAAAGTTACTATCAACAGGCGGACATATTGGCTATTCAGTTCGACCAAGTGAAAGAGGCCGAGGTATTGCCAAAAAGATGTTGAAAGAGGCAATCACTATTGCAAACACTAAAAATATTCAAAAGATCTTAGTGACTTGTCATCGAGATAATCCAGCTAGTCGAGCAGTCATTTTAGCTAACGGTGGCGTTCTCGAAAATAGTATTGATAAAATGGAAAGGTACTGGATAACAAGCAATGAACAATCCTAAACCTGGTGAATGGAAGTCAGAAGAATTAAGTCAAGGGAAAATAATAGATTATAAAGCTTTTAATTTTGTTGATGGTGAAGGTGTCAGAAATTCCTTATATGTGTCCGGCTGTATGTTTCATTGTGAAGGCTGCTATAATGTCGCTACTTGGTCTTTTAATGCCGGCATACCATATACACAAGAGTTGGAAGAACGGATTATAGAAGACCTATCCCAACCCTATGTACAAGGTTTAACACTACTAGGTGGTGAACCTTTCCTAAATACAGGTATTTTGATTCCTCTCTTAAAACGTATCAGGACAGAATTGCCTAATAAAGATATTTGGTCTTGGACAGGTTATACTTGGGAAGAAATGATGTTGGAGACAGATGATAAGATGGAGATGTTAAAACTGATCGACATTCTTGTTGATGGCAGGTATGATCGGAATAAAAGAAATCTCATGTTACAATTTAGAGGCTCATCAAACCAGCGAATTATAGATGTTCAAGAATCACTTAAAAGCAACAATATTATTATTTGGAAAAAGTTACAAAAATAGCTTGACAAGCCTCGCTGAAATATAGTAATATATAAAAGTTCTCAATCGCCCCATAGTCGTCATAAGCTTTTTCAAAAAAGTTAAAAAAAGTTATTGACAAAGTTCAGGTGGTTTGATAGAATAAAGAAGTTGTCTCTTAGGAGACGATAAGACCTTTGAAAACTGGATAAAGAAACCAAACGTGCGGGTTACAGTAAGTAACCTGTCAATAAAAAACGAACAAGTCAGAAGTTAACTGACTGAGTACAGTTCAAACGAACAAGTTAATGAGAGTTTGATCCTGGCTCAGGACGAACGCTGGCGGCGTGCCTAATACATGCAAGTGGAACGCATTGATAACTACCGTAGCTTGCTACACTTGATATCAATGAGTCGCGAACGGGTGAGTAACGCGTAGGTAACCTACCTTTAAGCGGGGGATAACTATTGGAAACGATAGCTAATACCGCATAATAGTGGCGGACACATGTCAGCTACTTAAAAGGTGCAAGTGCACCACTTAAAGATGGACCTGCGTTGTATTAGCTAGTTGGTAAGGTAACGGCTTACCAAGGCTTCGATACATAGCCGACCTGAGAGGGTGATCGGCCACACTGGGACTGAGACACGGCCCAGACTCCTACGGGAGGCAGCAGTAGGGAATCTTCGGCAATGGGGGGAACCCTGACCGAGCAACGCCGCGTGAGTGAAGAAGGTTTTCGGATCGTAAAGCTCTGTTATAAGCGAAGAACGGGAGTAAGAGTGGAAAGTTTACTCTGTGACGGTAGCTTATCAGAAAGGGACGGCTAACTACGTGCCAGCAGCCGCGGTAATACGTAGGTCCCGAGCGTTGTCCGGATTTATTGGGCGTAAAGCGAGCGCAGGTGGTTTAATAAGTCTGAAGTTAAAGGCAGTGGCTCAACCATTGTACGCTTTGGAAACTGTTAAACTTGAGTGCAGAAGGGGAGAGTGGAATTCCATGTGTAGCGGTGAAATGCGTAGATATATGGAGGAACACCGGTGGCGAAAGCGGCTCTCTGGTCTGTAACTGACACTGAGGCTCGAAAGCGTGGGTAGCGAACAGGATTAGATACCCTGGTAGTCCACGCCGTAAACGATGAGTGCTAGGTGTTGGGTCCTTTCCGGGACTCAGTGCCGCAGCTAACGCATTAAGCACTCCGCCTGGGGAGTACGACCGCAAGGTTGAAACTCAAAGGAATTGACGGGGGCCCGCACAAGCGGTGGAGCATGTGGTTTAATTCGAAGCAACGCGAAGAACCTTACCAGGTCTTGACATCCCGGTGACCGTCCTAGAGATAGGATTTTTCTTCGGAACACTGGAGACAGGTGGTGCATGGTTGTCGTCAGCTCGTGTCGTGAGATGTTGGGTTAAGTCCCGCAACGAGCGCAACCCCTATTGTTAGTTGCCATCATTAAGTTGGGCACTCTAGCGAGACTGCCGGTAATAAACCGGAGGAAGGTGGGGATGACGTCAAATCATCATGCCCCTTATGACCTGGGCTACACACGTGCTACAATGGTCGGTACAACGAGTTGCGAACTGGTGACAGTCAGCTAATCTCTTAAAGCCGATCTCAGTTCGGATTGTAGGCTGCAACTCGCCTACATGAAGTCGGAATCGCTAGTAATCGCGGATCAGCACGCCGCGGTGAATACGTTCCCGGGCCTTGTACACACCGCCCGTCACACCACGAGAGTTTGTAACACCCGAAGTCGGTGAGGTAACCTATTAGGAGCCAGCCGCCTAAGGTGGGATGGATGATTGGGGTGAAGTCGTAACAAGGTAGCCGTATCGGAAGGTGCGGCTGGATCACCTCCTTTCTAAGGAAATGGAAGCACGTTTGGGATCTTTATTTAGTTTTGAGAGGTCTTTGTGGGGCCTTAGCTCAGCTGGGAGAGCGCCTGCTTTGCACGCAGGAGGTCAGCGGTTCGATCCCGCTAGGCTCCATTGAATCGTAAGATTCAAGATAGTCCATTGACAATTGAATATCTATATCAAATTCCACAATTTTAGAAAAGATTGTAGAAGAAGTAACAAGAAAATAAACCGAAACGCTGTCATTATTAAATGAGTTTAGATCGAGAAGATCAAAAAAATAAGGTTAAGTTAATAAGGGCGCACGGTGGATGCCTTGGCACTAGAAGCCGAAGAAGGACGTGACTAACGACGAAATGCTTTGGGGAGCTGTAAGTAAGCGCTGATCCAGAGATGTCCGAATGGGGGAACCCACTAGCTGATGGCTAGTATCCATAACTGTTAAGGTTATGAGAAGGAAGACGCAGTGAACTGAAACATCTAAGTAGCTGCAGGAAGAGAAAGCAAACGCGATTGCCTTAGTAGCGGCGAGCGAAACGGCAGAAGGGCAAACCGATGAGTTTACTCATCGGGGTTGTAGGACTGCAACGTGGGACTGTAAGTCATAGAGGAATGACCTGGGAAGGTCAGCCAAAGAGAGTAAAAGCCTCGTACTTGAAATGACGCACAGCCCTAGCAGTATCCTGAGTACGGCGAGACACGCGAAATCTCGTCGGAATCTGGGAGGACCATCTCCCAACCCTAAATACTCTCTAGTGACCGATAGTGAACCAGTACCGTGAGGGAAAGGTGAAAAGCACCCCGGGAGGGGAGTGAAATAGAACCTGAAACCGTGTGCCTACAACAAGTTCGAGCCCGTTAATGGGTGAGAGCGTGCCTTTTGTAGAATGAACCGGCGAGTTACGCTATGATGCGAGGTTAAGTTGAAGAGACGGAGCCGTAGGGAAACCGAGTCTTAATAGGGCGCAATAGTATCATGGTGTAGACCCGAAACCATGTGACCTACCCATGAGCAGGTTGAAGGTGAGGTAAAACTCACTGGAGGACCGAACCAGGGCACGTTGAAAAGTGCTTGGATGACTTGTGGGTAGCGGAGAAATTCCAAACGAACTTGGAGATAGCTGGTTCTCTCCGAAATAGCTTTAGGGCTAGCGTCGATATTAAGTCTCTTGGAGGTAGAGCACTGTTTGGGTGAGGGGTCCATCCCGGATTACCAATCTCAGATAAACTCCGAATGCCAATGAGATATGATCGGCAGTCAGACTGCGAGTGCTAAGATCCGTAGTCGAAAGGGAAACAGCCCAGACCACCAGCTAAGGTCCCCAAATATATGTTAAGTGGAAAAGGATGTGGGGTTGCACAGACAACTAGGATGTTAGCTTAGAAGCAGCTATTCATTCAAAGAGTGCGTAATAGCTCACTAGTCGAGTGACCCTGCGCCGAAAATGTACCGGGGCTAAAACATATTACCGAAGCTGTGGATGACACAAAGTGTCATGGTAGGAGAGCGTTCTATGTGTGAAGAAGGTGTACCGTGAGGAGCGCTGGAACGCATAGAAGTGAGAATGCCGGTATGAGTAGCGCAAGACAGGTGA